>JAOAPI010000117.1 GCA_025462865.1 Candidatus Sulfotelmatobacter sp. | reverse complement strand
AGCCCTGCCGGCGACTGGAGCCGGGTGATCGTAAAGGTCCCCGGAGTACGAAACTGCGAGGGAACGGGGGACTTCCCGTCCAATTGAATGAATGTTGTGAAGGGAGCTTCGGATGAAGTCTGCGGAGTATTATCTGGCTGCGGCGATGCGTTATTGCCCATCGCGACCTCCGTTGCAGAACAAACGGTCGTGTATAGGATGACAGGTTTGCCTTAAGATTGCATCCATACAAGCCAACTGCGGCCAAAGCTCAAGAGGAAGCCTCTATGCACGACGATGTGACAAAAAAACGATGCTCCTGGGTCGGAGATAATCCGCTGATGCTCCAATATCATGATCGCGAGTGGGGCGTCCCCGTCCACGATGACCGCAAGCACTTTGAATTTCTCGTGCTTGAAGCTGCGCAGGCCGGGTTGAGCTGGACGATTGTACTGAAAAAGCGGGAGGGTTATCGGCGCGCTTTCGATGGGTTTGAACCCGAGAAAGTCGCGCGATACACGGCTCGACGAATCGAGAAGCTCATATTAAATTCTGAGATCATTCGCAACCGTATGAAGATTGAGGCCGCCGTGCGCAACGCACGGGCGTTTCTCAAAATCCAGGAAGAGTTCGGAAGCTTCGACTCCTACTGCTGGCGTTTCGTTGACGGACGGCCGAAGCTCAACCGGTGGAAGGCCATGGGGCGGATTCCAGCGACTTCATCCGAATCGGATGAATTCAGCAAGGACCTCAAGCATCGCGGATTCAGTTTCGTTGGTTCGACAGTCATTTATGCCCACATGCAGGCCGTTGGAATGGTAAACGATCACCTCGTCGATTGTTTCCGTTATCGGGAGCTCCGGCACGATCGGAAGACTGGATCTTCCCCGTAACGAAGAGTGTCGAGATGGCATTGAAAAAGATAAGTTCGTGATCTCTTAGCGGCAACACTAGAGTGGTTATCTCCCTTAGCACACGGGTTCCCGAGCGGATTGTCGGCAATCGGGAAACTGAGCCACTTGCTAAGTTACTGCGCCGCCGGTACCTCCGCGATACTCTTATGCAGCTCTTCTGCCGATCCACTCAATAGATTCCTCAGCACTGCCACCTCCGCCGCAATCCCCGTATGCAGCGCGGGATCCACATCGGGCGCAAACAGAGGAGAGTGATTCGACGGCAACCTTGTCCCTTCAGCCTTCGCCTGCGCGAACTTCTCCGGGTCTGCTCCACCCAGACTGAAATAAAATCCCGGAATTCCCTGTTCCACAAAATAAGAGAAATCCTCCGACGCCGTGATTGGCTCTCCCATCACCACATTGCTCTTGCCTAGCGCCGCTTCCAGCGTGCCCCGCAGCCGCTGCGCCAGCGCTGGATCGTTGTACACCAGGTCCGTGCCTTCATAATGCTCGATCGAAGGCTCCCGCGGCGCGCCTGCCGCCTCCGCTTCCCCCTTGGTAATCCGAGCAATGGCCGCCAGCACTTGCTTGCGTACTTCCGTTTTGTTCGTGCGGACCGTCACGCCCATCTCAGCCTGGTCTGGGATTATGTTGTTCTTGGTGCCGGCGTGGATATAGCCGACCGTGACCACCGCCATATCCCCCGGCTTCACTTCGCGCGAGGCGATCGTCTGCAAAGCCAGAATGGTTCGGGCAGCGATCACAATCGGATCGATCGCCGTATGCGGCGCCGAGCCGTGCCCGCCCTTTCCATAGATAGTGATCCGCAGCGAGTCAGCATTCGTGTTGTAAATGCCCGATACAATTCCAACTTGCCCCGCCAGGAGGTTATTGCCGACATGCATCGCCACAGCCACATCGGGCTTGGGGAATTTTTTCAGGAAGCCATCGTCGAGCATTGCCTTCGCACCGGCAATCGTTTCCTCCGCGGGCTGGCCAATCAGCATCAACGTTCCGTGCCAACTATCTTTGCTGTGCGCCATGATCGTTGCCGTGCCCACAATTGCCGCCATGTGCAGATCGTGGCCGCAAGCATGCATCACTGAAACATCGTGTCCCGCATCATCTTTAGTTCGAACCTTGCTCGCGTAGGAGAGCCCGGTCTTTTCCTCCACCGGAAGCGCGTCTAGTTCGGTTCGCAGCATGACAGTCGGCCCTGAGCCATTCTTCAAGATTGCGACAATCCCCGTGCCTCCGATGTGTTCCGTCACTTCATAACCGAGGCTCCGCAATCGGCTCGCCAGTTTCGCTGCAGTCTGGGTTTCGTGGGAAGAGAGTTCGGGATTCTGATGCAGATCGAGATATAGCGCATATGCATCCGGATAGACGGCCTCAACTTCTTTTACCGAAGTTTCGGATCTTGCTTGAGCGCTGGTCGAAGCCACCAGGGACGCGACGAGTAAAAATCTTGCCAGTTTCATGTCACGGATCATATCTGCCATGTCCATTCGCCGCCAAATAAGTTTGCATTAACATTCGCGCTGCCTGCAACTTTCCAACACATTTGTGTCGAAAATTACATCGTGTATTTTGCTTTTCCACATCTCATGCGGGTGTAGAATCGATTTAGAAAGCACTAGTTTGCTCCGCTCGGTTTGCAAGCTTGAGGTGCTCATGAACGTCCACATTAGTTACCGTCTTCAGAAAACTCCCGCGTCCGAAAAAGAGATTCAAATCCACATTGAAAAACTGCAAAATCGTCTGCAAGTTTTTCGTCCAGACCTCATCCATCTGAAGGGTATGGTTGAGGAGACTCCAGGACACGAAGGAATTACCGTTTCACTCAACCTGCGCCTGCCTTCCGGTCAGATGGCCGTACACTCCAGCGCTTCATCCGTACCAGCCGCAGTGAAGAGTGCATTCGACGATCTCTTGCACCAAGTCAACAAGCATAAGCAACTGCTTCGCTCTACCCATAAATGGCCACGCCGCCAGAATGAAGCTTCGGCACGACGAAATGTTTCGGTTCCCTTCGAGCAGACGCTGGCCGCGGTGTTTCCTGCGACAGTCTCGTCCGAGGACGTGCGCTCGTACGTCAATGTAAATCTCTCACGCCTCGAGCGCTTTGTAGAACGCGCCATATATTTTCGCGAAGCTTCTGACATGGTTGTGGAAGACTCGATCAGAAAAGAGGAAGTCATCGATGAAGCCATCGCCGCCGCTCTCGGTGATGATATGGAAAAACCGGAGCGCATGGCTCTGGAACCCTGGCTCTATCGCCTGGCGCTGCGAGCGCTCGATGAACTTTCCCGTCCGGAGGGGACTAATGGTGGTGCGGTTCGCCTGGAAGAGTCGGCCCGCGTCCAAAACGTCCGGGCCAGCGATGAGCCGGAATTGCAGTTCCACCAGCCTGACGAAGCCCTTACGGAAGAAACCGTCATCGCTGACGGCCGCGTGTCGACGCCGGAACAGATCGTTGGCACGGACGAAATGCTGCGGCTCATCGCCACCGCTCTCCGCGACGTGGTCCCGGCCCATCGTGAAGCATTTCTCCTGTACGCAATCGAAGGCTTCGGCGTCGACGAAATCTCTGCGATCACCGGCGTTCACCCGGACCATGTATCGAAATCTATTTCTGCCGCACGCGATCACTTGCGCAAATCGCCCGCTTTCGTTCGTCAGTTCAAGGGACGATTTGCCAATACCGGGACCGCGTAAATTCAATTCCAAACAAAGGAGTAGGGGCTAAGAATGATTACTCGTGAAGAAATCCACGAACTAGCACAATTCGAAGATGACGGCGCCTGCGCTCTGAGTTTCTACTTTCAGCCCTCAACGCCCCGGAATAAAGCCCATAAAGAAGAAGCGATCCTTATTAAGGATCTGGCTCGCGAAGCGCTGCGCCAGTTGGAAGAGAAAAACCAAAGCAGGCTAAAAAGTGAGGCGGCACGTGCCGATCTCGACCGCATCGTCCGCGTGTCGCAAGAGCTACGCGGCAATGGTGCGCACGCCAAGGCCGTGTTTGCCTGTGCCGCGAAGCGTTTTTGGCGCGAGTACGACTTGCCCGCCCACCTCAGCGGCGCGCAGCTGGTGGTCGATCGGCATTTCCACCTGAAGCCCCTGACACAGCTCCTCGGATCGCTTCCCAGTCTGGGCATTGTGCTACTCGATCGCCATCGCGCTCGCTTGTTCGAGCTCCGTGTCGGCGAGCTGACTGAACGCATGGATTTCTTTCATCCGCTTCCGCACCGTGGCCGCAGCGATGGCTTCAGGGGGTACGACGCTGGTCACGCAGAGCGCAGCGTTGCCGATGAGGTACGTCAGCATTTCAAGACCGTCGCTGATTTCGTTAAGGATGCACTGGAGAAAGGAATGTTCGACAACTGGATGCTGGGTTGCCTGGACATTCACTGGCCGCAGTTCGCAGCGCAACTGCATTCTTACGCTTCGCAGAAACTGCTCGGTCGCTTTACCGCCGAGGTCGCCCACGTAAGCCGCGACGAAATCCGGTCTCATGCCGAACAACTTTTCGCAGAATCGCAAAAGAAACGTTGCGACGAGGCGGTTCGAGAGACCCTGAGCCAGGCCCGCAGCAGCGCTCGCGGTGTCACTGGACTGCGTCGCGTGCTGCGCTCCCTCGAATCCGGCGAAGTGCAGACTCTACTGGTGGGCCAAAGCTATCACGCTCAAGCCGTCGAGTGCGCCGGCTGCGGTCATCTGGACGCCCATCTCGTGAGCTTTTGTCCCGCGTGTGGCCGCGAGACGCGCGAGGTTGTAGATGTGGCCGAGGCGATTCTGCCTCGCGTAATCCGCCAGGACATTGAACTGTTTTATGTGGATGGTGATTCCGAATTCGACAAGGTCGGGAATATTGCCGCGCTGTTACGCTTCCGCTCCGACCAAAACAACAACAGTAGTGGCAATGTTCGGCCGATCACCCAAGCACCGCCGAATCCCTCAGTCAGCCGTCGCGTCGGGCGTGTCGGCCGTTACCGCGGGCTGGCCAGCGGCTGATGTAATTTTCCAACGTCAAGCCAGAGAGCGCTTGAACGATTAAATTGTAGCCAGAAGATCACGCCGCCTTCATTTGCCGCTGGACGCGCTGTATTGCGGCCTCATGCCTCGCAATACTTCTATCCTCGTCTTCGATCACCCAGTTCAATTCGGCTCCTATCAAGATTGCAACCCCGGTGAGGTATAGCCAAAGCAAAAGGATAATGACGGCGCCCAGCGAGCCGTAAGTCGCGTTATAAGAATTAAAAAAATGCAGATAAAGGCGGAATCCCAACGATGCCAGAAGCCAGATTGCCACTCCCAGTGCGGCTCCCGGTGTTACCCAGTGCCACGATCCTTGTGTGTTGGGACCGAAATAATAAATAAGTGAGAATGCCAGGAACATTGCAGCGAACGATAACGGCCACTGAAGTACTCCCCAGACAACTTTGAATACATCATCAAGTCCGACCGACATCGCCACCAACTGGCCGATCTTGCCTCCATAAAGAATCAGACCGAGCGCGAGAATGATTAGCACCGCTAATCCCATCGTCAGTCCGACAACTGTGAGTTTCTGTTTCCACCAGGGCCGTGTCTCTTTGAGCTTGTAGACGACATTCAACGAGACCACGACAGCGCTCATGCCCGCAGAAGCGGCCCACAAAGCGCCGAGGATGCCTGCACCCACTTTTACGTGGCTGCTGGCTTTCGAGGTCTCACTTACTACACTGTGCACCAATTCGGAAGCCAAGCCGGGCGCCATCCGCCCCAAGGCCGAAAGAATGTTTTCCCGTAACTCAGACTCCGGGCCGGCAAAAAGTCCAATTAGCGACACCAGAAACAAAAACATTGGAAAGAGAGCAAGAATGAAATAGTAGGACAACGCTGCTGACCGCGTGGAAAGTTCATCCTGACCCAACTCGTTGATCGCGCGCTGAACCACCACGATAGGAGTGAGGCCGCCAAATTTCCATAGTGATGGCATAGGCGATTTTCAGGCTGCTCGTCCGCGCGAACGATTTGCCGGAATTGCAGAAGTCTGCGTCACTTCGCCCAGGAGCGTGATCATCGCGCCCTGAAGGCGACAGAATTTCGTCTCATCATCTTCCTTGAAACCCAGGGATTCGGGCATCGTGGCGGCCATTGCAGCCAAGCCATAGTCCATCTCGCGATGCATGCGGAAACTAATGAACTTTTTCACTCCGCCGGGATAATCAGTGAGCAGGACGACTGCAAGTTCTGCGCCACCGCATATGAGAGAGCCCATAGCGGCACGTTTGTTGCGGCGCCAAAACCGAGCTGCGCTCGCCAGAAACACTGCCACGCTTATGTAATCAACCATGCTGTGAATTCGCGGTGTGATGACCCTCGGAATTGGCTTTCCCACTATCTTCGCCAGGCGATTGAAAACAGGCATTGGCATCTCCTCATTGCGTTGATAAAACAAATCGTTTTTTAACGACGGGTAAAGAGACCAGCTAGCCCATATCCTCCGACGAAACCGATGGCCGACACGACTAGAGAAGCCCCCAACAGGTGCGCTCGAGCATTCGTTTTCAGATCCAGTTTCGCCTTCGCTTCTTCGACCTTGCCCTTCAATTCGTCGATCGTACCGTGCACCTGATTGCGCTGTTGCAGCGCTCGAATTTCCAATCTGTCCAAGGGATTTGCGCTCATAATGGATTTTTTGCCTCGCTTTGAATCCAGAGTTTATCGCCCTTCAACACTGCGATCGTCCTGCTGGGGGCAATTCCCTTCAGAGCAAACTCGCGTTTTGCGAAATATCCCGCGATCCCGCCCAGAAGACCCCACAAAACTCCGACCGCCAGAAATCCAAAAACCCACCGGTAAGGGCTATCAGCGAAAGTAGCAGCCACAAAAGCCGCCAGTGCGACGGTCAGAAATAGGTACGCGGTCGCGATCAACACCGCGGCAACGGCAGCAAGTAAGCCGGCGACCTTCAGCAACTTAAATTTTTGCTCCAACTCAGTTTTCAGCAACTCGAATCGTGTTTGCACAAACTGAGTGAGTTCTTCCTTCGCGTCCGACATGACTTCCGCCAAAGTGCGTCCGTTGGCTGCGCTACTCATAACGGCTTGACCTCCACACCCGGGACGCCACGCCCGCCACAGCTGCAGCACCGGCGATGACAGCCAGAATTGTTAACGGCTCTTCCTTCACTCTCTCTGCTCGATCGCGTAGCCGCGCGGTGAATTCACGGGTTTTCTCACGCGTGCCACTCAATAGACCGGCACTGTAGTCCCTGGCGGACCTGCACGACGTTCCGATGTTTCTTGCGGTCTCAATTAACCAGAAGGCATTCAATTCGTGGCCAGGCTCTAAATTCAAAGGCATGCCCGTAACGGGAATTGGCCCTAGGGGTGAAGTTTCGGAGTGAGCGACGGGTACTTCGGGGATAGGGTCCGCCATCTGCGACATAGTTTCCTCGTTGAGAAGCGCCTGCTAATAGCTCATCGCTCTTCGTTCTGAAACGTTCTATAGCGAACAGAGAACGATGTTTCTTCTCAAAATTCTCCTCGTGAAAGGAGCGACGCAGTGGGCTTGAAGGGACGATAATCGCAACTGTAGTCTGGCTACATCCGTGCGAAGCTGTAAGTCGAGGAATATCAAACCTGAAGCGGAGCAGCTTCTGTCGTCTGCAGAACATTCAAAAGCGCAGGAGCGGGTATTTCAACTGAGCTTCCACTCATTGTGAAACCAGCGAGTCCGACGAGCCAACCCCGCCCAGCGAAAAATGATCAAGCCTTCCAGCGTAGAATCGTAAACGATGATTGCGTTCTTCGCTGCGGTATTAGTCGTCATGCTCCCCTCAAAGCCCGTGGTCATCGCAAGAGACGTTCACGCGATTGCCGCAGCCGTGGATCAGCACTACAACCATTTGCGCAGCTTACAAGCGCAGTTCACAGAGATTTATCGCGGTTCAGGCATCGAGCGGGCTGAGTCCGGCACGTTGTGGCTGGCAAAGGCGGGCCTGAAAAAACCTGGCAAGATGCGGTGGGAATATCGTTCTCCAAGGGAGAAGCTGTTTGTCAGCGATGGCAAGAATGCTTGGTTCTACGTTCCGGAAGAGCGACAGGCGCGCCGAACGGAGGCACGGAAGCTGGACGACATTCGTTCTCCCCTGGCGTTTTTACTAGGTAAGAGCAAGCTGGAAAAGGAATTACAAGGCTTATCGCTGGCCCCGGATGTTGCGCCTATTACCGCCGGAGACGTTGTCCTACGAGGGGTTCCGCAAGCGATGGCGCAGCGGATCAGCGAAATTTTGCTGGAAATAGATCCGCTCCATAGGATTGTGAGAATAGTGATCGACGAACTCGACGGATCCGTCACTGAATATCGATTTAGCGACCAGAAGGAGGACGAGGCAATCTCCGAAGGCTTGTTTCGGTTCCGACCTCCCCCGGGAACGGGAACAATCGAAGGAGACCCCGGACCTTAAGGTTGCAACAATTCGTCTATTCGCATGATTATAAGGTTGTTACGCTTACACTTTCCATCCCATCCTTCCGAGCCAAAGGTAGGAGGGCACCGATTGGATTTTTACGGAGTAGTCGTTGTTACTTGCGGTACCAGAACACGGCCATTCGGTCGGCCTCAGCAGTGAGTATCGGAAGCCGGAATGTTAGACTGAGCCGATAGGGTCTTGCTCCGGCAGAAGAAAAAGTAGACAGGTAAATGGCGGAATTCGTCGTAAAACTCGCGGACGAGCGCGGTCATACCCACCAGCAGATTGAGCAAGGCTACTCTGTTGCGGAGGTGCGTGACCGCTTCGTCTCGCAGGGATACCTGGTCCACTGGGTAAAGCCTCAAGGGTTGTTGTCGGGCGGCTTTACAATGGGCCGCCGCCGCAAGATCAAACAGAGTTCGTTTCTGGTATTCAACCAGCAATTTTTGACCCTGATCAAGGCGGGATTGCCGATCCTGAATTCTCTCGATCTCCTGATCAAGCGGCAAAGGGATGGTCACCTGCGGCAAGTTCTCGAAAATGTTCGGGAGAGGGTAAAAGGCGGTGAGTTGCTTTCGGACGCTTTCGCCACGCACGCCATGGTCCCGAAGATTTACACCACCACACTCATGGCTGGCGAAAAAAGCGGAAACATCGACGAGGTGCTGTCCCGGTACATTAATTTCCAGCGATTGACGATGACCTTCCGCAAGAAACTCGTCGTGTCCCTGATCTATCCCACGCTGTTGGTAATTGTGGTAACGCTCATGGTCATGTTTCTGTTCACGTACGTCGTTCCGAAGTTTGCCGAGTTGTTCAATAGCCTGGATGCGAAACTGCCCGCAATCACGCTGTTTATGCTTTCCGTAGGAGTAGCGGCGCAGAAATACTTCCCATTTATTGCGGTGGGAGGCGCGCTGGCGATTGTTCTTTTTGTGCAATGGCGGAAGACTGATAGCGGCGGCGATCAGGTTGATCGCGTGATCTTGAGTCTGCCGTTGCTGGGCGATATCCGGTTGAAACACCAGGTGGCAACTTTTTCGCGCATGCTTGCGACTCTACTGCAGGGGGGCTTGCCGCTGGTTCCGTCAATGGAGACTGCCGGCAGTTCTATGACGAGTAGGCGTATTTTGAAGGGCGTTATGCGCGCGAGCGTAAGAGTTCGCGAAGGGCAGGGACTGGCCAGCAGTTTGGAAGAGCAGGATATCTTCCCAGGTCTCGCGGTGGAAATGCTCGAAGTTGGAGAGTCGACTGGCGCATTGCCGGCGATGTTGAACTCCGTTGCAGAGTTCTACGAGGAAGACGTGCAAACGGCATTGGCGGCTTCCATGGCACTGATTGAGCCGCTGATTCTGATCGTGATGGCGATCTTTGTGGGTGGGGTGATGATTTCGTTGTATTTACCGATTTTCAGCCTGGGAATGCAGGGAGCCCACTAGGCTGGCGCTCGGAATGAACGCGGGGATTTGAATGGCAATGGCGGAAAAGAAATCACTTTTTGTACACGGCGAAAATGGCGGGCAGGTGGTGACCACGGGAAATCCCATCACCGACCTTGAGCGCGCGCAGGATGTCGCACGCCGCTATCGCTGCGAGTTTGTGGATCTCACTGATTTTCAGCTTCACCATGAGCTGTTCAAAAAGTTCTCTCCGGAACTGATGTTCCGTTACAACTTCGTGCCCCTCGAAGAGACTGCCGATGGCAAGCTGGCCATTGCCATCGCCGATCCAAGCCAGTTGATGATGATCGACGAGATCAGCCTGCTGCTGCAGAAACGGATCGTCACCAAAGTCGCCACGCTGAAACAAATCAGCGACATTCTCAAGAAGACCGAGCAATCGCAGCGAGTTCTGGAAGAGGCTAGCGAAGGCTTTCAGATCATCCGCGAAGACGAGGCCACGGGCGCTGAAGAAACCCTTACCATCGACAAGCTGACGGCTGCGGGCGACACCAGCCCGATCATCCGATTAGTCGATACGACCATCTTTACTGCCTTGCAGCGCCGCGCTTCCGACATCCATATTGAGACACGTGACGACTCGGTGGTCATCAAGTTTCGTATCGACGGCGTGCTGACACAGGCCATGCCGCCTATCGGCAAAGAGCACCACTCCACCGTCATCTCCCGTATCAAAGTGATGAGCGAACTGGATATTTCCGAACGCCGAGTGCCGCAGGACGGCCGCTTTCGAGTGAAATACAACGGACGCGCCATCGACTTCCGTGTCTCCATCATGCCGTCGATTCACGGCGAAGACGCCGTGCTCCGCGTGCTCGATAAAGAATCGATGAGCGAGAAGTTTCGCACTCTGACTCTCGATGTGGTGGGTTTTGACGAAGACGACTTGCGTAAGTTCCGCCGCTACATCAAAGAACCTTACGGCATGGTCCTGGTTACGGGACCGACCGGAAGCGGCAAGACCACCACGCTTTACGCTGCGGTAAATGAGATCAAGACCGACGAAGACAAGATCATCACCATTGAAGATCCGGTCGAATATCAGTTGCGCGGCATCACTCAGATTCCGGTCAACGAGAAAAAAGGACTGACCTTCGCCCGCGGTTTGCGTTCGATTCTCCGCCACGATCCTGACAAGATCATGGTTGGCGAAATCCGCGATACGGAAACCGCGCAGATTGCCATTCAGTCCGCTCTGACCGGCCACCTGGTTTTCACGACTGTCCACGCCAATAACGTGGTCGACGTGATCGGACGCTTCCTGAATATGGGCGTCGAGCCTTACAACTTTGTCTCGGCATTGAATTGCATTCTGGCGCAGCGCCTGGTGCGGTTGATCTGCGAATCCTGCCGGACGCAAGTGAATTATCCACCCGACGTACTGGAAGCCAGCGGACTGGATCCGTTGCAGTGGTCGAAGGTGGCGCTGTATGAAGGGCCGGGCTGCATCGAGTGCGCCGGGACGGGTTTCCGAGGCAGAACCGCAATACACGAGTTACTGGATTTGAGCGATCGGGTGCGGGAAATGATTCTGGCTAAGAAACCGACGTCGGAAATCCGCCGCGCGGCCCGCGAAGAAGGGATGCGATTTCTGCGCGAATCAGCGCTGGATAAGGTTCGTCTTGGCCTGACCACCTTGAAAGAGATCAACAAGGTCACCTTCATCGAAGCCATGCGGTAGAAGAGAGTGATCAGTGATCTGTAACCAGTTTCCAGAGGCGAGTTCCAAGATCGCTGATCACGACATCACTGGCCACTGATCACTGGCGACTGCCTGCCGTGCCATACCAGCTATTGCATTTCGTCTCGGAGCGAGTTTGAATTGTAGATAGATACAGAGGAAGAGAGTTGGATTCTGAAAATGAGCTCTGGTTCCAAGTCGCCCAAACCAAAGTTGGCGTGCGAGATCGCCGCTGACCGCGTCCTGGTTGGTCGAGTGGCCGAGGATGGCTTGAGCCTGGAAGCATCCGCCGCTCGCGATCTGGCCCCCGGCAGTGTGGTCCCTGACCTCGTCGAAGGCAACTTGCGTCAACGGGATGCCGTTAGGGCGGCCGTCGAAGAAGCGCTAGGCAGCGTTGCTGGGCGATCCCACGACGTGATTGCCATCGTTCCGGATGCCGCCGTGCGGGTAGTGTTGCTGGAATTCGATACCTTGCCCACAGACGCAGAAGAAGCCGCCGGCGTGGTGCGGTTTCGCATGAAGAAATCGCTGCCTTTCGATGTCGATAAAGCGCGGGTTTCCTATCACGCCCAAAAATCGAATGGAAGCGTTCGAGTAGTTGCCGCAGTCGCCCTCGCCAGCGTAGTTGAAGATTATGAAGCCGCCTTTCGCGATGCTGGATTCAGCCCGGGAGTGGTAATGCCTTCGATGATGGCAGCCTTGGGTGCCGCATCCGGAGAGGGCCCGACACTGATCGTAAAAGTGGATGCTCGGACTACTAGTATTGCAATTTTAAATGCCGAACAATTGCAGCTCTTTCGCACCCTAGAAAATACGCGGGGTGTGACGATAACAGGGGAGCAGTTGGCCGAAGAGGTTTATCCGTCGGTAGTCTTTTTTCAGGACACGTATCATTTGAATATCGAAAAGATATTTGTCGCGGGGATTTCCGATATCGGAAGCGCAGCTCCGGCCTTGCGGGCGCAGACCGATGCGGAAGTTCAGGAGCTGGTTACGTCTTCGCAATTGGGAATCAGCACCGGCGGTTCGGTCCCGCGATGGAGAATGGCCGGTGTGGTAGGAGCTCTGATTTCGTAGTTTTATCGTTTGTGTTCGTCATCTGGAGTTTGCTCGTAAATCATGCGTCTAGACATTAATCTCGCGACCCAGCCGTATGAAGATGCTCGTCAGTTCTGGCTTCGCTGGGGGACGGCTTTGATCGCGACGGCGGTTTTCACGCTCGCTCTACTGGCCTTCACGATCATGGGCTGGTTTGCCGCGCGCCGCGATCACGCGACGATTGCCAGCTATCGCGCAGAGATTGCCCTGCGGGATCAGACTCGCCAGCGTGCCCAGGATTTTCTCAATCAGCCTGAGAATCGCGCTACGCGGGATCAATCCCAATTTCTGAACGAATTGATTGATCGCAAATCGCTCTCCTGGACCCATGTTCTGGAAGACCTGGAAAAAGTAATGCCGACAAGGGTCCACTTGGTTTCAATTCATCCCGAATTCGATGAGGATAATCAGCTGAAGCTGAAAATGGTAGTCGCCGGCGATTCCCGCGAACGTGCGGTGGAACTGGCCCGGCGCATGGAAGACTCCCGACGTTTCAAGCAAACGTATATTCAGCAGGAGCGTTACGCACAATCTGGGAGCGGCGACACGATTCAATTCGACATCAATGGAATTTACGTGCCCGATACTTCGCCTTCTCTGGAACCAAAAAGCACAAAGACAAATAAGATAGAGACATCGAAGCGGGGTAAGCCCTGATGCCCGATTTGCGCCAGACCCGAAAAAACATTAAGGCCGCCCTCGGAATCCTTGCGGCCGTCGATGTTATTGCGGTCGTCGCTCTCATCTCGCCAGTGGTGGGATCGACCGAGTCCCGGCGTCAGCAATTGGACCAGCTTTGGGGCGAACTGCAGATTAAGACCCATCAGGTTAAGCCGCTCACGAATCTGGACAAGAAAGTAGTTACCGCGAACCGGCAGATCACAGATTTCTACAAGAAGCGATTCCCTTCTCAGGGGTCCCAGATTGCTACTCAGTTCGGCAAACTGGCCGCTGCCAATGGCGTGACTATCGAGCAAGCCAAGTACAAGGTGCAGGACGAAGAAGCCGGCCGCTTGCGGCCGGTCGAGATGGACGCCGAACTTTCGGGCAATTACGTTTCGCTGGCGAAGTTTATCAATGCGCTGGAACGGGATGACACATTTTTTCTTATCAGCGACATCGCATTGGCCGGAGAACCGAAGGGGCCAATCAAATTGCAGCTGAAGCTGGAAACTTATTTAAAGGCAGGTTCGTAGTGAAGCTCGGCGTTGAAAACCGGAAGCAGATGATCGCAGCAGCCGTGCTGGGAGTGGTTCTCCTGCTGATCGTCGTCTTCCAGTTTATGCCTTCTTCTTCGACCATTGCTTCGACCTCGCCTTCGACGACGACCGCTAGCCCGGAAGGAACCATCACTAAGGCCCCGCGTTCAGCCGCGCGCCGGGGTTCTGGTTCGGCCGCGGGAAAAAAGGAGCGCGCGCCGCAAAGCCTGGATCCTACGTTACACCTTGACCAATTGGCCTCCGCGGAACAGATCAAGTACGAAGGATCCGGAAGAAACATTTTCGTCTCGCAGCCGGATCCCGTCATACCCATTCCCATGGCTTCTGGAGCTGCGGGAGGGGCGGACACGAAGGCGTTCCAATTACCCTCAGTAGCAGCGCCGCCGCCAATTCCTTTGAAGTTCTTCGGCTTCGCGAGCAAACCAGGAGAAGCAAAGAAAATTTTTCTCTCAAAGGGAGAGGATGTCTTTATTGCGGGTGAGGGAGAGATTATCGACCGCCGCTACAAGGTAGTGCGGATTTCTCCAACATCCGTGGAAATCCAGGACGTGGTGGGCAGTGGTCCGCCACAGAGCATACCGCTCACGCAAGGGTAGGATTCAGTTCTTTTCGACAATTCCAATGGCGTCACTTTATGGAACGCGTCTCGCTCCACAGCGGCTTCGCCGGCATGAGCAGGGCTATGTCCTCATTACGATGCTGCTTGTTGTAGCCCTCATGGCTATAACCGCTGCCGTTGCCCTTCCTACAATTTCTTTTGGAATTCGGCGGGATCGCGAGCAGGAAATGGTTCACCGCGGGGTGCAATACTCCCGCGCCATCCGAGCCTATTACAAAAAATTCGGACGCTATCCAACCCGTCTGGAAGATCTCGACAATACCAACAACCTGCGATTTCTTCGTAAGCGCTATAAAGACCCAATCAGCGGCCAGGATTTCAAGTTGCTTCACTATGGAGAGCCCGGGGTAACACTTGCGGGTGGCATCGCGGGAGGAGTTATTCCCGGTGCAAACGCCATCGGATCACAAGCAGGTGGGTTGAACGGCTCAAGTTCGTTCTCCCAGCCGTCTGCCTTCGGCGGAATTGCAAGCAGCGGGTTTAGCAATTCAAATTCCGCGAACGCATCGAACTCCGCCTCTACAAAGTCAGCCGCCGGCGGAGATTCTTCTCAAAATTCATCCTCCTCCAATTCGGATGATTCGAGTTCCACCAAAACTAGCTCGGGCTCCGGAAGCTCCGGCGATCAATCATCCTCCGGCCAACTCGTTGCCAGCGGCCCTATCGTGGGGGTGGCCAGTGCCAGCAAAAAAACTACCATCCGGGAGTTCAACAAGAAGAAGAAATACAACGAGTGGCAATTTGTGTACGATCCCGCCATGGACCGCGGCGGCTTGATCACCACGCCAAACCAGCCGTCCCTTCAGGGAATCGGAGGCTTAGGGCAGACTGTGCAACCTGGGACATCTACGACCAGTCCGTTCGGTCAACCATCCGGCTTTGGCAATCAGCCAACCCCACTCGGAAATAGTCCAAGCTCGAACATGACGCCGGTTCAACCGCCTTCGAATCCGCCGCCGCAACAATAGAAGCAATACAAAAAAAGAACGGCCTCATCGGAGATGAGGCCGTTCACTACTGTTTCGCACGAAATCTTTTACACGCTGAACGATGATCCGCAGCCGCAGGTGCTTTTCACGTTCGGATTCTCAAACTTGAAGCCGGCGCCTTCGAGGGTCTCGACGTAATCCACGATGCAGCCATTGAGATACATTACGGAAGTGGCGTCCACGAACACCTTGAGCCCTTCCATATCGAAAGTCTTATCCATCATTCCAGCGGCATTTTCAAACTGCATGGAATAAGAGAAGCCAGAGCAGCCACCACCGACTACGCCGATACGCAAGCCGGCGGGCACCGGAGTCTGCTGGCCCATAATCTCTTTAACCTTGGTCACCGCGTTGGCGGTTAGCGACACTGGCGGCGTCTTCTTTACTTCTGTTTCAGGAACGTTAGTCTTCACTTCGGGAACGGTCGTCGTAGCCATTCGTATCTCCTTGGCTCTAAAGTATCTAAATTATAACAGAGCGTAGCAAGCTCCGGCAGGCACCACTCAGGTTCCCGCACTTTCGTCTCAAGGGTTTAGATGCCTCAGGGGCCGAGTCCGATTCCACAGGCTGCACTTGCCAACGGGTCTATAATGTCTGCGTTAGGCCCCTCCCCGAGGTTTCGGAGGCCAAATCCGTGCCCACAACCGGACTTCGAGGGAGTTGCCCAACGCTTGCAAATTGGCGAGGTGGCCTATGACATGGACGTGGACTCCTTTATTGCTTGGGCTTGCGATCGTGTGGGGCGTTTTCACTGTCGGCTTGATCATTCTCCTCATCTATCGGAGCACACTCACTATGCATGAGGATGAGCAGTTGTATTTGGACGACGCAAACTCACATATGCAGCAGGAGCAAACGGAACTGCTGGTGAGAGTCAATCGGCTCACCATCCCCGTTTGGGTTTTCGGCGCTGGCTCCGGAGTGCTATTGCTGGTGCTGGCCGGGATGTTTATCTATCAGGGGCTGAACGCCGTTCAGTAACGCGGTCGTTTGGTGTCCAGATTTCTCCGCCTAAGGGTGCGCACGACTCATTGTGCCCGCTTGAGTCGTGCGTAGCCATGCCACGTCCCTCTCAGACCGCGAATCCTCTGCGGTTCAGATTTCTCCAAAGAACTCCACCTCCACTTTGTATAATTGTGAGCATTGCGAAAGTGGCGGAATTGGCAGACGCACCAGACTTAGGATCTGGCGGGTAAAACCGTGGGGGTTCGAGTCCCCCCTTTCGCACCAACCCTGTTGCGGCATCACTACTTTTGCTTCACCGCAATCGCTGAAATTTCTACGCGGGCATTATTGACCAGGGCCGCCGCCTGGATGGTTGCGCGTGCCGGCTTGGGATCGGGCATAACCGTTCTGTAAACCTTGTTCATGTCGCCGAATTCATGAATGTCGGCGAGATAGACGGTGACACTGACGATGTCCTTCAGTTCGAAGCCCGCAGCTTTGAGAACTTTCTGCATATTTTCAAGCGTTGCGGTCGTCTCTGGACCAATTCCTCCTGGCACCAGTTTGGAGGTTTCATCGGTCCCCTCCTGCCCGGCGATGTAGAGAGTGTTTCCCGCCACGATACCGTCGTTGAAAGGCAGTCCGCGGGTAGGAGCTAGATTCACTACTTTCCGTTCCTGCCCAAAGCTTCTCGGCGCAGCCATGCTTGCCAGTACGAGCGCGGCAATGCCCATAATAAGCAGGGCTAGTTTCCTGTGAATTCGCATTTTTATTTTTTAATCCTCGTAGCGACGATTCGCTCTTTTCCGCGACCTAGGGGGATTAGAGCTCCGCGCACTTTGTATACATCGGGAAGATGAAATGGACAAGTGTGCGTACGAACGGGCGAAACGACTAATCCTGAGTTAGACGTGGTGGGCGCGCCGGTAGCAAGATCCGCGAATTAATTTGCCTGCATCAGGCTTGAGGCTGCCAGCACTCCGGCTGCGAGTTCAAGGTCATGCAGATCTTCGCGGCTGAAATCCTGTGTATGGCGCGGGTCCAGCCCCTTGCGTGAAATCTGGATGACGCCCATCACAGCTAATTGCTGATCGAGAATCGGCACAGACATTAATTTCTGGATTGGAGCGGGCGAAGCTGGAAGATCGGCATCGGCTCCGGCCGATTTGATCGTCTCGAAAATGCTGGCGTGCTTTACGCGCGCAAAATTATTGAAAATTTCAGATTTCTTGCTGAGCGCGGTGTGGGCGGCGACCGCTTTACTGGAAATTGGAATCGCTCCCGTGGTCCGTAGATACTCAGGAAAAACAAACTTGAGCAGGCCACCTTCCAGCTTCAACAGCGCGACTTCGGTGTGCTGTACGCGGAACACCTTCGCAAGAACCTTGCTCACATCCATTGGACTGATGCCTTCGCTCAGAACAGATCCGAGTGGCATCAGATTTTCCGGGAGAATAAATTCTTCAATTGCTCCATCCTGCGGCTTATGGGTCATAGAGCACTCTCAAAATTCAAATTAGGAACCCTAGAGGTCTCGCACTTCGAACGCCAGTCGACCCCTGTAGTGACATCCTACAAGCCCTTTTCTTTCAGCAAAGTAGCCAACGACCATGAACTTTCGCGGCAAATCCTCTAAGACCCGGAAAGCCGCAACTTGTGAAGTGGTTGACACTTCTTGTCAGATGTAAATCCTTTAATGATAAGAGAATTTCCACCACCGCACCTTCCCTTCCGCCCCAATGATTCTTTACACTTCCTTGCTATGAGTATTCCTGCGCAACCTAACGTCAAGCTAAACAATGCACCTGATTACCGCGAAGCCTACGCAAATAGTGTCCAGATGCGGGTGAATGTCTGGGACTTCTTCATGGTTTTCGGAACCCTGCAACAGCAGAGCGAAACGCAAGTCGAGATCCGCAACTTTCAGGGCATTTATCTTAGCCCGCAACAGGCCAAGGCGCTGCTGGGGCTTTTGCAGCAGAATGTCTCGGGTTACGAAAGTGCGTTTGGCGAGATAAAACTTGACCCGCGCATGACTCCGGCGGGTCCCGTGCACTAGGACATACCCCTTCGAGGAGACTAGGCCTCGCAAGCTGCAAGGGTACCCCTAGCCTCATCAAACCTGATCCGCACTCTCCAGGAGGAAAATTCTGAGAGCGAACCGGTTCGACCGGAATAGTCGCGCGCGATGGTCGGACAGCTACCCGAGCCTGGTTTTCACGATCGCTTTTGCATTCATTTTTCTGCTGCACATTCCGTTGCTGCACTTACCGTACTTCTGGGACGAAGGCGGCTACTACATTCCGGCCGCCCGCGACATCCTGCTTACTGGAAGTCTGATCCCCCATTCGACCGTTTCAAACGCGCACCCACCCCTTGTAATGGCATGGCTCGCTCTGTGGTGGAAGGTGATCGGCTACACCCCGCTGGTGACGCGGACGGCCATGCTAATTCTGGCGGCTTTTTCGCTGTCTGGAGTTTTTCGCCTGGCCGAACGCGTCTCGAACACAAATGTTGCGATTGCATCAACCCTGCTCACGGCGTTATATCCGGTGTTTTTTGCCCAAAGCTCTCTGGCACAGGTAGACCTCGCCGCCGCGGGCCTGACGTTCTGGGCCCTCTCCGCCTATGTAGAAGGTCAATGGGTCGTGGCGGGTCTTTGGTTCGCCCTCGCGGCATTGACGAAGGAGACCGCGATTCTTACCCCCGTCGCGCTTGCCTCGTGGGAAACCGTCGGCATGCTGGTCCAACGGAATTCCTTGCGTAAGTTATGGATGCATGCCGATTTCCGCGCCTCGGCCATCACTTCCTTGCCGCGTATCGCATTGCTGCTGCTTCCGGCCCTCCCGCTCGCGCTTTGGTATGCCTTCCATTACTCGCGCACCGGATATGTGTTCGGCAATCCGGAGTTCTTCCGCTACAACGTGGCGGCAACGCTGAGTCTTACCCGGTTTCTTCTGGCTCTCGCTATCCGGTTGTGGCAGGTAACGGGCTATCTTCACTTGTGGGTTCTAACGTTGGCCACGCTGGTTGTGATGGAAACATTGCCGCCGCAGCAGGATGACGGTTCTGAGCGAGCACGAATCAGCATCTCCATCCAAATGATTTTCTACGTAGTGACGGTCGCTTACGTGGTCGCAATGGCGCTGATTGGTGGCGCGGTGCTGGCTCGCTATATGCTCCCCGTAGTTCCCCTGGTCATCATTCTGTCAGTCTCCACGCTGTGGCGAAGATTGAAACTGTGGCGCGCGACAATAACATTTATTGCGCTGGCCTTTGTGTTGGCCTGGTTCTGGAACCCTCACTACGGATTCTCGCCCGAAGACAATCTCGCATACCGGGGTCACATCGTGCTGCACGAAGATGGCGAACGTTTTCTGGAAGCTCGTTACCCAATGGCTCGCGTGCTCACGGCGTGGCCCGCCTCTGATGAGATTGCGCGTCCCTGGCTCGGTTACATTACTCGGCCGATGCGAGTGGTCCGCATCGAGGACTTCTCGATGGACGAAGTGCTGTCGGCGGCCGAACTCCGGTCCAACTATGAAGTCGCACTCATTTTCTCCACCAAGTATGAACCCGGACCCGCACTGTGGGATCGGTGGCGATGGTGGACTAAAATGAAAACTCGTTTTTTTGGCTTTCACCGCGACCTTCCGCCTCCCGCGGTAGCCCAGATTCTTGCCGGTCGTATCGTTTTTTCCGAACAGCGCAAGGGCCAGTGGATCGCGGTAATTGAGATTGACCAAAGCAAGATGGAAAATGCTGAAGCCAGAATTGCAAATGCAGCGTCAAGGATGAAACCCGCATTTTGATTTCATGCGTCTCACTTCTGCATAAGATGACAAGAGTATGTCTTAATCACCAGCCAGACCTCGCTTCCCTCAACCAGACCCAGGGAGTCGCGCGCTGCCAGCGTGAGGTGAACCTCGATCTCAACTCCACAATTCACACGTACCACGATCATCATGTCCCGCCTTTCCAGCGAAACCAAGCGGCCGGCAATCACGTTGCGGGCGCTCAGTCCAACCGGCTCTGTGATGGCAAGCAGAACGTCGCCCGCTCGAATTCCCACGCGTATGTTGGAGCCCTGTTCTGCCCGAATCAGAGGTGTTTCCAGTAGCACAAAGCTATCTGATGGTTCGCCTGGCAATCGGCACGTCATCGTGCCGCGATCTTCGTGCACCAGCCAGACCTTCGCATCGAAGATGTTTTCAAAACCGGCCAACTGCGCCACTGTTTCCTGAAGAGGGGCGCTCAGCACAGCATGTGGAGCGCCCTGCGCGATGATGTGGCCACGCTCGATTACCAGTACGCGTTCGCCCAGAGCGATCACTTCTTCGCGGCTGTGAGTGACGTACAGAATCGGGATGCGATGGGCCTCATTCCAGCGACGAAGATCGTTGATTATCTTTGCCTTGGTTGCTGCGTCCAACGCTGCCAGCGGCTCATCCAGCAACAGCACAGACGGGTCGGTCACCAACGCTCGCGCCAGCGCGACTCGCTGCCGCTCCCCGCCTGATATTTCCTGAGGCCGCTGCTGTCGCAAGTGCGCGATGCGAAATTCCTCCAGCATCGCCGCCGCTCGCTGCTTTCGCTCGAGGCGCGAAATGTGTGCGAGACCATATTCGACATTCTGCTCGACGGTCAGGTGCGGGAAAAGAGCAAGATCCTGCAAAACATATCCCACAAAACGCTTGGCAACGGGCACGCTAAAGCGAGTCGTAATGTCACACAAGACGTGCTCTCCGACTACGATGCACCCTGCGTCTGGCGTTGCGAGTCCCGCGATGCAGTCGAGCAGGGTGGTCTTCCCGGACCCCGACGGGCCGAACAGAATGGTGAATCCGGGCGCAACGCTGAACTCCACATCCAAAGAGAATTGATGTTCCCTGGAAGGAAAGCTCTTGGCAATGCGTGCATGCAACGTTTGGTTGTCGGCTTTTGGCGGTGCAGGGCTGGGCATGAAGATTCGCCTACTTCACCGGTCCCACGGTCCACACTCCTGAGGTTCGTCGGTTCAAGCCATAAACGGTGGCTAGCATGGCGAAGCAAAGGACCAACAGTACCAACGCTGTGGCATTGGCCGCTGCATAGTTGGAGGCTTGCACTTGATCGTAAATATCAATCGACACTGTACGAGTCACGCCGGGAATGTTGCCCCCAATCATCAGAACTACTCCGAACTCGCCCATCGTGTGAGCGAACGCCAAGACCATTCCCGTGACCAAGCCCGGCACGGAAAGAGGAATTACCACACGGAAGAAAGTACGCAGCGGTGAGCCGCCCAGCGTGGCAGAGGCTGCCAGCAGCTTGCGATCAACTGATGAGAACGACGAGGTGAAAGGTTGCACGGCGAATGGCAGGCTGTACAGGACCGAGCCGATCACGAGACCAGTGAAAGTGAACGCCAGCGTGTGGCCGGTCAGGGATTGCCACCATTGTCCAAGCGGACTTCGTGAACCGAGAGCAACGAGCACATAGAACCCGAGGACCGTCGGCGGAAGCACAATCGGCAAGGCCACAATTGCTTCCACGAAGAACTTCCAGCGCCAGCGGGAAAAAGCGAGCCAGGATGCGAGCGGCAGACCGACTATTAACAGAATCGCTGACACGACCACTGCAAGTTCTATCGTGAGCCGGAATGATTGCCAGTCGATGGACATTTGTCTTGTTCTTCCTCGCGAGCGCTACTTTTGTTCAGGCGAACTGAAGCCGTAACGCCGAAATATTGCGGCAGCCTCAGGTGTCTTCACATATTCAAGAAAGGCCATAGCATCCTGCCGGTGCGGGGAATGTAACATCACCACCACTTCTTGGTTCAGCGGAGGGTAAGCGTCAGCGGGGATTATCCAGTACCTTCCTTTACCTTTCATTGCGGGGGCCATGGCATGCGCCAACGCTACTATGCCCACCTGCGCATTACCGGACTCGGCAAACTGCGCCGCCTGCGAAACATTTTCTCCTAACACCAGCCGATCGCTGACTTTTTCATACAACCCGTAATGCTTCAGGGCGGCTACTGCTGCACGCCCATACGGTGCGTGTTGGGGATTAGCAATGGCAATCTTCTTTACGGACAGATCGCCGAGAACATCCATGCCCTTATGCTCGACGTCAAGCTGCGAATCCTTCGGAACCCAGAGCGCCAATCGTCCCACGGCATAACGATACACGGTTGCGCCATCACCTTCGCCGCCTCCAATCAACTGTCGGGGATAATCCGCATCTGCCGAAAAGAAAACATCAAAGGGAGCTCCATTTTCAATCTGCTGAGTCAACGCTCCCGACGCGCCAAAAGAAAGTTTCACTTCAACGCCAGAGTGTTTTTCATAATTGGCAGCGAGTTCCTGAAGAGCGGCACTCAAGTCGGCCGCCGCCGCAACGTTGATGACGCGCTCCGCCGATTCAGCCCGCGGAGATGCCACTCCGCACAGGAGAGCAAGAGAAGCAATCAAGCTGAGAAATCCATGAACCTGTTTTGCCATTGGAAAGCATCTCGATTTGTTTTCGCCGAGCATTGGTGCGCGTTGGGAATTCTATAGACCGAAGCCTGCGCGTGCAGAATGATGCTCCTCGTATCAGAATTTGCGGACTCGCGTCAGGGCCTTTCCACTTCCCGAAATGGCCCCGCCGGGCTCATTTTCCTGCGTTTTGTTTTGACCGGGCTCTACTGCGCTCCCATACTCCTTGCTAGTTGACGTCTATGGAGTTTCCCAGATTCTATCGTCTCGCTCGCACTTCAGTGGCTTTGTCATTTGTATTTTGCCTGTTCTCGCTTGTCAACGCTCAGGGCGCGAAGAAATCCACAACAGACGTATCCAGCGGCGACGCAGATACAGATCATGTTGAAGAACGCGCGCGCTGGTTTTTGCGCGGTCGCGTTGTGCCCGGAAAGCCTGCGGCAGAATTGCGACACCGTGCCTATCGGGCAAAAATGCGCGCGCGCGCTTCGCAGACTGCTCTATCTCGAGGCGCACATGCTGACTTGCAAGTTCCCGGCGCCTCCGGTGGATGGACGCCATTGGGTCCGGTCCCGCTGGCTTCTGATGGCACGGGACAGGGTCTTCAGGACTATCGTCAGGTGTCGGGCCGCGCAACCGCAGTGGCAATCGATCCCGCGGATCCCACGGGCAACACAGTTTACATCGGAGGAGCCCAGGGAGGTGTGTGGAAGTCCACAAATGCAGCCACCAATATTGCCAACAATGTCTCTTGGACGCCGCTCACTGATGATCAGGCTACTTTATCTACCGGCGCAATCACGATTCAGCCAGGAAATGTCGATCCCGGCAAGAGTGTTGTCCTGGTGGGAACCGGGGAGGCAGACAATTCCGCGGATTCTTACTTTGGTCTTGGCATTCTGCGTTCCGCCGATGGCGGCAACACTTGGACGTTAAGCTCTACTGCAAAAAGCGCCGGCGGCACTGTCTCCTTTAGTGGCCTAGGCGCAACACGAATGGCGTTCAATATAGCGAGTGGCCAAACTAACACGGTCGTTGCGGCGATGGCGGCAACGGCGGAAGGCGTAACCGATGGGGCGCTGACCAGCAACACGTATCGCGGCCTCTACACGTCCACCGACGCCGGGCAGACATGGGCTTACGACATACTCTTCTCGGGTGGAGCAAGCGAAGCGACCTCAGCAACTTCAGTGGCCTACAACGCAGCCGCAGGATTGTTCTTCGCTGCCCTGCGATATCACGGTTTTTACTCTTCTCCTGACGGACTGACGTGGACACGCCTCGCTAACCAACCTGGCGCCGCAGGACTGTTGAGCACAACTGCATGCCCTCAGAATTACGTCACAACGTGTCCGATCTACCGCGGCGAAATCACCGTCGTGCCGGGACGCAACGAGATGTATGTGTGGTTCATTTCGCTCGACTCGAACAGCAATTCTATCGACCAGGGAATTTGGCAAAGCCAAAACGGTGGAACCTCCTGGACGCAAATCAGCGAAAACGGAATCATTAACTGCGGCGACTTCGATGGCTGCGGTGTGCAGCAGGGCTATTACAACCTCGAACTGCTTGCTTTGCAGAACGGCGTGTCCGCCACCGACCTTTATGCGGGAGCCGTCAATCTATACAAATGCACAATCAAATCCAGCAATCCAGCCTGTTCAAATCTGCCGTTCATGAATCTCACCCACGTGTACGGTTGCAATCCTCTAGGGGCGCTCGCCCACGTTCATCCCGACCAGCACGCGGCCGCGTATTCAATTTCATCCTCCGGCACCGACTTGATGTATTTCGCCAATGACGGGGGCATCTACCGCACACTCGATGGCTACACAGGACTTGCAACAGGTTCATGCTCCGGCACGAACCAATTGGACGATCTGAACCAGAATCTGGGATCAATGACTCAGTTCGTCAGCTTCTCTCAACATGCCAGCGATCCCAATACGCTCCTTGGAGGCACCCAGGATAACGGTTCGCCTGCAAGCATGGCGGCCATAACGAACACGAGTTGGGGAAATGTTTTGGGCGGGGATGGCGGTCACAATGCCATCGATTCCAACACGGGTAATTGGTTTGCCTCGAATCCTGACTTCCCCCCAAGCAGCGGAAACCTGAACATTCAAGAATGCGCGTCGGGAACGAATTGCAATGACATGTTGTTCCAAGTCATCGTCAACAGTACCGACGTTGGTGGAGACGACGGCTCTTTTTACTTCCCCTATATCCTTGACCCACAGTCGACCTCGTCCATGCTGATTGGAACTTGCCGCGTGTGGCGCGGCCCGCGATCGGGCGGGAGATTCACCGCGCTGAGCCTCAATTTCGAAACGTTCGGCACAGGCACCTGCAGCGGCAATGAAGTAAACGTGGTTCGTGCGCTGGCTGCCGGCGGCGCAACCGACGCCAACGGGTCGAAGGTGGTTTACGCCACCACGGATGGTCTCGGCCCCAACGGAACAGTTTCACCCTCCGGTGGCCATGTCTGGGTTAGTACGAACGCCACGGCGGTAGTGGGCACTTCTTCCACCTTTGTGGATGTCACCGACAACGGCCCCCGGGGAAGCATCAATCCCAACCAGTTCCCCATTTCCGCAGTCGCAATTGATACATCAGATCCTTCCGGCAATACCGCCTACGTCACCGTAATGGGTTTCACCGGCGGAGCCGGACACGTGTGGCAGACACTGACCGCCGGCTCAACCTGGATTGATTTCACTGAAGCAGCCGCGAATGCCCTTCCGGATTCGCCCGTTAATGCGGTCGTCATCGACGCTAGCGCGCATTTTGTTTATGTTGGCACCGACGTTGGTGTCTTTAAGAGCTCTACGTCAGCCGGTGCCTGGACGGAAGTAGGTCCAGTCCCCAGCCCGCTCGCGGCCGGGTTTCTGCCTGACGTAGCAGTCACCGCCCTCGCCCTATTCAATTCCGGCGGGCAGAAATTATTGCGCGCCTCTACCTATGGTCGCGGTATATGGCAATTCGATTTGCTTGCGACGCCAGATTTCCAAATCTCCGATTCAAATACGCCGCTGACCGCTTTTCTGGGAACCACGGCCAATTTCAACGGCATGGTAACCGCCGTGAACGGATATAACAATTCAGTTGTCCTCAGTTGCACGGCAGGAACATCGACTCCGCCCAGCCCGTGTACTCCGACTCCTGCGAGCCTGACTCCGTCTGCACGCGGTTCGGCATTCTCATTAACTGTAGGCACCACACTCATCGCCGACTACAGTTTCAACATTCAGGCCGCTGGGTCCGATCCGAATAACACGACACACGCTGCACCCCTCACACTTCACGTGGTGAATTTCGGATTGACCGCAGCTTCGCCAACCAGCGTGACTACGCCTCGCGGAACAACCTCTCCGCCAGTCAGTTTTCAGGTGACAGCTCAGGGCTCATTCGCCCAGAGCGTGACGCTCAGTTGCAGCGTCAGTCCCAGCATTTCTGGCGCGACTTGCGGCTTCACCCCTGCCGCTGTGGCGAATCCAACATCGTCGTCCCCCGCGAACATGACTGCGACTGTGGCCGTACCCGTTGGAACCGCGAGCGGTAGTTACAAAGTTACGCTGCAGGCTGCGACTCAAGGCGCAGCGTCTCTCACCACTTCATTCACTTTGATTGTGACGATAAATCCGGATTTCGTGATGACTGAACCGAGTCTATTCCCCAATGTGAAAGTAGGTAGCACTGGCACCAGCGGTCCAATCTCGATTGCTTCACAGGACGGGTTCAGCGGGACTGTGAGCTTAAGCTGCTCATCCACTTTTGGAGCTAGCAGTTGCAGTATTACGCCTTCATCCGTCAGCGCATTCCCAGCCACCGCGAACCTGGTTATCAACGGAACAAGCTTTAGTGCAGGCAGCTACCAGATCACGGTGCTCGGTTCTTCAGGTCCTACCACCCATTCTCTTGAGGTGCCTTTCTCTGTCGGGGATTACATATTGGCGGGTCCCCTGTCGCTTTCTTCCGTGCCCGGCGCCCAAGCCTCGGCGATCGTGACGTTCCAGTCCACAAACTCTTACAGCGGTCAGATCATCGCAACGTGCGATGCCACTGCACTTCCGGGAGCGCAATGCACGCTTGCTCCGGCGAATCCGATCACCATCGGCAGTGGAGCTTTGGTGTCAGTGACGGCGACTGTCAATATTCCGAAGGACGCTGCGCCCGGCACATATAACATCGGCGTGAATACGCAAGATGTCAGCGGCGCCCCCAGCCACGCGCTACAGCCCTCAATCGCGCTGACGGTGAGCCAGGACTTCACGATCGGCGCGCTTACGCCAGCCACCCAGACGATCAAACCGGGGCAGTCGGCGAGCTACAATTTTAGCGTGCTGCCCGTCGGAGCGCCGTTCGTCGATGCCATAACTTTGTCCTGTTCCGGTGGTCCCGCGATCTCGTTATGCACTTTCACCCCCAACCCCGTGACTCTAGGCAGTAGCTCAACGGCCGTCGTTCTGCAGATCAGTACCACTGCAAGTTCAGCGAGTCTCTCTTCGCGCGCGCGTGAGCGCACTATCATCTTTTATGCTCTGTGGCTGGCCTTGCCCGGGATCTGTCTGATTGGAGCGCGCGCCCTCGGTCGTTCGAAGCTGGCGCTGCCCGTATCCCTGATTGCACTATTTCTGCTCGGTATGTTGCTGGCTTCGTGCGGCGGCGGAGGCTCCAATGGCAGTGCCGGGAGCGGCGGCGGCGGAGGAGGTGGCGGCGGGGTGGGCGGCCGGCAACAAGGCACACAACCGGGCACCTATACCCTTACGATCATGGGCAGTTCGGGCACACTGACTCACCAGGCGCCTTCGACCGTAATTCTGATAGTTACCCAATAGTGTTGGCTCGCAGTAAAGAATCACGGCATAATCGTTGTTCGTGACTGAACCCTACGACGTCATCATCGTCGGCGGAGGCATTGTCGGCCTTGCCGTCGCCCTCGCGATCACCAACCGTTTTCCCGATCTTCGCCTCGTCCTGGTGGAGAAAGAAAATCGCGTAGGCCAGCATCAGAGCAGCCACAACAGCGGTGTCATTCATTCCGGGATTTACTATAAGCCGGGATCGCTCAAGGCCAGGCTATGCGTCGAAGGCGCGCGGGCCATGGTCGAATTCTGCCGCATGCACGGAATTGCTCACGAACTCTCCGGCAAAGTAATTGTGGCGACTAGCCCAGACGAATTCTCCCAACTGGAAGAACTCCGCAGACGCGGAGAAACCAACGGCCTTAAAGGATTGCAGCTCGTCGGAGCGGAACAACTGCGGGAGATGGAACCCCACGCCAACGGACTGAGAGCCTTGCTGGTGCCTTCCACTGGCATCACTGATTACGCTGCGGTCTGTGTGAAATACGCCGAGCTTGTTCGCTTGCAGGGAGGAGTAATTCAAACGTCCACCGAGGTAACGGGAATCCGGCGTTCTTCAAGTGAAGTCGTAGTCGAGACGAACCGCTCGGCATTCTCCGCAAGCCACATCATCAACTGCGCCGGATTATTTAGTGATCGCATCAGCCGGATGGCCGGCGATAAACCGACTGTAAGGATCGTTCCATTCCGCGGCGAGTACTACGATCTGATACCCGAGAGATCGTCGCTGGTGCGGGGGCTAATCTATCCTGTGCCTGATCCGCAGTTTCCGTTTCTCGGCGTTCATTTCACGCGCAGGATAAATGGCCGCGTAGACGCGGGCCCCAACGCCGTCTTCGCCTTCCGGCGCGAAGGCTACCGGCGGTTCGACATCAGCCTGCGGGACCTCGCGTCGTCTCTTGCGTTTCCTGGATTCTGGCGGATGGCAGCGAAGCACTGGCGCAGCGGAGCGAATGAGTTCCACAGGTCTTTTTCGAAATCAGAATTCGTTCGTGCCCTGCGGCGCCTGGTGCCAGAGCTAAGCGAGAAAGATCTCGTCCCGGGCGGCTCCGGGGTTCGAGCTCAGGCGATGAACCGCGACGGCACGCTCGTGGATGATTTCCAATTTGTCCCTTCGGAGAGGATGCTGCACGTGCTCAATGTTCCTTCTCCCGCTGCGACCGCGTCCCTTCCCATCGGACGAGTCATCGCCGATATGGCTGCACAAAAGTTTGGCTGGCGCTGACGGGACTACGAAATTGTCGCGCAAGGTAACCGCGTATCGAAAAAACCAGCACCTTACATGCGGGCTCGGTATGCCAATTCCTTTACCGGCTCCGTCGCGCTTCTCATTCCCAGTGGTACACCCGCATTTGGTTTAAAGGGCTTCGCCAGTATCGGTCCCAGAACGACCGCGCGTGTCTCAGTACTTTGAGGAGGAGCTTCCAGCAAATCCTTCCGAAAGCGGAAGGCGTAGAGCACGACTTCCACGCGGCTCGACACGCCCAGCTTGTCGAAGATCCGGAACAGATAATTCTTCACCGTATGCTCCGTCAGCTTTAACTGACCTGCGATCTCGCGGTTCGACAATCCTTCTGCCAGGCAGCGAACCACATCCTGCTCGCGCTTGGAGAGAATTGTTTTACCACCCGAGTCGGTAAGCTGGAGCGGTTCTGATTCGCGCAAAGCTTCCAGCAAGTAGCGCAACTCGGTGCTGTTCGCCCATACCTGGCCTTGATGAACACTGCTGATGCACCTGACCAGCGTGCTGGAAGACTGGGTCCGCGAGAACACTCCTCGTGCTCCACAACGAAACGCCTCAACCACAGCGGAAGAGTGGGTAGAGTCCATAAGCAGGACTACCTGGACGTCTGCGTGCGTGGAACGAAGTTGTCGTGTGAGCTCAAAGCCCAAGGTTCCGGATGCTTCCAGGGCCGAACTCAAGAGCACGACGTGAGGCTTCTGCCGGCCGACAGCTTCCATAATTGACGCCGTCTTGGGCTCAACGCCCGTAACCTCGAACTGCCGGTCCCGGGCCAGAGCGTCGGCAAGTAATTGGCTGCTCATCCGGGTACTGTCAGCAGCGAGGACCCGTATTTTCTGAGAATTGTTCCGTGAAAGAGTCGAAAGCTGTTGGGCCATTCTGTCGATTTCCCCTTAGTGAGAATTGGCTAGCGAGACTCCTAGCTGCCTTCGGGTATCTGGTTGCTCTTGGCGGCATACATCAGCGGGGGATGCTAAGCCGCGCAAATCGTTTCCGGGGGTTTCTGTTGGATTCACGGAGACGGGCTTGGTCGTTACATCACCCATTCGCGTCACATCGATTGAGAGACTTTAGTCTCAGGCAACGCTTGGGTAAATGGCACTTGAGTGCCATTTTATTATTAGTAATATCGTGACACGATAGGTTGCCTTCGTCTTCGAGTAGTTGCGCCTGCTCGTGTCAACAAACGATCATCGTGTACGACCAAAAAACTTTACCGGTGACTTGGAGCCTCGCGATTTTTTGCCCCCAAACAGCCATGAAATATGGTGGGTAACAAGCTGATGTTACTAAAGAGTCGATGAAGAAATGGGGTAGAAGGTCTCCTTGACACAGCCGACGAGCAAAGCTCATAGTGTGAAAACACAGCGTGCGCTGGTCTATCCCCCACACGACCGATTTTTCGCAGCACCCCATCTCTTAAGTCCTTAAAAGGAGTCAGTACATTGGTTCTTACGAAGCCGGATTTTGACGTTGCCATCATTGGTGGAGGGCCCGCGGGCGGTTCGATGGGTGCCTATCTCGCCAAAGCGGGAGTAAGTTGCGTGGTCTTCGAGCGCGAGTTGTTTCCGCGCCCCCATGTGGGCGAGTCGCTTGTTCCCTCTGCGATGAGGGTTTTCCGCGATCTCGATTTCCTGGGCCAGATGGAAGAAGCCAAATTCCCGCACAAGTTCGGAGCTGCCTGGACTGCTGAGGACCAGGGCGCTTACGAAATGAACTTTCAGGGTGGATTCAAGGACAAAGAAAAAGATCAGATTAAGCCGGAGTCCCACGTCGAGATTCGCTTTAACGAACGCCAACAAGAAGGGGTCGACCGCGAATATACGTATCACGTCGATCGCAGCAAGTTTGACCTGATGCTGCTCCAACATGCCAATAAGTTGGGCGCCGCGGTTTATGAGGGCGTGAAAGTGAAGGATGTCGATTTCGGCCCCAAGGAACCTATTGTTCGCTTCAACATGGGTTCCAAGGAAATGGGCGTCAGCGCCCGGATGGTCATCGACTGTAGCGGCCGTAATACTTTTCTGGGCAATCAGATGAAGTTGAAGATCAAAGATCCGGTGTTCGATCAGTACGCCATTCATACCTGGTTCGATGGTTACGACCGCAGGGCCTTCGCCAAGAAAGATGCTCAGCTCGATTTCATTTTCATCCACTTCCTGCCAATCTCCAACACCTGGATCTGGCAGATACCCATCACCGACTCCGTCACCAGCATCGGCGTGGTCACGCAAAAGAAAAACTTCGCCAAGTCGCGCCAAGACCGTGAACAGTTTTTCTGGGAGGCCGTTGGAACGCGTCCCCTGCTCAGGGAGAAATTGAAAAAAGCGGATCAGATGCACTCCTTCAAAGACGAGGGCGATTACAGCTATGCCATGAAACAGCTTTGCGGAGACCGTTTCATGCTGGTCGGCGACGCCGGGCGATTCGTTGATCCAATTTTTTCCACCGGCGTCAGCATTGCGCTGAACAGCGCACGCTTCGCTCACACGAATGTCTTGCGCTCCTTGGAAAAGAACGACTTTTCGCGCGAAGGCTTTGCTGAGTATGAGACCAAGCTTCGCCTGGGCACCAAGAATTGGTACGAATTTATTTCGGTCTACTACCGCCTGAATGTGCTGTTTACGTATTTCGTCGGGGACCCTCGTTATCGACTGGATGTGCTCAAACTGCTGCAAGGCGACGTCTACGACGATGCCGCGCCCCCGGTACTCGAGAAAATGAAGAAAATGGTGTCCGAGGTCGAGCAGAACACTAAGCATCCGTGGCACAAGTTGCTGGGAGACATGACCGTGGACGCGTTCAAGCAGGCGAGCCAGTAGCGCGCTGCGAACCACCACTTGGGGCAATTGAAGATTTCAGGAGGAAGCGTTGGTTATTACGAAGCCGGATTTTGATGTCGCTATTATTGGCGGAGGACCCGCCGGATCGTCTATGGCCGCCTACCTGGCCAAGGCTGGCGTAAGTTGCGTGGTGTTTGAGCGAGAATTGTTCCCGCGACCGCATGTGGGAGAGTCGCTCGTTCCTTCTTCCACGCGGGTTTTCAGGGATCTGGATTTCCTGCCCCAAATGGAGGCCGCGAAATTCCCGCACAAATACGGCGCGGTGTGGACAACGGATGACAAGAAGATGCCTTACGTCCATGATCTCGAGGGTCTGGCGCCCGATTGCAACGTTGATATCCGCTTCGACGAACGCCAGCAGGCCGGCGTGGACAAGAACCATACCTACCACGTTGACCGCGGCAAGTTCGATCTAATGCTTCTGCAGCACGCTAACAGACTTGGCGCCACGGTTTACGACGGCATCAAGGTGAGCGCAGTCGATTTCGGTCCCAAGGAACCCATCATCCGCTTCAACATGGGTCCGAAGGAAATGAATGTCAGCGCGCGAATGGTGGTGGACGCCAGCGGCCGCAATACTTTCCTGGGCAATCAGATGAAACTCAAAGTCCAGGACACAGTCTTCGATCAATACGCTATCCACTCATGGTTCGACAGCTACGACCGCAAGGTATTTGCGAAGCGGGATACCAATCTCGATTACATTTATATTCACTTCCTGCCCATTTCGAATACCTGGATCTGGCAGATTCCGATCTCCGACGACGTAACCAGCATCGGCGTTGTGACCCAGAAAAAGAATTTCGCCAAATCCAAAGAAGACCGCGAGAAGTTTTTCTGGAGTTCCGTTGGCACGCGGCCCATGATCGAAGAAACCTTGCGAAAGGCCAATCGCATTCGTCCTTTCAAAGACGAGGGCGACTACAGTTATGCCATGAAGCAACTGTGTGGAGATCGGTTCTTGATGGTCGGCGACGCTGGGCGTTTTGTGGACCCGATCTTTTCTACGGGAGTCAGCATCGCCCTCAACAGCTCGCGCTTTGCGCACAAAGATATCCTCGGCGCGCTGGAGAAAAATGATTTCTCCCGCCAGAGTTTTGCGACCTTCGAGAATACATTGCGCCTGGGAACGAAGAACTGGTATGACTTTATTACCGTCTACTACCGGCTCAACGTGCTGTTCACGTATTTCATTAACGATCCTCGCTATCGCCTTGATGTACTAAAGCTTTTGCAGGGCGATGTGTACGACGACGCTACTCCGCCGGTACTGGATAAAATGCGCAAGATGGTGTCCGAGGTCGAGCAGAATGAGAAACATCCCTGGCACAAGCTGCTGGGCGATTTGACCTCGAACGCGTTCAGCCCCGGGGCCTGATCGCGATTTTTCGAAGCCGATCGGATGATTTGAGTCTGCTTTTTGTTTTATCCGGATGTTGCGCTGCGCCGTGAGAGCGCTGCGTAAAAACGTGAATCCTCCCGTGAGGGTGAGGCCGAATGTCCCACACCAACAGGAATTTCATCATCGCTTACGCTCTCTTAGTGGTACTGCCCATCGTGGGACTGGTGGGCGTGTTGAAGAAGGGTCGCACCTTGACCGCGCCGATTTCGGTAGATGGCACCTGGCAGCTGCACGCTGATCCAGTTCGTCTGTCTTCCCTGCCCTGCGGGAAAACTCTTGCACAGAATCCTGAAACTGCGATAGCCATCTCGCAATCCGGCAGAAACTTCACACTCACCTTCGCGAGTGGCCCGAAGTCAACTGCTTCGGGCGTACTCGACGGAACGACGCTTAAGGCGTCCCTTGTACCGGCCATCAGTTGGTCGGCGGAAGCCGGTTGCGGGGCCGGGCGCAAACTCGACATGGTAGCAACGGTCGATCCGAACATGGATCCACGATCTCTCTCTGGAATGCTGTCGGTGGATGATTGTCCATCTTGTGGCTCGGTGGGGTTCCGCGCGGTTCGACTCGCGCCTGCAACGAAGAGGAGATTGCGCTGATGCCCGATCTCTTCAAGCTGGTGCTTCAGATTGCGGTGATCCTGGCAGTGTGTCGAGGCGTAGGCAGCATCTTCCGTAGAATCGGCCAGCCTCGGGTGGTCGGCGAGATGTTCGCCGGAATCTTACTGGGACCCTCCTTGCTGGGATGGATGGCGCCAGGAGTTTCGGCTTACCTGTTTCCATCGGTCAGCCTCGGATTTCTCAACGCCCTAAGCCAAATCGGCGTGGTGGTCTTCATGTTCCTGGTGGGATTGGGAATCAATCCTAAGGAATTGAAGAAACACGGACACGCTGCCGTGCTTACCAGTCACGTCAGCATTACTGCACCATTCGTGTTAGCGGCTTTCCTGTCGCTTTATCTGTATCCCAGGCTCTCCGATGACAGCGTAACGTTCACCAGCTTCGCTCTGTTCATGGGAGCGGCGATGAGTATTACGGCGTTCCCTGTGCTGGCGCGCATCCTGGCGGAGCGTGATCTTCTGGGCAGCCGTCTCGGAACCGTCGCCATCGCCTGCGCAGCAGTTGACGATGTAACCGGTTGGTGCATTCTCGCCTACATCGTGGTATTGATCCGCTCCGCGCACAACCCTACTTCAATCTGGTTGACCATCGGAGGCATCGTTGCGTTTGCCGTGATCATGATTTATGGGGTGCGGCGAATGCTGAGGCGCTATGAGACCATCTATCGCGAGCGTGGCCAGCTTAGCGAGAACCTGATGGCGCTGATGCTCCTATTGGTTCTGACATCGGCTCTGTGCACCGAATGGCTGGGAATACATCTGCTTTTCGGCTCATTCCTTATGGGCGCGATCATGCCTAAGGAGCAGAAATTCGTCCGCTACATTGTTGACCGCTTCGAAACCATCACAGTCACGATGCTGCTTCCCTTGTTCTTTGCCTTTACCGGCTTGCGCACCAACATCGGTCTGGTAAAGGGTCAGGAAATGTGGATCTACTGCGGCTTGATCATTCTGGTGGCAACGGTGGGAAAACTTGGCGGCTCAACGCTGGCTTCGTGGTTGTCAGGCATGCCCGCGAGAGAAGCCGCCGGGCTGGGCACGCTCATGAATACGCGAGGCCTGATGGAGCTGGTCATCCTGAATATTGGCCTGGACATCAAGGTGATCTCGCCGGCCCTGTTTTCAATGATGGTGCTCATGGCGCTGTTCACCACGTTTATGACGACTCCGGTTCTGGAGCTGATCTGCCCGGATCGCCTCCTACGGGAGGGGCCCACAAGGGTCGCCGCAAAGGAATCGACCGTGCCCACTTTGGCAGCGCAGTCCGTGGACCGAATTCCCGCTTAAGTGAATACGGCAGTCTTGAACTGTTGAACTGAATTGTTAGCTTCTAGCAGCGAACCTGGCGCGCTAGTTTCCCCGCTGCTTCCAAGGACCTCTTCACCGCAACCGGCGTGGCAACCGCCGGTCTTGATGGCGGCGCAGCCACGAATGTTCCGGAGCATTGCACGCAGGAAGTCTCGCTCGCCTGGGGTCGCACTAAATCCTTGCGAAAGCGGAAAGCATAGAGCACGACTTCGACGCGGCTGGAAACACCCAATTTGTCAAAAATACGGAAAAGGTAGTTCTTAACCGTATGTTCGGTAAGTCCCAACCGGCCCGCGATCTCCCGGTTAGACAATCCTTCGGCTACGCATCGCACCACATCCTGCTCGCGCTTCGATAGCATCGATTCGCCGCCCGCATCCACCACGCGCACCGGCTCTGACTCACAAAGGGCTTCGAGAAGGAAACGCAACTCCGAACTGTTCGCCCACACCTGCCCTTGATGGACGCTGCAAATGCATTTCGCCAGCAATTTTGGGGACTCAGTGCGCGAGAAGACGCCGTGTGCGCCGCAACGGAATGCCTCTACTACTGCCGAGCGCTTGGAAGTGTCCATCATCAGCACCACGCGGGTATCGGGATGAGCCGCGCATACCTGCCGGATCAGATCAAATCCCGTGCTGGTGGAATCCTCCAGAATTGAACTCATCAGCACCACGTGGGGCCGTTCGTCAGCCACCGCCGCCAGAATGGAAGTCGAATGGGGATCGATCCCTGTGACGTGAAATTGACCATCCTGCGCCAACGCCTGCGCAAGCAACTGGCTGCTCATGCGAGTGCTGTCCGCGGCAAGTACACGAATTCTGTCTGAGTTCAACAATGGAGTCGCATGCTGAGCCATTCTGTGGTTCTCCTTAAGACGGGTGATGGACTTAGACATTACCGCAGGATGCCGACAGTCGTTGATTTTCGTCAGGGCAGCGGTTTCACTTGACCTGCACCAACAATTTGAGGCTTTTTACTGCGCGGAACGCGATACGAAGAGGGGGCGCTTTGATCTCGTTCTTACAAGACGGCCAATATCGGTTCGTCTTGAGTACATCGTTTGAGAGACTTTAGGCCCAAGCCGGAAGTTGGTAAATGGCACTTCCGTGCCATACCGGAAGTACATTAACGCCGGAAATAAGGTCCGTCGAGAAGATTTCCACACATGAGCCGGGTAGTTTTTTGGAATGTTACACTTCCTTTAAAGACGGGCAGCATGAATAAGCGATACAGAATCCTCTAAAACAAGGTCCTAAGCCTCAATGAAAAAAAAGCTGTTCCTGGCTCTGTTGAGCGCAATTCTGATTTTCCCGATAGTGTCGGCCCATTCACAACAGAAGGACAAGGACGACGATGATGACGATGACCGGCCCGTTTTCCGCCCTCCATCCCTGAAGCCAGGCGAGAAGCCGGCCGACTTTGATTTCAGCTGCCCCTATCGAAAGGGTTACCAGCATCCCGCGAAATTCAGCGGGTTCACCGTCCAGCTACTTCCCGGCACAAAAGCGCCCGCCGAGCGCTGTCGCGCCACAATCGCTTCAGCAAAAGGAACTGTCACGACAGCCGCAGCAGATTGGGCGCTTACGGTCGACAAGATTTCCGGCGCTGATGTCAACGGCGATGGACAGGCAGACCTGGTGATCGACGCTTATTCCGGCGGCGAACGCTGCTGCTTCACTTACACGATTGTCGGTTTGGGGACCGCGCCAAAAGTTATTCGCAAGATCGAAAGTCGATCGGCCCTGATCTTTGAAAAACAGACAGACGGTTCCGTCCTCATTCACGGTCCGGACAGCACCCTGGATTACTTCCTTGTACCCCACCCAATGGCGGTAGTTCCGCAAGTCTTTATGAAGATGCACGGAGACAACTTAGAGAATGTGAGCAGCCAATTCCAGGCTCAATATGATCGCCTGATCGAAGAAGCGCGCGAGCAGCTCACCAGCGCCGATCTCGAAAAGTTTCGGCAGTCCCGCTACAACGACAAAATGTTCACTGATCAGCTGCCGACAATGCGCCGCGTGCTGACCATCGTGGTGAACTATCTTTACAGCGGACGCGAGGAACAAGCGTGGAAGGCGCTGGAAGAATTATGGCCCGCCTCCGACCAGGGACGCGTGAAGGGCTTGATTCTAGAGCGGCGCGGACGCGGCTTGCTCAAACAGATCAATGGAGCCAATGCGATAGCGGCATCGGACGGAGCATAGAGTTAGTCCAGGATCTTGGTCGCGCACAGGCAACTTGCAAGAAAATTCTAGAGTGCTCTTTACGTCTGTCGAACCGGCCTGATCAAGAGCGCTCGATGCAAGAGAGGTCACATCCGCAAGGATAAATCAGATTAGGGGGCCGCAGCCTTCGCATAGCCGAGCAAACCTGCAGAGAACTTATCGCAGCCGGTGCCGTTGCCCCCTCCATTGCATACTCCATTCGGATAGGCGGTCGGTGCAAAAAAATCTTGGCGCACTCCCTCTGCTAGGAAAAACGAATCGTCCTTGGGTTCGATCCCCTTGTGATTAGGTGCCGGGACATCCTCCACATCGGAAAGGGTGAAACTGGCGAAACCACAGCTTGGATCAGTGCAGATCGGAATCGCCGTCATCCAATAGACACCGCTTGTTAGCGTAACGGCTGTTTGGGGCGTCAGGTGACCAAGAGCTGTGTACTCGGTAAAAAACCGCCAACTTCGGCCGGTCGGAGTGAAAGTGGCTGGAATTGTCCCCTGCGAGATCACCGTACCAGCATGTCCCGCGCTAACATCGATGGAGATACTCCACTTGATTGCTGGCGGATCGAGGAAGGTACTTGTTGACATGTTGTTAGAAAATAATCCCGTGACGGTCCAAACCTGGCCCTTAGGAACAACAAATGGAACATACACCGCCGTTGGCCGCCCGATGTTCACCAGACCGTTCGATAGGGTATTGGCCGCCGGATTCGACGCATCAAAATCTCCGCCGTAGAAGAGACAGGGCCGGCAGTATGACGGCGGCGTCGGTTGAGCGTTTTGAGCGAGAGCTGAAGCTGAGAGCAATGCGAAGGCAACAAGAATCTCTTTCATCCAAACCTCCGGATAATGATCTGCCGCCTAGCCTACGAACCGCCTAGTTCACCGTCGTCGACTTTTGCGCTTGGTTGTTCCCCTTCTTCGGATCGAACGTGGTTGAGGTCACGCTGGCTTTGTCCATGATCACGCTGCCAACGGGAGCAGTGACATTCACCACCATCGTGATGTTCATCTTCGATCCGCTCGGCATCGAGCTCAGGGTGCAGGCGACGGTGCCTGTCCCGCCAACCGGCGGCGCGGTGCAGCTCCCTGCCGTGGTCACAACACTCGCGAACGTAGTACCTGTGGGTACAACATCAGTGGCGGAAATTTTGGCCGCCGTGTCGGGGCCATTATTCCTGACTACAATCAAATAAGTGAGCTTCGCTCCACTCTTCACCGTGGTGTAGGTCGTGAGGGTGAGGGACACATCCGCGGACGGCACCAGCTTTGCCGCCCATGCATCCATGAGCCCGCCGTTGCAATTCCCGTCAGTCCCGCATTTGGCTTGAAACGCTCCGGGCTTGACGGGGAAATTTGTCGAAAGAGTTCCGCCTGAGACGTAAACGCCTCCGGTGCTGTCAACGGCTGTACGGAAACCGAAGTCCCGGTCGCTGCCTCCAAGATAGCTGGACGAGGTGAATGCGGTGCCTGTGGGATTTACTACGGTAACAAAGGCATCGGTAGATCCGCCGCCATATGCCGGCTGGAATGCGCTGACCAGGGGGAAGTTTGTCGAAGAAGAAGTCTGCCCGGTAATATATGCGTTCCCGCTGGCATCCACTGCCATCGAAAGTCCGGGATATTCGTCAAGACTGCCGCCCAGGTAGGTTGAATATGCCAGCGTCTCGCCGCCGGGATTGAATTTCGTTACAGTAACGTCTCCGCAGACGGCGCCAGCGGTTGGCGCACAGCCCGCAGACATGCCGCCAAACGCAGTTTGAGCGGCTCCAGCGGTGGTCGGGAAATCACTCGAGATTGTGTTGCCCGAAACATAAATTGCACCGGCGGTGTCGACTTTAATTCCGGCGGCGTAATCGTAACTGCTTCCCCCCACGAACGTGGAAAATACAATTCCTGTGGCCGTAGTGTTCAGTTCAGTTACAAAACCGTCAAATGTTCCATTGCACAATCCATCGGACCCACACGTCCGGTCATACGCTGCCGCAGTGGTCGGAAAATTTGGAGAGCCGGTTATGCCGGAGATATAGAGATTGTTGCTGGTATCGACGGCAGCGCCATATGCGGCATCGCCCAGACCGCCGGACCCTCCCAGAAAGGTGGAATACTGCATGATCGATCCGTTGTAATTCACTTTTGTGGCGAAACCGTTGGCACACGTTCCTGCCTGCTTCAGCCCACATACCGTCTGATATGCGCCAGCGCTGATAGGAAAATTCTTCGACGTGGTGTAGCCGACCACGTAGGCGCTGGGAGTGGCGCTGGGCGCGCTATCCAGAGCGATGCTGTAAGCCTGATCGTCAGAGCTGCCGCCAATGTACGTCGCGTATTCGAGACCGATTCCTTTCGAAGCAAGCTCAAACGCGAAAGCATCCCCGGTAACGGTGCCCCCGCCAAACTGCTTCTGAAAGGCGTGAAACGTCACAGGAAAATCGGTCGACAACGTGTATCCGACAACGAAGATGTCTCCTGCCATATCGACCACAGCATCGCTGGCCACGTCATCGTTCGAACCGCCGATGTAGGACGAATACTGCAAATTGCTTCCCGTGGGATTGAACTTGCTCACAAAGACGTCGCGGCAGGCCAGTCCGCCGCAATTTCCCGGATGGTAGGTTTCGAGAGGAGTGAAAAGAGGAAAGTCCGCGGACCTCGTGTTGCCCGCGATCACCACATCATTGAACTTATCGAAGGCGACCCCCATCGCCATATCCTCGTCGCTTCCCCCGATATAAGTCGCAAAGGAAATGATTGGGTCGATTATCAGTTGCCGAGTGTGATCGTATGAACCAAGTTCAAATCCAACATGGCCATCCGCCTTCAGAACATAGCGGCCGTCGATGGATTCCTTCTTCGGATTCGATACGCTCGGGACCGTTTGGTAGATGATGGGTTTGTGAAAGCTGACGTCGCCGCCAATGAGATGCGCTACCAGGCTTCCCTCTGCGCTAATCTCCAGCGATGGGTTGTTGCGACCATCGTTCGGTTGAGCAAATCCCAACGTGATCACGCTTGGGTCAACGCCAGGCGCGACTACGAAGTCATACTCGAGCTGCCGCTGGTTGCCATAGTAGACAAGATCGATTCCTGGATAAACGCCGGCATAACGGACCTTGCTGAAGTTGCTTACATTCGTATGCCATTTCGCGGGATCTTTGCCGATAAAATAATTGCTCTTTGCAGATGTTTTGTCGATACCGGTGATCTTTGCCTCGGAGTTTGCTCCCACCAGGCGCATCTGCAAAATGTCCTCCGCAGCAGAAACCTGCGGTCCGGCGGCAGCGGCTGGTGGCTCCGGTGTGCGGTCCAGATAACCCACCGATAACGGGTTTCCAGGGTTGTTGCCGAATCCGGAGGACGAATTCTTCCCCCGTACCGTTACATGTGCTTTCCCGGTCCGTAATGCCAAAACCGCTTCTGAAGGAGTAAGGAATAGCGTGTAACCCGATCCGCGAGAAAGGAACTTCACCTTGCGATCCGTCTGGCCCTGATTCTCTTCAAAACTCATGGGAACCTGGAGAAGATTATGAGCGACACGCGTCTTGGCCGAGTCGACAGCGGGAGTCTTTGTGTGATCAAGGTCCGCAAGCTCCGCTTGCATTCCCTGACCTTCCATCAGCGGATCAGCGCTGGCTCGCCAAGAACCGGCCAGGCCTACAATGCCGGCCAATATCAGTGCGCAGAACGCGATCCATTTACCTGTTCTCATTGGAAAATCTCTCCTGTTATCCACGTTACAAAACTCGTTAGCAATTCCCGGTCTCTCGATCTCAGGGTTCGACACACTAGCGGCAATTCAGAAAAGCTGTCCGGTTAAACTCAATTCCCAGTGCCGGTAAGAATAATTTTCTGCGGGCTATTTCCGTCACTGTCGCTCAACATCACAGATCCTGTCCGCGTCCCAATTCCGGTGGGGGTGAAGGTCACACTGATTGTGCAAGTTTTTTGCGGAAGCAGACTGGACGGGCAGGTGTTAGTTTGGCTGAAGTCTCCGGCCGGAACGATACTGGCGAAGGTGAGCGTCGCAGTGCCCTTATTCGTCACCCTAATTGTAACGGGCGGACTGGTGGTGCCGACCGCCTGCGATCCAAAGGTAACAGTGTTGGGAGACAACACGAGCGCCGTACCATCTCCGCCAAGCAGCACCATCTGCGGGCTCGCGGGATCACTATCGTAGATCGCGAGATTGCCATAAAAATGTCGCCAGGCAGGAAGTGCCGCAGCAGTGGTGGGCTTGAATACAACGTTGAAAGTGCAGGTAGCTCCCGCCGCCACACTGCCACCGCAGTCATTCGTTTGAGCGAACGCTCCGACCACCTGCACATTGGAAATGTCGAGTGGCGTGCTGCCCACGTTGGTAAGGGTCACCGCCTTTGGCGGCGATATGGTGCCATAGGTCCGCAAGGGGAAACTCAGCCCGGGATTATGGACCGATATCTGTGCCTGACTTCCGGTTCCTGACAGGTTAACGACTTGTGGGGTTGGGGAATCAGTGTCGGTGACCGTGATCGTGCCGGTCCGAGGTCCTATCGCCGTCGGAGTGAATGTAACGGTCACATAGCACAGATGCCCCGCCAATAGCGTTTTACCAACGCATGCATTCTTCTGCGAGAAGTCTCCCGCGCTTACGATCTTCTGGATTTTGATATTGCTGCTGCCCCAATTGGTGAGCGTCAAATTATAGGACGGGCTGGGAACGCCGACCGCCTGACCACCGAAAGGAACACTCGCGGCGGAAATAATGGGACAGTGACGCGGCTGCAACACTAGTGGTTGGCGCGGAGCCTGAGTGAAATCGAAACTATCGGTCGTATCGTTGGCGTTTGCATCCCTTGTCGTGAGCGGTGGCAGACCGTAGAGTTCCTCGATGAATTTCAGAACGGAGGAAAATTCGTATTGCGTGTGTGAGATGTAGCCCTGCTTGGCGTAAGGAGAGATGATCAACATGGGGACGCGCGGCCCTAATCCAAATGTATCCACCGCAGGTGGCGGAACGTGATCGTAAAAGCCGCCGAAATCATCCCATGTGATGAAGATTGCGGTGGTATTCCAGTCAGGCCCTTGCATGATGGCGTTGATCTGGTTCACTGCCCAGTTCTCGCTGTTGCACACACCGCATCCTTTGGGATGATCATTTTCCAAACCATTCACCAGCCAGCTGACCGCGGGCAGGTTCCCGTTCGCCGCGTCCGTGACAAACTGAGTTTCGGGCGCTATGTTGGTGGTCCACAAAGAGCTGTTGAAGATGTGGTTGATTGCAGCAAGAGTGGAAAAGTTATAGCCGACCTGCCCCTTGGGAGGTGCGTAGTACTTCCATGAGACGCCGATATTCTGCAGACTGTCCGCCAAGGTTTGAAAATCCCAGCATGGCAACTGCTCGCTGAGGTTGCCCTGCGCATCGAGTAGCAGCGCGTTGACGTCCGGGTTATCGCAACCCCAACCGGGATTCCCATGGGGCCGCGCATTCGCCTTGAACCCGATCGTTCCATAGGCCTGAGCCGCCACCGTATAAAAATGATTGGTGAAGCTGTCGGACTTAATGGACGAAAACATCCGATCCGCCAGGACATAATTCTGAGCGTAGGCGAAATAGTTCGGGATGTCGGCCTGCGAAAATTGCGTGTAAGCAAGGAAGGCGCCGTTAACATTTCCGTCGCTGAGCAGATCAAAACGATCCATGAGGCCGCCGTCCATCCCCTCTACGGCGCCGCCAAAGTCGTGCTCGGGATCCTGTGGGTAGGTGTAGTCAGGCGAGGGACCCAGTGGAATGACCTGTCCGGTGGAGATTGGCCCGCTGGTAGCTCCGTCCGCGCCCGGAAATGTTCCAAAGTAATTATCAAAAGTGCGATTTTCTTTGATCAGGAAAACCACGTGCTGAATCAACCCAATGCCGTCGTTTTTCACGTTGGGCGCGCTAGATGTAGGGGACGTGGCAACCGGCGGACGCGTTGCGGCAATTCGCGCTCCGCCGCGAACCGTACTATTTACGGTCTTTGCTTCGCCTGTCGGCTGCTGAGCATAACCTGATATTGATACGAACACTACGACCAAGCAAGTCAGCACCGGGCGACAGCGATTACGCATACGCATCATTAGGGAATGCCTCCGCAGGAAAATCTCGGCCTCAGAAACCGATGTGAATTCTGGCTATTGGGGGGACGAACTGAATCGCTAATCTAGACGCAGCTTACAGTCGATTCTCAAGATTGGCAATGGAGACCTTTGTCTCCCGGTAACGCGCGGAGACTTTTGCCTCTGTATCCTCCACGCAAAAGTTTTCGGCCGGCAGGATTGACACTTCTACTGCCTCAAGGCACAATGTGACACGCGCGGACGGGCGATAGCAGCCTGCCGCCTAACCTATCAGTTGGTTGTTGTTAGCTTGCCCGTTTATCCCCCGTAAACGTTTTAGTTCGCACTTGCGAATCCATTGCTCGAATTCCTCTCTGAAGGGATCTGGTATGCGAATCAGCAATGCAATGTTCGTGTGGATAACGGTCTTGGTCGCACTGGGGTGCTGCATCACTGCGTCCGCGCAGTTGCCTATTGGGACCGTTAACGGCGTCGTGTCGCAGACCTGTCCCACCACAGTGAACGGGGCTCCAGCCGGCTGGGTGACCGCCACTAGTGGCGGAAGCGACGTGCAAGCCCTCTGTTATCGGGCCACGGTGAGTTGTCCGAACATGCCTGATCTGGGCGTCACCTACGGAGTCGCTTCTCCTGTCGGCACCTCCAGTGGTACGGTCGCTTTTGTCAGTGCGAGTGGAGGCACCATTACACTACCCGGGAACTTCAAGAATGAAGTTCCCTTCGATTTGTTCCACTTCGGTTTTCAAACCGTGCAGTTTGCATGGGATACTGAATGGCAAAACGGATCGGCTAGTGGAAGCCTGAAGACCGCTGCGTGCCGAGTGGCAACATTTCTCAATTATCTGAACACTCAGTACTATCGGATCAATCCGAGCAATAGTCCTACGGCCGGCATGTGTGCCCACAGTCAAAGTGGCGGCGCCTCCGGATTAGCCTTTTCGCTGACCTTCTACGGCGCAAGTTCCTTTATCGACAAAGCTGTATTCGTTTCGGGTCCGCACTACTCGGATATGGTTCAAGGCTGTTCCATACCAAACGCTGCCCCTGTCAATATCTGCTCCAGCCAGGATGGGGTTACATATCCGATGGGGTGCAACAGTCTGGCTGGAGCTTGGAGCGATCCTCCTGCCTACAACGGAGGCGCGGCAAAAAACCTTAGCAAGGAACTTGCTTATAACCCTCCCTGTAATAATCCAAACCATACCTACACCACCAAGGATGCATTAAACCTGACCGCGACCAGCTTGGTCGACGGAGCTGCTGACGCTAGCTACAGCTATCCTCATACGGCAATCACCGCCTGGGAATGCGATGACGACACCTACTGGCAGAATCCTTCCGAGGCACAAGGCTGGATTTATTTCTCGAAATTCAGCAACCCCAGCCAGGTCGCACCGAATTGTAATTACAGCAACAACAATACTGCGTTTCCAAATGCCTGCTTTAACGTGAATCGTGTTTATGGCTGCACCATGCTTGAACTGGCTGCTACCGGATACGTGTGCAACGGAAGCACGTGCCCAGTTTGCACCGGCACTCCTGCTACCAACTGCACATGTGGAGGAGTTCCCTGTTCAACGGTGGCGCGTACTTACAGTATGCCGGTCTTTAGAGAAAAAGAATATGAAGACCCTGTGAATGGATGCATCAAAAGACATTGAAATGTGAATGCAGTTGGTTTCGCAATTACATCGTCGCCGCCCGAATTCTTAAATCATAAATAACTTTTTATCTTGAGAGACCGATGACAATTAGGGACCTGTTGGGTGTTCGCTCCGAGAAAACGGAAATGTGTTTAACCGGACTTCCGGGGTTGGCCTTAGTCTTTCTAGCTCTGACGATGAACTCCTGGGCAGGCGCATTTGTTGGCTTGGCTGCTGGGCCTACTTTTATCGTTGGCAATCGGGCGAGATCCGTGGCGATCGGCGATTTCAACGGCGACGGACTTCCCGACATTGCAGTGGCGGGTTATGGAAGCAGTCAAGTTAACCTGTTCCTTTCCTGCACCACCGGAACCACGAATTGCACGAACGGTTTTCTTCCGGGGGTACACTTCTCTGTCGGAGCTCCCATTGCTATCGTCGCGGCGGATGTTAACGGCGACGGAAAGTTGGATCTCCTGGTTTCAACCAACGGAACCAACCGCCTGTCTCTGTTCCTCGGGCACGGCGATGGAACTTTTTCTCTCTCAAGGTGTAACGGGGCAGGCAGTCTCTGTAGCACCGGCGGTGGCCCGACCGCTCTCGCGGTAGGCAACTTCAAGGGTCAACCGAAAGAGGTTGACTTGGTGGTGGTGAACAGCGCCGACAATACCGTAAGCGTGATGCTGGGGAATGGCGTTAACTTCAATGCACCAAAGACCTACAGCGTCGGACATTTCCCGAACTCCGCCGCGATAGCCGACGTCAATGGTGATGGCCGCCAGGATCTGCTCGTGACCAATGCCACGGACAATACTGTCAGTGTCTTGCTTGGAGATGGAAAAGGCAACTTCACGGCGCAGCCATCTCCCTCAACTGGAGCAAGTCCAGTCTCGGTGGCAGTCGCGGACTTCAATGGCGACGGCATTCCTGATCTGGCGGTGGCTAATTCAGCGGGAAACAACGTCAGCATTCTATTCGGCGTAGGCAACGGTACGTTTCAACCTGCCGTCAGTGTCAATGCGGGGGCGTACCCACAGACGGTGGCAATCGGCGACTTTAACGGCGATGGCCGCATTGACCTCGCGGTGGCGGATGGTCTGGGAAACAACGTAACTGTCCTGCTCGGAAACGGCGATGGTACCTTCCGCCAAGGTGGTCAGTACGCCTCCGGAGCAAGAACGGTCGCCGCAGTGGTGGCAGATGTCAACGGCGACAGCAAATCGGACCTCGTTGTGATCAATGCGGATCTTCTTCCCGGGCAAGTTACCATTCTTTACGGAAACGGCAACGGAACGTTCCAGACCGGATTGAACTACGGTAGCGGCGCGAATCCTGAGGGAATCGTATCTGGAGATTTCAATTGCGACGGCAAACCGGACCTCGCCGTTGCGAATGCCGGCGCTAACACCGTGAGCTTGCTATTAGGCTTGGGCGATGGCACATTCCAAGCTGGATCAACTCTCAATGCCGGCAATCATCCGGTAGCCGTGGTGGCGGCGGATTTCGATCGCGATGGCAATGCGGACCTGGCTGTGGTGAACTCTCTCAGCGGCGACGTTACTGTTCTAATTTCCAATCCCACCTGCAGCGGCTTCAATCCTCCGATGAACTACAGTCTCGGTGCCGGGGTGAACCCGGTCTCACTCGCCGTTGCCGATTTTAACGGGGATGGCTATCCCGATATCGTGGTGGCTGACGTCGGCAGTTCGACAAACCCGGGTGGCGTCCTCGTCCTTCTAAACAACCAAGATGGAACGTTCGGTCCTGCGATTAGTTCCGGTGCGGGTGCGAATCCAAACTTTGTTGCTGCAGCGGACTTCAATGGCGATCACACACAGGATATCGCCGTAACCAATCAGGGAAGCGGCAGCGTGACCGTTCTGCTCGGGAATGGAAACGGAACCTTCACCCTAAAATCGAGCAACTGTGTAGGGAACATTTTGTGCAAGGCGGTTCCCTCTTCCCTCGCGATAGCCGACTTCAACGGGGATGGCAAGCTTGATCTGGCGGTTGCGAATTACGACGATTCAAGTGTCAGCACCCTGTTGGGCAATGGGGATGGGACTTTCCGTACGCCGAAGGTCTCTGTAGTCAGTGCAAACCCTCTCTTCATCGTCGCCGCTCCGCTGCAGGGCAACAACACACAGCAAGATCTGGTCGTCGCCAATTCAGAGAGCGATACGATTTGCGTTCTTGCGAATCAGCTCAACAAGTCCGGCGGGTTCAAGGGAGTCACACAGCGCACATACGCGGTAGGTGAAGCACCGGCTTCCCTGGCTGTAATGGATTTCGACGGTGATGGCAAACTCGACGTCGCAGTTGCCAATCAGGCTAGCAATAACGTGACGGTATTAAAACAGCAGTAATGACGAATCTTGAATTGGCGTTCGATTTAATGCAGTGTAGTTTTCTGGATACAAAGGTGAGCGAATACATGGCTAGGGTGACTCTGGGATGTGTTACGAATAAGCTGATGGTGGCGCTGGGGCAAGCTTACAGATTGAGGGGCGCGATAGCTTGTTGGCTGGTGGCTCTGGCTGCCTTAACGGTCGCAAGTAACTCAGCTGCTGCACAAACGGCGGACCCTATCAACGGGGGAGTAACGGTTTCAGGAACAACAAATTGTTCCGGGGCCGGCGTTGGCAACAGCACCTGCTATGCCATCAGTGTTCAGTGCTCAGGGATTGACGGCAGCGGAATAGCGGCGCTACCCGTAACGGTTAAGGTCACAAATCCGGGCAGCCCGAAAGGCGCGATTATCTTTGTCTCGACCGGCGGCGGGACCAGTTATTACGATCAGAGTTTTACCTATGGGGCATTCGTCGTAAATTCCGTGTTGCAAGCGGGGTTTACCACAGTTCAACCATTCTTCGGTGGAACCAAGGGATGGCTACAAGGGCCTGCTCCGAACGGAGTAAGGGCGCTGGTCTGTCGTTTTGCAGCGGTTGCCAACTGGGTTGCGACGAGCACTTCGCCGCTGATGCATCAGAGTGGCACGGCTCTGTGCACGGCCGGAGTAAGCGGAGGCGCGAGCGCTATTGCCTACAGCCTGGCGCACTTCGGTATGGGGACCGGCGCTACGCGAATCTTTGACATGGTCCAGGTCACCAGCGGCCCCACATTTTCCCGGCTCGACCGTGGCTGCGTTTGCGACCAGGCCGCGCAACAAACCACCACTGGGCAGGGACCTCTTTCCGACTGTTATGTCGACGCTGGAAGCCTGGTGGACAATACGTACTCGAGTCCGGTTTGTACAACTTCCAAGAAAACTCATGACACCGCCAATGAGAGTGTGCTCTATCATGACAGCATCATGTCAGACGACCCCCCGTTTCTTAATTATTCGACGGCGGTTCGGGTTGTGTTTGGAGCGCAGAATGACTTGGGAGGGGCAGTTCCGCAGGGTCTGGAATGGGTGAACGCAATCACATCGCCATTGACTGTGAACGTTATCGGAGACGCCGCTCACATCGTACCGGACACAGTCGACGGAGCTGTCCAGATCGCCAACGACCTGAATACGGCGTGCGTTTTGCAAACGCCTCGCCGATAGGCTGCCGGGTCGAATGACATTCCCAACTTACTTTCAGAGACCCATGCAGCTTCGGGCAGATGTGTGCTCCGCGCGTAGTAATTTCGGGCTCTGCAGGACCAGGCTTTGTCGGAACGTGGTTTGGTTGCTGACCGTGGTCTTGACAGCTCTTCAAGTCGCCACTTTCGCGCAGACATTTACAGGCCTCGCCGCAGGTACTACTTTCATAGTCGGCAAGCGAGTGCGATCAATTGCGGTGGCGGATTTCAACGGAGATGGACTTCCTGATATAGCGGTGGCGGGCTTTGGCAGCAGCCAGGTGAATGTACTTCTCTCGTGCGCCAGCGGAACAAACTGTACAAATGGCTTTCTCCCGGTCACGAATTATCCAGTGGGCGCGCCGATCGCCATAGTCACCGCCGACGTGAACGGCGATGGCAAACTGGACCTATTGGTCGCGAGCGAGGGAAGCAACACGGTCGCTCTATTTCTCGGTCAAGGGGATGGCACTTTTGTCAGCTCGAAATGCAGTTCCAGCGGTCTGTGCTTTATCGGTGGAGGCCCGGCCGCACTAGCCGTTGGCAATTTCAAAGGCCGACTGAAAGAGGTCGACCTTGTCGTGGTGAACTCAGCGGACAACACCGTGAGCGTTCTGCTCGGAAACGGCGTGAACTTCGGAATACCAAAAACCTACAGCGTGGGACGTTCCCCCACCTCGGTTGCCGTGGCTGATCTGAACGGCGACGGATTCCAGGATTTAGTTGTTACCAACGGCGCGGACAACACCGTGAGTGTCTTGCTCGGAAACGGCAAGGGGGATTTCATCGCAAAAACGCCTCCAGCCACCGGCATCAGCCCCGTCTCTGTGGCCATTGCCGACTTCAATGGCGACCACATTCCGGACCTGGCAGTCGCAAACTCCGCGGGCAACAGTGTAAGCATTCTGCTTGGTGCGGGAAGTGGAAAGTTTCAGCCAGCCACGAATATCAATGCAGGCAGCTATCCCCAATCCGTGGCAGTTGGCGACTTCAACGGGGACGGCCATGTCGACCTCGCTGTCGCTGATGGATCCGGGAACGGCGTAACGACATTACTCGGCAATGGCGATGGAACTTTTATGTCGGGCGTACAGTATGCTTCCGGAGCCAAAACGGTGTCCGCAACCGTTGCAGATGTCAATGGCGATAAGAAGCAGGATCTAATTGTGGTCAACGCCGATCTCCTTCCCGGACAGATCACCGTACTCCTTGGCAATGGCGATGGAACGTTCCAAAGCGGTCTGAATTATGGGAGCACGAAGCGATTAACTATTACAAACCCACAAGGTATTACCAGCGCGGACTTTAACTGCGACGGAAAGCCGGACCTGGCTGTCGCTAACGCGGGTAACAACACTGTCGGATTGTTGTTTGGCAACGGAGACGGAACCTTCCGTGCTGGGTTAAGCCTTGGCGCCGGCCATCCTCCCGTCGCGATAGTCACGGCGGATTTCAATCACGATGGCTTTGCGGACCTGGCAACGGTGAATCCGGCCAGTGGTGACGTCACGGTATTGCTGGCAAATCCTACCTGCACCGGATTCAAACTGCCCGTCAACTACAACCTCGGCGTAGGAGTCAGCCCGGTTTCGCTCGCTGCCGCAGACTTTAACGGAGACGGCGTTCCGGATATCGTTGTGGCGAATTCCGGGAACTCGACAAATCCCGGCGGCATCATTGTCCTGCTGAATAGAGGAGATGGCACTTTCGGTCCTCCAATCCTTACAAGCGCCGGTCTGCATCCCAATTTTGTGATCGCAGCCGATTTCAATGGCAATCGCCGGCAAGACATCGCTGTCACCAACCAGGACAGTGGAGATGTATCTATTCTGCTGGGCAACGGCGATGGCACTTTCACGCTGAAATCGACTAATTGCGTCGGGAATATTTTGTGTAAGGGAGTTCCGAGTTCGGTTGCTGCAGCCGATTTCAATGGTGATGGCAAGCTCGACTTGGCAGTCACCAACTACGACGATACAAGCGTCAGCATATTGTTGGGCAACGGTGATGGAACATTTGGCGCGCCTAAGGTTTCGACGGTGTGGGCGAATCCACTCTATGTAGTAGCTGCGCCGATTCAGGGCAACAGTTCTCAACAGGATCTGGTGATCGCTAACTCAGAGAATGACACGGTCTGCGTTCTGTTGAATCAGCTGAACCGTTCAGGCGGTTTCAAAGGAGCGCCGCAACATACGTACGCCACCGGAGAAGCTCCCGCGGCCTTGACTGTCGCTGACTTCAATGCTGACGGGAAACTGGACGTCGCGGTCGCCAACCAAGCCAGCAACAACGTGACGGTATTGAAACAAAAATAGCTGGAACTGGCTGCCCTTTAATTACGGGCAGTAGATGCAAGATTATGAAAAGGTCGAACGAGCCCATGGTTAGCACGATTCTCGAACGCGCGAACAAGTACGTGACCACTAATTCTCCTGCCCACCCAGGGATTCGTACCCTTGCGGTTTCAGGGCAATTTTGTGGATCAAGCGCGCGTGGGCTCCGTGTGCTAGTGATCCTGACATTAATGTTGATGAGTGGTGTCCTGGCCCGTGCACAAACCGCGGACCCGATCAATGGGGGCGTAACGGTTTTGGGAACCACGAAGTGTCCTACGGGAGGCGTTCCCAACAGCGCCTGTTATTCCATTAGCATTCAATGTTCGGGAATTGATGTCACAGGAGTGGCTGCGATTCCAGTCACGGTAAAGATTACGAATCCCGCAAGTGCGAAGGGCGCCATCATATTCGTCTCGCCCGGCGGCGGGAACAGCTATTACGATCAAAGTTTCAGCTACGGGCAACTCATCGTGAATTCCGCGGTGCAAGCGGGATTCACAACCGTACAACCGTTCTTCGGCCTGGCCAATGGCTGGCTGCAAGGCCCGACTCCCAACGGAACCAGGGCGCTAGCGTGCCGTTATGCTGCCTTCGCTAATTGGGTTGCGTCCAGCACAAATCCCTTCATCCACCAGAGTGGCACGGCGATGTGCGCCGCCGGTGTTAGCGGTGGTTCCAGCGCTGTTGCTTATAGTCTGGCGCACTTCGGCATGGGGACGGGCGCCTCCCGCCTGTTCGACATGGTTGAGGTCACGAGCGGCCCGACCTTCTCCCGGATTGACCACGGCTGTATTTGCGATCAGCCGACCTTTCAAACCACTACTGGGCAGGGACCGCTTTCAGACTGCTACCTCACGATCGGTTCGTTAATTGACGACAGCTATTCCAGTCAGGTCTGTTCAGTAGCGAGAGCAACGCACGACACCACGAGCGCGAGCTTGCTTTTGCACGACAGCATCATGTCAGACGATCCGCCATTTCTCAATTACACTACTGCCGTGAAAGTCGTGTTCGGCGCGCAGAATGACGAGGGCTCGGGTATTCCACAGGGTCTGGAGTGGGTGAACGCTATCACGTCGCCAGTGACTGTTAATGTGGTTGGGGACGCCGCTCACCTGGTGCCGGACTCATTCGATGGAGCACTACAAGTAGCCAACGATCTTACAACCGCGTGCGTGCTGCAACAGCCGCGCCGCTAGTTCGCTCCGCCTGGCGAAGAGCGGAACCTTCCGCCCACCCTAGGTGCCCAGCCAACATCAAAATTGTGATGCTGCGTAAGACTGAGCCGGGAACGTCGGGGCAACCGCCGGTGGTGTAAACGCTGTACTGGTTCTACCAGCTTGAGCAGGATCGAATAAAACAAACCCCACTCCTGGCGATGCCGATAAAGAATAATTGTTGTTCGAAGACTGGAGACTGCTGAACGGATTTTTTAATTGGCTGCCGGAATCTTCGCCCGTCTGGCTCTGCCAAGCCGACAATGAATCATACGTGGTTGTGCGGTTGCATTGGCCGGACTGGCCCGGCGGATCGTTGCTGCTGAAGAACGCAGCACGATTGGTCGGAAGACCGCAGCCATTGCCGCTGGGAGCATAACAATACAGATTGCTTTGAAAGTGTACGGTTGCTGGCAAGACCGAGGCACAGTTGCCGTTAAGACAGGAATAGCATCCGCCCTGGATGTTTCCGATGTCGTAAATGATCAGGTTGTTCGTCATCTCAAAAAGTTTGTTTGATGGCGAAGACGGAGTGCATCCTTGCTGTTTGATGGACTCGCGGCTGAAGGCGAGAATATTGTTCTTGATTGTGTTTTGACTGCCTTGCACTCCCTGGGGACCGCAGGTTTGCGCCACCGCAGATGCAGACATCCGATAGACGAGGTTGTTCTCCACGTTGACCAGCCCGGTGTTGTTGTCGAGATAAATGCCCTGCCCCCCGTATCCGTCGGCGTCAACAATCGAAGCATCGGTAACGTCATGGCAAACATTGTTTAGCGCCTGGTTTCCTGAGGGAGGAACCGCGCCCAGCGGACTGGTATTGAAATAAACGCAACCGAAATCGTTCGATACACCTTGCCCGAGGTTGTAAATCTGATTGAAGGAAGCAACGTTGTTACTCGTCAGGCTCGAATTCCCCGCAGGGCAATTCAGTGCTCCTATATTTATTCCGCCGCTATAGCCATCGTAAATATCGTTGTGCGTATAAAGATTGTCATGGTTACAGCCCTGCGCAATGCCAAATGCCTTAGGGAAAACCCTGCCAAACGCTTCAATCACGGTGTTTTGAACCCTAGTGAACTGGGGTAAATTGCCAGCTGTATCGGAGCCTGCGGCCAGCAATCCTATGCGGATTCCATGCGAAGCAACATCGAAGATGGCTCCGTTCTCGAATGTGTTGTGTGCGGTCGTTGCATTGGAGGAACTGGTCGTAAAGTCAATCCCAGTACCCGCCGTCTGCGTGATGATGTCTCCGTCGAAAATTACGTTCTGGCAATTCTGGCAAGAGACGGCGCTGGTGATGTTCTGATCGAGACGCATATAGGGGTATCCCTGCGCGGGCACGGTGAAGTTGTCGTGTTCAAAGGTCAGGCCGACACTCGAACCACCGTTGGAATTTCCGAACGTCACATTCTGGAGATTCGTGGCCAGCAGAACCTGCGGCGACTGCGGAACCATTACGGTATTCGTGTTTGGATTCTCGCCCGAATTGGCCAGATAGGTCAGCGTCCACGGCGTCTTGGAGCGATCCAGAAACCATTGCCCTGACTGGGTCAGATCGTCCTTCACATTTTCTACGAGAAAGCGATGACCCGGAACAAAACCGCTCGTATTCAGATCCATACGGATCGCGCCGGTGAGATAGATGATGCGATTCGCCGCGTCAATGCAGTCAATCAGCATCTTTGATGTACCCATCTGCTCAAAGCTATAGAGGGCGATATCCCCTGCGGGGTAAGGGTTGCCGGTCGCCACATCACAGGGATTGCTTCCGCCAGGCGACGGACTGAGATTTGCCCAATTGGCGCTGACCGGATCTCCAGTTGTGTACTGGAACCGGTCGAAGCAGACAAATGGGCTGCCTTCTCCAAGGTCGGGACAATTTGCTTCGGGCGATGGAACTGACACCGGGGCGAGAACACGATAATACGTGCCCACAAGACTTCCTCCCAGTCGCGGCCGGAGGCGGCGCTGGCCGTTGTAAAAGAGTTGTTCGAAATATTGCGTGCCGGAGGGGAGAGTTGCTGTCCACTGATTGCCACTGCCCTGTGTCCAGTTCGTAACCTGCATACCGCCGCTGATCGCCGGGCTTTCGCCGGGGTAAGGCTGCCAGGAAATATTAACCAGCGAGGTGCCGGAATCAGCCGATGTGAAGGTCAGTGGCTGCTTCTGGAAATAAGTTCCCGCGCGGATCATCACCACCACGGAATTTGTCCGCCCGCTTAGAATTCCTCGCACCGCCTGCTGGGTATGGGCGATGGTGGCAAATGGCTGCGCAAACGTTCCCGGGCCGCTATCGTTGCCATTGGGCGCCACAAAGAAATCCGCGACTGGCGTCGGGCTGATTGTCACCGTGGCTGAGACCGATTTGGTCGAGTCGGCCACGGACGCAGCCGTCACCGTTATGGTCGTTCCGCTCGGAACCTGAGAAGGTGCAGTGTAGGCCGTGAGTTCGCTGCCCGACGTATTGGCGGGATTAAATGAACCGCAGCTACTCGCCGGGACGCAACTCCATGTAACGCCTGCGCCCGAGGTATCGTTCGTTACCTTCGCTCCCACGTTTGCGGTGGCCGTAACCGCCATGGCAGCCGGAGGGGCTGGTTGCAGAGAAACTGAAAGGACAGCTGGCGGCCCCGGCCTTGAAGATGGAGAGCTCGATCCTCCTCCACCGCAACCAGCCAGCGTCAGGCAGCCTCCAAGGAGGCCCCCCATTACAGACAATTCGCAAAGTGTAGCAAATGACTTGAAAGTACGAGGGGAGATCACGCGCGTCTCCTAAGCTGGGATCCGTGAGTTAACAATTAGATTAACACTGGCAGTCCAGGAAGGTTTCGCCCTAGGAGATCTCAGCAGTATCAGAAGGACATGGTCCACACTGCTGCCCGCACAGTGACTTCGGACCGAGAACGAGGAACGAGGCGGATTGGAAACGAGTACGAGTAGAAGAAGGTAAGCGGGCCAGGACACGTTCGCGTCACGGCCCGCTACATTCTTGCTAGTTGACGACCTGCGTGAGTGAATTCGTACTGAGCGCGTTGTTTGCGCTTCCCTGATATGCGGCCTTTACTGTGATGGATCCTTTGGCCGGGAAGGCGTAGTTCAGCGTCGCCTTTCCATTCACCAGTGCAACTGTTCCGAGAACCGCTCCATTCGCCCGGAAGATCACGTTCCCGGTAGGCGTTCCCACCGCAGCCGTGACTGTCGCCGTGAGCGTAACGGATTGACCCACGGTGGAAGGATTTGGAGAAGACGTGAATGCCGTACTCGTCGCCTGCGGATTCACAGTCTGAGTGAATGTGGGTGACGTGCTCTTAGCATGGTTTTGATCGGGATTATAGATGACCAGGATTTTGTCTGTGCCACCGTTGAGCTGAGTGGCTGTCGTAGTGAACGTAGCCACCCCGGCGGTCAGCGTTCCCGTACCCAAAAGGGTTCCGGGCGCCTGTTCAAAAGTCACGGTGCCGGTGGGCGTCCCTGCTCCCGCGGATGACGTTACGGTCGCTGTGAAGGTCACAGGCTGCCCGTAAGTTGAAGGATTCAACGACGACGAGTTTATGACCGAGCTGGTGGGAGCCTTGTTTACCGCGAAGCTCACAGTGCCCGAACTTACTGCAAATGCCCCGGTGCCATCGTAGGAAGCGTTGAAGGTGTGATTGCCAACGCTCAAGCCGCTTACCTGAACGCTCGTCTGCTTATTGACAAGCGTACCAACGCCTACCAGGTTGTAGCCGTCCTTTTGATAAAAATTAACGCTTCCTGTCGGTGTTCCGGTAGTCGAGCTCACGGTGGTCTTAAGAGTTACGGGTGAGCCGTAGACTGGATTCGCACTCGCGGTGAGTGCTGTGGTGGTAGCGGATTGTCCCCCCAAAAGTCCATAAACATCGAGTTCGAACAAAGTCGCTAAATAAACTTTGCCGTTCGCAATGGTGGGCAATTCGAATTTTGTCGCCGACCCTGCCTGATCACGATTCCCCATCTGGTTGCTGCTGTAGAACGTAGTAGCTACATTGTTGGCATCGAACGCAAACAAGATCGCTGGTTGGATATTCGAAATAGAACTAAGTATGTTCGAACGTTCCTGAGCCCACACAATGCCATTCGTCGTTCCATTGGCCGAAATGGAGGGTGTGGCTCCGATTACGAAGTTTGTTGCCGTTTGGGCCGTCGGAGTAGTCGACAACAGTCCGTTGCTGAGCGTGTATTGTTTGAGGAAATCTCCACTTCCACCTTCCGACGTTAGTCCTGCCATGTAAATGTAGGACCCGCTCACGCCGTGCCAGTATGCCGGGCTGCTGTGATAACCATAAGCAGCGCCCTCGATCGTCTGAATATCAAGATCCGGACCGAGCGCATTGTAATGGCCCATATTGTCTTTATCCACCAGATATATCAGGGAGGCCCAGACCGGCGGCGTACCGAAGGAATCGCAAGGATTGCCGCCTTTGCCAGAGACTACAATTTCACCGGGGCCAGACTGCGAAGGAATCAGCATCGGTCCACCGGAACCCAAATCCATGTCGTTCAACCGGCGGCAGCCTTGATCCATCGGAGTAAAGTAATCGAGAACCTGCAGCGTGTTCGGATCTAGCTTAACCAACGAGTCGGCAAAATCCTTCCCGCCATTATTGAGGTCAAACGTTCCGTCACCCGTCTCGACGTAGATGTAGGTCCCATCGGACAGAATCCCGCCGCCACTCGCCCACAGCCCTCCTAAGTTGCCATTTGGAGTGGTGGAAATAATGCCGAGTTGTTGCAGAGTGGTGGCATCGTAGGACATCATCCAACCGTGAGTGTCTCCGGCCCAAGCGAGATAGACGACGTTGTTCAGTAACAGCAGGCCCGGGCGCGGAAGGTTGTGGCCGGGATCGAAGGTGAGTGTGCCGCGCGAATTCTTCACCGACCCTTGAATTACCGTGGGGCCTCCGAACTTTTGTGCGCCCGTCGTTATATCGATAGCATGGAGGCGTTGGTAGTACACGCCATTCTCAAGAGTTTGCGCCACGAAATAGATCGTGTCGCTGGACATGTTGATGACGGGCGTTCCTGTAATGCCGTCCACGGGATACACATTGCAGCTCTGAGCCATGTCGGCACACGGAACCGCGGTGATCCCCTGCGCCGGATTGATTAGGCTTACGTACCACAAGGGAAGGTTGCTCTTTCCGTCCGCGTCAAAAGCGTAGACACCATCTTGCTCGGTGACGATATAAACCACGTTGTGAACGCCCTGTCCGGGAATTGCCACATTTGGTACGTAGAGCGGCTGCGCGAAAATGGCGCCATCCACCGGATATGCAAATAACTTTCCGAAGTTGCTCACGTTCACATTCTGGGGGGTCAGAATGGTTTCGTTAAGGTTTTGGCCGGTGCGCCCAATGTCGTTGTGATAGGTCAGAACGCCACTGAAACTCTGCGCCGCGGTTTCCGAAACCAGAACGCATCCTACGAAAATTGCCGCGATTGTGATTAAACAGACTTCGGCGTAACGGCGTAGCAAAGCACACATTTGAGTTTCCCCCAGACGTAAAACTGTTTAGCTTATATGTCACTGGGAAATGCTTGGCAAGAGGACTAAGTTCCCTAGGGTTGCCTCGATATGCAAAAAAATCGAACGAAACTTGGTCGAACTCGATGTCTAATGCCGGACGTACCTTCGTTTTTGGCACCTTCGTGTTTTATTCGTAGAGACGAATGCCTCCTCACTTTGCGCCTCTTGCTGCCTGCCCGTCGACTCAACTATTCTCGTTTGAAGTCAATCTCCCCCCAAAGCGACATAACAATCCAACGACAACGCGGGTGAATCGCCCCGCTTGAAAAGTTTTCTGGGCCGAGTAACTAAGCAACTCGAACGGATTCAAAATCAATATCCGAGGATCCGACTGTGAATTGTTCAAAGCTGTATTCCTGGATTTCGAGAGCCTCCGCATCGGCGACCGTGTGGCTTACCCTGGCGTCCTTTCTCCAATTATCAGTAGCCCCAGCCTTCGCAGCTGACCCTCCGGCGCCGGCCGCCGGCAACAATTCGCTAACGGCAGGTAATCCTGCAGGAAATATCAACCTGATCCAGCACGTGGTTTTCATAGTTAAGGAGAACCGCAGCTTCGACAACATGTTCGGAGCTTTTCCCGGGGCCAACGGCGCAAGTTCCGCGACAATTTCCACGGGAGCCGTCATCCCTATGGGAGCCCATCCTGACGTTATGAACCGGGACGTCGACCACTTATGGTCGAGTGCACTCACAGGTGTTAATGGCGGAAAAATGGATCGCTTCGATCTTATTCCTGAAGCGAATCAGTACGGAGACTATCTCGGCGAAACGCAAATGACCCAGTCGGTCATTCCCAACTACTTCTCTTACGCGGGCTACTACGTGCTCGCCGACAACATGTTTTCTTCACTGGCGGGTCCCAGCTTTCCGAACCACTTGTATACCATTGCCGCGCAAAGCGGGGGCGTCTACAACCTTCCAACTCGTGCGCCCGGAACTGCGAACTGGCAGGTTACGTGGGGTTGCGACTCACCGAGTACCGAAACTGTTCCAGTCATGGATAATCGGGGCGTAGTTACCCAACAATATCCCTGCTTCGATATGACTACTCTGGGAGATGAACTGACCAGCGCAGGGGTAAGCTGGCTTTATTACGCGCCGGTTTACAACACCCTGGGGTACAGCTTCAATACATACGACGCCATCAATCACATTCGAAACACTTCGGCCTGGACAAAATACGATGTTCCAACTTCGCAATTCCTCACCGACGTATCGAACGGAACACTGCCGGCGGTGAGCTGGCTGGTCTCAGGGGGCGTCGAGAGTGAGCATCCTCCGAACAGCATGTGCGGTGGCGAAAACTGGACCGTGCAGCAGGTCAACGCCATCCTGCAGTCGCCTACCTACAAAAATAATACAGCCATCTTCATTACGTGGGACGATTTTGGTGGTTTCTACGACCACGTTGTGCCGCCGACCAAGGACGAGTATGGCCTTGGCCCACGAGTCCCGCTCTTGATTATTTCTCCCTATGCGAAAAAGGGACCCACAGGCTCGGGCTACATCTCTCATACGCAATATGAGTTTTCTTCAGTGCTCAAGTTCATTGAGGAAGACTTTGGCGTGCCGCCCCTCACCACTCGGGACGCGAATGCCAACGACACTACCGACAGCTTCGACTTCACGCAATCTCCTCGTGCACCGATCATCTTGAACCCGAGGACGTGTCCGCTCGCATCCACGACCGCGACGACCTTTGGTGGCGAGCCTCTTGGCAGCACTACGCCCACTCAAGCCATCTACCTCAGCAATCAAGGAACGACGACGACAATTAAGATCACCAGCAAAACGTCAAGCAATCCCGACTTTATTATCAACAGCAGCAACTGCGGCGGATCGATTCCGCCGGGATTGAAGTGCCAGGTTAATTTGTCCTTCAAGCCTTCGATTATTGGCGAGGAAACGGCGACCCTAACCGTTTCGGACAACTACCCAGGCAGTCCTCAGCTGATCGCTCTGAATGGAATGGGATCGGCCTTGAGCTTCTCTGCGCCCGCAGGACTGACTTTCGTGGGCAACACTGCTGTTGGAAAAACATCCACCGCAAAACTTACAGTGAAGAATGTAAGCACTTCCTCTGTGAGTTTTTCCAATATTGTCACCATTGGCGACTACTCGCAGACGAACACCTGTATGCCTTCGCTTGCTCCTGGCGCAAGCTGTATAGTGACTGTCAACTTCAAGCCGTTCTCGGCTCAGTCTGGCTTTGAATACGGCAATCTAGTACTCACTGACAGTGATCCGACCAGTCCCCAAACTATTTGGCTCAAGGGAACCGCGACGCAGGTAACCATGTCGCCGAACGCGCTGAGCTTTCCAGCGCAAGCAGTGGGCACCACAAGTGCCCCTTTGAAAACGCAGCTCATCAACAACAGTACCGCCGCTCTTGCCATTGGAACGATTACCGCCAATGGAGACTTCGCCGTTACGAGCAATACCTGCGGCACGAGCGTAGTTGCGGGTGCCAAGTGCATCATTAACGTCACATTTACGCCTACGGCCATCGGTACGAGAACAGGCAATATCACGATCACGGACAGTGACAATCTAAGTCCGCAGCTGCCTAAACTGACGGGGACGGGAAACTAAGCGACAGAAACGTTCAAGTCTACATGCGATAGCTCGGCCTTCACCCGCGCCTCCCCAGGTACAAGCTGACTTGTCCCCCGAAAACTTCTGGGCGCTATAACTGACGCAGGAGCCTGATGAATACGGAAGAGCAACTATCGGGATTGTCGGGAAGTTCCGCTCGAGCGAGCGGGACGGTTCAAATGGGACGCAGCAAATGCTTCGCGCGGGACTTCAGGTTGTTTTCTGTGAAAGTCACGGGGCGCATTGTTTTGGTGTTGGTTACTACGTTGTTGGCGGCGTCGTCAATTTGGGCGGCCGACTCCCAATATACGCAGCGAGGGAGCTCAACCCGCGCTGGTCTCTACGATGGTGAAGTTTTTCTTACTCCGCAGAACGTAAATTCCGTCCATTTTGGAAGCGTATTCTCTTATAACGTCGACGGAACAGTAGTAGCGCAGCCCCTCTATGTTCCAGGCGTAAATATTCCAGGCGTTGGTGTGGTTAATGTAATTTACGTCGCCACTCAGCACGACAGTGTTTACGCATTTAACGCCGAGACTTTTGCCTCGGGGCAACCTCTCTGGCGTGTCAACTTCCTCAATCCCGCCAACGGCGTAACCACAGTGCCAATCGCGGCGCAGGGTTGTTCAGGGATTACCGGCTTTACTGAAGTGGGCATTATGGGAACGCCGGTGATTGATTCCGCGAGCAATACTATTTTCGTGGTCGCCAAAACGCAGGAATCGGTTGTGATCAACGGAGTAACTACGTACAACTATGTGTTTCGCCTGCATGCCCTGGACATTGCAACCGGAGCCGAAAAAATTGGCAGCCCCGCGGTCATTACCGCTTCCGTAATGCATGGCGGCGTACCGGTCACGTTGAACACTCAGAATGACCAGCAAAGGCCGGGGTTGCTGGAAGCGAACGGTTCCATCTTCATCGCTTTTGGATCGAACGGATGCGACCGGAACGCGCATGGCTGGCTGCTCGCCTACAGCGCATCCACCCTGCAACAGCAAGGCGTATTCAATACCTCGCCGGGCGCGCTGTGGGGGTCCTCGCTTTGGATGGGCGGGGTCGGGCCCGCGGCGGACGCTGCAAACAACATCTACCTGATCACAGCCAACGGAAACTACGACATCTACAGCGGCGGAGCCGATTGGGGCGACACCGTTTTGAAAATGAACCTAACCGCCTCCGGTCTCGTGGTGGCTGATTCGTTTACGCCCTTCAATCAGGCCACGATGTCTCAACAGGATTTGGATTTGGGTTCGGGCGCCGCCGTACTTCTTCCGCAACAAAGTTCCGGCCCGCAGAACCTGCTGGTGGCAGCGGGGAAAACTGGCACCATCTATCTGATCAACCGTGATCGCATGGGAGGGTACAACCCCGTCGACAACGTTGTGCAGGAACTACCCGGCGCTGTGACTCCCATTCTTGGCGCTCCTGTTTACTGGAACAACGCCATCTATTTCGCTGGAAGGAACGACAATATCAAAGCCTTTCCCTTCGTAAATGGCGTAATCACTACTCCGCCCGTCCAGACTGCGAATCCTTATACTCTCACTGGTATCCCCGTCGTCTCTGCCAACAACAACGGTAACGGGATTCTTTGGGTCATTCGAAATTTGACCCCGTCCAGTAGCACTACCCTGCTATCAGCGTTTGATGCGAGCACGCTGCAAACAAATCTGCTCGGTCTCTACGATACCCAGCAGAACAGCGCACGGGATGCCCTGGGGGCCGTGCCGCATTTTGCCTCTCCCTTGGTGGCCAACGGACGCGTCTACATCGGCACCAACACACAATTGAAGGTGTACGGATTATTCCCCGAACTGAATCCCTCCGCCGGCAACTTACAGTCTGCAACGGTCAACACACCGATCACGCTCACTGCACAAGCCATCAATGCCTATACTGGGGCGGCAACTCCAGGCGTTCCGGTTACTTTCTCCGACGGCGGACTCCGAGGAGTTTTTAATCCCGCAACCGCAAATACGAACTCCAGTGGCAATGCCACCACGTCGTATACCCTGCCTAAGACCGCAGGCGCGTTGACGATTACAGCTACCAGCAGCGGATACACCGCCGCCACGTTTTCTGAAACGGCAACGGCTGGTCCCGCGGCGTCTCTCGCAACAGTCTCCGGCTTCAACCAGTCTGGAACGGTAGGCACAACTTTACCTGCGCCTCTGGTGGCCAAGGTGAAAGATGCTTACGGCAACATCGTGGCCAATGCTCAAGTCACATTTAGCAGTGCTGGGCTGAACGGGACCTTCCAGCCCAATCCCGCGACGACCGGAACAAACGGCCAGGCCAGCACAACCTTCACATTGCCCACCGCGGCGAAGACTAACTTCTCGGTGAATGCTGCCTCCGGAAGTGCCACACCGGCAATCTTCCATGAGACATCAACCGCCGGAGCTCCAACCACCGTCAATACCAGTGGTGGAAACAAGCAGACGGGCACTTCTGGCACGCAATTGCCAGTTGCACTCCAGGTCACGGTAAAAGATAAGTACGGAAATGGAGTTCCAAACATAACTGTGACTTTTTCGGATAACGGATCAGGCGGCTCGCTTTCCGCTTCTTCTCCCGTTACCAACAGCCAGGGACAGGCCGGCGCTTTTTACACTCTGCCCGCCGTCCCCGGCACCTGGACGATTACAGCAACTGTGAGCAGTCTGAAGATTACATTTACGGAATTCAGCAAGTAAAACATCTACTGCAACGTGCGCCGAAGCTCTGATCGCACTGATTTCTGACTCCGAATTTTCAAGGGGAATTGTACTTGTGGCAATGACGAATCCAAGGGTGGTTGTGAGGATCGGGTTGTTCCTGGGAGTTTTCGTTGGATCGCTGATAGCGCAGACCGTCAAAACCTTTGAGGGAATCGACGCCTCGCAGGTGACCCGCGCCCAGCTCGATGTTGATCCCAACGGCGCCGTGGGAACCCGGCAGTTCATGGAGTGGACGAACGTTTATTTTCAGGCGTACGACAAGATTACATTCGCGCCGGTTTGGTCGTCTCCGCAGCCGGGCGCGAGTCCCTGGTCAAGTAAGGGCATAACCTCCTGCAACAGCATCAGCGGGGACGGCATGATCATCTTCGATCGCCTGGCCTTGCGCTGGATCATTGCGGCTCGCTCCTCAGCAACGAATAATTACAACTACTGCGTCGCAGTTTCAAACACCGACGACCTCAGTTCCAAATCGCTCGCCTGGTATCCCTATGTTTTCCCGCTGAACTCGCTCTTGGGAACCAATGGCCAGGGCAGCATCTACTTTCCCGATTGGCCGAAGATCGCCACCTGGTCCGATGCGTACTACGTTTCTATCGATTTAAACGATCCCAACCTGGGCGACCGCGAGGTGGGGTTCCTGGTTTGTGCGCTGGATCGAACCAGCATGCTGATCAATGGCATTCCGAAGCCTCCTATCTGTTTTGAGCAGCCCAGTCCCGTGGGCACTAGCGTCTATCTGGGACATAGCCTTATCCCTGCCGATGTTGAGGGTACAACTCCTCCGCCTGGGGGCCGCGACGAATTTCTGGTGAGTATCGAAAACCCCGTCATGGACAACAAGACTACGACGTCTACAACATTTAACCTGTGGGATTTTCACGTGGATTGGACGAACCCTTCGAATTCGACATTCACCCAGTCAACACTGAACGAGGCGCCGTACCGGCCCGGTTGTTATCTGCCGGGAAGTCCATCGAACACGGTTTGTATTCCTGAAGCTTCAACCGCCTTGACGGGCAACTACATCGACTCCGTGGGCGATCGATTCATGCCGCGCATGTCCTATCGGAATTTCGGATCTTACGAGTCGTACCTCGTCAGCCACACGGTTCAAGTAGGAATCAGCCCGAACAAACAAACGGGGATTCGCTGGTACGAATTGCGGGATACCGGCGGCGGCGCTCCGTCAATTTATCAGGACGGAAACATTAGTCCTGATCAGTCGCTATTCCGTTTCCTTCCCAGCATTGCAGAAGACGCTAACGGAAACGCCGCTGTTGGCTACAGCGTATCCAGCTCGTCCACTCATCCAGGCATGAACGCAGCGTATTTCAGTCTGACCAATCCGGCGCCACCAACCGAAATCACGCTCTTTGCCGGCGCGGGGGATGAAGAAAACAGCTATCACATGGGCGACTACTCGAGTATGACAGTCGACCCCGAAGATGGTTGCACCTTCTGGTATGTGAACCAGTACTTCCCCGCAAACCAAATTGGTTCGCAGATCTCATGGGGAACGCGGATCGCCAACTTTGCGGTTCCGGGTTGCGGCAATCCGACGCTATCTCCGCGAAGCCTGACCTTCGGCAGCCAAACGGTCGGTAGCAGCAGTAGTCCGCAAAATCTTACACTCGTGAATGCACAAAGCGTAACGCTGAACATCACGAGTATCACGTTTAGCGGAACCAACAGTGGAGACTTTTCCCAAACCAACAACTGTGGCGGCAGCCTCGGTCCCTCGGGTAGTTGCACGATTAGCGTAATTTTCTCACCTGGTGGTACCGGCTCTCGAACCGCTTCTTTGAATGTGAATGATGATGGGACCAACAGCCCGCAGGCTGCCAGTGTCTCCGGAACAGGCATCTCGCCCGTGACGCTGTCGTCTAGCACTATTAACTTTGGCAATGTACTGGTGGGCAGCAGTGCCACTGCGAGGACAGTCACTCTTACAAACAATCAGAGCGTACCTTTGACCAACATTTCTATCTCTATCGTTGGGGCCTCGGCCTACAGCCAGATCAACACCTGCGGTACGAGCGTTCCCGCGAACGGCCACTGCAGTATCAGCGTGACTTTCGCTCCAACTACCGCCGGCAAACAGACGGCAACGGTAAACATAAGTGACAGCGCCAGCAATAGTCCTCAGACGGTCAGCCTTACCGGCACGGGGCTTCAGCCAATCAGCTTGAGTCCAGCTTCGTTGAGCTTCGGCGGACAGACCGTGGGTACCAGCAGCGCGCCGAAGAACATCGTCGTCACCAACCACGAGCAGATAACCGTGAATTTTACGAGCGTCGGGATCAGCGGCGTGAACCAGTCAGATTTCTCCCAGACGAATAACTGCTCCAGTTTGTCGCCTGGAGGAACGTGCACAGTCAGCGTAATCTTCACCCCCTCCGCCACAGGAAACCGAGCCGCGACGGTGACGCTGACTGACAGTGCTACCAACAGTCCTCAGACTGCACGCCTATCCGGGATCGGGCAATAGAGATCGGCACTCTTGACACTTCTAGGCTTACTAGACAGACTGTCAGCATCCCCTTGCGGTTGGATTTGAGAGCGCGGACAGAACCCGGAAACTCACAGACGTCTTGCCGCCGTTCATTAAGCAGTTAAAAGGAAGAAGCAACGTTTTAGCTCGCTGTTGGAATCTTTGCATGAGGCAGAAAGGCTGACTTTTGACAGGAAGTGCATCTTCTATTTTGGTGGTCGGCGGCGCAGGATACATCGGCAGCCACACGGCTCATGCATTGCGCCGCCATGGTTACGATGCCATTCTTTACGACAACCTTTCGCGCGGGCACCGATTTCTCGCGGAGGGTTTTGAGCTCATCGTTGCGGACATTGCGGACCGCAGCCAACTTTCCCGCGCTCTAAAACGCGTTGCCGGAGTGATGCACTTCGCAGCTGATTCTCAGGTCGGCGAGAGTGTGCAGCATCCCCGAAAGTATTTCACCAACAATGTTGAAGGTGGCTTGGCTCTTCTGAATGCCGTAATCGATGCGGATGTGCGCAAGTTCATCTTCTCTTCTACATGCGCCGTATATGGCGTTCCTGCCAAGGTTCCGATCACGGAGGATACACCTCGCCAGCCGGTCAATCCCTACGGTATGTCGAAGCTGTTCTTCGAAGACGCGCTCGAGTCTTATGGACGCGCTTATGGTTTACGCTCGGTGAGCCTCAGGTATTTCAATGCCGCTGGAGCGGACGAGGGTGGAAACATCGGAGAGGTTCACGATCCCGAAACTCACTTGATTCCATCCGCCTTGAAAGCGATCACCGGTGAGCGTGGTGCCCTAGAATTATTTGGCGACGATTATCCGACTGCTGACGGCACCTGCATTCGCGACTACGTTCATGTCAATGACCTCGCCGAGGCTCATGTGCTCGCTTTCAAACACCTCGACGCGGTCAACAACTCAGCGCGATACAATTTGGGAACCGGCAAGGGAGAATCGGTGCAGCAGGTAATTTCGACCATCGAAGACGTTACAGGCACTCGGGTGCCGCGTCGCGTCGGTCCGCGCCGAGGCGGTGATCCCCCTGAACTAGTGGCTGATCCTTCCCTTGCGCAAGCTGCGCTGGGATGGAAAGCTACCCGTTCTCTACATGACATTGTTCGGACCGCATGGCAGTGGGAGCAGAAACTGCGCCAGCGTGGCAAGAACACAGTTCGAATGACTTCGGCTTAGCTTCATCAGAATTGAGACAACGATAGAGTTGAGGACCAGTTGAGCAAACAAATGGCAGCAACCCTCTCCGGGAAACAAGTCGCTGTGCTGGGCGCTGGCAAAATGGGAGGCATACTCCTTCAAGCCTTGCTGAAGAACGGCCTGCTTTCCGCCAAGCACACTACTGCAACCGTCGCTCACGAAGATCGCGCCAAGGCGCTCGGCCGGAAGTTGGGCATTCGGGTTGGCACGGACAACGTGAAGGCCGCTGAAAATGCTGACATCATCTTAATCAGCGTCAAGCCGCAAGTCGTCGAAGAAGTAGCCTCTCAACTTCGTGGACATCTCTCGCCCGGGCAATTAGTCATTTCAGTTGCGGCGTCGGTCCCCAACAGTTTGATCGAGAAGGCACTCAATGCTGAGATTCCCGTGATTCGCGCCATGCCGAATACTCCCTGCTTTGTGGGCTGCGGAATGACGGCGATCGCAAAGGGCGCCTTTGCCACCGCTAAACACGTAGAACTGGCGACGACTATGTTTGATGTCGTTGGGCGCACGGTTGTGGTCGATGAAAAACACATGGATGCCGTCACCGGCCTTTCGGCCAGCGGACCAGCCTACATTTACATCATTCTGGAATCTCTTGCGGAGGCGGGCGTCAAAGTTGGGCTGCCCCGCGATATTGCCACGCTGCTGGCCGCACAAACCACCATGGGCGCCGCCCGGGTCGTGCTCGAAACCGGGGACCATCCCGCCCTGCTGAAGGACTCCGTCACCACGCCGGCCGGTTGCACCGTAGACGGACTGATGGAACTAGAGGAAGGTAAGCTCCGAGTCACTCTCATTAAAGCGGTAGTCAAAGCCACGCAACGGGCTAAGGAACTGGCTTACACATCTTGAGTGCCGCCCGCAAAAAAAGCTCAGGCCAGATCCTAGCCTCGGTTTTTCTAAGCGGGTCTTAGTCCCTCTTCCGTTCTCCGGTCGCAAAAGTCTCTGCGATTTGTGAACTTTTCATCTGCCTGTAACAAAACCTCAGACCAGTCTGAACCCCTTTTGGGACGCGGCTTTCGGCGAATCCCGGTCATGTACTTCTGTGACCTGTCAAACGTTGTGGCTATGTAGTCTTCTTGAATGAAAGGGCGCTCGGGGTCGTTTGTTCTTGGTCCCTTTGAAACACAATTCAAGAGGTGTATATGTTTCCCCTGTCCTCTCCCAAGAGGCAGTCGCGACTTTGGACTGTCTACGGCTTAACTTTCTTCATATTTTATTTTTCGGTTTATTCCCACGCGCAAACTAGCGTGCATATCGAAGCCTACGCAACGCTGGGCGCAGTCGGCACTCCATATAAAACAACTCTTACTGCTTGGGGCGGGACGGCTCCCTATAGCTTTGCGGCCACCGGGCTGCCTGCAGGGCTGACTATAAATGCGGCGACGGGCGTTATTAGCGGAACCCCTGGGACCGAGGGCACATCTTCAGTGAACGCCACGGTGAGTGACGCCACTACGCAACATGCCTACCTCACGTTCTCGATGAAGGTATCGAAATCCGGGACTATCAGTTTGACGGTTTCGCCGGAGACGGCCGTGATGCTTACCGGCCAGACCAAGCAATTCAATGCCAGCGTCTACAACACGACGAATCACAGCGTAACTTGGAGTTGTACCGCCGGCACAATCACAAGCAGTGGTTTGTATACTGCGCCGTCAGTAAATGGAGGTACTTGGTCGTACCGGGTCACGGCAACCAGCGTGGCGGATTCGTCGAAGTCTGCTGGAACTCTCGTGCTCGTGAGCCCTAATATCCCGCCGCTGACAATTACAAATGCTTCCCTGCCTGCATTCATGGCCGGCAGCGCCTATTCGCAAATGGTCAACGTTACCGGGGGCCAGGCGCCCTACCACTGGAAGATGATCACCGGCGCGCTTCCCGTCGGCATCACGCTGACCAACAGCACAGGAGCAATTGCAGGAACCAGTTCACAAACTGGGATATTCGCTTTCACGGTGCAGGTCACCGATTCCTCATGGCCCACACATCTGATTACCACACAGCCCTACAACCTTCTCGGTTCGAGTACGCTCGAGGTGACCACTCCACTTTTGCCGGAGATTACCGCGGGGAACAACTATGACGCGTCGGTAGCGGTATTGGGCGGCATGACGCCGTATAAATGGAGCCTCTCCGCCGGCAGCTTGCCGACGGGCGTCACCTTGAATTCGAGCACCGGAGTGATTTCCGGAACAACCCAACAGACGGGCAGATATACGTTGACGGTAAAGGTTTCGGATTCCTCCTCGCCGCAGCAGATCACGGGTCAGTCCTACGTAGTGCAGGTGGTGGCGGGACAAAGCAGCGCTGCGGATTTCTATGTGGCACCCAACGGCAAAGATACCTGGAGCGGAACACTCGCCGACCCGAATTCGAATAATACAGATGGGCCGTTCGCCACTATCAGCCGGGCGCAAACCGCTGTCCAGAAAATCCTTCAAAATCCGAAGGGGCGAACTAAACCAATTCAAGTACTGGTAAGAGCCGGCACCTTTTACATAACTCAGCCTTTGAACTTCACCTCCGCCGATTCCGGAACCACAAATCTGCCGGTAAATTGGTCGAATTACCCAAATGAAGTTCCAGTAATCAGCGGCGGCATGCGCATTACAAAATGGGCGAAGAGTGGCACTCAGTGGACCGCGACCTTGCCCGCCGGCACGCAATATTTTGAACAGTTGTTTTACAACGGACAGCGAAGGCTACGGCCACGTTTGGGAGGCACTCTGGGTACCTACTATCGGATCGTCGGCGGGATTTATTTGCCGGGTTCCTCCGGCGGGCCTGCCCCCGATCCGAATTGCAGTGTCTATGTTTCGGGAAAAGGTTGGGAATGTTTCGACCGATTCGTTTATACGGCGACCGACCCGATCAGCGCCACTTGGCAGAACCTGAAATCGCCTTATCCCCAGGGAGACATCGAACTATACCTTTTCGAAAAATGGGATGCTTCCAAACTTCGAATCAAGTCCATCGACACATACGCTCACATTATTTATTTGACTGGCCCAACGCAGCAGATGGATTTCTATCACGGCGTTATGCCGGGACATCGGTACCTCGTCGAAAATATTAAGGATTCCCTGACTCAGCCTGGCCAGTGGTTCCTGGATCGCTCAAAGAGCTCGTGGACGCTGACCTATCTGGCAAACTCCGGCGAAAATCCGCCGACCGATACGGTCATCATTCCGCAAGCGATGCAGGTGCTGGTCGCCTCAGACTTGCAGAACGTCACCTTCCAGGGGCTCACCTTCGAGCACGACAACTGGACGGTTCCGTCTCCGCTGGGATATCCCGCGACCACTGGGGATCAGGCGATTTCCGCAGCGGTGGGCTGCTACAACTGCTCGGACGTTACATTCGACGGGGTTACCGTGACCCAGACATCGGGCGGCGGCGTGGAATTCTTTACCAACAACACATCCTCTACCACCGCTCACAACACGATTCAGAATTCCGCGATCTATGACATCGGAGCGACTGCCATTCGTTACGGCCTGCTCGCGTATTACACCAACACGGACGCCAACGTCGCGCAAACTGGCACCATCGAGAACAATGTGATCGCGGGGTTCGGGCGGGTGATCCCCAGCGGTGAGGCCCTCTTCCAGGGTGCCGGCCACGATAACCTTTACACCCACAACGAGATTTACGACGGTTATCACGGCGGCATCCATATTTGTTCTTTATCTTGCCCGCCCGGCGGCCAGAGTTCGCACGGAACGTACAACAACACGGCTTCCTTCAACCACGTTCATGACCTTGGCCAGGGCATACTCAGCGACTTCGGCGGCATATACTTCAACACCGATCCTGCCGCTACCGGAAACCAGGTACTGAACAATAAAGTCCATGACATCAGCGACGATTCGGCGCTTGATACTGATGGATACGCCGGCCAGGGCATCTACATCGATGACAATACGGCGAACATGCTGGTACAGAACAATCTGGTGTATCGAACGGCTTCGTCGCTCCTGGCACAGACTTGCGGTCCCCGGACGCCTGGAACTCCGAACAACATTATCAACAACATCTTTGCTTATGCCCGCCTGGGAACCAAGCAGGAGGGTTGTGCTCCACCGGCTTCAGGGGTGCTGCAATTCAACTTCACCAACAATCTGGTGTACTTCGACCGTGGCAGAGTTCAAAGCGGCTCCCTGCTTTGCGGTACGAACTGCTCGCAAGTGCAAATGTATTCCGACAACATGTACTGCTATATACGTGGATCGAAGTGTGCCCCGCCATCAAATACTTTCTACACCACCGATGCCTCTGGAAAATACGGCTCTGGAAAAACCTTTGCCAGCTTTTCGGATTGGCAGAATATCGCGGGAGAAGACAAAGCCAGTCTCGTGCAGGATCCTGGTTTCGCCAATCCGGCATACCCGGATGACAACTACTCGCTGAGGTCCTCTCCAGGCGTGGGATTTGTAGTTTTTGATCCCAGCCTGGCAGGAAGATCAAATCCTGTAATTCCGTCTCCTACGGTGGGATCAACTTTCCCGACCGCGCCATTTAATCCGGCTACGGATTTCTAAGCAACTGATTCTCAACTCGGCGGCGATTCCGCGAAAGCGAAATCGCCGCTCATTGTTGCAGGTGATCGATTCTGGATTCCACTTTCACAATCTTACTTGCGAACAGTACTGTCGCTCTCCAGCAGTACAGGCTTAGAGCCTATTGCCACACTCCCGCCACTGAGGGCAGATTGATTTCCATCCAGGTCGCGAATATGCGTGAAAGGACTGCCCACCGTGTACTTCGACGTACTCCGTGTATCGTAAGAGTGCGAAGTATTCCACACGATTCGCGCCTGCCTGCCGCGCGGCAATGCCAACTCGCAAGTCCAGACGTCGTGATCGCCGGAACAAGGCTTGGTGAAGGTCGCTCCTACCAGCCAGTTATAAATTTGGCCGTAAGCAACACCAGCCTTAGAGGTGCCATTTGACGGATCCCACAAACCGCCCCAGGCTTGCGGACTCTTGCCCATGTCCCACATATACCAATACGCGCGCTGAACACCCGCTGAGGCCTGCAAAATGAGCCAGCGCGCAACGTAAGCCGCCTGGGCATCGGGATCAGGCATCTCACCGTTCGTTCCCCAACCACCTTCGGTTGACCATAGCGCCTTGCCAGCCATGCCGTTCTGATTCATGAGCGAGCGCATGGTATCGATTTTTCCAAGCAACGTGTCCGGACATGCTGGCGAACGACTCTCGTGTGGACACCCACTGCCCACAAAAGTTTCGGGGAATGGCGCTGGAACAATTCCATGCGTGCGAGCCGCATAAGGATGAAAGGCGCCTGCGTCCGGGTAGTTTCCGTACTGCCGATAAGCAATGAGAAAGTTTCTGAACCACTCATCATAAGAGCGGCTGTCGCCATTATCTTTGGTGTCTCCTGAGGTCGCAGCAGAGATGTCGGGCGTGAGTGTGACGCAGTCCTTACACTGCTCCTTGACGATCCGGACCATGTCAGAACACATCCGGGCGCTCTCCTCGTAGTTTCCTATCCAGAAGCCGTCGAGATTCGGCTCGTTCCAACAGGAAAAGGCAACAATGCGGCAACTCTTATTTGGAGCTTTGCCGTTACAAACATGATTCATCAGGCTGGAAACAAACTCTTTGAAAAAGCAATCGGTGGTCGTGATTCCCTGTAGCGGCCCCTGGCACGGCGCCGAAACGGCCAGGTCTTGCGGCGGAGAGCAATCGGCCTCGCCGCGGTTTGGGCCGCAGTTGGAGTGAGCATTGCGCGCCGCCCATGGGGGCGTGCGGCTGAATGTATACATCACGTCCACGTTATGAGCGCGGGCGGCGTCCAGCCAGCGGTCAAGCATCCGCCAGTCGTAACGATTGCGGTCCTCTCCTTCGAGGTGCAGCCAGGTGGTCAGATTGCCCAGCATGCGCAGGCTTCCGAATGGAACTTGAGGCCACGGCGTCGTAAGGCGGTTAATGTGCATTCCAAAGAATGTCGGTTGAATGGGGGAAGGAGCGTTGAGGGGGCCGGCATTTGCGGCGCGACCGATTTCAGCTGACGATGACAACAGAAGTATTACGGCAAGCATAGCAATGGAAGATATTTTCATAAGGGCTTCCGCCATATCTTATCGCGCCAGTTCAGATCGCGTGCCACACTCGTGAGTTCAAAAGACAAAAAAGGCGTGGCAACCATGAAGGTCGCCACGCCTGATTATTCCGAATTGCTTCGCGCTACTAGGCGCTGATTCTGGAAAGTGTTGCAGCTGTTGAGTGGGTTTCGCGTGCGGGTGCCGCGACGGAAGCGAGCGGCACTTTCGTCAGCAGGAAATTATCCATCAGTAACGCGTCGATACCCGAGCAGGCATAACTGCGGATAGCATCGAGTGGGCTGACCACCAAAGGCTCGCCGAACAGATTGAAAGATGTATTGATCAGCATGGGCGCGGCCGACTGCAAGCCAAAACGCTTCAGCAAATCCCAGAGAGCCGGGTTCGCTTCTTTGCTCACAGTGTGCACCCGAACCAAGCCTCCTGGGAGTACCAGCCCCTCGGGTAAGCCCTCGACACCAGGCCGGATGCGGGCCAGCGAATTCATGCTCTCGCACAATCCCGAGCATTCGAAGTATCGGTGCGCGTCCTCGATCGGTACGGATACCGCGAAAGGACGGAACCACTCGCGGTGCTTGATAAAGTCGTTGAGGTTTTCCTTGACGTATTCAGCCCAGGGCGAAGCCAGCACGCTGCGATTTCCCAGGGCCCGCGGGCCAAACTCCGCCGGACCTTGAAACCATCCGATAATCTTCCCGCCCAGCAGAAGTTGCACTGCCTGATCCGTCTGCCGCTCGCGCATCACCTGGAAGGAGAAGCGCGCCTTGCAGTTATCGAGGACGTCTTTGATTTCGTGGCGGGAAAAGCCCGGCCCCCAGTACGGATTCGACCGATACTGTTTTCGCGGCATCTTCTGTTCGTGATGTTGCAGGTAGAGCGCCGCACCCAGAGCTGTTCCCGAGTTTCCCGGAGCTGGCGGCACGAAGACATGATCGAGTCCAAGATTCTGTTCCACCGAGGCGACCAGCGAGCTGTTGTTGAACAATCCCCCGCCCAGGCATACGTCTTGAATATCGTGTTCGCGGCAGAGCGATTCAACGACCTCCCAGACTTTCTCGGCGCAGGCCTGCTGAATCGAAGCAGCAAGCGCACGCCGCTGCCCTTCCGCGAGTTCGGCCGTGTTCCGGGGAAGCCCTGTTTTTTGCCAGAATCTCTCGGAGAGAACAAAGCGATCGCCCACGCCATGGTCGAGATAATCGTAATCCAGTCGCAAAGAGCTTTTGCTGGAATGGCGCATCATATCGCGGAACACATCGCGATATTGGGCTTCCCCTCCCAGGCTCAACCACTGCGTCTTGTGTTCCTCCGCATGAGGCACGAAGCCCAGAATTTCAGTGATCCGCGAATATAACCATGCCAGCGAGTGTGGATAAGAAATGTCGCACAGTTTGCGAAGCCGCGAGCCTTCGCCAATAGCAATCATTCCCGATCTTCCATCACCCTCTTCGTCCATGGTGATCACAAGGGCGCGATCATAGGGAGAAAGAAAAAATGCACCGGCGGCGTGACTGAGATGATGTTCGACGTTTGTGATTTTCTTGTCGAAGCGGGCGCCTGTCTGATGGCGAAGTAGCCGGAGGTAGCCAAGTTCCCGAGCCAGCCGTCCAACTTCACGAACTTGAGAGTGACCGGCCGCGACAGGATCCAGCGGCGAAATTCTCGCTCCGGCGGTCGAGCGCCTCATCCACCCGCGCAGCGGAGTAGCCGTAATCGCAATCTGGTCGATGCTTTCCCACCCCGCTCCGGCTTTCGTCAGGCAGAACCTAATGGCTTCAGCGGGCAAGCCGCGGGCATTTTTCTGCCGTGAAAGCTTGCTCTCTTCGATGACGGCACGAATGACGCCGTCTTCCATTAAGGCAGCCGACGTGTCGTGACCGAACGATGAGAGTCCTAGGATGCGCATGTTGTTTTTTCTGATTGCGGCTGGGTTAGAGGAACCGTTTGTGTAAACCGCGGGAGATGCGTTGATCGTCAGTCCGCGTCAAATAATCCGGCGAAAGCGACTGAGGCTTGAGTTTTAGCTCTATATATCTGAAAAAGCGGGTTAGTCACCGTCGCCGACGGCTACCGGATTCGCCTTCAGCTGTTGCAAGAGCGGACTATTTTGCGAGAGAAACTCCAAATGCCCGCATTTAGAGCACTCGAGCATCACATTCCCGCTTTGCGTGCCATAGGGGAGAAAGTTCAACTTGGTGAACACATAACTATCCAGTTCGCGCTTGCAGCGCAAACACTGCACCCCGCCAACAGCGCGTGCGGCAGGCTTTTTTTCCGCTTGGGAAAAACTTGATCGGCTGGTCTTTTCATCACTCATGCGAATTGCCCTTCCAAAGACTCTACCGCAGAATAGCCCAGCCTTGCCATCAAGCTTCCAGCATACTGTTGCATAAGTTGAGACTGCCTGTCCGTGAATGTGGACTTCCATCCCCCAGCCGAACCGCTGCGGATGAATCGTCCTTTGGCGGAAGCACGCTGCGGATTGGCCTTTTCTTTTTCCTTCATGCGGGCTAAAGAATTGTTCTCGATCGCGCCCGGAATGCGGTCCATGACTTCAGGCATTTGCAGGAAGGTCACGATGCGGCCAAGTTGCTCTTGCGGTTTCTGCTTCAGTTCCTCGAAGTTCACGTGCAGAATCTCGGAGCGCCCTGCGTCGGAGGCATTCATCCACGAAGTTGCATGGTTGATCCAGGAACCGAAGGGGTTGACTCCAGTCTGTAGAAAGCGCTCGAGATAGTTATCGAAGTCGTCGGACGCGTATCCCAGTGCTTTCTGATAGGCGAATTCGGACAAAGCTACGTCGCGTGGATCTCGCACCAGGTAGATCGCTTTCGTATACTCGGCGCGAAACGGCTCATGCGTCTTGATAAGGCGCCCGCCACCCGGCAGCACCGGAGCCCCGGCTTCATGTTTTCCAACGTCTGGAAGCATTTCGTTGGTGTTAGCGAAGCCAGAAGCTTGTCCCGCCAGAATCTCAAGCAGCATGAAGCGCAGCCATGTGCTTCCGGAGCGCGGATAGGATCCGACAAACACATCCGTTGGAAGGAAGCTGCGATGCCGCATCCACACCAGCGGCGCGCGCACGGGAGTTTTAGAAAGTGTGTGACGAAACTTACGAAGCGTAGTCATAGTAGCTTTTGCAGCGAATCAATCTCCATTCGAAGTTTGCGACAATGGAGCAGTTTCTGGCGCGCCTGCAGCGCGGCGCTGATCTCTTGAAGCACGATAACGCCGGAGAATAGAAATAGGAGCGTGGCAATAAGCGAATGCCGTGAATCGGTCCAGAGCTCGCAAAGCTCTGAAATAAAGTTCGTCCCCTGTCCGTTCCAGAATGCTCGCCGGTTTCGCATCTCCGGCGCTTGCCGGATACGTAGGCCAGGCGCCGGCCGAATCCTTCTTCCAATAAGCTACATAACGCGAAATCTTGTCCCTGAGTTTCGCAGGCAGAGCCGCATTTCGCGTTTCCCTTATTCCAATCTTTTCGCTTTTTACTCCGACGTGCTGCGGCGCTTCATAGATCGCCGACCTGTCCGCTCCTTCGAGCGAAGCCATGCATGCTTCAAACGGGATTTGGAGAAACCAGCAGATACCCTGCATCACCATCGCCGGAGACTGCACCATTTCCTCGTAATGAACCTGATGCAAAGCTATGCCCCCTCGAACCAGAGCATCGCATTCATCCTTCATTCGGCGATATCCGATAAGCGCGCGGTGCGTGATGCCCCGTTTGGCAAAGAAGGTCGAACCCTCAGCCGCCCGGAGAATACTGCCGCAAGTATCCGCCACATCGCGCCAGATTACGATGAAGCGCGCGTTGGGAAACTCACGTGAGAGCCGTTGCATGGAATCGAAATAATTGGGGGATTTGTCGCCGTAAAGCGCGCCCTTCGAGTATTGCTTCCATACTTCGATTGCGGCGGCTGAATAGCTAGGGCTGGATCCGGGCAGCGTGCTGGTATCAATATTGTGCCGGCTAAGAGCGCTATTCCAGAACTCCCAGCGCTCAAGCCAGTCCTGCTTGCTGGCGCCGCCACGGAAAAGAGATCTCAGCAAAAAAAGATC
>JAOAPI010000089.1 GCA_025462865.1 Candidatus Sulfotelmatobacter sp. | reverse complement strand
CGATACCGTGAGCCGGTCCACTAACACAAACACGGGTTGATCGAAACGGAGGTCAAGAAGCGATTCCGGCGTGGAAAACTCGACTACCTGGCCGGACTGATACAGCCGGTTGAATCCGCCCTTGCGCAAATCAAACAGCCGAGTCTTCATCTGTTCGGTGAGTCCCGGGTCAGAAGCAGCGGCTTTCTTACTGGACTTTCGCCCGCGTGTGACCTTTTTCTTTGGCTCCTCGGGCACCGCGGCGGCAGGCTGCAAAGGAAACACAACTTGTACTCGAGTATCGGGGTTCAGCGCCAGAACCGCATCTGCTATTTCATCTACGGTATCTTTTTTTACTTCCTGCCCGCAGTTTGCGCAGTAAGTACGCCCCACGCGGGCAAAGAGCAGTCGCAGATAATCGTAGACCTCTGTCGCCGTGGCCACCGTCGATCGTGGATTGCGCGTCGAATTCTTTTGCTTGATGGCGACCGCCGGAGCGATGCCATCGATTGAATCCGCATCCGGCTTTTCAATCCGCTCCAGAAACTGCCGCGCGTACGCGGAAAGCGATTCCACGTACCGCCGCTGTCCCTCCGCATAAATGGTGTCGAACGCGAGCGAAGACTTCCCCGAGCCCGACACCCCCGTGACAACCGTCAGGGTATTGTGCGGGACCTCAAAATCAATGTTCTTGAGGTTGTGAACGCGGGCGCCGCGAACGATTATGCTTTCCGTAGGTAGTGAGTCAGACATCGGGTAAGTGATCCGGCAGGTACTTGCCGGCCGGGGCTGCTCCTAGTGCCCTCAGCAAGCATTGCCGAATCTTCTATTATAAAGCAGAGTAAAGGCAGGGAACCGCGCCTAGGGATACATCGCCGAGCGGTCATGCGGATCAAGCCGCGAAGCGGCGGCAGAATGCAGCCCACGGGGCAAGCCGTGGGTAGGCTTGCCTGGAGTTAACCGAGCCCCGAAGGGGCGAAAGAACTTTCTTGGAGAACGCAAATCTATTCCTGCTCCCGGTCTCGCTTCTTTCCATACCGGAAAGCCAACCCGGCCCCAACCAACATAAATCCGACCGGAGGGATAAGAAGCACCAGGACCGCTCGGTTCAATGCCTGCTGGCCCTCCTTAGGCGTGCTCCGAGCGTTCGCGTTACACATCGCACACCCCTGCCCGAGGGCAGGAATCGTCCAAACGCTAACCAAGATCACCATCGCCAAAACTCGAATTTTCTCCAATACAGATTTCATCGGCTCACTTAACTCCCAACCGTAAAACCCGGTCCGCGTCCGGAAAAAAGAACGAATACATGATCACGAAACAGCCCACTACCGAGATCACGATCATCCATCGCATGATCGGCCGTTCGAATTTTAAGTGCATGAAATATCCAATGATCAGCGCCGACTTGATCACTGACAGCACCAGCAGCACTTCCAGCATGCGCACCGGCTCGAAGATCTGCCGGTAACCCAGCCATACTTCCACAGCCGTCAGAAACAGCAACGCGCCCCATACCCAGAAGTACTGCGCCTTGCTATCGTCGTGCTTCGCCACGTCATGCATCGCGTTCCCCTTTTAACAATCTTGTGATCGTGAGCGCGTTCCTAAATCTTCGTCGACATCAAATAGACCAGCGGGAAAATAAACATCCACACCAGATCTACAAAATGCCAGTACAAACCGCAGACTTCAACATCATGAGCGTCATAAACTTTGGGTTTAAGAAAGAGAATGATCGCCGCCACAATCAGCCCCAGCAGCAGCGCGTGGACGGCATAATGAAAAACGTTGTCCGCCGGAATCAGGAAAGTTGCCCCCAGCCAGATCACGCCCAGGATCGGCAGAAACCACTTCCGCAACGCCACCACGCCCAGATAAATCACGCCAATCGTAACGTGAAGCATGTGCATAGCCGTCAGCCCAAAAAATGTAGCCGCGAACTGCGGAACGCCCGTAGAAATCTTGGCGAACTCCCCCGCATCCTGTCCGGCTGGTTTAGGGAACCCCGGCAGCGTCAATCCCTCGTGAATCAATTTCGTCCACTCCATTCCATGCAGCACAATGAATGCCGTCCCAAACGCCATGGTGGCCAACAACCAGTTGCGCGTCCACGCCCGGTCGTTCCGTTGCGCGGCAAACACCGCCATCACCATCGTCAGCGAACTGGAAAGAAGGCACGCCGTCATCACCGTCGCATTGATAATGCTGTCCTTGCCAAACGGCGTCGGCCAGACGGTATAGATCCGGTTGTAGCTGAAAGCAAACAGCAACGCTCCGAACGTCAGCGAATCCGAAGCCAGAAACAGCCACATGCCCACCTTTTTGGAGTATGCCCCAAACAACGGCGCTTCGAATTCGCCTGCCAGTCCATGCCCGGCCGTGGCGGTATGCTGCAGAGTGGCGTCAGCCATTCCCAAGTTCCCCTTTCAATTGTCGAACCAACGCTAGTGCACAAACGCTAAGAGCGCAAAAATGTAGAGCCACAGCACTGCCATAAAATGCCAGTACCAGGCAGTCACATCCACCGCGATCCGCCGCCCTTCAACCGGCCGATGCAGCAGGGAAGTGGCGCCCGCCCACAGCATAGCCACAACTCCTCCCGCCAGATGCACCGCATGCGCCGCCGTCAACAGGTAGATGAATGAACTATTAGGATTGGTATTGACAAAAAATCCTCTCCCTTTCAGTTCGCCCCAAGCCATCCACTGTCCGATCAGAAATCCAAAGCCCAAAAGAATCGTCACACCCAGCCAGGGAAAACTTCGCTCCTCGTCGAGCGAAATTCCGGGAATCGACCGCACCGGAGCCAGCGCCGCGCTCCGGGTAATATTTCGCCGTGCCTTTTCGATGGTCAAACTGCTGATCAAAAGCAGCGCTGTATTGATCGTCAGCAGCAGCCACGGCAGTTGCACCGATCCCCAGTCACGAAAATACGTGCGGCTCGATTCGTCGAACGTTGGCAAGCCTCGCCGCACAATATACGCACTGGTCAGCGAAACAAACACCATGCTGACTGTCGCAATCGCGCAGATCAGCCCCAGCCGTGCCCGGCGCAACCGCGCGCCATAATTTGGCAAATTCGAATCCGGGTATCTCCCATCATCGCCACCACCATTAGGGGGCCGCGGCACATCTCCGCCACCGCCTACTTGATCGCCGGGTCTACTTGGAACGTAAGTCGCCATAATTACTTCAGATGCCGAACCCTCCGCATCGGTTTAACTCCCGCGCATCAATTCGCCGCAACCGCTCTAATGCGTCGTCCCTGCCGCCGGATCCGTCTGCATCACAAAATCCCGCGCCGCTCCCGGCACCGCGTACTCATAAGGACCGTTGTGCACCACTGGAGTCACGCCGCCAAAATTATCATGAGGCGGCGGAGTCGCCGTGGTCCACTCCAGCGTCGTCGACTCCCACGGATTGTCGCTCGCCTTCGGCCCCCTGAAAATACTCCAGAACAGGTTGATCACAAAAATAAACTGCGCTGCAATCGTGATGATGGCCGCATAGGTCATGAACTGATGCAGCGGCATCAGCTTCTGCAGGTACGCGACTTCCGTATATTGTGAATATCGCCGCGTTCCGCCGGCGATTCCCAGATAGTGCATGGGCATAAAAATCGCATAGGTTCCGGCCAGCGTAATGAAGAAGTGAATTCTTCCCCAGGTCTCATTCATCATTCGTCCAAACATTTTCGGGACCCAGTAATATGTCGCCGCGAACATTCCAAAGATCGCCGCCACACCCATGATCAGGTGGAAGTGTCCGACCACAAAATATGTATCGTGCAACTGAATATCCAGCACCGGCTGCGCCAAGAACGGCCCACTCAATCCGCCCGAGACGAAAAGCGACACGAACCCGATTGCGTACAGCATCGGCGTCTGAAAGCGAATTCGCGCCTTATACATTGTGCCCAGCCAGTTGAATGTTTTGATCGCGGAAGGTACGCCAATGCACATGGTCAGGAGTGAAAACGCAAAAGCCGAGTACGGGCTCATGCCGCTCATGAACATGTGGTGGCCCCACACCATGAATCCAAAAAATCCAATCGCCAGCATCGCGTAAACCATCGCCTTGTAACCAAAAATTGGCTTGCGTGAGAATGTCGAAAGGATCTGCGAAGCCACACCCATTCCCGGCAGAATCGCGATGTAGACCTCAGGATGCCCAAAGAACCAGAACAGATGTTGCCACAGCAGCGGAGACCCGCCCTTGTGGCCCATGATCTGCCCGTTCACCACCACCAGCGGGACGTAAAAACTCGTGCCCATGTTGCGATCCATCAGCAGCAATATCCCCGCCGAGAGGAGCACTCCGAACGCCAGCAGCCCTAGAATCGCCGTGATAAACCACGACCATACCGTCAGCGGCATGCGCATCATGGTCATGCCTTTGGCGCGCATGTCGAGCGTAGTTGTCAGGAAATTCAGCGCGCCCATCAGCGAAGCCAGACAAAAGATGGCGATACTCGTGATCCACAAATCCGCGCCCAGCCCTTCGCCCGGCCCGGCAGATTGCAGCGCGCTCAGCGGTGGATATCCTGTCCACCCATGCAGTGGCGCTCCCCCGCTCACAAAGAAAGCAGCGATAATCACCACGAAGGCCACGAACGTAGTCCAGAACGAAAGCATGTTCAGTACTGGAAACGCCATATCCGGCGCGCCAATCTGAATCGGCAGAAAATAATTTCCAAAGCCCCCCTGTGGTGCCGTAGTCAGCACGAAGAAAACCATGATCGTGCCATGCATGGTCAGCAGGCTCAGATAAGTTTCCGGCTTGATGTCGCCCACCAGCGGCAGAGTGACGCCTGGCCACAGTAGGTGAATGCGCATCAGTAGCGACAGAAACATCCCCACCCACACCGCTGTGAGCGCCAGAAAGAAATATTGAATGCCGATGACTTTGTGATCCAGGCTAAAAATGTATTTTCGGATGAAGCCCTGAGGGCCAGCGTGCGCATGAGCGGTAACCGAGGTTGCCATTTATTGTTTCTCCGCCTCCCGTGCGGCCAGCCACTTGTCAAAATCTCCTTGGCTGACAACGTGTACCATGCCGTGCATCTTGTAATGTCCGAGCCCGCACAACTCGGCGCATGCAATCTCATACTCGCCAATTGCAGTTGGTGTGAAGTGCATGTGAATATTCAGACCGGGCACCGCATCCTGCTTGAATCGCAGGTTCGGAATAAAGAAGCTGTGAATCACATCCACTGCACGCAAGCTTAGATCGACTTCGCGGTCCACCGGCAAAAACATGGTGCCGGTAACCACGTCATCCTTCGCTGCAGGGTCGGAAGTATTTAGTCCGACTGCGGCCTCTCCGCCGGCCGACGGATCCATCAACTTGACGCTGGTCGCTCCATATTTTCCATCCGGCCCAGGATAGCGGAAGTACCAGGCAAACTGCATACCCGTGACCTCAACCTGCACCGCGCCCGGCCCCGCTTGGTCAAAGCGCTGGCTGGCCCATACACGGCTGCCCATTAGGTTCAATCCGACGAACAGAATCGTGGTCAGCACCGTCCACACAACTTCCAGCTTTACATTGCCGTGCGAATACTTGGCCGGAGGCGCGGAAGGTTCTTCGCGATAGCGCCATGCGAGGTAGCCCAGAGAAAGCTGTGCCGCTAGAAAAACAATTCCCATCAGTACCAAGGTGAGGGTGAACTGTCCGTCGATAAATCCTGTAGCTGCTGAGGCTCCCGCGGGAAGCCACCAGGTCTTAGCGACAAAAAAGTAGGTGCTGGCAAGAGTAATCAGCCAGATAACGACCAGTAACGCGAGGCCCATTCCCCAGTCCTCCCGGACAAAAACGAATTTCCCCAGCGAATTGCCGCGCCCAACAGCGCGAAGCAACAGTCGGCGGCGAGTTTACCACAGCCGCTTGCGGATTTCGCAACCGAGTTACTCAGGAAAAACAATATTTGCCTCCGCGTGCTCTCCCGATCCGTCCGCGTGTCATACCGATGACTCCGCTCGTCATCCCGAGCAAGCGAGGGCGGTTTCTACTAGGATCGCCGAAACTCTCCTCATCTAGACGCATCCGGCTTTGACCTACCCTCTGTGTTCCCTCTGTGACCTCTGTGGTAAAGATTTTGATTTTTTCCATCCATTGCGAAATCAGAATACTTCTCACTTCTCACTCCACTCCGGCACCCTGCCCGGAGTCCAAGGAGCCCCTGCAGCTTCCATATCCTTCTCCAGCTTAGTCAGGTCACCCTCAACCAGCGCATGAAGCTTGCCGAGTTGTTCGGTAAATTCCGCGGCCGCAACCTTGTAGTTATCAACATGACTTTGTGTTGGCTTAGCGAGCGAGAAGCGTTCACCTTCGAGAATGGAGGTAACACGATCGTTAATCGAAGAAGGCACCGGCTCGTTCCGCTTCTGCAATTCCTTGTCGCCGCTCAGGGCTCGCAGGATTTCCCGATCACGCCGTTCGATCGAATACGCCACCGCATCCAACTGCTTTTCCGCCGCTGGCGTCTCTCGCAGCGCCGCGCGAATCGCTTTCAGTCGCGTTTCTACCTCTTCAGCCGTATGCACCGCGCCTGATACTGCGCGATAGAGGCGAGCTGCCTTGCGTTGGAACTCCCCCTGTGCCGTTCGGTCGGCGGTATTCAACGCACCGGCGCCTTCCGCGGTGACCTTAAAGTTTTGCGCTCCACCCAGTTCAGTGACTGCTCCGTCGACTTTCTGAAACATCCGCACCGAATAATTTCCGGAGATCACCAGCGGACCTTTTGATCCCGCCGGCGGAAAGTCCTCTCCCTCTTCGGGATGCTCATGCAATGACGCCGCCGAATACCGTAAATCCCACGCCGTCCGCTGGAAACCCGCATCAATGCTGCCCTCTACATGCCGAATGGCCGCGCCCGATTCGTCGTAGATCAAAAAATAAACCTCAGGCTTAGCCTCTTCAGCCTCAGCGCGCAACTCATCGTTCGTCGGATAAGGCAACTTCTGATTTTTCTTGGCCGCCTCCTTTTCCGCCTCCTGGCGTTTCTCCTTTTTAGTTTTCAGTTTCTCTTTTAAATAAGCCGTGAACACTGCCCCGAACGGAGGATTCTCCGCCGTATAAAACGAGTCTCCCTGAAACCCTTTCTTCGGCCCGCCCAACGGGTGCCGCTCCATATACAACAGCGAATCCTTAACCGGAAACATCGCCGCAGCCTGCTCCAGAGATTCGGCCTTGATTTGCCGCAATGCCGAAACATCGTCCAGCACATAGAATCCGCGCCCAAAAGTAGCAATCACCAAGTCGCCTTCACGAGGCTGCATTACCATGTCCCGCACTGCAATCGTCGGCAACCCGCCCTTCAACTGCACCCAGCGCGTCCCGCCATCAATGCTAAAAAATGCTCCGGACTCCGTTCCCGCAAATAGAAGATTCGGGTTCACCGTGTCTTCCACAAACGCCAGCACCGGTCCATTCTCCGGCAAGTTCGCCGCAATCGAAGCCCACGTCTTGCCGCCGTCGCTTGAGCGCAGCAGATAAGGTTTGAAATCTTCGTTCTTATGATTGTCGAACGCCGCATAGACCACGTTCGCATCATGTCGAGACGCCGCCAGCCGGCTTACGTAGGTTGTATCCGGAACGCCGGAAAACTTTTCGCACCTGGTCCAACTCTGTCCACCGTCGCCAGTGATTTGAATTAGCCCATCGTCGGTGCCTACGTAAATCAGTCCTTCTTTCTTGGGCGATTCCGACAATGCCACAATATTTCCGTACAACGATGTTGATGCATTCTTCGCCACCGCATCCGGATCCCACACCTGTCCCATCACGGGCAACGTGTTGCGATTGATCTGCCGCGTAAGATCGCCGCTGATTGCTTTCCAGGTATCGCCTCGGTCGTCGCTGCGAAATAATTTATTGGCCGCAAAATACAACCGAGTATGCGAGTGCGGACTGATAATCACCGGCGAATCCCAATTCCAGCGCAGCGGAGGCTCGCCCTTACCCTCGAGCGGCTGCAGCACCAGTTCCTGCCCCGTCGGCTTGTCATAGCGCACCAGCACGCCGTATTGCGATTCCGAATAAATCGTGTTCGGGTCCACCGGGTCCACTACCGAGCGGAACCCATCTCCGCCCGTGGTCACGAACCAATCTGAATTCATAATGCCGTTGATGTTGCGCGTCCTCGACGGCCCGCACCACGAAAAATAATCCTGGGTCCCGCCACACACGTTGTAGAAGGGAAGCGCATTGTCCACCGCCACGTCGTAGAACTGCACCGTCGGCAGATTCGCCTTGAACTGCCAGCTCTTCGCATCATCCCAGGTCTCATACATCCCGCCATCCGACCCCAGCAACCAGTGCTTCGTATTCTCCGGATCGATCCAGATCGCGTGATTGTCCCCGTGATGATTGGTCTCCTCCACCTTATGCAGCGTCTTTCCGGCGTCAAGCGACTCGCGCAAAGTCACATTCATCACAAAAATGCGATCTACATTCTTCGGATCGCACACCACCCGCGCGTAATACATCGCGCCCACGTCGAACTCGTTTCGCCGCTCCCAGTTCGCTCCCCGGTCCTCCGACCGAAAAAGGCCCCCCTTGCCATCGGCTGCCTCGATCGTGGCATAGACAACATTCGGATCCACCGGAGACACCGCCAGGCCAACCCTCCCCATGTCAACCGTAGGCAGCCCGGATTTCAATTTGTTCCAGGTCGCCCCCGCGTCGGTCGATTTATAAATCGCGCTCTCCGGCCCGCCATCAATCAGAGTGAACACATGCCGCCGCCGCTGGTAAGCCGACGCATAAACAATGTCCGGATTCGAAGGATCAATCCCCACATCCGCCACGCCTGTGTTCTCGCTGATAGTCAGCACCGCCTTCCAGTTCTTTCCGCCGTCAGTAGTTTTATAAAGCCCGCGATCGCCCCCGGGCCCCCACAGCGGCCCTTCCGCCGCCACATACACAACTTTCGAATCTCGCGGATCAACCACCACTCGCCCAATATGTTCCGACTTTTTCAAACCTAAATTCTGCCAATTCTTTCCGCCATCATCCGACCGGTAAATCCCATCGCCATACGACACACTGCGCTGCGAGTTGCTCTCACCGGTTCCCGCCCACACGACCGAAGCGTCATTTGGATCGAGCGTCACCCATCCAACCGAATACGATCCTTCTTTATCAAACAGCGGAGTCCACATCGTTCCATCATTCACCGTCTTCCACACTCCGCCCGACGCCACGCCCACGTAATACTCAAACTTGTTCTTCGGATTGACTGCAATCGACATCACTCGCCCGGAAGCCACCGCCGGCCCAATCGAGCGAAACTTCAGCCCAGAAAAAGTCTCGGCATTCATTCCGGGCTTCTTCTCGTCCTTCTCTTTATCCTTGGTCTCGTCCTTTTTCTCTTCCCTCTTTTGGTCTTTCTTCGGCTCTTTCTTAACTGCAGGCCGCCCCGCCTTATCCGCATCCTTATCCTGCGGGGTTGCGGCGAAAGATGAGAGCGCGATAAAGAGTGCGGCGGCCACAAAGGCGAAATGTGATTTCACGGAGAGCTCCAATTCAAGAATCTTCAAAACCGATATGTATACAGCATTCGAGAATAAGTTAGAAGCAGGAATTGCGCACTATCACCACCTGTCATCTTGAGCGGAGGTTGTGCTTCGCGAACGCGAGGCACATCCGCAGTCGAAAGACCCCTTACTAGCCAGCGCCACCACAACCCCCGCAAGGCGTTTCCATCCACCCTTCGAATGCTAGGAGGGCATTTTGCCTCTGAATCATTCCAGCCCTGGGTGCCCCACTTCTCGCTTCCTTTGCGAGAAGTGGGGATTTTGACTTTCAATGCGCATTACGCAATCACGTTAGAATCAGTTCCATGGCACGCAAGCCTCAAACTCAAGGCCACGAAACCCGCTACCACAAACTACAAAAGAACAACTGCTTCGTCTGCGGCCAGAACAACCGGGAAGGCATGCGCCTGAAATTCATTCTCGACGAAGAACGCCAAACCTTCGTTTGCCGTTTTCGCCTCAGCGCCCGCTACACCGGACCGCCCGGCCATTGCCATGGCGGCATCATCGCTAGCATCCTCGACGACGCCATGGGCAAAGTAAACAAACTTCATCACGTAGTCGCGCTCACCCGAGAAATGACCGTCGAATATCTAAAGCCCGTCCCGCTGCACAAGCCTCTGCGAGTCGAGGGACGCGAAATCAAAGTCCGCGGACGCACCCACATCAACGCCGCCGAAATCCTTAACGACAGAAACGAAGTCCTCGCCCGCAGCCGCGGCATCTTCATCGCCATCGACCCCGAAAAAATGTTCGCCAAATACGTGGAACGCTAGCCCTACCCTGTGTTCCTCTGTGTCCCCTGTGGTAAAGGTCTTAGCCGAGCGCTGATAAGTCTTCGGCCTCCAGGGGTACCGCGAATCCCCCGCGCGCTGTAAAATAACTAGAGCTTCGCCGGAGCCTGTAATCCGACGCCCGAAGCCCGCACCCAGAAAAGGTTCTCCATGTCGAAACACAACGGCAGTTCCCAAAATAACGGAAGCACCTCCCTCCGCCTCAAAACCGGCCTCGCCGAAATGTTAAAAGGCGGCGTAATTATGGACGTGACCAACGCCGAGCAAGCGTCCATCGCCGAAAAAGCTGGCGCCGTCGCCGTCATGGCGCTTGAGCGCGTCCCGGCGCAGATCCGCGCGGAGGGCGGGGTTGCGCGAATGGCTTCGCCGAAAAAGATTCGCGAGATTATGGCGACTGTTTCCATTCCCGTGATGGCGAAGTGCCGCATTGGACATTTTGCTGAGGCGCAGATTTTGCAAGAGCTCGGCGTCGATTACATTGACGAATCCGAAGTGCTCACGCCTGCGGACGAAGCGCATCATGTCGACAAGCACGCGTTCAAAGTTCCATTCGTGTGCGGCGCGCGCAATCTTGGGGAAGCGTTGCGGCGCATCGCTGAGGGCGCGGCCATGATTCGTACCAAGGGGGAGGCCGGCACTGGGGATGTTGTCCACGCCGTCAAACACATTCGGCAGATCGTGCAGGAGATGAAAATCCTCACCGTCCTCGGCGAAGAAGAACTTTACGCAAAGGCCAAAGAGCACGGCGCGCCGTACGAACTGGTAAAGATGGTTGCGAAAACCGGCAAGCTCCCCGTGCCGAATTTTTCCGCCGGAGGCATTGCCACGCCCGCCGACGCCTCGCTCGTCATGCAGCTCGGCGCCGAAGCCGTCTTCGTAGGCAGCGGCATCTTCATGCAGGATTCCACCACCTTCGCCCCTCCCGCCGAAGCCGAAAAGCGCGCCCGCGCCATCGTCAAAGCCGCCACCCACTTCAACGACCCTAAAGTTTTACTTGAAGTCAGCGAAGATTTAACGGGTGCGATGAAAGGGCTGGCTGTTGCGGGATTGGATGAGGCGCAGATGCTGCAGACACGGGGTTGGTGACACCTAAGTCCTAAGTCGAAGAGGATGGAAGGCAGACGAAAAGCGATTGTTTAGACTTCTCGACAAATACTCAAGGAATGCGCATTCCTGTTTTCTAGCCGAAATGACTTCAATCGATGAAGGTTACTCTTTGTGTTTTCGGCCGGTCGGTGGCGGGAAAAAATCCGTGGACCGATACGCATGTCGATACCTCGTCATCGGGATAGGCGAAGCGCGACTCCTAATCTCTTGGAGGCTTCTGACCGAAAGTATCGCCTCATGGCTCGACAGCGAACTCCCGTCCCTATCGAAAAGGTAGGAGTCGATTAGGTCGTGAAGGCGCACTGGCCCAGCCTTTTGTTATCTCGCGGGTGGCCCATTCGACGGACATGGGCTAGACGGGACTGCCCCCATTCTTGCAAGCCTCAAATCACTTTACTGTTGCGGCTTTTGGCGGGCCATGCTAAAAGTGTTTCCCGGTAAACGCGGGTCTTAAGATGCCCTACACAAAGCGTTGCGCCCCATCTGTACTGGTTATCTTCCTAGTTTTCCTTGGCTACATACTGCTCGCGGGCACAGCTGCTGATGCTCAGGCCTATCTCTACAACTACTCGTACTTTGGTGCGGGAAATAGTCCACTAGGAGCAGTTCTCTCTGACTTCAATCATGATGGCAGGAGCGATTTGGCGGCGGTCAATTACGGCAACACCGTCTCCGTCATGCTCGGCGAACCGAACGCGGCCTTTGGTCCTCCAGTTAGCTACCCGACGGGGGCGTCACCATTCACGCTGATCGCAGCAGATCTGAGAAGGAACGGCCGGACCGACCTAGTTACCCTCAACATGCCGAACGGAATCGACCAGCCCGGAGTGGTTTCGGTTTTACTGGGAAATAGTAACGGAACATTTCAGGCCCACGTCGACTATTCCGTGGGTGACTTTCCGACCGGCTTAGTCGCTGGCGACTTTAACGACGACGGGAAGATCGATGTTGCCATCGCAAACGAGTTCGACAATACCATCTCAATTCTTTATGGAAACGGGGACGGGACGTTTCAGCCTCAGGTGGCGATAGGTGTTGGATCCGAACCTACCTCGATCGGCACCGGCGATTTCAACGGCGATGGCAGGAGGGATTTGATTGCGTCCTGTGTTGGATCGGGAGTCGTTTCAGTCTTGTTGAATACTGGAGGAGGCACATTTACGCGAGTGGATACGTCCTCAGGACTGTTCGGTCCCGATACAAGTTTGGTAGTTACCAGCAAATTTACGACCAGCGGGAGTCTCGATGCAGTCATTTCCAGCAAGACCCAACAGCAGCTTTATTTATTGAAGGGGAAAGGAAACGGAAGTTTCATGTCTCCAACGCCGCTGGTGGTTATGGGGGCCGGCGAAATTTACAGTCTTCTCGCTGCGGATATCAATCACGACGGCAAGACTGATCTGGCGTACGGATCGGTTGGTCCCGATGCATTTTCGGTTTTGTTCGGCAACGGAAGCGGAAAATTCTCAACGCCCGTCGCCTCTCCGATTTTTGCCACGGAATCGATTGCGCTTGCAGACATCAACGGAGACGGGTTCCTAGACTTGGTGACCCCGGAAGAAAGTCTTAACTCCGTTGCGGTAGTCCTCGGTAACGGGAAAGGCCAATTCGGATTGGCCAAAACAGATAATTTGTCCGGAACTGTGTATGGCCCCAATTCAACTGTGGTTGCGGATTTTAATGGGGACGGAAAGCTGGATTTGGCGGTCGCGGAAACCAATTTTCCGACTGGGCAAGTGGCGGTCTCCCTGGGCAACGGTCAGGGCTCCTTCGGAACTCCTGTCATCTCTCCACTGCAATCAGAAGCGATCAATAATCAAGATCTCATGTTGTCGGGCGACTTTAACGGCGACGGGAAACCGGATTTGATCATCATGGACGATTATTCCAACGGTTTCCAGGTTCTCTTGGGCAACGGGGATGGTTCGTTCCAGGCGCCGGTCGACACCAAACTGAACACCACCCTGAATTTTGCCATCGGCGATTTCAATGTAGACGGCAAGACCGATGTCGTGGTGAGCACATTTTCCAACGGTCAGGAGTTGATCAGCATTTACCTGAGTAAAGGAGACGGAACCTTCACTCTGGGGGCACAGTACACTGAACAGTATGGTGGCCCCATCGTCGCAGATGTAAATCGGGATGGAAAGTCTGATTTGGTGTTTGTCGGAAATCCGGTTTTTGTCATGCTTGGCGATGGAGATGGTACGTTCCAGAAACCGATCACTGGACCAGTCGTGCTAGGTCAGTCGTACGCAGTACTCAACGATTTCAACGGAGATGGAGCGCCGGATATTGTCGTTGCAACAAGCAGCGGTCTCGCGTTCCTCAAAGGAAATGGAGATGGTACATTCCAAAGTCCTGTCTATTCGGATTCCACGACCCTGCTTTGCTGCCAGATTCTGGCCGAAGATGTGAATGGGGACGGGAAACTCGACCTCGTGAATAACGGCGGCTCGGGTGTACTCGTTTTGCTCGGCAATGGCGATGGCACGTTTCACTTGCCATTTGCGTATGGCATAAACGGGCAAGCGTATACCGGCAATATCCTGGTCGGAGATTTCAATTCGGATGCCATCGGAGACATTGGCGCAGTTTTTGAGAACGCAACTTCCGGAACGATCGATGCGTCGCTCTACCTAACCACGCCTACGGTGGCGCTTTTCCCCACGGCGATAAACTTTGGATCGATCAAGGTAGGCCAGACGAGCTCTCCGGTCGCTGCGCAAGTTTCAAATGTGGGGAACAAGAAGCTTTCGATCTCGGGTATCCAGATCAGCGGCAATTTTGTTCAGCAAAACAACTGCAGGCAGAAACTGAGCATCGGGGCGACTTGCACGATCCAGGTTGCATTCAAACCTCAGACCAAGGGGACCCAGACTGGCACAATAAAAATCAGCGACAACGCGCTCGGAGCTTCTCAGCAGATTAGTCTCACCGGCGTCGGCAAATAGCCAGGCGGGTGAATTGTCATCACCGGAATGCCCGTGTCGTTGATCCGGACTGGGCCAACTTCGCCTGAGGAATACCAGCGAAAACTACTCCACTGCCACTGTTCCGGCGAGGCCACCAATCCCCGCGCCACGGGATTGCATAGATGTAGCACAGCTTTCCGATTCGCCTCTTCTGCATCCAGACATTGAAATCATAGAACCGCGCCTGCCAGAGTCGCTGTTCCGGGCCCATTGGTTCGCATTGCTAATCCGCCTTGACTGGGTCCGCCGTTCCATCCGACCACCGGCCTGCGGGAACCATGAATACGTCGATTGGTTCCGGACGTCCATGGAACTGTGGATTCAGCATGACGGGAGTATGGGGCAGATCCGCACCCCAAACGGAACCGTCCATGACTGGAGTGTAAAACATCAGGTGAGCCATCCAGTTGGGGTGACTGCCATCGTTAAGGTGCTGTTCTTTCGACATCATGTAGGCCATGGCTCCAGGCTCCAGGGGTGGCAGCCCTTGTTTTACGAATGCCTTCATGCCTTCGAAGATCTGAGCTTTGGATTGACCGGCCAATACCAACTCCGTTCGTTTAATCGTAATTGGCAGGATGGAGCGGGCAGCCGGCGGATTGAAGCAGACCGGCCCTCGCACTTTAGGGTTCCAAAAGTTGTCAGCACCTTCGCCCTCGAATGGGGCCATCCAATTTCGCTCCACAGCACAAACGAAACCATTCTTGCCTTTGACAGCAGTTTCATAGCCATGCCGTCCCAGAACCAAGATTTCGGCATCGCGCGAGATGGCCTCCGGGGCTGCGCTTCGCGCCAGTGCGACCTCAGCATTTCGGTCCATCAGGTATTGGTCAAGCGGGGCCATGCTGGGATACGACATTTGACGATCCTGTGCCCGCGCCTGGCAGCCCGCGTCCAGAATAAGAATCAGTGCGACGCTTAGAGAGGCGATCGCCTGGAATCTCCTTCGGTTCATCACTTCCTCCTGTGTTGGCTGAATCTCACCTCAGTTTTGCGAAATCGGCGAGGTACGAACTAGTTGGTATGTGAACAGTGTCAAACTGCCCGTTAGAACCGATGCGATCGGATCCGCTTGCGGTTGCCCCGCGGGCGACGGCACAGGTCTCAGACGGCAGAAGCTGGGCGCAGACGGGGCCCCATTCTTGTAACTCTGATTCTGCGCCCGTCCCGATCATTCGTAACTTTCCTGCGGCGCACTGCGTACGTAGAATCGCTGCCAGCACATGATTGAATCGCTGCAATCGATTTTCGACCAACTAGGCCTCAACATGGGAATCGACAGGACTTGGCAGCCGGTCTCCCGTCCGGAGTTCGTGGGCTGGCTGATTTTCTATGCCGGATTCCTCATCTGCGCCTTGCACGCCAACGGCGGAATGCTCTTCATTGATTTGGCCAATCTGATCGTCCACGAGGGTGGTCACAATCTTTTTCGGTGGTTCGGCCCGACGCTCGGGCTGTGGGGAGGAACTCTCCTCCAGTGGCTGGTGCCGTTCCTCCTCGCGGCGTACTTTTTTACTCACCGTCAGACCACCGGCTTCGTTTTCTCCCTGTTCTTTTTCTTCGAGAACTGGCTCTACACCGCGACCTACATGGCGGACGCGCGGGCGCAGGTGCTGCCTCTGGTCACTACCGGAGACCCGGAATTTGCCGAGCACGATTTCTTTCGAATATTCAGCGATCTCGGCATTCTCAACTACGACACGAAAATCGCTGCCGTGGTTCGCTTGCTAGGCTGGTGCGGGATGATCGCCGTGGTGGTCTGGCTGGCTCTGCGTCCCAGCGGCAAGACGAACCAGTCAGAAGAAGATACGGCATTGGACGCAAGGTTCGTCGACTATTTGCGGAAATGACTGCTGATGGGTTCGGCCTGGCGGGTGGCCCAGGTACTGATGCACACTGACGCCCATGTCTCGCAAAAGAAGCGAGACATGGGGCACCCATTTCATCGGACAATTTCCCCTAACTTTGGCAGCGCCGCTACGTCTAACCGAGAAATCCAGCGGAGGTTACGAAATGCAAAACCTGCGAATCTTCTTTCTGCCGGCAGTGCTCCTTGTTGCCGCAACCGGCTTGGGACAGGCTACCAAGAACGCGGCAGCCGCGAGTACGTCTCAGGCGCAACCGTTGCCAACCCTGGCTTCGATGGTGGAGGGCGAGATCAGCGCTGTCGAAAAACAAATCCTGGAAGTTGCCGAAGCCATGCCGGAAGATAAGTACAACTTTTCTCCCGAGACCTTGAACATTCCCGGCGACGACTACAAGGGTGTGCGCACATTTGCCGTGCAGGTGAAGCATGTCGCCTCTTCCAACTATTTCATATGGTCTCCGCTGACCGGAGATAAGATTCCGGAAAGCATCAAGGACGGGAACGGTCCCGCGGACCTGAAGACCAAAGCCGACATCATCAAGTTCCTGAAGGATTCTTTTGCCCTCGGCCACAGGGCCGCGGCTACGCTGACGGCGGAGAACATGTTGCAAATCCCGGAGCACAGCAAATCGGCGCGCCTGCGGTTGGCCGAATTTGGCGTCGCGCATGCATACAACCACTACGGACAGATGATTGAGTATTTGCGGATGAACGGAATTGTGCCTCCAGCAAGCCGGGGCAAGTCAGACTGACGCTCCTCTCGATGCAGTGCGAGGGCCGCCGGCAGCGGAACCGCTCTATACGCTGGACGACCTCGACTTTCTGGCGGCGTATGTGATCCGAAAGAATTTGTGGTCTGTGGTTCCCGCGGATGCGTTTGTTCGGCGGCAGCGAACGAAGTGAGCAAGAAGTGCGTGGCGCCTAAGATTCATTTCCACTTTCGGGGCCCAAGCTCTCCGTCCAATTATCCGCTCCTCTTATTCCGATCCTGCTAACGCCGACTATTTCGTGCGTCTAATAATTTGTCTCGCCCCTGCAACGGCTAATTCCAATCCAAAGGAGAATTTACGATGAAGCGGATTTCGAAGCGGTCCGGTGTTACGCTGTTTTTAGTTACAATTCTCGCCCTCGTTGGAACGAGTTCTCACGGTCAGGGTCAATCAAAGAATGAATCTCCGCGTCCCGTGCGGTCCCGAGCCGACGAAACGCTAGATCTGTGGAACAACATTGGGAACAAACTCATCGCCATGGCCCAGGACTTTCCGGAAGACAAGTACGATTACAAGCTGCAAAAAGACCAGCGCACCTTTGCCTTGAATCTTCTACACGCGGCCGCATTTGAGTATGTCGTGGCGCGGCGGATTTCCGGATCAAATATCGGGCCCGACTTCGGCGAAGGGGACAACCCATCGCGAGATGTTTTCAAGACGAAAGCCGATGTCGTGAAGTTCGTTCAGCAGGCAGTTGCGGACGGAGCAAACGTAATCAGGGAGCAAGGCGACGCGGGGCTGGACAAGATCGCGACGCGTCCGTGGGGAAACAAGCTGGTGCACAATTCGTATCTGTGGATGTTTGCCATCGAGCATAGTGGGGAGCACTACGGCCAGCTCGTAGTCTACTATCGCGCGAATAATCTGGTGCCTCCGGACTCGCGGCGACAATAAACTCGGCCTCTATTTTAGGCTTTAACGTCGAGGACTTCCGGCCGCAGGCGGCAAATTGCTTCCTTGTACAACTTGCCGCCGCGGTCCGTTGAGCTACGACTCGTCTGCGCGTTGAGCTAATCCTATCTAGTTAGCCCAAGGATCCAGAACCACCTTGGTGCAGTTGTCCTTTTTGTCCCGGAAGGTTTTGTACATCTCAGGCGCGAGATCGATCGGTACTCTGTGACTGATCACAAAGCTGGGATCGATTTCGTCTTTCTGAATGCGATCCAGCAAGGGTTGCATGAAGCGCATCATGTGCGTCTGCCCGGTCTTCATGGTGAGGGCTTTGTTCATAAAAGCTCCCATCGGAATCTTGTCGGCGAAGCCGGAGTATACTCCGGGAACGGACACCGTGCCACCCTTGCGGCAAGCCTGAATGCACTGGCGAAGCACGATCGGCCGGTCGGACTCAACTTTCAGAGCCTGCTTCGCGCGGTCCAACTTATACATAAAGCCGTCATCGTGCGCCTCCATGCCGACCGCGTCCATGCAGGAATCCGGGCCGATGTTTGCGGTCATGTCTTTCAAAGTCTGGACGACGTCATCAACCTCTTCGTAATTAATCGTTTCTGCGCCGCCCTCCTGCGCCATTTGCAGGCGATACGGAAACCGGTCAATGGCGATTACTCGTTCTGCCCCCAGCATGAAGGCGCTGCGAATCGCAAATTGCGCGACTGGGCCGCAGCCCCAGATGGCAACGGTGTCTCCCGCCTTGATGTCACAATTCAAGGCGCCGAAATATCCGGTGGGAAAAATGTCGGAAAGAAAAACAACTTTATCGTCGGGAATCCCCTCAGGAAGTTTCAAAGGTCCAACATCTGCGTAAGGCACGCGAGCATATTGCGCCTGGCCTCCGGCATATCCGCCGAGCATGTGTGTATAACCAAACAAGCCGGACGGAGAGTATCCCATCATTTTCTCGGCGATCCAATAATTCGGGTTGGAGTTATCGCAACACGACCATAGCTTCTGCTCGCAGAAAAAACATCGCCCGCATGCAATGGTAAAGGGCACGACCACGCGGTCGCCAACTTTCAACTTCTCTTTGTCGACACCAGCTCCGGTTTCCACAATTTCCCCCATAAACTCGTGGCCCATAATGTCGCCCTGCTCCATGGTGGGAATCAATCCGTTATATAAGTGCAGGTCCGAGCCGCAAATGCAGGTGCTTGTGATTCGCACAATCGCGTCGCGACGGTTCAAGATTTGCGGGTCAGGAACGTTTTCCACGCTCATTTTATTAGTGCCCATCCAGCAAACTGCTTTCATGCTATCCTCCGTTTCGCGTTAAAAACTTCGCTCATTTCAGAATCGCCCTTGGGGGGCCTAGTCGGATCCGCAACCCGTAGAGCCGCTGTCATCCGGGAACGCGGACCGTGCGACTGACCCTCAGTTGTTGGTATCTCGCCCGTCTCGATGAGAGCCTTGAATCGCCGCAGATCCTGCTGGATCATGAAAGTATTTAAGAGTTTCGCGGCTATCCGTTTCAGTTTTCCAGCCGGAGGATCCATACGGGTCACTGCGCTCAGTAGTGTTCCACGATTGCCGGGAGCGGTTTGAAAACGCACTGCGCTCTCGATGTCCACGTCGGATCCAGGCAGAGAGCGCCAGGAAATGAACTCGCCCTCGCGATCGTGCACCATTTCAGCATCCCACCGAATGGATGTTCCCATGGGGCCAAGCGCGATCCACCGGTATCGTCCCTGGCCAATTTTCGTCACGGATTCCAAGTGCTGCATAATTAAAGGCAGCTCTTCGAAGTTGCGATAGAGGGCGTAAGCTTCCTGCGGGGAGCAGTTGAGTAACACACTTCCGTGAGCAAGAACCTCATCTTCGGACGCATTGCGTCGCGAGCCAAAGTAGGCCAAAGCTCCTCCGGCCAGGGCAAGTGCAAGGCCGGATTTGGAGCGTCGGCTAAGACCGAGCAGCGCCATGGACGTGCCGGCAATAATCGGCCCGACCTTGCGTTCCGTTGTTTTCGAGGCGCAAGGTGCAGAGTCGTAGTCACGAGACTGGATTGTCTGATTCATGTGCAATTCTCCAATGCATTCTTAATAAGGTTGGGCGAACTCATGAATGTGCGCGCCATACTTATGAGGTGCGGTCGGCGAACGAGAACATCCCAAGCACTAATTACTCTGTGCCCAAAAATCCATAAGGTCTGGCCGTCCACCGTTCAGTAAGAACGTAAACTGCAAGAGGAAAACGCTCCATCCAGTCGTTTCTGTACGTCAGAGGTAGGATGTTGAAAATGGTGGGGAGTAAACCTTAACCTGCCGTCGCCGCGATTGGTTTTCTCTCCGGGCCGATCAGGGATTCTGCGAGTACGACGAGCCCGGACACTCCGCCGTTGGGTGGGGAGCGCTTCTGGCGATGGAAGTTGCAACACTTATGGCGTTAGCGCTCAGGTAAATCACTTAGCGGGCAAAAGTTTCCTGGCGAGAGCCCGAACCATGGTGACCGGATGAGTCGCCAATATGCAGACTCGACCGACTACGCTTTGCGGCTCGTGGAACACGCCGAGTTGGCGCAAGACGGTCCCGCGGTCGTAATAGATTTTTTCCCCGGCCAGCCGATCATCGGAGTCGAAGGTGTACACCCCACATAGGGGGATCTCGACGCGCCGTCCGGTCGCGGGGAGACCGCGCCACTCCCCAAGATGCGTGCCGCGAATCGTGACTTCCAGCACCACAGCATCGTCGGTGACGTGCCGGCGCTGCACCTCGATTTGCAGGTCCGGCAATGCCCTCATCAGCTGCTCGTAAAACAGCCGGACCCCGTCTCCACCCTGATAGTGTTCACCCCACGCCTCGTCGTCGTAGCGCGCAGTATCGCCGAAAGTATGCAGGACACCATCAAGGTCATGCGCGTTTTCCAATCGAACATGCTGCTCGACAATCGCGATACGCGCCGATCTCTTTCCCTCGTCTCTGCTTGTGGGAACCGCTGCGTTTGCCATGTGTGCCCTCCCCGTCGCGCCATATGAGTGCGTAAGTCCGCGCACGAATCTTACTACCGCTGGGGTGTTCCCTAGTACTGGCCGGGTCCGGCGGCTTCTGCAAAGGATACAATCTCCCTCTATGGCACGCTCGACGAGGCGATTTGGCGTCACCCGCGCGGCCATTATTAATTCCGTGCGCGCGGCTGTAGCTTCGGTCGCGTCAATGCTGCTGGCGCGCCTGCTCAAACTTCCGGAGTTTTATTGGGCTCCGATTTCGACCATCGTAATTCTCTTCTCGACGATAAATCCGCGGACCCTGGCCTGGCAGCGGTTTGCCGGTACGGCTTTGGGAGCGGCGCTGGGTGCGCTGATCGCAACCTACTTTCAACCGAGCTGGATAGTTTATGGAGTGGGCATCTTTCTGTGCGGGATTCTATGCGCCATTTTGCACGTAGGGTCCGCATACCGGTTTGCCGCCATCACACTCACGATCGTCCTGCTGGTTGCACACACTCAGGCCCCTTGGATTGTTGCAGTGCACCGCTTTGTAGAAGTGTCGCTGGGAATCGCAGTGGCGCTGGTGATCACAGTCATGTGGCCGGTGGCGGCAACCTCAACCTGAATACGATCGGCAGGGTAATCCGATCCGCGCATGTTTTACTTCTCCAACAACTACCCGGCGCCCCGAAGCATCCTAGCCCGGATGTGCAAACTCGCCCTGATTATTCTCTTGTCGGCAGCCGCTCCGCTTTTCGCGCAGAAACGCGTCGAAGTCGGCCTGTTCATCGATTACCTGAACATCTCGCAGACCAGCACCAGCAATTTCGGACTTGGCGGCCGCTTCGGATATCGTATCCATAGCTCCGTCATGCTCGAAGGCGAACTCGCCTACGACTACGGCATTAACTTCGATGAAGCGTACCGGAATATCGCGAATGGAAATCTAACTGCAATCGAGCGCACATCAATAGGCGTTACCCACGGCCTCGTCGGTCCCAAGCTTCAACCACCCGGCGGCGGATTCCGACCCTTCGTGACGCTCAAAGCCGGATTCATGGATTTCCGTCTCAGCCCCAGCCTTCTCCCCTACGGCGATGTAGCCAGCGCTGTTCTCGGCCTTCGCAGCAGCAACCTGAACGCGGCAATTTATCCGGCAGCAGGAGTTGAAGCCGCACTCGGCCCCCTCGGCCTGCGTCTCGAAGCGGGGGACGAAATCTATTTCAACGGCGGGGCACATAACAATCTGCGCATCACCTTCGGCCCGATCCTCAGGTTTTGAATCTAGGAGGATGACGCGGCTGTCCTACTCTTGTCGCGCTTTTTGCGACTCAGCTTTCGTCCAGTAAACTAGATGCAGCATGATCATCGGAGTACTAGCATTGCAGGGCGATTTCGACGCCCACCGCCGACGTCTTGAGGAACTCGGAGCGAAAGTGCTGCTCGTAAAAAAGCCCGAACAACTCGACGAGATCGATGGCCTCATAATCCCCGGCGGCGAGAGCGGCACATTTCTGAAATTGCTCGGAGAAGAAGGATTTGAAAAGCTAAAACAGTTTGTCCGCTTGAAGCCCAGCTTCGGTACCTGCGCCGGCGCGATCCTATTAGCCACGGAGGTAGAAAATCCCAAACAGGTTGGCCTCGGCGCCATCGACATTTCCATTCGCCGCAACGCCTACGGCCGCCAGATTGACAGCTCCATCCGAGAAGGCCAACTTTTGACGGCAGCTCTTAAGAAGGGAAGCGACTCCGCGTTAGAAATGGTTTTCATCCGCGCCCCGAAGATTGAGCGCGTCGGCGCCGGCGTGGAGGTCATCGCTACGGAAGGCAAAGATAATATACCGGTCGCCGTCCGGCAGGGAAGAACGATGGCCGCAACCTTCCATCCCGAACTCTCCGATGACACTCGCATCCATCAGACATTTTTGGATCTGGTCCAGCAGCGTCAAGCGCCATTGTCAGGCAGTCGCGCAAAGAGACCCAGTCCGAAAAAACTGTAGTTTCATCACTGTTTCCTTTTATGTTCTTTCGCTCGAGTACGCGCAGGCGCTTTCTTCTTCAATTTGGTCTGATTGTAATCAATGGCGGCACGGACGAGATTTTTTAGAGCACGCTCATTAATCTTGTCGCCCTCGAACAAATCGATCGCTCGCCACGCGTTGCCTCCGAGGCCCGCGTTAAAGAGCTTGTCAGGATCTGCGAGGTCGGCCCCGTGGGCAAACATAAGCTTTACCTTATCTTTGTGGGCGTTGCCGACCGCGATCATTCCGTCGCGAGACCACACTGGGCTTCCCATCCACTTCCATTCCTCGATGATCTCCCGGTCGGCCTCAAGGATGCTCTCGCGGACGGTGGCCAATGTTTTGCCACGCCAGTCTGTGAGTTTTGCGACCAGCTTGTCGATCAATGCAGAGGCAGATTCCACCGGGGCGGGCTTTTTCATGTGCGGCTCCAACTCTCGCAACTAATTTAGCCGCGCTCAGCGTAACCTGCAACCTCCGCAAGTGGAACGCCTTTCTGGTTCGCTACGAGTTCTCTCTGCAAAACAGAGCATCTAAGGACTCGAAGCGGCGTGAGGTGTTGGTTCACTCAAAGGAGATGGACATGTCGGACAAGATCACCCTTGTTGTTCGTTTTCGTATAAATAGTTCTGCGAAGCAGGAATTCACTGCGAAACTGCAGGAAGTCTTCACACACATCGTGAAGGAAGAGACGTTCGTTGAGGCTTCGTTGGTGCAGGACATGCGTGACCCAGAGAGCATTCTGAACTACGAGGTGTGGAAGGAGAGTCCGGAGTCTTTCATGAAGAACCAGATGAGCAGACCCTATCGCGTCGAATTCGAGAAGATGATCGTCGATCTGAAGATCGATCGTACGCCAGCATGGTATTCCTCCATTGCTGATTGGAAGCGAGCCTGAGACTTTGAAGCGAAAGATGATTTTGTCAGCGGTGGAACTGCTCACGCAAGCCAGAACCGGGCTTGAACGGGCCACCTCGCGCGCAGCATTTCAATGAGTGGGAGTATAGTGACTCGAATCCTGGAGGGACGATGCGTCACCGAATCCGGCACCTGATGTTCCTCGTAACATGCGTCGTAGTCCTTATGACCGCCGCCCGTTCCCAGCAAGCGCAGCAAAGCCATTGGGCCACACCTGGTGACAAATCTGCGAAGTTCATGATTGACATGGAGCGCAAGTGGGCCGAAGGCGTTTGCACGAATAATGGAGTTATCTCCGAGTTGTTGGCCGACGACTTCCAGGGCACCAGCACTGGCGGCGAACGCTATAACAAGGCGGATGAGCTACGCGATGAAAAGGGCCCGCACTCGGCGCACGGCTGCGCACTTGACGATGCCAAGGTTCGCTTCTTCGGCGAAGAGGTGGCCATCCTTTACGGCAGTGAGCACGCCATCGGCAAGGACAAAACGCATCCAGACGTGAAGCAGTGTCAGGTCTGGACCGATACTTGGTTGAAGCGCGATGGTAAGTGGCAGGTCGCTGCTGCGCAGGACAACAAGGTCGATTGCAAGTAGTGCAGTAGTTTTTGTCGCTTGAATTGTGGATTGAAGCGGTATGAACCAATCATTCCTAAATAGTTTGCAAGGAATGGCGGGGACGACGGGACTCGAACCCGCGGCCTCTGCCGTGACAGGGCAGCGTTCTAACCAACTGAACTACGTCCCCACTCGCCAAATCAACGAGATGCGCAATCGCCAGTGTTTACGCGGCTCTGCGCGATTTGCATACCGTGCATGGAATTGCCTTTGTTGCCCAAAAGAGCGCGATTCCTGTCCGAACCGCCCCCAAACCGCCACCAAATTTCGGCTTCTTCCTGCACGTGCGCCAGGTGCAAATCCACTTGCACAGACTGCTCTGGGCGATCCAGAGTGTAGCCAACCTGGACGGAACTGCCAACGACGCCTGAGCAAATGGCTAGCACAGAAATATCCTAACAGCTTCTCGCAGAACACGGAAGAGCGTCGAGCCTTGTGCTATTTCTTCGACGAGTCTAATTGAAAACACGCAGCGCGGATGGCACGCGCCCGCGACGTTAGTCGCCGGATACAGCCGCAGGCACTTCACGTGGCGTTTCAGTCTGAGGACGACTCAGCGATTCCTTTCCAGATTCTGCCAAGGGCACTATTGCAGTTACTGTCATGCCCTTTCCGTTCGAGTGGATCTCTACTCGTCCGCCCAAATATCGTAGTCGCTCCTGCATTCCGCGCAGTCCGACACCCGTGCTCTCGCCTGCGGCAATCTTCGCCTGAGTTTCCTGATCGAGCCCTCTTCCCTCATCGCTTACTTCCAGTTTGACTTCTTCGGAAGAACGCACCAGCCTTACCAGTGCGGTCAAACTTCCTGAATGGCGATGAATATTGGTGAGGCACTCTTGAGCAATGCGGAACAGGCACAGCTCATAATCGGGGGGCAAGCGCTCATGATCCGCGGAGAATTCCAGCTTTGCGTCAATCTTGCTGCGTTCAGAAAACCCTTCAACGTACCACTTTAGCGCTGAATCCAGTCCCACTTCGTCCAGTAAAGGCGGGTGAAACAGGTAGGACATCGTGCGAATATCCGCCGACACCTGTTCGATCAGCTTGGAGTTGTCATCCACGCATCGCCTCGCCTCCGGGCTGAGCTTCGATTTCTCCAAGTCCAATGTGCCAGCATTCATACTCATGGCCGCGAGCAGCTGCCCTACTCCGTCATGCAACTCTCGCGCGATTCGCCTTCGTTCTTCGTCTTGAAGCTTCAGGAGACGGGCCGAGAGTTCCTTCTCTTTGATGGCTTCTTCGGCTTTCCGACGTTCGGTAATGTCCCGGGTTACCGCGAGATGCAGAAGGCTCCCATCCGGGTTGCGAAGCGGCGCAGCATGAGTTTCCATGCGGCGACGTTCACCTCGTAGTCCGACAATATCGAACTCCAAACTCCCTCTGTCGCCACCGCAGATTCTGTCGTGTAATTCGCGAAACCGGTCTCGGTCTTTCGCGGCAATCAAGTCATAGACACTCTTGCCTACGACTTCGTCAGCGGAATCTGCACCCACCATTTTGAGGCCAGACGAATTCATGTGCCTTACCGTTCCATCCGGCGCGATGAGCTTCACGCATTCAGGTGTGGTGTCTACAATGCTCCGGAAACGCTCTTCACTTTCCCGCAATGATCGCTCGGCGTTCTTTCGATCGGTGATGTCGCGCGCGACTTTCGAGGCGCCGATTACGATTCCGCTGGAGTCCTTTACCGGAGATACCGTGAGTGAAATATCAACTAGCGAACCATCCTTCCGTTGTCGGATAGTTTCAAAATGATCGATGCGCTCGGCTCGCTTCAGGCTAGCCAGAATCCCAGTCTCTTCCTCGCGCCGGTCTGCAGGAATGATCAACGTAATGTGCTGGCCCACTGCTTCGTCGGCAGTGTAGCCAAACACTCGCTCGGCGCCTCGATTCCAAGTTTGAATTATGCCATCGAGATTCTTGCTAATGATGGCATCGTCGGAGGAATCTACTATGGCGGCCATCCGGCTGCGAGCGGTAAATCCGCGGCGACTCGATTCCACCAGAGCAATAATCACGCCTGAGAAGGCCACGAATCCAAGCAATCCAAATAGTTCGATGCGATCCGGAGCTGCAAACGAATGAACGGGAGGCAGAAACCAATACCACACTCCCAATGCCCCTATCAGGGTAGTGATAACGGCCGGGCCCACTCCGCAGTACCATGCGGAGAAGGCAACAGCGAGCCAGATGGTGTGATAGGGGTTCTGATATCCAAGCAGCGGTACCAGCAGGAGTCGAAGCATCACTGCGGCCACTCCCGCGAGAATGGCCAGGACGTACCGAGATGCAGGCCCGATCCTTCTCATGACACACCCCCCTCCGGAAAAGTTAACGACAACGATTATCGCTGCCGTTAAAGAGAGGAATTATAGAAATACAGGTATCGAAAATCAAGATTTTTTGTGTCTTAAATCTAGGAGAGATTGCCCCTAATCGGGTTTTAGCTAGGCATGCCCGCCCACCACAAAACCTTTCCCACAATGCGCCAAGGCGATCCATTGGCCAATAAAATCGAGCGGTGTCCGCGCTGATCCGACACGAGGGCCTCCGTGTCATCAAATCTTATTAGGCGGGACAAAATGAGTGCCTTCTCGTTGGGGTTCCAGGCAACAACGATTTTCCCAGCCAGGTCGTCGCGGGAGGTAACTGAGGTATCAATGGCAACTACATATCCATCAAGGATCAATGGCGACATTGAATTGCCGATGACGCGAAGGCTGACTGTAGACCGTGGGTTGGGACACCACTGCGCGGGGGCCGCCCACATGGCTTCGGGTTTCAGTTGATCGAGATCGGCAACTTCGTCTCCTTGGGCTCCAGGAGTAGCCGCGCGGATGGGCAGAAGTGGAATGGCAATGAAATCTTGCGGCTTCACGAGGCTGGGCGCTCCGGCATGAACCAGATTCACGCTGGCAATTCTGCCCTGCCGCAAACGTCGATCCGCCGTCGGCAGCACGCGCATAACGTCCGCAGTGCTGAGACCTGCGCGTGCCCAAAAGAACCAGCACAGGGGATCACCCGCCAAATTGCCAAGACGGATATACGACTCAGCAGCAGGCTCGGTCTCCCCGCGCTCCCATCGGGAAACTGCCATAGCGGATGTCTTGAGTCTTTTGCCTAGTTCGCCCTGGCTAAGTTTCAACGCATAGCGAAAATCTATAATCTTACGAGACCACTCGGGAACGGTTTTTTCTGGTTTCTTAGGCATACAAATTGCCAATGGAGTCTCGACGCTATGCGACTCCAAATCGAAACAATTTTATAACCACGGCAGAGGGAAATGCCACACCAGATAAATGGGTTCCGTGCGTAATCTGTATCGCAGCGGTGGTACATGCTCTCGACATCAGCGCCACCGACCCGAAGCCACTACCCGTCGTTTGGCCGACAATAAAAAAAAGAGGCCCAACTAAGCCAGACTTGAGATGCTCAAGCGCCGATTTCTTGAGGTATTTAGGGTGTTTTTTAGCGTCGGATCGATTCTGCGCTGTATGGTCGCATCGACATCAGCGTTTGTATCATTTCTTGATGTCGTATCCCGCTCTCCCGTCAAACTCGGCGATACCGCCTGACCGACGCCTTCGAATTCTCGTGGCGGAGGACCATCCGATCGTTAGGCAGAGCGTACGCCGACTTTTAACTTCCCATCCGTGCTTCGAGATTTGCGGCGAAGCGCATGATGGAGCCGAAGCGATTGACGAAGCCCAAAGACTGAAACCCGACGTGGTCGTCATGAACATAACGATGCCTGTCAAGAATGGCATCGAAGCGGCGCGGGAAATCAAGGCGAAGGTGCCGGAATTGGCCATTGTAATCTTGTCCTCCCATGCGGACAGGCAATTCGTCGAGCTAGCCAAGAAGAGTGGCGCACGAGCTTATGTCGCTAAATCCAAGGCGGGCCAGTCTCTACTCAGGGCCATTGAAGCGGCGGTGACCGACGGCGACTTCGTCTTGGTCGATTGATGCTGCTGATTGGCAATAGTTTCATCACAGTTGCCCGGTGATCTGCGCTCCTTATCCCCTCGGACAAACGGCCCTCTTAGGTTCTCGGCAATATTGCGTACTGAATTGTTGGCAAACAGGAAGTTATCCGCAAACAGGCTCCGGGAGCTTGCACCGATGTTTCCGCTCATGCCTGACACGTTTCCAGCCTTCATGTTTTGAGAGCACTGAGAGCTACCTATTGGCGGCTCGCTTGAGACGGGCCGCTCAGACCGATGTGCCTCAGATTCCAGTCTTATGAGCGTGCAGAATAACGTCCCGCCGAGAAGTCATTAGACAACACCTTCCTCTAGCACTACGGTGAACCAAAGCAGCGACTCTGAAACTGTCACTGCTGGAGGTTCTCATGCCGCATTTGGCCCGTATCAAATTTCCCTTCCCCATTCGGTTGCCGATCGCTTCGGCCTTCGTAAAGGCAGCGCTGATGGTGCTGAGTGTTCTCATCTTGGCCCCACTTGCTGCCCATGCCCAAGGAAGTCCCTTCGACACAGGCTTTAACGCCATTCAAGGCCTTTTCACCGGCACCATCGCGAAAGTTGCAAGTCTGGTAGCGATCGTGATCGGCGGCTACGGGTTCGCGCACGGCGAACCCGGCGCGAAGAAGGCGCTTGCTGGCGTCGCTGCCGGAACAGGCATTGCCGTTATGGCGGTGAATGTTTTGAGTTGGCTCTGGGGTGTATAGCGCAATCTTCGCCTCGCGCTTATATGAGGGACTTATGCCAGACAACGCACAGCAGAAACGTCGCACAAATCGGGTCTTCAAGAGCCTGCATAAACCGCTCACTTATTTGGGTGTGGAGCGCACACTCTTCTACTTCGTATGCGTCGGCGCGGTAGGAGCCTTCAATCTCTTCAACTCCATCTTGGCCGGCATCGCCGTCTTCATTGGTGGTTTTGCCTTCGGCCATTGGGTCACGAACAGCGATCCTGCGTTCCTCCGCATCCTCGCAAAGTCCGAACGGTACAAGCTGCGCTATGACGCAGCGAAGCAGCAAGTTCCCCGCGTGGAGGTAATGTGATGCTGCGTCTCGACAAGGTCATCAAGCCGTGGAAAGAAAGTGCGGCCCTGAACGACCACATCAACCTCTACGGCTTCTGGAATGAGACGGCGTTCCTTACCAAAAGCGGCGATCCAGGCATGGTTCTCAGTGTTCCCGGCGTGGACTACGAAAGTCTTGACCGGTCGCAGCAGGACTATGCAGTGAAACGGTTGGAGGCAGCGCTAAAAGCGTTTGGTCCAGGCTTCCATGTTTACCAATACCTCTTCAAATCAAACCGCCCCGACATACCGTTCGCAACCTATGACGACCCCATTGTCCAAGCGGCTATTGACCAGCGACGGAAGTTCTTTGAAGCGAAGCGGGACCATCTCTATCAAGTTGAAATCTTCTACTGCATCCTGCTCGAAGGCGCCCGGTCGAAGACCGGCGTCGGCACGGCGATAGCTCGCCTGTTACGCGATCCAGAAGGCGCGATTGCCGAACTGAAGTCGCAGTTCGCCAACGACAGTATGAAGAAGTTGTTCCGGACGCATATCGAGCGCGATCTGCAACGGCTCGACCAGCACGTGCAGGCATTCGCTCGGCAACTCGCTGATTTCATGCAAGTCGAGGTCTTGAATCGGCAGGGGCAATTCACGTTTTTCCGCCGCTTGCTGAATTATGACGACTGGCGTGTTGCCGGCCGACCGCATTCCACGCAGTTCCTGGATTATCAGGTAGTCAACTCCAACATCGAAGCGGAACGCGACTATCTGCGGGTAGGCGATCACATCGTCCGTGTGCTGACGATGAAAGAGGCCATCACCGAAACGAGGCCCCTGGTACTGGACGCGCTGTTGAAGATCCCCGCCAACTTCTATGTGGTCACCGAGTGGACGCCGCTACCGGCGGATAAAGCCCGCAAAGAAGTCAACAAACGACGCCGTCACTTCAATATGTCGAAGACGGGTTTCGTCTCTCAGATGGGCAACGACGCCACGCAGACGCATCCTCGCGATGTGCTCGTGGA
>JAOAPI010000034.1 GCA_025462865.1 Candidatus Sulfotelmatobacter sp. | reverse complement strand
CTCAGTCCATTGTCCGATCGTGACCATACCCTACTTGTGACCGTCCGAAGGAGGCATTTTATGGGTGGTCCCACCTTCCCTGAAATACCCTGTACAATTTGCGCCAAGCCAGTCGATTTAAGCGTCGAACTATGCGCCGATGAGCACGGCAAGGCTATCCACGAGGACTGCTACGTCGAGCACCTACAACGAGGGCCAAAAGAAATCCGCTTGCCTAATACCCTATGACCAATATTACTCACTATGTGTTTTCAGACCCTCAGTTGTGGATTGTAATGGCGATGTGGAAATGACTATGAGTTTTCTCACAGCATTCGGTTTGTTCTCGGTGACTGCGATGCTGGTTTGTTACGCGCTCGAAAACAAGAGCCCATGGTTCATTCTCGGCTTTGCTGGCGCATGTACCTTAGGATCGGTGTACGGATTTCTGCAGGGCGCGTGGCCCTTCGGAGTGGTCGAGGCCGTCTGGTCGGTGGTGGCAGCGCGGCGCTGGTGGCAGACGATACGTCAAAGCCGGTCATCTTAGCGCAATTGTCATTACGAATCTTCAGTTCACTGAGGGGTGGACTGAAACATGGGGCTTTAAACCACGCAATGCACGAGTTCGCTACGGAATGGAATGCTCAGGAATTGTGTATAAGGTGCACGACCAAACCAAGGATAGGGGAACGATAGCGCGGTCCGATGTTTGGTCCAGGCCCTTCGTGATAACGTTGCTGTAACTCATTGATAATAAGGCAACCATTGTCTTGGCCAAGAATGTATTCATGACCATGACATCATGCCAAAGTCATGGTTTCGGAACTCATTATCATCTACCCGGGCGGGTCGGCCAAGTCAGTCTGGATATCGATCCCCGAAGTCAACGACTTGTGTACCGGACAAAGGTTTGCGATCTCCAATAGTCTTTGCCGTTGTTCCGCGGACAGCTCGCCAATCAGCGTAATCCGCCTCTCGACTCGATCGAGCATTGCTGCCGGTTGCTCACAGTTGACGCAGTCATTGGCATAGTTCTTCGAGTGTGTGAGAGCGACGCGAACCTCCTTAAGCGGCCACTTTTTGTGGTCGGCGTACATGCGAAGAGTCATGTTCGTGCATGATCCCAACGCGGACAATAGCAGTTCATATGGATCTGGCCCAGCATCGCTGCCCCCTGAAGTCTTGGGTTCATCCGCAATCAAGTGGTGCGGCCCCACCGAAACGGCTTGGCGTAGAACAGAGGGACCACCGATTACCGTTACCGCTCTCGACATGTCTCAGCCTCCCAATTGTCGCAGGGCTCGCAAATTTCTTACGGTTGAGGTTGAAAAGGCGTGGCCGAAGCATCTGGGCGAAGCTCGGCAATCAGCATCGCAATCCCGGTGACGCGCCCTACGATCTCGGCATCCTGAGGATAGCGAAGCGACCGGATGGGCACCGGCGACGTGGGGGACGGGACAAGCAGTAAGCGGCTTCCTTCGTAGTCGCACCAACTGCAGGCGTAGCGATTGTCGCGTAGCTCGACAAAGTAGACGGGACGGTCGTATTCGCTCGGTCCCACGTTCTTGACGACCTTGCTTTGATGCGGATCAATCTGAACGAATGCACCAGGCCGGATCAGCGGATCGAGCGTGTGGTCCTCGGTCCCGACGTACCCATAAAGTACATCCCGCACGCCTGCGTGTTGCACCAGGAAGAAAGGCATTTCACCCAGACCCTGAAACATTCGATGCACCAGATTGGTTTGTTCCAAAAGAACCTTGTCTTGCAATTTCAAAGAAGTCGGCACCGTCGGCTCTGTTCGCGAGATAGCGCGGCCGCTAAGGTGCGTGTACGGCAGCGCGATCAATCCTTGTTCTTGGTCTAGGTCGCCAATATTAAGCCCGAACAGGGCCAAGATCTCGTTGATATCGCATTTGTAGATAAGGCTCAGGCTGTGGAACTTTTCCAGGCGTGGCTTGGACTTCCCGTTTTCGAGATCGCTTACCCAATTGTGCGGCACATAGTAAGCCGGGTTTTTCTTTTCCTCTACAATTCGTTGGCTGAATCGCTCGACATCGCGAATGGACAAATGGCGTCGCTCGCGTTTGGCACGGAGACGCTTACCGGCTTCGGAACTTGACGACAGAGCCAACATTGGGAACGGCTCAGGTTGGCGTTGCGATATGTTAGGCGCGAAGCAGACTTTTTGTCCACAGGGATTCCATCTTGTTCGGAAATCCGACAAACCTGGCAGAGGATTCTCGCGCGGTTGCCGAGTCATCACACGGCTAACTTAAGAGCCACTGGTCGAGATTCCGACCATCATCTGACCTACAACCCTGGGAGCGATTGCCGGAACTCGCGGTTCTGCGGGGAAATCGACGTGCCTGTCCGGAATTCCGGGCAACTTGCATATATTTGTGACACGCCTGGGCGAACTGTTTAAACCGAAGCAAATCTCTGCGAGCAGATTGAGTGATCGGAAAATCCAGTTCAGGTTGCAGTAGCCTTTTCTGAACTCTGACTTTTGACCGGCGCTGGTGGGGGACCTTCTCGCGAGAAAGATGCGACGAGAGGTCTGCCCGTGTCCACGAGTGAGGCAGGATCGAACACAAAGCTCGCAGAACGCGTCAAATCCATTCTGGCGAGTAGGGATCTCACGCTGCACAAGGCATCCCAACTATCAGCCGAACTGTTTGGCCGATCGTCACCTCATTACCTGCCCCACAACTTCTATTACGATCTTCGCCATGGGAGCTTCAGCCCGAGTCTCTTTCAAGTGTTTGCGCTGAGCCGGATTTCCAATTACCGGGTCACCGATTGGTTGCGGGTCTTCGGCTTCGACGTCGCGGTAATCCCTCGCTTACAGCTTCAGCTTCCTTCGAGGCGCACGGTCCTTCTGGATTCAGCGTTGGATGATCCCAATGCGTTCATCCCATGGCTTGGGAATTTGGGTATCAGTCCTCCTCTTGCCGGTGTCCTCCCGTTATCGCAGTTTCTGGAGTGGACCAAACCCGGACCACTGGCTTCGCTGGCGGAGCTTCAGCACAAAGGCTTCCTGTACGCGAAAATTGGGTACCAGGATGCCTTGGCTTTCCCGGAACTACTTGCGGGGAGCATCGTCCGCGTAACACCCGGGACGACCGGGGACCTGGTCGGGCAGATGACCGGAGAGGGATCCAAAAATCTGTTCTTAGTCGAGCACGGAAAGGGACTTTGTTGTTGCCAGATCCGAACTGTTTCAGGTGGGCGATTTGCGCTGATCAGTACCCAATTGCCGTTTGCCCAAGTCGCACTCAAAGTTCCTGAAGAAGCAAGGCTTGTTGGAGTCGTCGATCTCGAGATCCGCAGCTTGCTGAGGCCGCAGCAACCTGCCATTGCTAAGGAGTTGGCAAAGCGCTGGAAGCCGGAAGTATTTTCGGCCGAACCCTCTCAATTGGGCCCACTCCTTCGCCGCGCCAGGCTGCGAATGGGACTTTCGTTTCGCGCGGCCTCGGCGATCAGTCGAGAGGTCGCAAATTTGCTGGACGATGACCGCTACTTCGTAGCTCCCGGGTCTCTGTCGGACTATGAAATGCTCAACATTCCACCGCGCCACTTTCACAAGATAGTTACGTTCTGCGCGGCTTATTCGCTGCATCTGGAAAAAATATTTGCGACTCTGCGTCTCAGCCTTCGGGACTATGCAGACGAACCGATTCCACAATTGCTGACGGGCAGACTGTCGCCAGCGATGGCTGAGACGGCGGTGGAGACGAATGAAGTCGAACTAACCGGGTTCGTTGGCAAGCTGTTCGCTGAGCTAGGGGAGGTGCCTTTTTTCCTGCGGGAATCCCTAAAGGGCCTCAGCGGTTTGACCAGACCGTCCCTGAAAGACTTCTTCTGGATCGGCGGGACAGGAAGCGCCTTCCACCCATACCTGGCGGGTGGGTTGCTTGCTGTCGTGAATCGACAGAAGAAGAAACCGAATGACTGCGGCTCGAAACCGCTATGGCAGCAGCCGTTGTTCGTCATCCTCAAGCGTGACGGAAACTATGTCTGCGGGTGCTGCAGCCGGGAGAACAACAGCCTGATAGTTCACTCCTATCCCGGAGGAGTTCATAGGCGAGAGCAATTCCGAAATCGCGACGCCGAAGTCATCGGGAAGATTGTCACCATAGTGCGAAGGCTGATCTGAATTCGGATTTTTTGACCCACCCGTAGGCAGAGTGCAGCGGGACTTCAGAGGACTAATCCGCAGTGAAAGCCGGGTAGCTTCCGGTTAGCCGATCGTCTGGCACTCCAAAGCGGAGAGCGTGCCGGATCAAGAGCATTTTGTTCGCCCCTGGGTGGGAACGTCCGTGAACTCCGTGCCCGGAGGGGAACCCCACGCTGACAGCGCCATTCCGCGGCCAGGCTGATCAAGAAACACTCCTCCAATCACGATGCGAGGTACAATGATTTTGTAGGGTGAAACGGCAGCGGGCTCTACAAGGGATGCAACCCTTCCGAGGGATACTTGGCTGGGCTCATTGAGACGATCACTGCATCTGCGCGAATATCCTTTTCGCGCTTCTGCCAACCTGCATCAGACCGATAGACTTGCAGCCTTGAAAACCAGCGCCCGAGGGACGGAATCTGCACTACCGGAGAATGCTCCTTCCCACTTCACGCTGTGACGGAACATTTGAGGTTGCAGCTTAGACTCGTGCGCATAGCAGCGCGGGGCGCGAGGAATGAAAGACTGCCTCATGAAAGAAGGTTCCAAAGTTCGCAAGATCGCGTTTGTCGGCGACCACTTGCCGCGCAAGTGCGGCATTGCAACGTTCACGTCTGACCTACTTGCAGCCGTAGCATCTGCATATCCCCAAAGCCAGTGTTTGTCAGTGTCGGTGAATGACATTCAAGGTGGCTACGAGTACCCGGAAGTAGTTCGCTTCGAGATTGAAGAGCAGGATTTGTCGTCTTATCTACGCGCTGCGGACTTCCTCAATATCAACAACGTGGACATCGTATGCTTGCAGCACGAATTCGGCATTTTCGGCGGGACGGCTGGTGGCCATATCCTGGCACTCCTGCGCGAATTGAGAATGCCTGTTGTCACTACGCTTCATACCATTTTGCGTGAGCCGAAAGCCGACCAAAGGCGCGTAATGCGCGAGTTAGTCGCGCTCTCGACCCGGCTCGTGGTCATGGCTGAGCGGGGGCGACAGATGTTGCAGGAGATTTACCAGGCACCGCCGGCTAAGATCGATTTTATCCCGCACGGCATTCCCGACGTAGGTTTTGTCGATCCGACCGATTTCAAAGACCAGTTCGGTGTGGAAGGCAGGGTGGTGCTGCTCACGTTCGGGCTGCTTTCGCCGAACAAGGGGATCGAATATGTGCTCAATGCCCTGCCACCCATTCTAGCGGAGTTTCCCGACGTTGTTTATATTGTGCTGGGCGCCACCCATCCCAACGAACTACGCGAGCATGGCGAAGCCTACCGGCTCAGCCTCGAAATCCTTACCAAAAAGAACAAGCTCGAGAAGAACGTCATTTTCTACAACCGGTTCGTAGAACTTGAAAACCTAAAGGAGTTTATCGGCGCCGCAGACTTTTACATCACGCCTTATCTTAACGAAGCGCAGATCACGTCGGGCACGCTAGCCTATACGTTTGGCGCGGGCAAAGTGGTAATTTCGACACCATACTGGCACGCTGCAGAATTGTTGGTGAAAGACCACGGCGTGCTGGTGCCGTTCGGCGACGCCCCGGCCATAGCCCGTGAGGTGATTGGTTTGCTGCGCGACGACGCCCGCCGGCATGCCATTCGCAAGAATGCTTACAAGCTGGGCCGTGAGATGGTGTGGAGCAACGTGGCGCGACTCTATATGCGCTCGTTCGAGTTGTCACGGATCGAGGGGGCGGCGCGATCTCGAAAATCTCTCGCCACGAAGACGCTTGACCAAAAGCCGCGGGAACTGCCGGACTTGAAGTTGAGTCATCTCTCGCGGATGACCGATTCGACCGGAATCTTCCAACATGCCGTTTTTACCGTCCCGAATTTTTCCGAAGGTTACTGTACGGATGACAACGCTCGCGCATTCATCCTCGCGGTCCTGCTCAGTGAATTGGGAGAAGAACCAGAGCGCGCGCGGACGCTGGCCACAACCTATGCGGCGTTCTTGCATCACGCTTTCGATCTTAGAGTGAAACGCTTCCACAACCACATGAGTTTCGACCGCCGCTGGCTCGACGAACAAGGGTCAGAGGATTGTCATGGGCGAGCGCTCTGGGCGCTGGGCGTGGGCGTGGGGCGATCGCCCTATCGTAGCTTCCAGATCATGGCTGGACAACTCTTCGCCCTGGCGTTGCCAGCTCTGACCGAGTTCACTTCGCCACGGGCGTGGGCGCTCGGCCTCATCGGCATTCATGAATACCTACGCCGGCTGAGCGGTGACAGCCTGGCCAACCAAACCCGTGAGGCACTCACTTCCCGGCTCATGGAACTTTTCGAAAAGACCGCCCAGCCGGACTGGTGCTGGTTTGAAGAGGAGTTGACTTATGACAACGCGAAGCTCCCACACGCCTTGATTCTGAGCGGACGTGCAACCGGACAACCGGCGGTGCTTGAGCGAGGCCTGCAGGCTCTGCGCTGGCTAACGGAATTGCAAATCTCCGAGAAGGGTCACTTTCGATCCATTGGCAGCAACGGATTTTATCGCCGCGGCGGCATACGCGCCAACTTTGACCAGCAGCCCATTGAGGCGCAAGCAACGGTCTCAGCCTGTCTTGAAGCTTATCGCGCCACATCGGACCTCTGGTGGTACGAGCAGGCGCAGCGCGCCTTCGACTGGTTCATCGGCTGGAACGATCTCGGATTGGAACTCTGCTCTCCCAACACAGGCGGCTGTCGCGATGGGCTCCACGTGGATCGGGTCAACCGGAACCAGGGAGCGGAATCAACCCTGGCCTTCTTGCTTTCGCTCGGGGAGATGCGTTTGGCGCAAAATATGCTGACGAGTTTTAGGGAACCGATCGCCGTCTAAAAGTAAATTACCGCTTCTGCTTCCGCTTCTGTTCCTGTGGAATGACCAGTCGATGAGTGACAATTCGATTCACCTCACACGCACGGCTACGGTCCTCAGGCCCGACCAGTCACGTGTTCTCTTGCGGCCGTTCAGTCACGGGGATTCGCAGCGGACCGGCAGGATTATCGCCAGGATCATGTCGCTCCCGGAAGACCGGGTCGGCCCTCTCCTGGAAGAAGTATCCGTCGAATTCTCCCAGCGACACCAGCAGATCCACAAAGCCTTTCTGGAACGATTCGAACAGGTCCGCGATCTCCTGTTGACCAATGAGAAAATTACCGAACAAAGAAAGATGTTAATCGGCTCCTATTTCATTTGCGAATTCTCCTTAGAATCCGCAGCCTTGTTCAACCCGTCTATCGTCCCGCACCCTGACCAGTCTGACCTGCCTCCCGGCGCTCTCCGGTTTATCCTCAGCTTGCGAGCCACAGGGGAGGGACACATTTCCTCCATCACTTTTCGGGCGGGTATCATCCACGCTGACCATCGGATCGAGGTCCTACCTCCAACCGGCTTCCTCACCGAGCCGCGTCAAATCCCGAACCCGCTTTACGAGAAGGCGCTCTTCGAGCGGAAACTCTTTGAGCTGGGATTGACCACCGACTTCACGCGCCGGGTTATGAACAAGTTTGGAGAGTCGTTTGCATTGGAGGAACTGCGCGCCAATCTTGAAGCCGAAGTGAAGCAGTCCCGCGTGTCGGATCGGAACGCCATCCGGGGAATTTTGATGCTGGCCCGGTCCAATTTCGAGGTTCAGTTTCACGCCGAACAGCGGCTGTGTGAACGCGTCCTTTTCCCGGCCACGCCGTCGCAACGCAACGGCATAGAAGACGCCCGGTTCGTGTGTTTCCAGAACGATGACGGCACCCACGTCTACTACGCCACCTTCACGGCCTTCGATGGTAAGGTGATCTTGCCAGAATTGGTGGAGACTTCTGACTTCCTCCTGTTTCGGTTCATCACCCTGAACGGTCCGGCTGCGGAAAACAAAGGCATGGCCATCTTTCCCCGGAAAATCAACGGCCGCTACGCCATGCTCTCCCGCCAGGACAATGAGAACATCTGCCTCATGTTTTCCGACAACGTCCACTTCTGGTATGAACGCAAGGTGCTCCTTGAACCGATGTTCCCGTGGGAGCTGGTCCAACTTGGGAACTGCGGCTCCCCCATTGAGACCGAAGCGGGCTGGCTGGTCCTCAGCCACGGTGTCGGCCCCCTGCGAACGTACTGCATCGGCGCGTTTCTCCTCGATCGCGATAATCCCAGCAAAGTGATCGGCCGCCTCCGCGAACCCTTGCTCAAGCCCGACCAAAAGGAGCGTAAAGGCTACGTGCCGAACGTGGTTTATACTTGCGGCGCTCTTCTCCACAACGGCGAACTGATCATTCCCTATGGCATGGCCGACCACGCCACCGGTTTCGCCACCGTTCCCCTCGATGAAGTGCTGGCTGCCATGCACTAGGAAATATCGTCGAACCGCATGACAAAGCGCGACAAAAGAGTGGCTGTCCTGTCGCCGATAGCCTGGCGAACGCCTCCTCGGCAATACGGCGCCTGGGAAACGGTGGCTAGCAATATCACCGAAGGGCTCGTCGCCCGGGGCTGGGATGTGACGTTGTTCGCCAGCGGGGATTCCGTGACCCGCGGTCACCTGCACGCCGTAGTGGACAAGGGGTATGAAGAGGATTCCGCCGTCGATCCCAAAGTAGCCGAATACCTTCACATCTCCGAAGCGTTCGAGCGCGCGGCTGAGTTTGACCTCATCCACAGCCACTACGACTTCATGGCTTTGACCTACACCCGGCTGGTCAAGACACCCGTCCTCACCACCATCCACGGATTCTCGTCAGCCAAAATCATGCCCGTCTATCACAAGTATCGTGACGGATACTTCGTTTCCATCAGCGACTCCGATCGAGCCGCAGGGCTGAATTACGTAGCCACCGTCTATAACGGCATCGACCTCTCGTTGTACCCGCTTCAGGAATCCAGCGGTGATGACCTGATTTTCCTCGGCCGGATCCACCCGGATAAAGGGGTTCATCTAGCCATCGAGGTTGCTCGTCTGAGCGGAATGCGTTTGATCATCGCTGGTATTATCCAGGATCAGGCCTATTTCCAGGAGCAGGTCAAACCTCATCTCGACGATCAAAACATCATTTATATTGGACCGGTGGGCGTGCCGGGCAAGAATGAACTGTTTGCCCGAGCCCGAGCTCTACTCCACCTGAACACCATCCCGGAGCGATTCGGACTTGTCCTGGTGGAAGCCAACGCCGCTGGGGTGCCTGTCATCGCTATGGACCTGGGCTCTTGCCGTGAGGTGATCAAGGACGGGCAGACCGGTTTTCTGGTTGCCAACGTCACTGAAGCAGTGCGGGCCCTTGGACGAATTCCTGAAATCGATCGTCGTGCCTGCCGCAGCCGTGTCCGGCAATACTTTTCGATCGATACCATGGTTGAGGGATACGAACGGGTTTACACGACGATTTTTGATCTGGAAGCGAAGAGATGACCATGAAGCCGGACATTGTCAGACGATACCTCCACAACCCCATCCTCACCAAGGCTGAGATCCCCTACCCAGTAGAAACGGTTCACAACGCGGCGGTTGTGAAGCATGAGAACGAATACATCATGCTTTTCCGTTCCCATCTCCGCACGGGACGGTCCATTATTGGTTTGGCACGCAGTCCCGACGGATTCCATTTCGCCGCTGATCCAGAGCCCTTTCTGGTTCCGGCGCAGAACACCCCTTTTGCCGCCTACGAAGAGTTCGGCGTGGAAGATCCACGCGTGACCCGGCTGGACGGAGAGTACGTCATCACCTACAGCGCCTACTCGCGAAATGGAGTGCGGATCGCGTTGGCCAAGACGAAGGACTTCAGTCAGGTGGAAAGGGTTTCCCTCATCACGGAAGCGGACTATCGGAATGTGGTGATCTTTCCCGAGAAGTTTGATGGACTCTATGCCCGACTTGACCGTCCCCATTCGGAAATCGCTCCCTGGTCAATCTGGATTTCCTATTCTCCGGATCTACGTTATTGGGGCCAATCCCAGCTCATCATGAGGCCCGAACCATATCACTGGGATGAAATGAAGATCGGTCCCGGCGCGCCGCCGATCAAAACCGACCAGGGATGGCTTTCCATCTATCACGGAGTTTTCCGAACTATGGATGGATCGGTCTATCGTTTGGGGGTTGCTCTTCATGACCTCGCGAACCCGGCAAAGATCATCGGTGTGGGCGACTCGTGGATTTTGCAACCGGAAGATCCTTGGGAAATAACTGGATATGTCCACAACGTGGTCTTCACCTGTGGTGCCGTTCTGGAGTCCGATGGAACCGTGAAAATCTATTGGGGAGGCGCAGACACGGTCATGTGCGTGGGCGAAGCGAATGTCTCGGATCTGGTCGCACTATGCCTGGATCACGGCAGACCGGCAAAGTAGGCATGGCATTTCGAGGGCACGATGGCGCCGCTGATTGCGACCTCGTGAACGGTGACAAATCAGGGGAGGGGAAACATGGCGATCAACTTTGCGCGGATACTTGACGGAAGCGACGACTCCATACGCTTTCAACCAATGGAGCGCCTAAAAGTATATTTGCTCGGGGCAACCGTATTGTTTGCATCGTTTGGGATGGGTGAAGCGGTCTATCGACTCTTGTTTTCAGAGTTTGATGGCGCCACCGATCGTATTCCGGTTGAGGTGCTCTTTGGTTTGGTATTTGCGTGGCTCGCCACTAAGTTCTGCGGCGGCATTTACAGAAATCGCAAGGAGAGGAGCGCCAGGCTCAACTTCATTTGGGCTCGGAATCATCAAATACGAAACGCTCTGGAGGGAATCACTCCGCTGGCCCACCCATCGAAAAACCAACAATCGATCAGAGTAATCCGCGAAGAAGTCGATAGGATTGAGTGGGCGCTTAAGGAGATCCTGCCTGACTAACCTTCTGCACCTCCGCTAACTTCACGTTCGCAAACATTTACCCCATACCCCTCCGCCGCAAACCCAGCCTTATCTTTATTCCTCTAGGTAGTGGTTGCACGCAGCTGTGCTCCTGGAAGCGGATACAGACGCGACGGTCCTATCGGGAGACGGGGTTAGTCGTCGATGAAGCTAGAATGGGTTGACTTGGGGAAAATGAATCTTCAGCTTGTAGCAAATAAAGAGAACCAGCATCGCGCCCAGGGTAGAAAAAATTAGGCCGGCGGGATGATATCGTTCGTTCGTCGGACGCGAAAACATGTGAGTAACGGCGCCGCCCAGGATCGATCCGATGATGCCGAGCACGATCGTCCAGAAGATCGTCATGTGGACATGCATCACAGATTTCGCGATCACCCCCGCGATCAGTCCAACCAGAACATACCAGAGTAAGTGGAACATGGTTTTCCTCCGTGCCTTCAGAATGTCGTCGAGTAT
>JAOAPI010000002.1 GCA_025462865.1 Candidatus Sulfotelmatobacter sp. | reverse complement strand
TGATGCTGGCCCTGTGGGAACGCGCGCCACGGTCGGTGAAGGACATCGGGGCAGCGCTGCGCCTCGGTTACAACCATGTTGAAATCCTGAAAACCTTCGGGCTCCAAGGGGGCAGTAAAGACCGGCTGAGACCCTACCACCGCTCCCGTACTGTCGAGAGTCGTCCACTGCATTGGAACTGTACCGCTGCCAAGGGTCGGACTGTCGAAGATTAGAGAATTATTCGTCACCGAACCCGTAGCAGTCGAGATGGTTCGGGGATGAGTTCCGACATCGCTTGGATTGTTCCAGATGTAAGCCGCAACTGGACCACTGTGCGGCGAGTCTCCCCAGAAGTAGGTAGTCACGTTGCCCAGAAGAGATACGTTGCTCGCAACAGCTTGCGTCGTGACCGTATACGCGACATTGAAATTGCCGCTTCCCGAACCGTAAGCCACATCGTCAATCCCGAGCTGCAGTTGTGTCGCCCCTGTAGGGACCAGGAGCGTCGTAGGACCAGCGCCAATGGTTACAGGGCCAGTTCCGGTCGTCGGCGTCACCACGTTTCCCGAAGAGTCAGTAAAGGCACCCATGAGCACGTTGCAGAATGACCCTCCAATGTTTCCCTGTCCACCAGGGTAGTTTGTCGCCTGACCGTTAGACGGAGGAAGATCCCCGGCTCCCGCGGCTCCGGAATAGCTGGTCACAATCGTCCCGGTCGCGGTCAGTTGAATCGTTGCGCCAGCCGCGCAGGTGATAACCACTGATGCCGTTCCGCCCGTTGCGGTGTAGGGATAACCTGCATTCTGTCCACCCGAGACATTCCAGGGCTTCGTAGTCGAAGGCACGCTGACATTGCCGTTCACGATTGCGTTTTGTGCTACGACAGTTGGAGGTTGCTGAGGCTCCATGATGCCCGTCTTGTACGTCAGCCCATCGGAGCGAACCTTTATCATCCCGGCACACGCAAACCCGGATGCTGTGAGCGTAGCGGAGGGCGAAGAGTCCGAAACGTACATCCACGGCTGAGGGCTCGCATTCGGACGGAAAGGAACCATTGACAGTCGATTCCCACTCAATCCGGAGGCTACCTGCGCTGCAGTTGCATATATCTTGTCGGCAGAGCCGGAGATGAGAACGTAGCCGCTTACAGGTCCACTTGCCGTCGTATCGTTCATTCTGCGGAGCGAATGGATTGCGGCCGAGAGTGCTGTAAAGAGTGCCGCCGTCTGGGTTGCGCGGCTGATGATCTGATTATGTAAGTACCGGCGTATGTTGACTGCCATCGGATATTTTTTCGGAGGCATAGCATCTGGCGGAGACACGGTGTTGATTCCGCCGAAATCGAACCTGTTGCCGTTCGGGTCCAGCTTTTTGTAATCTTGGGCCTGACTCATCGCTACGTCCTTTTCGCTCTCTTGTAGGTGAACCAGCTAATCGGCGTGTACTCGTACAGTCCAAAACGAAAGATCACATGCAGCCAGAGCCACATCGGGACCCATCTGCGCTTGCTGCCTAGACGGATCAGATCGTCACAGTGAAAAGCTTGCTCCATTACCAACGCTCCTGTTGCCGAATCTCTGAAGTAGATCGCGTGTTCAAGACGTCACTGAAGATTCCAAGCTTGCTCAACCGCTGCCCCTCTTGCTCCGCCGCCTGAATGAAAATCTTCTCCAGCCCCATCGCTGAGGAAAATTCAGCCCCGCCCATCTTGAAGGCACAGAGAAATTGAGCCATCGAGAGCACCGCATCCCAGACGGAACGGCTTACCTGAATGAAGTCGGCGTCCAATATTGGACAAGGCGCATTCCCGATGACTGTCATTCCGATGGAATTGCCGGCCGGAGTAGTCGGCACCCAGAAGAAGTCCATCCCCGCCGTCACCAGCGTAGGCCAGAAGTTCGGGTCTGAATCCCACTCCGGCCAAAAACAATCCTGTTGCGTCATGCTCGACACGTCTACCGGAACGCCGTTGACGCTCGCGAGGAAGATCCACGGAGCACTCGCAATCAGCTTCAGTCCATCCATGTAGCGCTTCTGGCACCACTGCGCACGGGGAAGGTCGGTTGCATCGCTCTCGCGGCCTAGAAGGTCTGCCAGCGCTCCATAGCGAGCCAGCCATGCGAAGTCGTCAGGGATGCCGAGCAGGTTGGCCGCGGGAGGGGTAAACGGGACACCGGACTGTAGGGCGACAACTTCGTACTTCCCTGCTACCGAAGGAGCCACGTCGACATTGAATGCCAGCGGAGGCTCCGAAGCAACCATCCACTCTTGCGGCATCGCTGGCGTCTCGTTGGGGAAATCAGGTTCGAAGAACTCTTCCGCCACTTGGTCCGAACGGCTGAGGGTTACCGGAGGAAAATGCGCTGAATCGGTTGGCAGGAAGCGAACCCGCTGCGGCTCGATCGTCGTATCAGGCAAAGCACCACGGCGAACGTTCGGCGTCGACGCCGGATTGATAATGGCCTGATTGCAGTTCGCTACCTGGATAATTTCGTCCCGCCGACGCTGCAATGCTCCCGAGAGATCGGCGATGGAAAATTGGCTGGTTCCGGTCCACGTACCTCCGGTCGGAGGCTCTGTAAGGGCGTACTGCATCAGCGTGTAGACCTGAGTATCGGTGACTGTGCGAAGCCGTGGAGAGTTGGCGAGCGCTCCGAGCGCGTTCCAGTTGGTCGTAGGGTTGAAGGTGTACTCCGTCTTCCATGTCGAGGTGAGCGCGTTCCACTGTCTAAGGGCATCCGTTATCCAAAAGGTCAACTCTGCCGAAGTCCACTTAACCATGTTGGGGTCAGCAAGTCTTGCGGCGAGCTGCGTCCTAGCGGAAGAAAGTGTTAACCAAGAATAATTCATCATGATATATTCGTTCCATGTCCATAAACATTACAAACTATGTCCCCATTCCAGGGTGCGAGGGACGCTATTTCATCAATGAAGATGGCGATGTTCTTACGGTGAAGAAAATGGTCAAAATCTATAACCGAGGCGGTTACGCCACGGTGGGGTTTTATCGCCAAGGCATCGCTCGCTGGAGAACTGTCCACAGTTTGGTTGCAGAGGTTTTTATTGGCCCTCGACCTGAGAACTTGCTCATAAATCATCGCGACGGTAACAAGAAAAACAACAACGTAGCAAATCTTGAATACTGCACGGGTAGGGAAAATGTTCATCATGCCATGCGCATGGGACTCAAAAAGACAACTCCACATATGTTGGCAATCCTTCGCAATAATGCTGTCGCGGGCCGTGGAAAACCACACGTCAGTAGGCGTCTTACTCCTGCCGAAATAGAGCGCGTGAAGACTATTTATCAATCTGAGATACGCCCTTCCATGAAGGCCATCGGGAACGAATTCGGAGTATCGGCAAGCATCATTCATCGCACGATCCATGGATATTACGGCAAACGTAAATAGTCATTACAGTTTGGTTCCCATCAATTTCAACGCATTTGGCCGCTTATGGTATTGCCCTGCTTTTTTAAGACTGATGGCCACCGCCTGCTTGTTCGCCACCTTTGCCCCGTATTTAAGTTTGGTGGCCTGATAAGTCGGCCCCGTGTGAAGCTCCCCGATGTTGCTGCTGATTGCGTCCTGGCTGCTTCCGTCCCCAAGTGGCATATAATGCCCTCCTCTTCGACAGTTTAGCCTTATTTTCTAAAATCGCTTGCATTTTATAATCTCTCCGGGTATTGTTGGATTCCTGCAATGCTATGCGATTTATAACAACAGTATGCATTTATCTCAAATTGAGAAATGGGGCACGAATGGCAGAAGCAATCAAGTTTTTGTTTTCCAGTAAAGAGGCAGCATATTCGCTCGCGGTAAGCGCTCGTACCATCGAGAACCTAAAGAAACGCGGCGATCTGGAGACGAAGCGTATCGGCAAGCGAGTATTGATTACTCGCGAATCCCTGAGACGCTATGCGGCTGGCAATCACCCCGAAGCAACCAAAGGGAGTACCCTCTGATGCCCAATAACCCCACCACCGCCGAGATGGACGCTGAGAGGTGTGGATGGATGCGCGAGGGTGGCGATATGCAGTGCAGATTGGAGGCTGGACATGCTGAGAAGTTACACGTATGGGGAGAGTTGCCAGCGTGGGCATTTACTGACGAAGAAGACGTTGCAGATCACTCGCAAGGGGTACAAGAGGTGCCGCAGATGCTTGGCTATTGCGGACGCGAAATTCAGGGCCAAACAAAGAGCGCACCACCTGATCTGAAGAAAGACTGAGGAGCATGACGATGGAACAGAAAAGTAAAGCAGCCGAGGGGAAGGAAGAAGTGATGCAACTATTTTTAGACTGTGATGGTGTCCTCGCAGACTTCGATTCGTATGCGGAGAAGATTTTTGGGTTGCCCCCACGCAAGGCCGAAGCACTGCACGGAGCGAAACGTTTCTGGGCTGACTTACAAAGCCATGAAGGTTTCTATCGGAATCTTCCCCTGATGCCAGACGCGAAAGAGTTGTTCGATGCTGTAGCCCATATGAAACCTATCATTCTGACAGGTCTACCGCGAGGCGATTGGGCAGAACCGCAGAAGCGTGAATGGGGAGCTAAGCACTTTCCGCACACGACGATGATCTGCTGCATGTCTGCGGATAAGCGGAACCACATGAAGCCCGGTGACATTCTCGTGGACGACTTTCTGAAATATAAGAACCTGTGGGAAGAAGCTGGCGGGATCTTTGTCCACCATACTTCGGCGGCGAATTCTATTGAAAAACTGAAACAGCTCGGCGTACTCCCAACTAACCCAACTGGAGTAGAGACCGAGATGGAGATGAATTATGTCCACAATGAAGGCTGCCCATGCCTAGCCTTTTGCGTCGCGCCGCACGAACGCGTCAGTGATCCGTGCAACCGTGCGTGCCTACAGTGCACCTGCAAGCCTGCCGCCGAACCCGCGCAGGGGGAGACAAAATATAAGGCCAGAGACTGGAATCAACCCCATCTGCAAGCCTTGAATTATCTCAACAATTGTGAACTTGACGGAGCCGAACCTGTATCACTCGGCAAGCTACGGGAAATTCTTGATGTTCCTGACAGGCCATCGCAGCCATCGCTAGCCGAGGGGGGATTGCCGCCTCTAACAAAGCCGATACACAACAGCCGATTTTGGGACGAAGGTATTGAATGGGCTCTTGCGGAGGAACGAGCTGCTCGCCTTGAACGCGAAGCCCAACTCGCGGCAGAACTCCAGACCTCTCAGGGGTTGAGGGAACAACTCGCAGGAGCTTGGGCCAATCGAGATCATTTCTGTCATTATCTCAATGAAATCGCGAGACTGTTTTGGGGAGATAACAAGCAATGCTATGCCCCTGATGCGGTTTTACGAAAGGTCGAATCCGAACTCTCCTCCCACCGCGGCTCCCTTGAAGCAGTAACCCGACAACGCATCGATCCCGAAATTCTAGCCGCCGTCAGTGAATTCCTCACCGCCTACCGAGAAGTAGTTATCTCAGGGGATGACTTGACTGCTGCGGGAGTATGTGCAGGCGTTAAGATAATTTTGGTCGCTAAGGGAAATTCAACTGTCACGCTTCCGACTATAGAGTGAGAGGGAAAATAAATGAGCAACGGACTGATCGGAAGACTTTATGACGCGGGGAAGAGAAAGAGCAGCCAGACTCACGCAAAAC
>JAOAPI010000010.1 GCA_025462865.1 Candidatus Sulfotelmatobacter sp. | reverse complement strand
TGTTGGTTTGAAGAGTTTGCCGTCTTTTCCCCATCCTTCGATAATCCTCGGAGCGGCTTCGAACTGTAATGGCGTGCCTTGAAACTTGAGGCCGGTGGTGTTGGATAGATGCAAATTTCGAGTTCGCGCCTTTGTGTCTTCCGGTTCCAGAACAAGATAGTCTGGCGCTTTATGGTAATGGTCATCTCTGGCCTTTGCGACAGAAAGGCCGGATACGACTACCACATCGAGGATATATGGCTTCCCATAGATCAAACTCTGCGGCAACCACGCCAGCATGCAGACATAGGTCTGGTCGCCGGTGAAGTGATTTTGACTGTCCCTGAATCGCGCGGTTATCTCCGTGGCAAGCGGGAACCAGGCCTTAATCTCAAAACCCGGTTGCGGGGAGATTTTGCCCTCGAATATGGCGTCAGGAAATCCGGGATCCTGGCGAACCCAATTGCCGTAGGGAGCGAAGTCCTCTTTTTTGTTTAGAAATTCGATGGTGTTAAATTCAATCAGATTCCCGAGCAGAGGACTTAACTTTGAAACCACTTTGGCAAGGTTGAGGGCCGCATCGGGGCTGACAGGTTTAGTGACAGTCAAAAGGTCGAACACGTGGCCGGTCAGAGAAGCAAGAAATCCAGTAGCGAGCTGGATGACTTGATTCGTGTCCATTGCCTTGGCTGCTACTGCATTCGATTCTATGGCCATCTGGTGTAGCGGATGATAATGTTCGGAAGCCCAGAGTTCAATATATCAATAGAGCGTCGCTTTAGAGCGTCGCTTTTTACGTCCGCAGCCACCTCAATATTTGCCACAGTGCTCGGCAATCAGCCGCAAGATACTCCTCTAGGCATTTCATCTCCATGCACTCAAGCGGCTTGGGGCTGCCATAAGACTTCCAGCCCATTACCATCGCGCCTAAGCCTTCGGCCAATTCCTCGGGCCACGCAGGGTCATATTGTGGATCCAGTTTGCCGAGCGCTTTTGCGACGTGTTTAAGCCGCGTGTTGAAACAGCCCGGTAATGCGCCTGGGCCGTCCAGGAAAACTTTGCTTAGGTCAATCCAGGGGAGCCGCCGGAGTGTGTGATCCGCGGCCAACGTGTGGGTGTCGGCCGCATTTTTGGATTGCCAGACCTCAGGCGGCGTCCAGTGGTAAAAAGCAGTTTGGCTGGGGTCGCAGCACAATCCTCCAGTGCGTTGTTCAAGGAAAGAAACGAACTTCGTAAGCATCCTCAATTCGGAATCAGCGCATTCGGTTTCCGCGATGAACTGGTCGCACTTGAATTTACCGTCTTCCTCATATCCAACTCCGGCCATGAAAATCATGGAACATCCTTGGAGCGTGGGCCACTGTGCCTGGCAATCAAAATTCTCGTTCTGAAAGAATTCGTAATCCACAAAGAATTCAAACTTCTTCACCGATGGAACGAGCGACTTCGGCGGGAACACGGGTTTACCGGTCCGGTTTGCTTCGAGAATGGCGCGCAGGAGGGTTGCCGTTTTTCCTTTGCCGATACCCTTGCACTGATCAAACGGAACGTTAGCGGGGGCAACCGCAAGGAGAGAATCCAGGTTCGGAAATCCGAGGCCAGCCAGTGCCTTCTTTTGGTTGAGGCCAATCTTTACCACTTGCGTCGAGTCGCCGCCGGGTGTTCTCTCTTTGGCAATAACCTTCTTCGTCGCATCCCATAGTTCGCTGTCGCACGACAAATTGATTTCAACTACTTCGTCTATCCATGGAGCATATTTTGCACCGTTGGCGCGAATGTCGGACCATTGAGAGTGGAGTACGGCCAGTGGTTGATCGAGCGGGGTGTTTAGTACAGAGTTGATTTCAATCCTGAAGGGAGAGGTTACGCGGTCGCGGCACATCAGAAAGCAGGACTGGGGCATGTACTGCTGAAGGTGACCGAGCATATAGGAATACATACGCATTTGCGCCGTCGCGATTTCCAGATCCTCTTTGCTTCTAGAATGATCTATTTCCGTTTTGATCTTCACGTCCACAGCAATGTAGTGACCGGGGCGGTGACCAGTCGCACCAGCGTTGACTTCTGCCGGTGGAAGCACATTCGCGAATTTTTCATTGAACCAACTCGACAGCACAATCAGATCAGGAACGCCGTATATCCGCTCTGGTGCCCACCACAGTGCCGGATGGAGTATCACTGGCGTAGCTGCGTTCATCAATTCGACGGTTTTCCGCACGCTATCCGCGGACCGGGCGTGACCGTCATGGACGCATACCCGCACGCCATCACCTGCGTACTTCGCCAGCCAAGCCAGTTCAAGCTCCCGGCCTTTTCGAAAGAGAAATTCATAGAAGGAATAGTCGGAAACGGCAGTAGGCCCGAATCCGTGGAGATCCCCAAACCATTCAAGCCAGAGCACTGACGGGTCGCCCTGGACTAACGGCCTGCAATCGGTTGCTGGCATCCAGTCAGCAGGCACCGTTTCCAACCCGCCACTCGCGACTGCCAAAGCGTCGTACGCAGGAACTTGCTGCCCAATAGCCATACGGAGACCCTCCCCCGAGTGGCACACTATCAGTGCTTCGAGGAGACAGCGAGATAACCCAAGGTTTGTTCCAAAAACGGAACAGACATGGTGTTTGGCGAATAAAAAGCGAATATGCTACCATTCCGCCATGGATGAAGGCCGCAAGCGCGTGCTTGGGACCATGGCCGCGATTCTGGTGAGTCTTCACATGCGAACGGTGGATGATTTGTTCGGCGGAGCGGAAGGCAGCCCGCGCACGGATCGCCTGATCAGCGCGAGCATTCAGTGGGCCGAGCGGATCATGCACAAGATTGATAGCAACTTCGGCGGAAAATGACTCTCAAATCCAGCGAGTTACGATTGTGAGGCAGCACATCGCCGCGCAGTGAGAGTTACCGCTCCAGTCAGCGGCTCATACCCCATTTTCTTAGTCCGGGCCTTCACATTCGAGCCCACAAAACGAGCTTGACAATCGTTTATCCTGGGTTAATATCTCTCGGACTTCCCCTACGGCCCTACGACTCTCAGCTACTTTTTTAACGGCGGTGAGTCATGTGGAGATCCAGAGTATTCGGTTGTTGGTTGACCCTCGTTATCTTAGCCTTCACCGCGAAGGCTAACTCGCAAGATCCTTGCCCCCTTAGTAACGGCGATGGGAGGACCAATTCGCAATATCCGGAATTGGAAGCTCCTCGATGTGTCACCGTCCAGCAAGGGGCTGATAGCACTACAATTTGGGGAAGCATTTCCGGCAGTCGCTGGCCTACAAAAAGTGACGACCCGGTTTGCGGCGACGCGCAATGGGAAGTGGTTTGCCGTCGAATCTGTGGCGATCTACCGTCTGGCAAGCAGGCGGGCTCTTTGGTCGGAACAGGAATAACGCCCGGAGGGTGGGCGAGATTCGAAGAACATCTTGAAGTTTTCGATAAAGGCGACCACCAGCGAGTATGTCTGAGGGCAAAGAACTGGGCGAATGAGACACGCTTAAGTTGGGGACCGGTAAAGTCGTTTGTGTATACGGTGAAGTGGGCACAGCCACCACCACCTCCACCTCCTGTATGGCCTAAAGAGCATATCGTGGTGAAAGGGGAATGTCTCTCGAAGATAGCTGAGTCAGTATATGGAAGACAGAACTGGCCCAAGATCCACCGTGCAAACCGAAAGTTGATAAAGGATCCCGACCTGATTTTTCCTAACCAAAAACTCTCATTGCCGGAGTAAAGTCTCTCACCAGCTTTACTGTTGTCAGCCTTCACCGTCGCCCGCTGCGCCGTCTTCGTGTGGGCTGCTCCGCTTACGCTTGTCGTAGGTGGAGTAGCGCGATACATCGCTATTCTCAAGTCAGTTTGCGCAAATATCGGTCGGCTTCGGTGAGTGTCTCGAAGAAAAAGGTAGAATACTTGCTCTTGATACCATCCTTTAGTCTTGAGAGTTCAGATTTCAGTAGGTCGGGCTGCTCTCGCGCAATTGCCACCAACTGACCTGTACTTTGATTGTCTTGGTACTCCAACGGCCCTTTAGTGGGAAGGCCAAACTCGGTGAAATGCAATCTGTTGATGAGACGGCATGCCCCGAGCAATTCGATGTCGAGCAACGGGTCTGGTCCAGTCGGTTCGAGGCCCACTCTGATACGAAAATGTTCGGCCAGATGATCTGATACAAAGTGCATCTGGTTGTATGCGCGCCATACTTCATCACTTGATGGATAAGTTTCCTCATACCGTACAGCACTCCACATGATTTTACGAAAAAGCCGTACCGCATGATCACTGCCGCTGTCCATGAATAACGTTTCCTCAGACAGCACTCGCGAAAAGTCTTTTACGTCCTCTTCAGAAATGGGGTTCCACTCGCCGATTTCCCCTTCCGCATTTCGCTCTATCGCCTCCATGGCGTGGTGCATAGCGATGAGAATTTTCCGAAAGCTGTCTTTCTGATGCTCGTAAACGATCGACATCCTCTGCTGTTCAAGCTGAAGCTCGTGCTTGATCTTCTCTAGTCTTGCGTCAAAGCGCGAGTCGACCGTCTTCTCTAGGGTCTTCTTAAGCAAGAAGTAGAGAAATGCACCCAAGCCACCAGCAGAAATGAAAATGGCTGAGATCCACTTCATGATTGAGTCGAGAAGTGATGGATTGGACATCAACGTCCTGGGGTCTACTTCTTCCCGGCCTTAATCTTCGCCCATCTCGCACGGGCTGCTGCTCCAATCTTCCGACGCACCGCTGCCGACATGGTGCGCTTAGGCAAGGTTGTCCCAGTGCGTTGCGGCTTCACCTTTATGAAATGGGTGTTTCCGGTGAGTGAGCTTAGAGCACGGATGGCTTCTTCTATCCTGTCTCGTTCTTGTCGGAGTTGTGCAACTATCTGGTCTATTTGCATGGCGGGATTGTAACACCTTACTTAGTATCATTAGCCGCCGCCAAGCGATCACGAATCTTCGCGTTGAGGAATACAACTAAGATGTCGGCGTAACCACAGTCCTTATTCCACTGGAGGAGTTCTTCCTCGGTGATATCAATCCAGACGACAGGCTCCTTGCGCGGCCCGGTCTGCCGAACAGGCATAGTGTGTTCTTCGCCGCGCCAATCCGGTGATGGGCCGGACGCCCAAACGATCCTGTCCATGCCGGTTTCTTCACTCTTGGATACCCCGCTTTGTGAACCAAACCCATACGGCGTAGGCGCGGCATGGCCGCACAGCTTTCAGCTCCAACATCAATCCTCCTCAAGACAAGCAGGGCGGCCCTCTGAAGCGCAGCCTGCTCTTATACGAGCAGGTAATGGCATCCGGCTGTCCGCCCTGTAGTTCTATCTGGTATAGGCACTCCGAGCACTCTCAACGCAGCCTGCCTAACAGGTAGCCCAGAGCGAATGCCAGTATCAATCCAGCGGCGAAGCATATGCCAATGGAGAGATACAGGTCGTTGACTCGGGCCATCCGTTTCTTCGGATCGTATTCCATGTCCCACTCCTGCAACCCGGCCACGTAAGCGAGGACATCATGGTCTTTCTCGAACAGCACATAGATGTTGCTACACTCCTGTGGATACCGGAGAGACCATACCCGTCCTGGGACCAGTCCTGAGCTTGGGAGTCTCCTCCAGAATCTTTTGGGCGTCTTCAAAACTGTCCGTTGATGAATATACGAAACGCTCCGCGTACCCTAACTGAAGCCAATTTTGAAATTGAACATGCTCTTTGCTTAGCACGATTGCCGAGCTACTCTCTAGAGCTTGCAAGTACGGGCCAGCATACGCGTGAGTAAAGCCGAGGCGACGGGCACCTTGCTCCAACCGGCTGTACGCCTCTGTGATGGAGGGGCACATGTGGGCAAGCACAAGCTCACTACTGATCGGTAGATAGACTTCAATGCCTGGAACACCTAAGCCCAGAGTGCCGCGGAGACCATCTCCTGGGTTGATCGTATTATGTAGCGCAACCGGACTGTCCCCAATCCAAAACGGCAACGACCCGTCGCTTCGGTACAAGACCAAGGTCTTCTTTAATAGCTCGTCCACGGCAGGTCGGACCAACCCGAGAATCGTCGAGAGTGTCTTTTCATGCTCAGAACCCGGCGCATCGAGTCCCAATTGCTTGCGGAGCTTCTTAGATAGATTGCCTCCACTCATCTGTGTAACGACATGAGTGATCTGCCGCATCATATCTTGGGACCGTTCGCTGAAAGCTCTGGTTCGGACGTACTGCAGTGCGGTGAAACCCGACAGCCAAATGCGCTTGTGTTCGTTTAAGCTCCGGAGATTCTTGCGGGATCTGATCTCTTCAATGATGGGAGCCGTGGCGTCCTCAAACTTTCGGATCACATCATCTATTTCCCCAGAACCAGCAATGTTGTAGAAACCGTGCTCGGAAGCGACACAGTCGATAGCTGTCGTGAAGCTCCTGCCTGTCAATTTGTCAAAAGCCCAAATCTGCGCTTCATTCCCCGTGTGAAACCCACGAAGGAGAAACTGCGACACGTAATGCTGTTTGGTATCCGCTTGCTGCATTTGTCTACCGCTAGAGTACCCCGAATCGACGGAGAACCTGGTAGCGAAATCGTGTTCCAGGGCGGCGAACATTCCCGGTCACAAGTCGCACTCGGATGCAGAAGCTGAGCTACCGGCGCTGGTCCGACGCTTGTGAAGCGGAACTACGAAAGCACACAATGCTAGAATCCCGCGCATGGCTATGTGGACGCGGAATAGGTGGAAGCCTATCTGGCATACGCCGCCTAAAAGATATGACCCGGCGGACAAGTTCCGTGTCTATTGCGTGGCAATCGGCGCAGTGATCTGGCTGTTCAACAATCCGGGCTATGGTTGGTTGCATGGCATTCTAAATATCCTCGGCTGGCTTTTCATTGGAATCGGACTTCTCGAACCTCAAATTCTCAACTAATCCCAGACGCTAGTTCTCAGACTTTGTATCCGATCTTCCCCAAGTCGTCCGAACTCTCCAGAATCACGACGGCGACGACTTGATCTTTGGGAATGAACACTCGTGCCCATTTATCCACCAACACCTTCGGGTACCACTCTATCTCCACGAATGAATGGTCAGAGACGTCGTACCTGGACACGGGGATCACATGAAACTCTGCCATCTGATTGGCGGTGCCCGTGGATTGGAACAAATCGCCCAAGCCCATGTTCTTGGTCCAATTCTTCCTGACCGATACGAGTGCCTTCACTAATCTCTTTTCTGGCATAACAACTCATCCTCTCTGCTTCACACGCCACTTTCCGTAGCCTTACCGAATCCTAATGTAATCGAAACCTTTAGTTCGTGCGCCTTTGCGCCCGTTTCAAAAACGGTTGAAAAAATGCCATTCGCGTGCTGCCTAAATAGAGCAACTTAGCAACCGGCATCCATTCATTTCTTAAACGACCGTTTTTGAAACGACCTCGCCAGATCGCTCCGTATATATAAAGGATATGAATGCCGCCATCTATTGCCGGACGTCTACCGAAAAACAGGAGAATGAAAATCAACTAAAGCAGCTTCGCGCGTTCTGTGCGACTCAGGGCTGGAAGATTGTTCGGGAGTACGTTGACGTCGCAAGCGGGAAGAGCGGTGACCGGGAGAAATTTAAGGCTGTATTCACGGCCGCTTCTCGGCGCGAATTTGAAATTGTTGTGTTTTGGTCTTTAGATCGCTTCAGCCGGGAAGGAGTGTTTGAGACTTTAAAGTACCTGCAGACACTCACTGATTACGGAGTGGCATACCGCAGCTTGACGGAGCAGTACCTGGATTCGTGTGGCATGTTCCGAGATGCGGTGATTTCGATTCTGGCGGTCATTGCGAAACAGGAACGGGTGAGGCTCAGCGAAAGGACGCTCGCCGGCCTGGAACGCGCTCGCGCACAAGGTCGCGTCGGCGGCAGGCCACGTGCGGAGTTTGACCGCGAGCAGATATTCGGTCTACATGCCCGCGGTCGCAGTCTGAGTGAGATCGCTACCAAGGTCGGGCTGAGTAAAACGACCGTTCATCGGATCGTAGCTCGGCGGAGCGGTGGTTCCCGTAGCTCAGCTTGCTGCTGATCCCGCGATTCATACCCAACCCGACGCTGTGTAGATATCGAGCCCAGTCGTCGTACAAATCTGAGTGATGAGGCGGCAGCATCCCGGCTCCGCCTTGAAGCCGTAGATCATCGCGCACGAGACGCCGCCGCAGAAGAGTTTGGGACTCAACAGGTGCTCAGACTATGGAGAACCGACCGAATACTAGCACCTCGGTCCAAACGATGGAGATGAAGAATGCTCCTTCGGCGGCATGCAACCTGGATGAAGCGACTGTCATGCCTGGGCAGGTACTCCATGTAAGAGTGCGCACCGTGGTCCGTTGATGCGGGCCAAATTCAAGCACAGGGCAATGAGGCCGTGATAGGCACCTCTGGTCTGACAATCGGAAAACACGAAGTAGTAGTTCGTACATCATTGCAGGGCCGTTCCTGCGCGGTTAACTTCACTGTAATAGTTGCCCCTCCCCCGCCTCCGCCAGAAGAAAACTATCAGCAAGTAAAAATCTTCTATGCGACAGACAGAAAAGAAGCAAAACGCGCAGACCACATTACGTACACTGCCGATGAAGCTGATGGCGAGAGCATGGCCTTTGGATATGCCCTTGTCAGTATTCCCCGAGACCACCGCATGGGCGAGATGGAGCACCCATCGCTGTGGAAGGTGGAATTGAGACAGGATCCCAACAAGCTTGTCGTCGTCCTGGACACCGTAAAGGAAGACCAGAAAACATTTCTAGATGGAGTGCGGAAACATTTGGCAAATAACAACAAGGAGGTTCTGATCTTCTACATCGAAGGCCAAGTGTGGGCCGAACTGCAAGCGCTCGCATGGATGGATACAACTGCAAGTTCCTGCGCCAGTATTCAAACCGCGCCCGCACTGTACCGGGACATCGAGGACTAAACATGGTTGGCTCGCTAGGGCTGTAGTCCAGTTTCTGAATCCCACACGCGATAGATTCCAATTGTTGATGTTTCAATTAGCAGAATCAGCTACGGCAACATCGTGTATTGATCAGAATGCATCAACTTACCTTTTCGGATCTCTGGCCAGTTCGATGGGTGGGAAGCATAAACGGATTGTGGGCGAGATTCTGGATGCACTTCGCCGTATCCAGAAGGACGAGGCGCTGCAAATAACGCCCGAACAGTTGGGCAGCAGCAAAAACGGGATACGATGTGCGCTCTACCGGGCAGCCCAGAAATCAGGGCGCAAGATTGCCACAGCCACAGATGGGCAATTCCTCTACGTGTGGAAAAAAGCCGATAGCCGCGCCGCGCTCCAGCTTGATGAGTAATCTTGGCAGTTCGTGCTCGCCGTCGGCCCAGTGATGCAAGCCGCCTGTTTCAGGGCAGGCACAACGCGATAAGTTCCGCAGGTAGATTGGAGCCTCCGGTCGGAACGACGATGAATTGTTGGCCGTTCAG
>JAOAPI010000188.1 GCA_025462865.1 Candidatus Sulfotelmatobacter sp. | reverse complement strand
ACGTCCAACATCCAACGCTGCAAGCGCCGACGTTGCAAGGAATGACAGGCCCGCTGTCAACCTCCCTGGCGTTCCCTCCTGGTGAAACGTGCGGGAACGTTCTTTGGCGAGTCCGGGATCAACGACTAACATCGTTACCAATAGAAAGGCCGAAAACGTCACCACATAATTCCGGAGCGACGGGATCTGCGTGGTGCCCGCTACGCCGAATAGAAGAAGCGAGATGGAGACGGTGATAGTTGCCCATCGGGCGAGCAGTTTCAGCAAGCAAGCAGGACTTCTCACGGATCACATCCCTTCCTATCGATCCGGTTCAGATTCGGGCGATCTACTTTCACCCGCATCTGAAGGTCTCGTCATACCCAGGTGTGTCATCGCTCGGGCAACTGTGTGCTCGGCGTAATAGCGAGGATTGGCCTTTCTGGGACTGGCGATTTTCGTAGTGTCCTCCGAGTCGGAGCGATCGGCGGCTCGGTAAGCGGTTATTTCTCGAACGATGTCGACCGGATCGTCACCGCGTCGGAGATGACGGATCGCGTAGGCCCAGTCGCGTTCGGATTGTGTATTTACGGATTCGGAACCGAGAACAGCGGGAGCGGAAACTTGTATGCGGCCTGCCGTTCCGGGATCGTGTGGTAGCACTTCAATCCTGAAATCCGATTGGTGATACACCGGCTCGGGCATTGTTCCGGCGACCAATCTTACCGCGAAGTTCTCCGCATATTTCTTGTTGTTGAAGCCAGGAAGTCGGAAGACGCGAGTTGCGTCCGTCGCGGCCGGATCACCGCCAAACTGCCGCGCTAAGCTTCGCAGAAGATGTTCAGCATCATTTTGCGCAATGCCCTCGACGCGCCAAATGACTTGGTATTTCTGAGGTGAAGTCTGAAGCACGTAGTTCGGATGCGGGATCGCGCCATTTTCGTAGATCAGAGCGAGCTTCCGTTGCCCTTCTTTGTCGAGGTCAAGGTAGAGATGACGTACGCTCTTGAGGTCGCCTTTCGTCCGGCTGTGCGCGTGCTCCCTGAGCGTGTTCAAGCTGAGATAGATGTCAGAACCATGTGCATTTTTGTGACGCAGCCAAGCCTGGAAGTCCTGACTGGCGATCTGCTGAGCAGTGGTGATTCTTTGCACTGTTTCACCCGACTTACGATTGCGCACCACCACTGCCAGCCAATCTGTGGCTTCAAAATTTTCGTGAATGTAGCGTCGCGCCATGGCTTCTGATTCGGAGGCGCGTTCCTTACCGGCAGCCTGCGGAAGTAAACTTTTGCGGGTGGTACTCGCATCCGCTCCGGGTGCCTCCGTGAAATGAATGCTTTCTAGATTGCTCCCTTCTTCTTCAATGAGGCTTCGGACATAGGCGAGCGGATCACGCTCCGGATTTAACCTGTGAAACTCCATTGCAGTGAGCAACCGGTCTTCAATGTCTTGTACTGGCACGCCTCGCCGCAAAGCTCGGCGAACGAAGCTGCGGTCGCGTTGCTCGCTGCGGTCACTAACCTGGCGGTCTACTTCGTCGTGAAAACTATCTACGGGAGACATGGCGTATCCCCCATTCGGGTGAAAAGAGGTTTCAGGTCGTAACGGTCGAACTCGGGTTTGTATCCGAGGATCTCGACGACTTCGGAGACGAAGCGTCGCCCCGGCCGGCGCTCCAGGTGAACGACAATATTCAGAGAGTCTGCGATATTGTTTTTGATTGCCCGGTAGGGCAGCTCAACCCCGCTTTCGAGAACGCAACTGGTGAAACGGCTGAGCGCTTGGGCGGCGGAGTTGGCATGAACGGTTGAGATGGTTCCCGAATGCCCTGTGTTTAATAGTTGCAGGAGATCGAAAGCTTCGGCCCCGCGAATTTCTCCCAGTAAGATCCGGTCGGGTCTGTGGCGAAGACTCGCTCTGAGTAGCTCTCTGATGGTTACAGCGGAAAACCCATCTTGTTCACGCCGGGACTCAAACCGGACGAGGTTCGGCGTGCGAACCTGAACCTCTGCCGTGTCTTCGATCACCAGAACGCGCTCATGCTCAGGGATAAAGCTTGAGAGTGCGGTGAGAATCGTTGTCTTACCCGTTCCGGTTCCGCCCGAGATCAGAATGTTCTTATGTTGAAGGATTGCCAGTCGGAGCCGCTCGGCAAGTCCCGCAGGGAGGGTTCCGCCAGCGACTAGGTCATCGATTGCGAAGTGTTTTGCGTTGAACTTGCGGATGGTGAGGACCACACCGTTCAGGCTGCACGGTGGCAGGACTGCGGCCACTCGGCTGCCGTCTGGAAGCCGAGAGTCGAGAATCGGCTTCTCTTCTGAGATGTCATCGCCTAAACGGCGTGCGATGTTTCGGACGGCAACTTCAAGAGACTTTTGGCTGATGGTCACATCGTGTATCGGCTGAATGTGTCCGAGTTTCTCGATGAAAATGCGCTCGGAGCCGTTCACCATGATCTCGCTGATCTCGGGATCGAGAATCAAGCGCTCGATCGGCCGAAGAAACGGCAGGATGATTTCAAACCCGTTCATCAGAGCTCACCGTCCGCGAGTTGCAGAAAGTAAGACTTGTTCACATCGTTGTAGTACGGCTTCAGGTACATGAACGTGGGTGGCAGAGGATTCAGCCCGTCATATACGAGGGCAACGGACTGCGCGTTCTTGAGTTCGGTAAATGTTTTGAAGTCGAAGCGAAAATCGTTTTGAGTGTTGTAGCTCTTTGAGGTTGTGACATTGGCTTTGTGTGCCAGAGCCTTGCCGGTCCAAAGGCTCACCCGGGTGTCATGCCCACTCTCCGAGATGTTGTAGTTGACTTTCCACTGGTCTTCCTTGCCGCACAGCTCGCTTGCGATCTTGGCTGAGAATTCATCCGAGAGGGCGAGGAATATCTTGGTGCGAAACGTTTGCAGCAGCGTCCTCCAGGTTTCTCCCGGCAACGTGGAACGCAGCGAGCTGATGCTTTGGGTGGCGACGATAGAAATGCACTTGGACTGTCTGCAAAGAGCGAAGAACTTCTCGTCACCATTCGGTTCGTTCTCCCCGGCGGTTGCGAAGTGCTGGTATTCGTCGCAGATGAAGAACACCTGGCGGAAGTGCCGGTCTGAATCTGATTCAATCTTAGGAATGCGACTCAGGAGCGCCCGCTGGAAATCGAGCTTCATCATCACACCGATGGCCTTGGCTAGTCCTGGGTTCAAGGCGACTGGAAAATTGAGCGCACACACTCTTCCTTGCTCTACGAGTTCTGCGAATGGAGGCAGCGGCCGTCCGTAGCGTTCGTCCGCGTTGAGTTCTGAGTCATAACACTCCTTGGGTGGACAGAAAGTGCGCTTCACCATCGGGTTGTCGTCGAAGAGAGACAGGAAGACGGAGATGCCTTCCACGATTGACGTGCGCAGCTTGTTTTCAATCCGCCGCCAATCGTGATAGAACCATCGTTTTACGCCTTCTAAAATTTCCGCTTTCATCGGATCGACCATGCCCGGCGAAGTCTCGACCTGGCTTTCATAATCAACATTCTCGGTCTTCAGAATTTCTTCCAGTGCCTCTGATTGCAGAGCCTTGTGGCTCCTGGCCGCTTCGTCCGCCAAAAAGTGAAAGCGTTCCAGTTCCGGATGAGCGCGGAACAATGAATCCGAGATCACAAAGTAGTGGCGACCGCGAACTCGCTGTTCCGCCTCGTGAATTCTCTTTTCGAGAAGCTCCGGATTGATGGCGCATTCGTACACGTCAAATAAGGTGACGTAGTCGTAGGCGACCTTGTGCAGCTGGATAATGAACTTGACGAGATTCGTATACGCCTGCTGCCAAAACGGCTCCTTGCCTTTCCCGAACAGGTTGTTCAAGAGCGAAGCGATGTTGTAGGCCAGTGCGTAAGCGTCCAGATCGTTGTATAGCGGGTTATAGCGGTACTCGGCATTTAGGTTGACTTCCACATAGTCGTCAGCGCGGTCGTGGGATTCGAGGATTGTCCGTACCTTATGGCAAAAGTCACCTTTTACTTCTAGGACCAATCCTCCAAGTCGCCGTTCACGATCGCGGGATCTGTAGGCGAGCAGTTGCTCCGTATATGGGTAAATGCATCCACTGGTTTTACCAGTGCCGATTGCCCCAAAAATAGCAATGCCAGTAAACAGTCCACGTTCCGCAACGTTCACCCAGTACGGTTGGTCACTCGGTACGGGCTTCCTTGGGTCGTGAACTTCGCCAAGAGTCAGGAACAGAGTTTCCCGTTGCCCCGGGTCCACATACAGCGGCAGTGCCAATGGCTTTGCCCTCTTCCGTGGACGAAGGGCGAACACATAGAAACCGGAAAGCACGACCGAGAACAAGATGTAGGGTGTTGTGAAAAGAAACAGCGAGTAGCTGTACCGGATTCCATCGCAGATCGTCGGCGCGCGTAGAGCGATCAGCCGCAGCAACGGATCGCGAGTTGGAAACGGGCATCGGAAATAGAGGACCAGGCCTGTCGCACAAGCCAAAACGTATGCGGTTAAGTTCTTGGAACCAAGAAGCTGCTGGATCATAGCCTGCGAGCCTCTTCCAGTTCTGCTTCCTTTTGACCATGCTGGGCTGCGCCAGAGTTCAGAACCGATCTGGTTTTCTTCCGTTGACTCAAAGTCCGTCGCGGAGCAGGCTGCGGATTCTGTGAGAGCCATTCTTTGAAGTCACCATCTTTCCGAAACACGAACTCCAAAGCCTGGTTGATGACGTGGTCGATACCGGTCGCGCCGAGAAATTCGGCGTACCGATCGAGCGTAACGGCAAGTGGTTCCTCGATCCGCACGTAAAACTTTCTCTTCGGGACTTGGGGATCAGGTGGTCTGAGCAAAGGCATCACGATCCTCCGTGTGAAACAGGAAACGCTCCGTCAAACTCTGTCCGGCACAAATGCCGTGGCAAAAACCGTCGGGCGAGTCAACAACGAGTCCTAACGTGGCCGGGAGCGACCCCGAAAACCCGGAGGGATTTTGGCCGGCAAAGCACGGATAAAATGGGGTCGCTCCCGGCCACTTAACGGTTTTTGCCATGTCGAATTTGATTGCTCGTCTCATTCGTTCTCAGTGCAATTCCAAAGAGTTACGCGGCACAGTAGGAGCAGCAAGAGAGGAGCGAACTTTGGAGCCATGATTTCGGGAAATGGCTCCACGCCCTTGGGCGGAATAGTCCTTGGAAAGGCGTTCAAAGATGTCATAGGGACCGGGAAGAATGCAGGTTGAAAACAGTCTTCTTTTCTGATCTCTAGCTCTACGCAAGGCCTCGTTTATGTCAGTGGGGAAAAGCCTGGTTGCGGTCCATCGTTCATACAGATCGTCGAAGACTTGGCCCCGAAAGCGCCTATCTCCTTCACGGAGCAGTAGCCGATCAGCTCGTGTCAAGGAACTGGTTTTGTGGGCTTCCCACAGCTGTCGGATTTCGAAATAGCGGATCAGCCGGTCTGTGTCTACACGGGTGTCATAGCTGAACAGACGGGCAAAGAATTTGCCTGCGCGTTTGAATTTGGCGTCGTTGGGAGCTGCATATACGAAGTTAAAAGCGGTCAGCTGATTCAGCAGGTTTTCGTAGGTCCGAAGATGGCCGATGAATCGCAGTAGCCCAGGTTCAGCGGAGTCGCAGTAAACAAAAGTTGGCGCAAGCGGAAGCAGCAAAGAGTCGGGGCCACAAGGAATAAAGATGGGAGAGCGATCGACAAAATAACGTTTGGTATGGGAATTGGACGTGATTCCCTTGTATATCCGGCCGGGAAGAATCGGCAACGGAACTCGAAGTTTGTGGTGGAAGAAAGCGACTTTGTGCGCTTCGGTTTCGAGATATTCATGTTCAGGGTGGTCGAGAACAAAATCCAGAATCATGAGCCGGGTTCGAATGAGATCGTTTGAAAGCCGCCGGCGATTGCGAAGATTATCTTTGTCGATGGAGCCGTAAATCAATCGGGAGTAAAGGTTGTAAATGAATGTGTGGTACCCGTAGCGTGTGGTGCGACCATGTCCGAACCGGAGAAGCTTCTCCGTGAATCGGCTCGCTACGCCGCCGCTTTCGACGTGTGCAAAGCGGAGAAACTGGCGCTGGGTGAAGTACCCCGAATGAGTGGCAACGAGGTAGAGGAACTCGGCCTCGGTTCGGGTATACCCATAGCTTTGAATCTTGCTGAGATGTTCCGGCGCGATGTTCATAGGGACAAGATCTCCTGCATGATTTCTGGGTCTTGCATGGCAGGGCGGAGCCGCGCCGCATCCTCCGCGAAGGCGTACATAGCAAAGCCGGCCTTAGCTTTTGCGATCAAGTTTCCGCGGTGATAGTGTTCAGTAACCAGTTCCAGATCCACCTTGGCTAGCTGCTGGTCAGGCCCTTCATACTCCAGGCGAAGATCGGGCAGAGGGATTTTGCCGTGGACCACTCGCAGTCCATGTTCTTGCGCAATTCGACGTCTCTCGTGGACCTGCTCTGCGCGGGACAACGAGTTCAATTTGGCCAGCTTTCGATTGATGGACTGCTTCAGCTCGAAGTCAAGAATCACTCGCTGGACTTTTCCACCAGTGTGTTCAATGCGGCCGACTGCTTGGCTACAGAGGCGATAAAGCGCGGCATCGTGCCGGGCTTCGCGGGTCTTCACAAAGCCGTGATAGAGCTTTTGCTTGGGGTTTTCCCGGTCGCGATTCGCGGCGAGGAGTCGATGGCCGACTGGCGTGAGAGTTAGGTAAACGGTGCGTTCGGGATAGCTGATCCTCGATCGAACCAGGCCCGCACGGGAGAGATTGCTTAAGTGTTTTCTGGCCTCGGCGGTATCACCACTGTAGCGATGGCGAGCGAGGTCGTTGAACTCTACCGCGCGAAAGGTGCCGATATCGGTCAACGTTTTCACGTCTGATTGGTTTAAGAAACGAGAATGCTCGCGTTCCAGAGCGCGATCGATAATTTGGTCGTCGGGAGTCTCGGCGACTGCTCGCTGCGCGGAGTGGGAAGGAGATCCAGCTTTGATGTCACGCCGCAAAAGGGAAACTGATGAGGATTCCAGGCGTTCATCGTGGCTATTCTCGCGGCCGGAGCGGGACACTAGTTCAGCTCCTCGCGATGGAGATGGGGCGGCATCGCAGTCCGCCCGGCATTGAGCTCACGGTCGAAATGGGCGAGCTTGCTGCCCGTGTCCTTCAGGAAAAATCGCCTGCTCAGCGTAAAGAATGCGGCGGTCAGATTTATGAAAAGGATCGTGATCGAGATGAAGATCGCTGGAAGGTAGTGGTGCACGATGAGGAACCGGTACGGTGTAAGAAAGCGAAGCTTGTCTGACAGGAAGAAAAGGATCGCCAAAGTTACAACTGCCGCGGCAAAAAACGCATTTGCGATCATCTCGTCGTCTCGCTGGTGAATGCCTCATCGTCACGGAAATACGTAATCGTCATTCCCAGCGGATTCACCGGGATCAGTTCGTTAGGGACTTCGTCTTTGAAGAGGAAAACGAAATTCGCTGTGTAGAGGGTTTTGCTTAGAACCGAATGGTCCGCAGGCGCGTATTCGACTCGGTAGAAATCCACGGCAGCACGGTAAGGTGCCTTCTCCATAGTCTCCAGAGCCACTTTTTGGATCTCGATATCGACTTCTGGGGAAGAGGGATTGGTCAGGAACTTGTCGACGGTATCCTCTTTCTTGTGCTGTTCCATGGTGTCATTGGCCAGCTTGCCGTCGAGAAAATACAGGGCATTCGTGAAATCGTCGTGAATTGTGTAGCGGTTCCGGCGGTAGTAGAGGCGGCAAAATTCGGACAAGAAGTATTTCGCTTCCCGGTCTCCGGGTAGGTACTCAAGGCTCTTATAATCGACCGCCTGGGCGCGTCCGAGTTGGTCAATCCGAATGACCAGCGGGCGGAAATTCTGGAATATCCGAATGGTCCGGAGGTTCAGAAAGACCAGAGCCAGCGCGGCCAGACACAACAAGAGCAGGGCGATTTTCAGGTAGTTGTTGGTGACGATCGAGTCGCCGTACTTCTCCAGGTAGAGTTGTTTAGCTTCGTTGAATTCTTTATCGCTCATGACAAGAAGTACTCGATGACGGCTCCGGAAGAGAGCCCGGACATGCCGCTGAAGATGTGACTGGTGAGAGCTGGGACTTTAAGCAGCGCGTAGACGCCGCCGAGAAAAACAACGATCAACAGAGTGAGTAGGCTCGCCGGATCGGGAATGGGCAAGAATGGAGGCTGAGTGAGAACGAAAATGACAAGGTTGCCCATCACGAACATGGTTGCGGCGGCGATGACTTGGTAGAAGGCGTATTGCATGAAGCACTTGAGCCAGCCCCAAAAGAGCCATTCGAGCTTGGGCACAATGAAAAAAGGTATGAAGACCGGTCCGATGAGAATGCAAATCGCCTGGGCAACGAATCCATAGGCAGTGATGATGATGGCCACGGCCTCCCACAGCGCCAGGATGGCCAGATCAATGATGTAAGCGATGCTGCCCGAGAAATCGGTCAGTCCGGGTGACTGAATTTGGCCCTCGTATTGGCTGATTGCATTGGAGGCATTCTGCAACTGTGTGCCTGCAATGAGATTGCTGAGATAGGAGGTCTGGTCAATGATGAGGTGGTAAAAGCTGCGCCCGAATCCGGGAATGGGAGTGGCATAATACTGGGTCATGGCAAAGCCGAACGCGATCATCATCACTAATCCCGCAAAGTTGCCGAACTGAAATCCTCCGCCGCTATCAGCGGAGCTGAGAGCGGCTTTGGCGCCAAACCAGACGATCATGATGGTGGCGAAGGAAAGGAACATGCCTTGGCCGAGAAACGCGAATTGGCCAATGTGCTGAGTGAGCAGCTGCGTGATGAAGCCGGTGATGGAGTTCAGCTGACCCATAGGGATGTTCCTCTCCTCCTGTCGGCGGTAGGGGTTAGGGCAGGCGATAGTTGTTGAGAGTTTGGCCGATGCCTCCGGCGAGCTGCTGGCCAAAGCCGGTGCTGTTCAAGCGGCGGCTGATATCGGCGTTCGTGATGTTGGTGGCGGAATCGCGGGCTTGCTTGGCTAGAATGGTCTGCTGTTCGAGGAGGGAGACCAGCAGCTTGTTAGTGTCCTGAGCGTTCTCGAGAGCCAAGACGTTCGTGGCATTCACCTTGTTCAAAACAGAGACTTCGCTGTTGAGGTTCGGGGTATTCGAGAGAGAGTCATTCTGAATGTTGCTGATCGTCTGGGTTGTGCTTAACGCATTGGCTCGGATGGTCCCGATCATTTGCATCGCGCTCTGAGCCGCGCCGTCAACGAGTTCGACGGTGGCGGCATCGGACTGCACGCGTTGGACCTCGTTGGGCGGCATCGAGGACAGCAGCGTTGGAGTGTAGGGCACAAAAGTGTTCGTGGCCCTCTGATATCCACCGACTACGGTGGGCAGGACTCCCGAGTTGACGCCGTTGATCCACGGGGTGGTATTGCCATAAGCGTCCTGAGCGTTCGCGTACCTCCATGGCGCCCACGTGGTGGCGTAGCGGATGGCCATATTGGGAACGTTGCGGGACATTTGCAGCGCCAGGTTGTATTGGTTGAGGATCTGGCTGTAGGTCGCGCGCAACTGACTCAATTGCTGCACCAATTGCGCATAGCGCAGCACAGCATTCGTGTAGTTGGTCGGGTCGTAGACAACGCTAAAGCCGAACTGGGCGTGTGCCCGGTTGGGAGCGAGTGCCATTGCGAAGGTAATGAGCGCGATGGGCAAAAGTTTTTTCATAATTTCGTCTCCTTGCGGTTCAGAGGTTGGACGGCATGGTGTGGGTGTTGTAGTCGGGCAGCAGAAGGTCGTTGGACAGAAAGATCTTTATCCGCGTACCTTCGCGGATGGTTACGGTGGGAAGGATGTTGAGGAAACGATCGAGAATGTGTTCTCCGGCATTGGCCATGCCGACGCCGAACCCTTCACGGATGCGGTCGGAAGAATCCGCGTTGAGCACACTTCCGGTGCCCAGCTGGGCTACGCCGCCCAGGACACCGATGGCAACCGAAGCTCCAAATATTTTCGCGTAGTGGTTGTTGACCTTATCGCTGAGGGCTGTCGCACCCTGCTGATCGAGCCCTTTGAACTGGTCAAGATTGACCGCGTAGCCATCGGGCATGATGAGCCGATGAAATGCGACCGCGAGGCGTGCCTGGCCTAAGGTATCAACCTTGCTGGCTTCTCCGAGGATCTTACTGCCCGCAGGAATAAGCAGGTGTTTACGGTCGTGGGAATAGACGTTGCTAGAGAGCAGGCAGCTGACGGGTCCGGCGAACGTTCCGTCCAGCCGGTTGATCAGCAAGGCTTCGAGGACGGTGCCTTCGAACAGCACGTAGTCTTTTCCGTCATGAGACGCGGGCAACGCTGACCTCTCCGCTTCGACAGGCGGGTTGGATTTAGAAGACTCGGACTGGTTTTGGTCAAGAATGGCTCGCGGCACGGTCGCCTTCGACGAGGCCTGGGTGCCGCTAGGGACTGGCGATTGCGACATGAGAGCTGCCTGTTGCGCCTGGGCCAGCAGTTGACTTTCGCGCGCGAACTCCGCACTTGCTTGCGTCGCCAGCGGGTCTTGCATACCGAAGGCTTCAGGCGACGCGGCTACGCGCGGAGCTTGTCCATTGATTGCCGGGCTGGACACTGCCGAACGGGCTTCGTTTCGCAGTTCCTTCCGGTATGTCAGCGCCACATTATCCGAGAACAAGGAAACGTATGCGCGTTTTTTCTGTTCATCCCGAATCAGGTCGGACGGAGCCTGATTCTCCGCAGTTTGAGGCAGCGTGGCCGCGTAGGCACCGGGCGGGTATGCGCCACTGGGATCGGAGGCGGTGACCGGGGTCCCGTAAGGGCTGGACGGGAAAGGCTGGGCCGGCCGTGCCGCCTGCGATGCCAACTGCCTCTGTTGCTGAAGCAATGCTGCCTCTACTTGCGGAGCGGATTCGCGTTGGGTTTGCTCAATATTTTTCTGGAAATCAGTGACCTTCTGGGAGTTCACGGGAATGAGATTTGGCAGTGAAGGCGCTGCCGCTGTGCTTGGCGGCGCCGGCCGTTTGTGGCCGGTGACCGCCATGATGGTCACCATCAGCAGCGCCAAACCGACGATGATCAAGGCCTGAAGGTTCTTGGGAACCAGGCCTGCCGGTTTCGGAGCCTTGTCTTTGATAGCTTGGTCCATGGGAGCTCACCTCGAAATCGTGGTCAGTTGCCGCGGCGGTTGAAGGTCACGCGCTTCTTGCCAACGACCAAATAGCCACTGTCGATGATCTTGGGAACAACGTAGACGCCGTCTTCCAGACTGAAGTTGACGAGGTTCGGCTTCTTGTCCTTGATCTCGTAAATCGTGGGCTTCTCGCGCGCGGCGGACTTGAGGTAGGTAAAACTGTCGTCGTGGTAGATGGCGGAAACCAAGAACGGAGCAAGCTGCGCCTTTTTGTCAATTTTGTAGTCGAATTGGAGCTTGGTCGGATAGTTTCGTTTGAACTCATCCACCTGCCTGGTTGCTTGGGCCTGCGCTCGCTGCGAATCCTGTGTGACCTGATTGCGGAGCTGCGTCACTTCTTCTTTGTAAGCTTCGACTTCGCTGGCGCGAATATACCTGGCTGGCTTTAGGTTTCCGGCAACGCTGGACTGATCATTGGATGTGACGAAAACCTTCAGATCTGGTTCGCCATCCGATTCTTTGCTGATTTCGGTGAGCAGGAAGGAATACACATGGCCGCTGGCGGTCACCAGATTCATGTTGCTGCGGATACCGGTTTGCGCGGGATGCAAATAGCACAAATTGTGGGTGCCGTTGATGATCCAGAAATCCTTGTCGCCAGTGGTGAAGTCGAGAATTTCTTCGTCCGCGGGGAGAACGATGAGGGTGGAAAAGCGTACTTTTGCGCGGATCGGAATGATGTCGGTCTCGGAGTATTTGACAGTCCGAGCTGCCTCCTGAGCGTGAAGCGGCACGAGAGGACAAAGTAAGATGAGTACGCAGAGCCCGCGGTGAATGAGTGATTTCATGGTTAGTCTCCTGAAAGTGTGCGGATATCCTTCGAAACCGAGCGTGAACTCGCCAGAACTTCGAGTCCTTTCTCGAAGCCATACGCAGCGAACGCGTCGTCGCGTTGGCGGTTGTCAAAGGGATCGTTGGTGTAGAGCCAATAGCTCCTGGCATCCACGTTGAGGTTGGCAACTTTGGAAGTGTCGGGAGTCTTGATCAGCATTTGCTGCTTGGGGACCAGGCCGGTAATCAGTTCGATCTCGTGGTCATTGAGATGGAATTGGCGCTGATACAGCTCGCGGTCCATGTCGGGGTTGGCCAGGAAAATCTTAGTGACGCAGCTTTCGAGAATTACGTCGAGAATCTCCGATTTGCGTAATTCATCGAGGGACTGGGTGGAAAGCACCAGAGCGGCATTGTGCTTTCGCCAGGTCTTCAACGCTTCGATGATGTAGGAGCGGACGCTCGGGTTCTTGAGGAACACCCAAGCCTCGTCAATGAAGAAAGCCTTAAAGACGTGGCTGATTTCCGGGTCGCGGATGATGGCGTCGGCGCGGTGCAGCACGTAGAACAGCAGGGGTTCTAACAGCTGCGGGTATTCCCGCATACCCTGAAAATCAAAACATTGAAATCGCGAGAAGCTGATGTTGTCCTCGGGGTTGTCGAACAGAAATCCAAATTGTCCGCCTTGTTTCCACTTATGCAGCCGGTTGTCCAGGCCACGGCGCAAAGTGTTGCCGAGAGTGCTAAGCGTGTGGAGCGCCGGGTCGTCGAGCTCATAGAGATTCTGAATCTGCTCGAATAGTTCGCGCTCCTGCATGCTGCTGATACCTTCCGCGCCCTGGGACTCGGCCAGTACCCTAACGAACACGCTGAGAAAATCCAGATTGCGTTTCGATGGTGGTAACGCAAATGGATTGATCTTGAAGTCGTGGGATTCAAGCCCAACTCGGAGATAGGAGCCCTGGAACAGGCGGGTCAGGCTCCCGAAGCTTCCACCCAGATCGAAGATGAAGGTGTAGGGCTCGTACTTTTGCAGATTGGTGATCAGAAAATTCAGTAAAAAGGATTTCCCTGAGCCGGTGCGGCCGAGAATCACGGTATGCGCAATGTCGCGATGATGCAGGTTCAGGAAATAGGGAGTTTGATGGCTGGTTTCAAGCACCGCCAGATATTCCTGTTTCAGGTGAAGGTTCTCGGATTCACCGGCATGGAGAGTAAATAAGAATGAGTAGTCGGCGTAATTGGCGCTTGTAAGGTAGAGCCTCCGCAGATTGAAAGCGGAGTTGCCCGGCACGGTAGCCAGATAGGCATTCAGCAGGTTGCAGCGTTCGTCGTACAGTTGGGCGTCGTGAACACTGAATACTTTATAGAATTCAGCGCAAGCGGCTTCAACCTTGGTTAAGTCAAGATCGTACGTGACTACGGTCAAGGAAAACTCTCCAAAATAGTTGCCATTGACTTCCAACTCCTTCAGCGCCTGGCCGAGGCTTTGGATCTGCGCTTCCTTCGAGTCATCGACGAGGATGTCTTGAACGGAAGCCGGCGTGTCCGAGGTGTTCATATAGCTGATGAGTGAACGTTTAGTGTTGTGGAAATGTCGTCGGCGGGAATGAATTCGCGCCCTCGTCTTGTCCGGCTCCTCTTTCTTCCACTCCGTCACAATGAAAAAATTCGCTCGGACTTCCAGCAGCTTCTGAAACATGAGGGGAAAGCTCTGCCCTGACGGTTCCTTTAGCGTGAGCACTTTCACGTAGAAATCGTCGATACGCAGGAAGCCGCGATGGCATTCGAGCTGAGATTCGCAGAGGTAGTAATCGAGGAATGTGTCGTGTTTGAGCTGGGCGAATTCTAGTTTGTGAGGTGCGAAGTTCAGAACTTGCTTTAGGAACCGGAATGCCTCCCGTTTGCCCAGAAGTTCGACCGGCAGGAAGTCATTGACCTGCAGGATGAAGCTAGAAATCTTTTGACTGAGAGCGGCCTGAGCACGGTGAATCTCATCGCCTAACAGGAAAGCCTGTTTTCGGTTTGACAATGCCGCTTTCAGTTCACGCCATGCTCGCCGTTTTTGGGGGCCCGATTTGGCGAACGTACGGAGGAGAGCTTTGTTTGCCGGGGAGTTCTCAAAAATGACCACAAAGTAGATGGCCAGCGCATAAAGGCTCTCCGCCTTTCCTTTCAAGTAAGTAATCCGATTATTTATGGCAGCGGAGACGATTGGATTGGAATACGCACGATGCGGGAGCTCTGGAGCATTGCGCTTGAACAGATATTGATAGATGCGGCATCGACCGTCAAAGAGTTTCAGGGCGGCCTCCAGCCGCTTCGTGCAGTTATCAATTCCGGATGCATCGAGACATTCGTAGTCGACCCCTCGAACCGCCAACACCATTCCCACATCGCCACTTTTGGTTAAGAACGTGTGCTCGTCAATGAACCCAAAGAGATTGATGTGCTCGTTCAAGGAGCCGGATTCGCGATAAGGCGTGAGAGCGCGCGCAAGTCTAAGCATGGTGCATCTTCCGGAATCGGACAGGAGCGAATTTCATGGGATCGTATTGGGTACGGGTCTTCGCGGAATTGAGCAGAAACCGCAGGATCTGCGGATCCGTCTTGGTGGCCCAGCGGGCGAAGTAGTAAAGCAGGCCAAAAATCAGCAGCCCGCCGAACAGCGTGTGCAGCAGGTTAAAAACAGCTGCGCCCATCATCATGGCGAAGAAGAAGAGTTTTCTCTCCGCTCCCATGAGGGTCAGTGGAGCATTCAGCGAACGGAAAACGGGATTGAGCCTGCGCGGCATAATTTGCTAAACCTTTCGTAAAACTGAACTGCGTGATTTAAGGAAAGAGCCAAGACATGAAATTGACGGCACCCACGGCCATCCCCACGCCAAATATCACGCCGGACAAGGTGCGCTTGGCCGCGCCTTCGCCAAAGGCAAACATAAGTCCCCCAACCACGATGGACACTAAAGCGAGACCGGTGGCAATGGGTCCGGTGAAGGCCGTTTGCAGCGCCTGGACAGCCTGAGTCCACGGGCTCGTGCCCGTTTGGGCGAAGACTTCGTCAGCGAGAGCCAAACACGTTGCCACGGTGAGCGCACCGTTTCGAACTGCTCTCTGTTTGCCGACGATCGTGCGAGAACACTGTTTCAAGCGGGAGTTGCGCATAACGAAGAGACCTCCGATAAACAAGGAAGAATGAGGGTTCTCGCCGGCTTGCCTAGGATTCAACGATTCGGGGAATGGGCAACTGTGCGCGCTAGTTTCTGGGAGCTTTCATCACAAGAACCACGAAGCGAGAGCTTCAGTCACAAGGCCGCTTCCCGAGATCATCTGTCCACTTACGAAGCCGGCGAGAGCTGCTTCTCTTACCTAATCTGTCGAGAAGATAGAAAACAGACCGCGGTGAGAAACAAATTTCTTGTACGCCATCTATGGATAGCTAGGCGACGGCATCGTCAGTCCGCTGCCTCGTCATCGAAGGTGCTCGTGCCGCTCGCCGCAGTTTCTCAATTACCCGCTGCATGCGGTGCCGAAACGCTACGTCAGAAACGTTTTGCCGCGCAGCCAAGACCTCCGAGGAGACCCCTCGAATTTTGAACAAAACCAAGAGCTCGTGTTCCACGGGGCTCAGAAGGCCAGAGGAAACGCATCGGGTCAGGAACTCGCTCAGGAGAATCTTAGGCTCGAAGCTCGCGCCTGCATCCACAGACAGATCCCGCAGGACGGTTTCTTCCCCGTTTGCCGCCAAGGCGAGGTCGGCCTCGCGCACCGCCCAACGGAATGCGCTTCTTCGCATCGCGCGGGTGATAGTGAAGGCAAAGTGAGACGTTTGTGTGCGCATCGTTGGCGAAGAAATAATGCCCAACACGGCAGTCACGAGGTGCTGTGCGATGTCATCGCGCATGAGTGAGGGAAAACCCGCGGTGATCTGGCTACTTGTCCTGTGAATCGCGGGCATAAGGATCAACAGTAAAAGATGGCGTCCTATCTCTGATTGTGGATTAACGCTTATACGCAGCAATTCGCCCAAAATCGTATCCGATCCCGATACGTGGGTCTCTGTCGCATAAGATTCACGCAAGTGCGACAAGAGGTCGGTACAGGTTGGAAAGGCAGACAGGATGGAACTCTGCGAAGTGAGAGTCCGGTATTCGTTTTCGTTGCGGTGCCGATTGAGCTCGACGAGAAGCGCACGTTCTAGTTCGCAAACAGGGCAGCAGCAATTGGAGCGCGCACTCATACGTTGCTCCTGTCTCATTGCCGTTTGGACTAACCGGGAACTTGAGACCGGGTAATGCCGGAGGTTATCGGATCAGAGCAGCAGGCTGGGAAGGCGGCCGCATGAGACGATGACCAGAGGAGTTGCTATGCTGCCCCACGCGGGCGGTTGTGCGGTGATGTTTTTGAGATGTGGTCGCGATTCCGAACAGCTAAGTTTTCTGGCAGACTGTCTGCCGATGGAACCACTTAAGAAATGGGAGGCTTTCTAATTGACACGTTTCGGGGGGAAGTCTGTACTTTTGCTAACTTTGGCGAGTGCAATTTGCGCCTCGCGGAGATCTGAAATTCGTTTTTCGAGCTCCTCACCATATATCTCGGCGCGTTCATACAATCTGGCATTCTGAATCGCAGCGGCGGCTGGAATTGCGAGCAACTCGGCAATGCGCAGGTGCTCGGAGGTAAGAGTGTCGGGTATGGTGTGACCCATCGAAAGCAGACCCACTGTGCGGTGCGAGGCGATGAGCGGAACACAAATCCAGGATCTCAGCTGCGAATCGTTTTTGAAAATCCGCCATTCCTCGTCTCCATTTGTGTCAGAGACAAGAACGCTGTTTTGGCTTCTCAGCACACGCTTGATCAGCGGATAGTCGTCAGCTTCAAGGGTCACCGGATCTTTCGAAATCGGGACGGCAGAGTCGTTATGTGGGAATTCCCGCGCGACAAACAACCGGGAATCTGTTTCGAGCAGGAAGATATTTGCAGACTCATATGGCACCAGATCTCGCAAAGATTGAAGCAAAGTATCGAGAACGTTGTCCATTCGGAGATCTTGAGTTAGCGCCAAGGTGGCTTTTCGCATGGCGTCCGCCTCGGCCCACGCGGATTCGGCAAGAAACAAGTTTCGGACGACTTCTTCCTCCGCCTGTTTCTGGTTAGTGATGTCGAGGGCGGTCCCCACAAGTCGCCTAATCCTGCCTTGGATATCGCGCACTGGAAACCCATGCATCCAAACCCACCGTGATTCACCATCTGGCCAAACAATGCGAAACTTTTCGTCGAATTGTCCGGTCCGCGTGGCTTGTTCAAGCTTGAGGAGCACGTGGTCACGGTCTTCAGAATGGATGATCTCTTCGTACGCAAGCGGGTCTTCTTTGAGTGCCGCCAGGGAGCGCCCAGTTATCGTTTCGTAAGCGGGATTTACGTAAAGCGTCTTCCTGGTTTCTGCGTCAATCATCCAGAAGATTTCCTGAATATTATCGGCCATCTGCCGGAAGCGCTCTTCACTTTCTAACAAGGAAGTTTCTGTGGTATCCAGAGCGTCGGCGGTCTGTCGCTGCTCTTCGCGGAGCTGCAATAATGAGCGCGAAAGAAAGAGGAGGACAACGCAGAACGTTGCTAGGGCAATCCCCAGCGACAGTGACGAGAGATCAATGGTGTGAAGTCTTGTCGCCAGAAGTGTTAACAAAAGGATGAGCAGAGCGAGGCAGAAAAGAATCGAACTGACATGCCAACCAACCGCAGAGGTATGGCTGCGAACAGGTTCAAGTAGGAGTCGGTCAGCTTTCTCCATATTGTTGCTGCGGCGATTGCTAAAGCTGTCGCGGTTATCCGGCCCGATAGTATCTGCTTAGCAGCAAGGGGGTCAAGTCAACGTCCCTCGACTGACGGCCGATAAGTCAGAAGTTACTTTTGAAGACAGCAGAGCTCAAACACTATGTGACAAGCATGTGCCGATTGTGTGCTAAAGATCAGGTATGAACGTGACCAGAGCTGGGCAGGATGTACATGTTGGTCAAGGTGTGACGATAAAGAAACCAATATCCGGCTCTCCCGGTTTCCCGACGAGAAGCGCCCGATCCAGAAGACGATTACCCTCTTCACAGGACGTCTCCGGAACTAGACAGCAACTGTGACATGCAGATAGATTGCAATTATCGGCTCCCTGTCCTTGGCTCTCGATGCAGACCGGGTCCGATGAACACCAGGCCGCTTTCTGAATAGCACGAGCCACAATGTTCTCAAATGTTCCACGCTCGCCCTGCCGAACCAATCCTCCCATGGAGCCTTCAGAGTCTCCCGATGCCGTGTAGATCAGGACTCCGCACATAGGTTCGTCTGGATTATCGTCGGAACAGTAGAGCCGTTCTCGCAGTGATGCACTGCCGTAGCCGCAGTCATATGCAAGCTGATTAATCAGTACGTGCGCGAATGTGTGCAGGAGCACGAACTCGGGCGTAACAGGACGCGGGTTCTGGCCTTGAGCGACACGCCTGACGTTATAAGTCCCATTGAGGTTCGCGATGCGATCCCGGATCGCCTGCGTTCTGTTGAGCCATGCGTCCAGGCGGGCTCGATCAAATTCAATGAACAAGCCCTCACCTCTGACAATCATGGCGGGTAGCCAGTCTATTCGCTGGTCTAGAGCCAAACGTTGGAGGCGTGGACTCGCAAGATTTCCATCCGGTGGCAGCAGACGCGTGAATCCCGCGAGTGCGCGTGTTTCCCTCAGTTTATGGATAAGAGCAAGATAGGAAAAAGATGACAAGATAGGTGCGGCGTACTCCTGAACGCTTGCCGGTTCCACCAGCAGATCACTTTGTGGCGCACCGCGACCTGCTTTCAGAGCGTCATACTCGCTCCGTCGGAAGGCTTCCTCGGTTTGCGTCGCGAGTATAGCTGGTTCGGGAATTCCTTCCAGTTTACGTTGCGCGGCCTTGCGTAGCTCCTCCGCATCGAGATTGCGCATCGATCCGACCATCTCACATCGGTCTGCCGAGATTTTGCTGTCTACCAAGCCCGAGGAAAGAGGCCCCCAGACTCTCGGGTCTTCGAGAGCCTTGACAATGCCGCTCGCTGTTGCCTCCGCCCACAAAGGCAGATAGATCGAACTGACTACATGAGGGAAATACACGTTTGACGCCCCCCGCTGGACAACCTGCAGGAATTCGCCGCAACCCGGATGATTTTCCCACTCACCGAACCAGGGACGCAGACCGCGGCAGTCGCAGCCAATCCGGTGAAGCGCACCGCCGCGCTCTTCGTTGAAATCAAATATGCCACCAAGGCTGCGGATCTGACCGCACGTGCAGCTAATCTTGATGCCGGTCAGGCCGGCTGAGGATCTCCCCGCCATAAGCCGGAGTCTACAGTTGTCGGTCGACGCTTGGCCGCGGTGCACCCATTCCATAAAGGGAAAGTCCTGTATGTGACCTTGCGGGCAGGCGGTAATAAATCTCACCGGAATCAGCCAGGGCTTGCGTGCGCGCTGAACGCAGTTTCGCGTCGGCCAGGGAAAGGCCCTACATCTCTGGCGGTTGTTTGCAAATAGCGGAAGCTCCTCCATGCCGCCGCAGAAGTGACAGTAGTGCCAGCGGGGAAATCGGACGAAGGGAATGTCTTCGTTGGCGTATGTGACTCCGGTTCCGGGATCGCGGTGCTCCGGGGGTAGCCTGAGGTGTGTCACTCCCAGCCTGGCTTCCAGGCGCTCCTCACGGACGAGCCAGTCCGGGGGACACTTTTTCCGCGCGTGATCTGTCCACGCGTCAAGACCGGCGGTCATCAGCGATTCGTCCCGAGGAAAGGAGATCATGGCCCCCACTCCAAAAGGAGAAATCAGCTGGCCTCGACGAATTGGTCGGTCAGCGGGCATCGTGAACTCAGACCTCCTCTGGTTGCGGAAACCGTGGTACTACGCGGGCATCGCAGGTTGAATCGACATTGCGCATTGAGCTCGGTGTGGGATAGGTGGGCTCGCTCCACTCGGCCAGTTTCTGTGTTCCGCTCGGATACATGAGCGGAGTATCGGGAGAAGGCGGCCTGAAGTCACCGTAGCGCGGAGGAGGATTGCGCCTCCAATCGGCGAAAATCTCCTCCAGCTGCTGTCGTGTAGCAGTCGCTTCGTCCGGGTCGATCAGTTCCACTCGCTCTGTGATCAGCTGAATTGCGCGCGGTGCCAAATTCTCGACGGGTTTCCACGGCTGCGGCCAGGTTCGGGCATCCTGTTCGCCAAGATAGCGTATGAGAGTCACTGCGAGCGCATGCAGCGCGCGGTCGCGTACTGGCACAGCGAAGGGAGTAACGCTTGTTGGCTCAACCCACCGGTAAATGCTCTGGTGATAGGAACGGAAATGTTCAAAATGAGAGCGATCGCGGGGTTTCGACGGATTGTAGACCGTGACAACGAGGCCCGGACGGGATCGTCCCACACGGCTTGTCGCCTGGATGTATTCCGAGGTCGTTTTGGGCTGGCCGACTACGGTCATGAGGCCGAGCCTTGGCACGTCCAGTCCGACCTGAATCATATTCGTCGCTAGGCAGACATCAATCGGCAGTGTTTCCTTTGTCCCGTCCCACTTCACGAACAGTTGTTGCAGCACATCGGGAATCTCGGTGCTTTGAATGCGGCTTGTGAGTTCGCGATCCGCATTGATGAATCGTCTGGGATCGTTGCCACTAACGCGCCGGATCTCCAGGCGGTCCCACATGGCGTTCAGATAATCCGTGATGTCAGCCCTGATAAGCGTTGCAGCGTGCCCAAGCTCCCGGAGACTGTTGAAATAGGACATCAGCGTCCAGTAAGGGTCGAGTTTTTCGGGGTCTTTCTCCGACAGACTCTTCACCGCCTGAAGGAGAGCGGCCATCACGCGGATCTGTGCGGTCACGTGCGAGGAGAGGGCAGTCGCGAAAACACCGACATAAAGACGGCCTGGGGTTGTCCTGTCTTCGCGTGCAAAGAAGGATTCACCGGCCTGCAATCCCTGCGGAGGGAAGAGAAAGACAGACCTGCCATAGAGATTGTGCACCTGTTCACTCGCCCTGCAGATAGTCGCCGTTGAAGCGACAATCTTGGCCGGAATGTTGACTCCATCCAGTTCACGCGTGCACAACTGGTCAAGAACGGTTTCGTAGTGCCCCACCATTGATCCTAGCGGGCCAGAGATGAGGTGCAGTTCGTCCTGAATGACGAGTTCAGGCGGCAGACATCGCCCGTCGGTGTCGAGCCCAAACAGCCCGCGGGCATCCGGATACCAGGGCAGCAGAGCAAACTTATCGACCGTTCCGATAAGCAGGGTCGGCCGGTTTGCGTAAATGGCCTCGTCCACAACATGCAGCGGCAGTCCGTTATTGAAGTCGCAGTCGGGATCATCGCAGCAGAACTCGATCCGTTTCGGGCTCGAATATTGGCGGTATCCCTTAACCCTGTTGCTCCGGCCGAATTCAACAGGTCCCATCTGCGCGCCGCACCACGGGCAATTCAGCATGACGAACGGGTTTTCCCGCTCACCCCTGAGAAGATCCTGAAACTTCCTGACCGCATCGTCGTGCCTGATCGGCGTCACGTCACCCCCGACCCAGAGCCCGATGGAAATCGGCGTCCCCCCGAGTTCCTGCTCAGGGTCCCTCCGAATTTTCTCGCAGGCGCAAATCAGCGACGCCGCGCGCTGGTACTGCTGAGTTGTCAGCAGACGGAGGGTGTAGCGCATGAGCGCAGTCGTGCCGTCGTTTCTGGGATTCTGCAGACGACGCCAGAAAATGGTGAATGCAGTAAGACCGAGATACGCCTCTGTTTTGCCGCCGCCCGTCGGGAACCAGATGAGATCTACAATCTTGCGCTCATCGCTTTGCCGGTCACTCATCGCGAGCAGATTCATCAGTATGAACGCGAGCTGGAACGGCCTCCAGCGTCCCCGATTCTGCGGTATGTCTGAAAAGTCAGGCCGCACGAAAGGACGTTCAAGGACGAGGTTGTCCTTTTCTTTAATCCATTTCCGCTGCTTCAGGGGATTTGAGGCCAGTTCATAGTGGAACTGCTGCTCCAGCATCGCTTGGTTCATCAGTGCGAATGCCCGGTTGACGAGAATATCGGTTCCCAGAAGCGTAATGCCTGCGCGCATCCGTCCCAGAGCGCTGCGACAACCCTGCAGGTGCCGTTGTGCGGGTTCACGATGTTCCGCTCCGAGAAGAGGAATCTCACTTTCCTTGTCACCTATCCACCGCTCGTATTCGTCAGCAAGGCGACGGCAGAGCGTAACCGCTTTGGCGCTGTCGGCGGACAGCTCCTGCATCGCGAGATCAAGATTCTCGATTTGACGGGGTACGATTGGCTTTATTTCGTGGGATGGCAGTGAGTCCGTGTGGATTCCGGTCGTGGCGGCCTCTGAGGGGTCGTTCCACTCGGCTGCACAACCGTGGCCGACGGCAAACGTTTTGACGTGGGAAAAAAGGAGACGGAGAGACTGTTCCTCGGCATCCAGCGCTGCGCCGATGCGTTCCGGGTATTCCAGAAAACACGCCTTTCCGGCAGGTTCCGAAACTTCGAAGCCACACTGAAAGAAGCACTCTTCGTCCCTGGGCCGTTGTGCTGCTGCGGTTCTGTTATTCAGCAGGGTGAATGTGATGATTCGTTCCGGTCCCGGCTCCCGTGCGCGCAGATGAGGACGGCTGAACACATGCAGGACCAGCGGGGTTTCCACACCGTCTACAGTCATCTTGAATTTGCGGATAACCGGAGTCGGAGCAGCAAAATCTGAACAGTCGATATCGACGACGGTGTTAATCGCACGACGAAACCAGTGATCCTGCCACTTGCCTTCCTTGTCCTGACGGCCAAGGCCGGGAATTTTGGCGCGTTCATAGCGGCCGCATTTTACGCGCACCTGAAGCTTCTCAGGAGGCCGCAGCAGCGCTGAGATTCCCATTGCGCTCGGGAGATATTCATTAGCCCGATTCACCTCCTGGTCAGTCGTAATCTCCCCTTCGCCACGCTCATCCGCCCGCGGATCACCTGTGCCGGTTTCTTCGTTCTCCAGATCCTCGCCTTCCGAAACCGCGCTGCTTTCGGATTCCACCTCCGCCTCCGTAGCGGTCTCGGCAATGGACACTTCCGCCTTTCGGGGGAAAAGCACTCCGGCGCTGTAGCGGAGTCGCGGCGGGTCCTGGGGTCGCAGAATTTCCTCGCGATCGAGCTGCTGGGCAGGAAATCCGGGATCAGGGCCGATTAGTTCGCGCCGCAGAAAATCGAGAATTTCGCTGCGCACTGCGGTACTCAACGGTTCACCTCCATTGCTCCGACATCTTTCTGCTGAAAGCCTCCCGCACAGCCGTCTTTGTATGGGTATGAAGCAGCACAGTCAACAGGCTGCGCGCGCGCGACATTGCCACGTAAAGAAGAGAGCGGTCCTCCTCGCTCTCGATGCGATCAACATCGCAAAGGACCACAATTTTGCTTTCCATTCCTTTGAATGCCTGAGCCGTCGCGAAGAGAAACGTCGGTTTTCGCGTGGTCGGGGAGGCGGGGGCATCAGCCGGGCGGATACAGAATTCGGTGGTGTTCGTGACGCCCGCAGCAGCCGACTGCTCCAGACGGTATCTGGAGAGGACTACCACATCTGCGGGTTTGATGTCGGTCTCCGAAGCCATTTGCGAGAGAACCCGTTCGAGCGCACTGCGCTGCGAATCCAGATCGTCGTAATTCAGATACTCTACCGGCGCGCCGTCAATCTGCCCCATGCGGTACGGTGGTGATTCGAAACCGGACAGAAGCGCGGTTTCCTCACCGATCCTTCGTGTGTTGCGGCAGTTCTGGCGCAGTGCGGCTCGCGCGTAAGAAGTGCAGCTAGACGCGAGCGCTTCATTTGGGTTCACCGAGCTTCCGGTCCCGTAGATGGCTTGGCGGTGGAAATCCCCGAAGAATGCCCACCGGCCCTTTGCAAGTCCACCCTTCAGCCACGCGTCGAGCATCTGAAGCACGGCGGGCTTCATCAGATCCTGCGCTTCATCCATGACGATAACGTCGAATTTCTGAGTACACTGTTCAATCGCGAACTGTCCATAAAGCGGGTAGACGCTGTTAAAGAGGTGTGCGCCCTCGGCGCTTTTTTCGGCCTCGAAGAATTCCGAGGCGATGGCGGAAGTGGCAATCGTATCGCGGAGGCATTTGTAAAATCGTCCGCAGATGACGTTGGTTGTCGCACCAGCTGCGGTGATCTCGGCAGAGAACCACTCGCCGAGAAGCCGGTTGAAGCATATAAGAAGGACGCGATCACCGGCCCGCGCTAACCGACGCGAAAACTCAAGGGCGAGCAGGGTCTTGCCGGTTCCGGCCGCACCCTCGAACAGACAGCGTGGATTGCCCGCAAGAAGGTCGAGCACTTCGTATTGCTCTTCGGTCAGGCTGAGAAGTTTGCGTTCCGAGTCGCTCACAAGTGTGCCGCGCGTAACGATTCTCTCGAAGTCGGGTCTCAGCGTATCCCGCATCTGTTTCAGGATCGCAGGCTGCGGTTCTGGCGGCGAGGAGCGTATCTTTAGTCGGTTGCGCTGCTGTTTGACCGCCTTCACCAGCAGACCGGCTATTCCTGCGGTTAGACCATGACAATCGATCACCTCCCACGGCTCCGTTCCGATGTCCGCCGGTGGTGCCTCCACGTCCGTGAAGACAACGGCATATCCGAAGGGAACTTGGTAAAAGATCGGAGTCCGTTTTAGGCGCTCTTCAAGCCCGGCCCGCAGTTCATGCATGCCTTCCTGGGCCTGCTTGAAGGGGCTGCGTTTGAGTGTGTGGGTTTTCCCGAATGAATCGGTTGAGGTCCAGGTGCCGTTGGCGCAGGCGACGCGCCCTCCCTTGACTTCCAAACAGATTACTCCTGCGGCAGGAATCAGGACCACAAAGTCGATTTCACCGTAGGGCCGAGTACCGGATTGTTTGAGATTAAGAGAATGAAGAACCACCCAATCCACCGTTGCGGGATCGTTCTGCAGCATATTAAAGATACGCTGCTCGCTGGAAGGCGTTTTTTCATGCCAGTGCGGCGGTATCATCTTTGCCATCGATAGTCCTCAGACTAGATCCTCGTCATAGGACAGAACCGTGTTGATCTGTGATCGCGGGCGGAGTTCCGCGCGGTCCCCTATGTTTTCCACCTGAACGATCCAGGCGCTTGTTGCATTGTCGATTTCAACGCGGGTCTTGCCTTCGTGCAGTTGCGCCCGGCGCTGTGGCAGCTGCTCAAGGAGAATCCGGGACAGCCGCATTCCGGCACTCAGATGCTCTCCCCTCAGAACCTGAATGGCGTTCCACATTTCAGGGACGCTTTCCAGAAGTTTCTGGTCACCCACAGCATAGGCTATGGCTTCGAGGTCAGCTCTTGTCTGCGGGCCGATCATCGAATCGTCGGTTAGCCAGGAATGCACAGTCTGGGATGTGCGTGGGCAGTTCACTTCTTCGAGCTCATTTATCAGCGCAGCCTCGCCGAGACTCGATTGCCGTAGCGCCTGATGCCACCGCGCGGCAGTTTCACGTAGAAACGGCGCCTGCGCCCCCAGCTGAGCGTCCGCGAGCGCCCGGATGACATCCTTCCTCCCGCCGTCGCGAAAGACAAGAACGTCACCCGGACGTATTTCCCTGAGCTTGCGAAGCGGAACCTTATATCGCTCGTCAACTTCGCCTGATACCAGCTCGGTTATGACAGGGATGCGAAGCGTCTCTGTCAGAAAGGCAAATGAGTCGCCTGAAAAACTGACAAGTCTGGCGGGCACACTATCCTCACCTGGCTCCGCTACCGGAGGCACGCCGCTCCGGTTGAAGACTTCTTCGAAGTCGTAGGCGGACACGCCGTCGTCGCCCGATTCGTCGCTCGCAGGCGGAGCGACCGGCTCTTCGGGCCAGAGATGGTCGCCGGAAAGACCCACAAGGCCGGTCTTTTCAGAGGAGCTGATAGACGGGATCGCTGATGCGTCTCTCTGGCGTCGCTTGAACAGCCGGAGCCACCGGCCCTCGAAAGGATACGCGACGAGATAAATCAGAGGCGCAGCGTGTCGCCTGACAAGATGTGCGAATTGTCCGGAATTCGACCACGCCGTACAGATGAGTCGCTCGAAAAAGTCTCCAGCGGCCGGGCCGGACGGCAGGAGCACAGGATAAGTCAGAGCCTTGTTCTCGGCCCAGGCTTGCACTACCCGGCGATGGGAGGCCGACCTGGCGACAAGGCCGATTCCCGCTACGCCTTCGCGCTGAAGATTATCAAGAAGCTCCCGTGTCGCCCTCCCCTTCGCCTCGCCGAGCTGCGGATCTTCAATCGCGCTCTTGAGGGCTTTGCAGGCGTCCCTGAGAGCCGTCGCCGGCGTATCAGGCAGCCACATCATGCGGGCGCCAGCGGCGGAGATGATTCTGTCAGATTTCACTCGCAGACGATCCCGCTCTGCGTGATCTGGTGGTTCAAGAAGTCCGGCACAATGCGTGAGCAGGCCGAAAATCTGTACGAGAAGATGATGCGTTTCATCGCCTTCCGACTCGCCCAGGGTTTTCTGGCACATGTCGAGCGCCACGCTCAACTGCTCAAGGTGGTCGTTGACGCAGGGAGTGATCTCAGCCTTAAGTGTTGCCTCGTTGCGGGCAGAGCGGAAAATTCCATCGAAGAAGCGTCCGCCGTTTTCCCCCTGCCCTTTCATTTCGAGATCCTCCAGCGAAAACCGCCAGAATCTGCAGCCGCGATCATGAAGTTCCCGAAGCTTGTCCTCGTCATCGGTTTCGGCCACGATGATGAGATTCTGCCTCTCTGCGATGGAATCGAAGCGGGAAAGGTCCGTGATGCGCCTAGCTCCATCGACGATGACAACCCTCGAGCGCGGTGCCGCAGTGCCGCATGCCGCGGCGACATTCTCGATCTGTGAGCTGATAGCAATTAAGGGTTCTCCCGCCGCCTGATAGCTGTCGTGATGCCTGATCGTACCGCTTTCATCAATATGCCCGGCTGCAAGCAGAGCACCGACGGAGCACGCCATCCCGGACGTCGTACCAATGAGGGAGGTGTTTTCGAGGAATTTTTCCATTTCGTTACGCCCGCCCAGGTAGAGGACATAATTACGGCCGAGAGACGAGTTCCCAAATGTCCTGGTGCCGATCAGCCTGTCGAGAGGCGAGAGCGGTGCTGCACTTCGCGCGTTGTCAGCATCAGCGAAGCGACCTTTGGGGATCTTGCGTTGTGTGGGCTCTATCCGCAGGATTTCGGAGATGGGCCACGTGAATGCGGCGTTTTCATTGAGAAGCTCCAGACGAAATCGGGTTTCCAATCCTGGCCACACACCACCAAAAACATATATCTTGCCTTCCGGAACCAGTCTGACCCGCTGCCCCTTCTGGAAACTGCGCTGTGCGTATTCCTCAGCCAACGCCGGAAACTCTACTGAGAACCGTGAAAGTGAGTACAGCACGGCGCTGAGGGGAGCAATTGCTTGCTTTCTGGGAAAAACAAAGCAGAAGGATGCGTACCGGGACCGCTCCATGGCCGCGAGCAGCACACCCATGAACGTGGCCAGATTTTCGGCGGTGTCCGAACCGTCAGAAATGCGCAACTTTTCCAGTATTGGAAAGCGCTGTCTCAAGAAATCTTGCGCTATATCCATCGCGTTTTACCGGTGTCTCTTACTCAACCGATAGCAACTAGGAATTCGGGGGAAGCGAACGCCAGAGGGTAGGTTGATATCATCCGTTTATTCAGGAACTTCGCGCACCTTGATCTTGGCACAGCATCCTCTTTTGACCAAGTTACCGTCGCGTTTCCTCACCTGTGGTCTGATTCCCCGGGGCGTGGACATGCGATAGTAGAATTCAGTGTCATGACCGACGTGCTTTCCGCGGGTCAGCGCAGCTACTGCATGTCCCGCATTCGAGGCAAAGACACAAAGCCGGAGCATGTTATCCGGAGAGGACTCTTTGCTATGGGCTTCCGATATAGACTTCATGAGCGGAGTTTGCCGGGATGCCCTGATCTGGTTTTCCCTCGATACAAGGCCGCCATTTTTGTGAACGGCTGTTTTTGGCATGGACATGAATGCGACCTTTTCCGGTGGCCAAACACCAATGGTCAATTTTGGCGGAAAAAGATACTTGGGAATAAGAGGAACGATAAACGCAATTTAGAAAACTTAGGTTCTGCGGGTTGGCGCACCTTGCTTGTTTGGGAGTGTGCCATCAGAGGCAGACAGAAGCTTTCTCAGACGAGGCTCCTAGCAAGAGTCGCGAAGTGGCTCTTGTCGAAGCAGACCCACACCAACATCGCCGGGATTACATGACGGGACGACTAAGTTGCCAAAGCTGGCTGATCTGTGAGATTTAATTTACTCCCAACCATAGCCGCAAAAATCTGGTGATGGAGTTCGCACATCGAGGTGTAGCTTTCACTCTGTTAACGCCGGGGGTTCCCCTGCCTGGTGTCACTGCTACGGAGCCTGGTAACCTGGCCTCTATGAAGCATACCCCGCGAGGGAAGAGGCACCTCAGAGGGCTAGACGTCTTTTGTGGCGCGGGCGGGAGTAGTCGCGGAGCACAGATGGCCGGGGTCGAGTTGGTTGCAGCAGTAGATCTCTGGGATCTTGCGGAGAAGACGTATACAGAGAATTTCCCCGACGTAACGTTTTATCGGCAAAGATCTGAAGCACTCGACCCTGAAGTGCTGAAGCGGGAGATCGGAGAAATCGAAATCCTGATTGCATCACCGGAATGCACCAGTCACACATGTGCAAAGGGATCATCACCGCGTTCAGAAAAAAGTCGCGCAACTGCTTTCGAGGTTATTCGGTATGCCCAGGTTTTCACGCCCCGCTGGATCGTTGTCGAGAACGTAGTTCACATGCGTTCATGGAGGCGATTTCGTGCATGGGTTCAAGCGATTGAACTTCTTGGCTATCAAACGCGGATAGAGGTACTCAACGCAGCTGACTTCGGTGTGCCACAAACGCGAAGAAGGCTGATCTTGATGGCTGACCGTGATCGCGTGCCACCTCCTATCATTCGCAAATATCCAGCGCGGGTTCCCGTTGGCCCACTGATAGAATCCGAAAACGGCTTCGGATACACTCCCCTGTACCGGAAAGGTCGCGCTAAACCGACATTGGAGCGGGCTCATCGTGCGATGGAAGCGCTCGGTAGCGGCAAGTCATTTCTGATCGTTTACTACGGTTCTGATGGTGCCGGAGGATGGCAGCGAATTGACAGGCCGCTCCGCACCATAACCACAGTAGACCGTTTTGGATATGTGCGCCCCTCCTGTGATGGATACGAGCTCCGTATGCTGCAGGTCCCAGAGCTGAAGCGTGCGATGGGTTTTCCTGAGGAGCATGCGTTTTCGCATGGCACCAGGAGAGACAAAATCAAGCTCATTGGAAATGCCGTGTGTCCGCCCGTGATGAAGAAGGTCATTGAGGTGTTGACCACAGAAAATTGAGATTGTTGCGGTGATCTAGTTACCGCTGTCATAAAGGGCCGCTTTGCTAAGGCCGGGGATTTTAGCTTCGTTTCCTGCTGCGCAAAATGGGCTCCGTATGCACTGGGGCGAACCGGTTTAGAGCTCGGGAAACTGGCTCGTAATCCAACGTTCTACCGACTCTATGTCACCAAGTCCATTTATCCTGAGCACATCCACTATATCCGCCGCGCAGATTACGACTATCGGGTGAAGATCCTCTTTAATTTCCTTGTACGCTTGGGCATCGACATAGCTGGTAGTAACAAGAACTCCGAATTGCCTGTGGCGCAATCTCGAAACCAGACGGGACATTTCCCTTACACCTACTGAGTTGGACAACGAGTAGCACTTTGCCTCCAGGGCAAAGTCCACAAGAATGGATGACGCATCCGTTCCGATGCGATATTTTCCTATGCCGTCTCGTCCACCGTCCCTCGAAGGACGTGTGAGATCGAGAGAGGCAATGTTCGGAAGCATCATCCTGGCAATAGTTGCGGCGCATTTCTCAAATTGGAAGGGATCGCGAGAAAAGAGACTATAGATTTTTTCTATGATCCGGCGGGACACAAAGTCCTGAGGAATCTGTTCCGTTTTACTTCGATAAGACAGAGACCTATTAGCTAGTAGCGGCGTATAACGGCCGGTCTCCTTCCAGACGGACCACGGCTTCGGAGCGCTCACGGAGTCGGCGTTGGAGTTCAAAACGTCTTTGATCCACTTTCTCTCCAGAACAGGCACATCCAGAATAGTCAATCGGGCCCGATAATTTTGGAACCGACGGCCTCGAGAACTTTTCCAAATGGCGATCAGACTTTCCGAGGGTCGAAGATCAACGCTGCCTGGCACAGCGAGTCCAATAAACACGACATCACGTCCCCGGCCAGCCCTTGAAAACACCAGGATAGGAGGTACCTTCGAACGTCCAGGCGCTCCCGAATGTGCCAAGTCAAAAAGCTGCCTCAAAATTTCGTTTCCGTGTCGTGGAGTCTCGTGAAGCCCACGGCCGGGATGCTTGTTGTCTCCGTAGTAGGTGAACACTCCGGTTTCCTGATCCATAGCGTCTGGCCAGTCTGGATCATTCAGCGTTGAAATGAGAACAACAAGCTGCAGCTCAGCGAGATTGCCCCGGTATCGGAAACCGCCTTGATTACTGACGCTGAGCAGTGCGTTGAGAGGATCGTCGCCGGCATTGCCGTGGTTTCCACCTTCGTACCATGCGTCCACATACAAGTCAGCCTCTGAAAGATTGTCAAAATTGAATGTGCGCACCTCAGGTTTCATTTGTCGCGTCAAGTCTAGAGCCGGATTCGCCGGAGTGTCTCCATTCTGCCCTGAATTGTTGCTCATCAGAAAACAATTGTGTACCCACATACGAATTTTGCTGAAAACGCTAATGTCTAGTTCATCGCCCGCCTTACCGAGTGAAGCGACCTTTGATATCGATCGCGCTTTTCGTGCTTTGAATTCGTGTTGAGATTTAAAATGCTCAGTATGCCCAACGCCTATAAAACCTGGATTAAGCAAGTAAGGGATGCTCTCGACTCCATCAATATGAAGATGGACGATTGGCAGGGCCGCTGGCCTTTTGACTTCCAGAGAGAGTACGGCGCTGGAACAATTGCGAGCGGCGCCGCAATGAAGGCGAACCGTTTCTGGTGGCTTAACCAAAACAAATCTCTCAAGCGAGAATGCCGATCTACCCCAAACTGCTGGCTTCCCAGTGGTCACCAGCAACCGTGCGAGCCATTGATTGTGGAGAGTAGTGCAAATCGGCAGCGACTGCGCTACACGCTCGGGGATTATGTGAAAGTTGAGTTCCCCGACAAGGCCACAGGAATCGGAGAATGGATGTGGGTCCGCGTTACCCGATGTGATGAAGAGGAGGAGCTACTTTTCGGCGTTTTGGATAACGCTCCCCTGAACAATTATGAAGATCGGATGGAACTTGGAACTGAGATAGCAGTTCACTTTTCGCAAATTCGCGACCACAAGAAAGGTACTGAGTTCACCAGACAGTAGCCGTCTTGCCTTTTTTTAACGCCCCCACGCGCAAATCGTGGATTTTGTTCCCTCGGAATTCGGGTTTCTAACGGCCTGCAAGTCTGAAGAATGTCTTCGTCTTACATTCCAACAGGCGAAACTTGCGGTTTTAGCTGCGGATTGGGCAATCCAGCGTGCCAGTTGTGTGCCGAATTTACACGGCCGGAAAAATCGGACTAATGACAACGAGGAGACGGCTAAAAGGCACGCAAGAGTCTCTCACCGCCGTCGACCTTTCTGGCACTTCGTAGCAGCTGTTCCATTAAATCATTATTCTTTATTCGGTTCTGTAGTTCCGATGCTGGCCAACTATTACGCAGGAAAGCTGAAATCAATCCCCGCTTCAATCGTTCGCACTTATCCCAGTTCGAGATCCAAGACAACTCTGGCACAAATGGTTCCACAACAATCCACGCACTGTCGCTTAACCGTTGGTCCCAAGCCGCTTGATGCACATATTCGAATGACTCGGCGACCAATTCGAGGGGGGCAGGCGGCGCATTGTTGAGTGCCAAAGCGAGCAAGAACGCGGAAACATATGTCCGATCACTGTCCGTTCCGTGCGTCCGCAAATGTCGAGAAGTACGAAGCCACACTGAAGCGTCACGCTGCGAAATTTTGGACGAAAACGGCGCAACAACACGTGCGATTGCAATGAGGACCGGAAAAGATCTCTCTGGCCCCCCTTCAACCCACTCCATTACTGACAATAAATGACTCCGTAACGATTCTCTACAGGTGTCGGACATTGCGCCGTTGTGAATTTCACTCCAGTCAAGTGTCGCGAATACAGCTTCTGTCCCCCACAGATCCAAAGCTCGACGAATAAAATTATCCGAGTTGCTCTCCAAGAGCGCTCGAACGATGCCGGCAATCAATGTTGGATCTAGGTCCTTGCGCCCGGCCACTGCCTCGAAGAGTTCACGCTTTCGATCCCCACCTGCTAGCCAGAGCTGGAATGATGTTGCGAGACTAGGTTTGGCCTGGAATAGTGCGGGCAGGAATTGGATTTGCCGGCTGGTGATACGGCGAGCCGCCTCTGGCTCCATCCCTGCTATCAGCGCTGCCAAAGTTTCCTCACCCAGCGGATTTAACGTCGATCTAAACAACTCGCCGACCAACCAAGTTGCATCCTCGGACTGTGACACCCACAGTTCCTCCGCACGCTTCCTCAAAGCTAGGATTTCCGCGTCAAAGCTTTTGTAGTCGCTCGTCGTACCGATGCCAAGCAGCAGGTCCCGTTCCTCATAGTTCGCTAGTCCAATATTTCGCTGTTCCCCAAACAGCGCACTTTTTAGGCCTTCTCCCGAATGAACATCTGGAAAGTTCTTCGCGACCGTTGAAATAAGTTCTGGAAGAGGAATTGATCGTTGGAGCGCCTCATAAATGAATACAAGCCCTTCAAAGTCTTGGCGTTCGCTGCTTCCGTTCGTCACTTGCCAAAGAAAGGTTCGCAACGCCCCACCACTAATTTGTGAGGCGTCTTCCGCTGCCTCGATCGCCCAAGCAGGAGCGTTACCGGGCATCGAATTTGCTATCACCGCCTCACTGACCCCAGCCATCGTCTTACTGTCGAGCATTACTTCACGTGCCTTAGATGTAGGCACGCACTGAATATCAAAAGGCCGCTTATCAAAGGTTCGCACTGCTAGCGCGCCGGTGCAAAACGTAAGCTGCAGCCTTAGGCTGGGCCACTTCTGGGACCAGAGTGAGAGGATTGATGACTCGAATTCTTTAGAGTTTCGGGCCCCAAGAATTACAGGTGTATTCTCCTGCCGATAATGCAGAGACATTATTTTTTCGAGGACATCCCTCTGCGGTGTCAGAATTGCTGAACTCTCAGTGACTGTGTCTAAGGTCAACGGTTTGTCGTACGAACCGCGAACACCGCTTTTTTCGGGGCGCCTAAAGAGTGACAGCAAACAATCCAAAGATACAAGCCTTTGCATCGCAGCAGCCGGTATCACGATTGTATGCGTCCAAACGCATCCAGGCCTAGGCATCTCGGGTGCATACCAGGTCTTAGCCAGCGCATACGCTTGCAGGGAAGTCAGGGGGTAGCCTGTAATGTAATCCTCAAATCCACTACTGACGTTGCTGCCGGATAAGTCGCTAAGCCGCAGCACCAATCGGATCAAATCCTCGGGAAGATCAACTGAGCTTTCCAGAAGACGATGGCCTTCGGCATAGCCATGAAGCAGCTGATGTAGGATCAGGCTTTTTGACGTGCTTGTAGGTTGGCAGAAGTTCACTGCATTAGCCATTGGAGCGGCTCAGTTATATCGTAGCGATTCTTGACATCCATACCTACAAGTAGAACCCGCCGTTCAGGTGCCTTGCTCTGAAGTTCCGCGGCTTCCTTTGCAAATTGCTTCGTATTCAAAATATTCTGGGGAAAGGCATCCTCCAAGAGTTGCCGGTTTAGCCGTAGAGTTTCCTCCCCGAGATCCGGTTTCTTGGCCAGAACCTCTCGCAGTTCCTCCTTCGTTTCCGTGTGCAGTTTAACCCCCCTAAACCGCGCTTCATCAAAAATATGGGCACTTCTAAGCACCGAATTCAAGCAACGGACCAAGACCGTTTGAAATGTCTCGGGGCTCTGCCCACCTTCCTGTAGAGTCGCTTGGGCAGCCTTATCCAATTGATCCCACAACCAATTGGATAAGGGGTCACTCTTCTCAATGAGTCGCTTTACGAACGTTTCAACGTCCTTGAAATCGCCGGAGGTGAACAGTGACGATGCATATCGTCCGCCTTGGGCGCTAACACCGTAGAGTGAAACTTCGAACGCGTCGGTGTTCGAGTCGAGAAATTGACCAAGCAAGGGCAAATGCTTCGCTACCCACTCACTCGGGTCAGCAACCGATTGATCGACAAGATCCCATGCAGAAATGACGACCGCTAGGCGAAAGCCAGGCCGAAAATAGTCACGGCCGAGAATGAACTGCAACAACTCGACCAGTTGTACCTGCGTGGGAGATGTTTCAATATCCCACCGCTTCGGAGCACTCTGTACCCCGTCGCTATCAATAGTCTCAACTATCGAAGGGTCATGGGCAATCGCCGATTCAATCAATGCCTCCGCCATGTCAATTCGAAGTGGGGCCGCGATATTGTCCGAGTGAACAAACAGAATGCCTCCATTCGCCTCACGGAGATGTTCATCGTATTGAGTAGTGAACTGGCGGGACGTCCACTGCAGCCGAAAAGATTCTCCAGACGGATCCGGAATTGTGACGGCAAGCGGAACCTTTGTTTTACGATTGCGCAATAGCATGGAAACTAGTTTTTCGGAGAGCGCACGATTTCGCGGCACGGGTTTATATTGCAGCCATGCGTCCCGAATCTCATTCAAATATTTGCTTTCGCCATCCAGCGTATCCAGCTCTAGCTGGCAATCAGCACTCGGTTGATTGACCATGTACCACAGCGCTGCGAGAAAGCTCGTCTTTCCAGCGCCCGGTAGGCCAATCAGAACAAATTGATGTGACGTTGGATTGTTCATAGCTGTTGGTGCTCTTCGAAATGGCGTGCCGCAAATATCTCACTCTCGCGCGTTCCAGAGACTTCAGGCAGAAGATCCATCGCTCGCGCGCTAGGGCACAATGTGATCCACCCATCCAACAACTCTACTGTCCCCTGGCCGAACCCGAGCTTGCGTGCTTTCGTCGGCCGGGCTGCTACCTCACCGAAGTTCAGATGCAAAACACGCGCTCCGAAAAGCTCATTAAATTCTTTCACAACTTGCCTACGGAAAGCCTGATCTTCTGTGCTGTCTCCGGATTCGACGAAATAGTCAAACTTCGACCATAGGACAGTGACAACGCAATCACCAGCCAACATTTGACTATCGAGGCATGAGCGCAAAATTGTCTTCGCTTCCTCGATCGTTGCCCAGCGTTTGTCCGGTCGCAGTGCCTTTTTGCTATCGAGCAAGAGGATAAAATTTCCAGCACGCCGTAGAAAAGCTAGATCCTTACACGCGTCCGTGGAATCCCGGACATGTTCGAACATTTCCCCGGACACATCTGTGAACAAAAAATCGATGTGCATAGAAGGGGTCTTCGCCGCCGCCACTCTAAGATGAAGGTATTTGGGACCTTGGTCATCGTATAGAGTACGCGGCGTATCCTCCTCCTCGCTCTCGGACTCGACGCGAGAGAGATGACAACGCTGTTCGAACGCCGGCAACGTGCCCGACCCCGCGAAAATATAATTCGGAATCTTACCCCATTGAAAAAGTTCATAGATGCTCGTCAACAACGTAGTCTTTCCCGCGCCAACAGGGCCTGCGATCACGACCCATCGTACCGGCCTAGATTTTGCCAAAGCCATCGCATTAGCCTCGGTCAAATCGCTGCCCCGAGGTAAGTCAATGATTTCTGATACCGGCGTTAGACCGTTTGTCGTGTTCGGAGCAGTATCCGTGCTTCCAACATCAGCTGCGGCGTTAGTCTGTGGCGATTGCGAAGGGGGCGTATTCATAGATCACTTTTGTTTTTTCCAGCAGCGGCACAACAATGCTTCCAAGAAAACCTGGTAGGCGAGGACATGCGGGGGCATGTCGCTGTCCACGGAAATCCTGGTCCTCTCAAATGCCGGAAACCAAGCATCATTCTGCGGCGAAGCGAGGGATATTTTTATACCGTGGCTAACTGGTGTTACTTCTGCAAGTGCCGGCAGATAATTCCTGTTTATGTAGCTCTCCCGCCACTGCACAGAGACATCGTTGATCGCATCTGTAACACGAACGGAAGCAGGAATCTTGGACTTGGCACTTCTGATCACGCGATCGAGGAAGGCCACCGCAGCGACCGGACCCGGAACGACTAGAGTTAGCTCGGCGAGCTCTTTTCCTGCCATCAAGGCGACCGCCGGCACCGAAAACTTATTCCATCGCTTTCCCTCATCCCGGCTATGCTCCGAGAATAGCCACCAAAGCATGTTGCTTTCTTCGCTGACGAGAGACAATTCGCGTTGCATTCGCCGAAGTTCCTCAGTCAACCCTTTATATGGATCTCCCAATGCCTCAATTGCAGCCAACAGAGCCTTGCGTGGGCCGCTTTCTTCACTTTCAGTGACTGAGGAGTTGCGCTCCGTCGTTTGTTGGCCCACATATCGAGTCGCGATTTCTGGTATATCTCGAACCGGAGGAGTCGGTCGAGCATTCCCTGCAGCAGCACACACGAGCGACAATGCTGCTATATGACCCAGTCCGCTCTCGGACCGTTCGATAACGTCTACTAGTTCTGCTCCAGCAAGGACGACAAGTTCTTGGTCGTTATCTCGTGTCTTGAGCGTTGGATCCGCAGCCTGAAGCTCTGCTAGAAATTCTGAAGGAAAATTATCCTTCGGACTTCCCAAACGGTTAAAAACCCGCACAAGCGAAACCACGGCATCTTTATTCGGGCCGTAGTTTTCGATCGCCGCCCACCGCTTTGGTAGTTCTTCACCATTCGGTTCGATGCCGGCCTGCCTATACCACTCGCCAAAGTCCTGATGCATGGCTGTTCCTCTTCGCTCTACCGCTTTAAGAACGGATTTTTGTCGGGTTCCCCATCTCCATATTGTTGCTCTACTCGGCGCCAGAGATCGGACAGCTTCCCCTCTTGAGCCGCACGGCCAAAATAAGCGGCGAACTGTTCGTCAGTCGGTTTACTCGCATCGTCGCCGCGGACAAGATTCAACGCTTCTGCAATCTCGCGTTGTATGCGCGATGGCAATTGCATGAATCGATACGCCAGTCTCCGCACCGGGTTAGACACGGCAGTCTTACTCCCGACAAACGGAGGGTTTTCCTCCTCCGCCTGGTATATTTCCTCACGTGCAGTAGGTGTAGCGGTCCCCGTTTCCCGCTGATCCATTTTATCCATGAACTTCAAAAAGTTCCCCCGAGGGGCGTAGATCAAATCCTCCACACTTTCCAAGTACAGGACGTTCTTATAGAAATCGCATGAAATCTGCGTTGCCTCTCCCCAAATCGCATCGCATCCAAAACGTTTTGCAATTGAACTCAGAAAATACAGCAGAGCCGCACCTACGCCGCGAACGATGTACTCATAGTCTTCCGATGGTGGCCGCACACTGAATGGGTGAGTTGCTAAGTAATCCAACACAATTCGGTTTTTCCATGTACGCCGAAAATGGCAGACCCCGATCACTTTGGATTCTGGAAACCAATCGCATTTCAAAAGCACCAGGCACGCAACCTCACATTGTGGATTGTTTTGAATATGGTCCCCAATGTCCTCAATTGCCCTGGCATACGGTTCGATTGCGGAATGCGCCTCGAAACGATGTACAGCAACTTCGGCAAAGTCGACAGCGTCGTTTCGCCGTGGGTTGGCGTCATCTCCCAGAGTTTTCCGCCAATCATGGATAAAGGCGAGATCCTCTTTTCTAGCAAACACGGCTTTCGCCGTTTGGTGTTTATTGTTTAGCTTTACTGAAAGGTCCATCGGTTCATTCCAGCAACCCGCAATGAGCCCTTAGTTTGCATGTAGACGATTCTGAACGCAAGTGAACTGGGCGGATCATGTTCTGAGCGTAGGAACATCGATAAGATTACCGATACTCCCGACGGTCTCGACAGCCGTCGCATTCTCAGGAGGCTGGAAAGTGCGCGCTGGAATTTGACCGACTGACTGTCGGCGAGCAAGAAATCTCAGTTTTCCTGCCATCTTGCGACAGTGCCTGTGCGGACAGTGTGCGGCTGTCGCACCGAGGGTTCAGTCTTCGTCGAACTCTCCAGAAGAATGAAGGACAATGGACTGCGCTGATAGCCTGGTCTACAAGCATTTCAAGCTGATCTTAAAAAGCCGGTTTGCGTCTCGCTGAACCTTTTGGTCAGCGCAACTGGGACACACGGACGCAGGCGTTTCCACTGGATGTGTACTCACACGTGCTGTCGCCTTGCAGGATGGTGCCGTCGCGAAGGTGGAAGTTGCGTCAACCGGAAGTCTTCGGCAAGACAGGCCGAGAATTTTCTCATTCGATGGAATCAAGAATCGCTCAGCTTTCGAAAAAATGGTCCTAGTTTCCACGAGACCACCAAAAAATGTGTACGTCGGCACTAGCCAACTGCTAACGCTTGGGTTGCTTATTACGAGTTCGGGAAGGCTTTCTATCGAAAGTGAATAAATAAGCGATCGGGACCTTGAGCGCAACAGCCATGCACTCGAGCTTTTCAAAAGAGGGAGCATTCCTCCCCCGCTCAATCAAGCTAAGAAAATCCACAGACATCCCTATCATCTCGGCAAAGTCCTCTTGGCTCTTCCCCAAATCATGCCGGATCTGAAGGAGTCTAACGCCGAATTGCTTTCGGAGGCTGTTCAAAATCAGCTTGCAACCTGCCGAAAGTGTGGCGTAATGTGATTCCGGGTACCACCGAATGAGATTACGGGTTCACAGAATTAGTTACTGAGACATACGTATTGATCTCGAACACGAAAAGCTCATTAACAGGGATGCCGAGCTGGGCTGAGAAAACTTCTAGGTTTTCAAAGGATGGAGCGTTGATCCCGCGTTCAATCAGGCTAAGAAAATCGACAGAGATCTGGAGCAGTTCCGCGAACTGCTCTTGGCTCATTTTCCTAGCCAACCGGATCATCTTAAGGCGATTGCCGAATTTCTCGCGTAGGGCCGACAAGTATTGCACCTGTGGGCCGAATGTCGCTCATACTGAGGTTTCTCACCACCGAATGAGATTACGGGTCGTAATGAGATGTGTACCGTTGGATGTGTCGGTACCCCCGGCCCCAGCCACGGCTGAGCTGACGACAGAAGATATCGACAGAGCCGAAAGCTGAAAAGTGGTGCTCGATTTGGATGCTCGGGCCGACAAACCAGATGAATGCTTCTTTAACTGTACGGCTTTCGGGTCTTTCTACCGCAGCGAACGGTCAGCCCGAGACTCCCAATATCCGGGAGGTCACCGATGAAGAGCTGATGGCACGTCTTTGCCAGGGCGACCGAGATGCCCTTTCCATTTTGTTTCGCCGCTACGCGCGGCTCGTGCGCGGAATAGCACTCCGGATTCTCCAAGATCAATCTGAAGCCGATGATTTGTTGCAGGACCTGTTTCTGTTCATTCACCGCAAGGCTGCACGGTTCGATGGCACCAAGTGTGCTGCGCGGTCCTGGATTGTACAGATGACCTATCATCGCGCTCTCGACCGTCGCCGCTACCTCCATTCCCGCCACTTCTATACACGTGTAGATCTGGATGAGGCAACGGAACTGCTTGACCACTGTGTGGAGAGCGCAGAAAAATCCAATGCGGCTAGTTCGCTGGTCGGAAAGACGACCACTACCGGGTTTCTCGAGGCTCTCACCGAAGATCAGCGCAATACTTTGAGCCTCCATTTTGTCGAAGGCTTCACATTCGCTGAGATTGCCACGAAGCTGAATCAATCTTTGGGAAACGTTCGCAATCATTATTATCGCGGCCTGGAAAAATTGAGAAAGCAGATGTTTACAGCCGGATTGCCTGGGCACAACAGGTATGGTAAAAAGTGACTCTCAGACCAGGAGCTGGAGCTTTGTCGCGATCACCCCATGACGAGTTCCTTGAGCTCTGTGCCATTTCGACCTCCGGCCAGCTGACCGGGGAAGAACAGAGGCGGCTACAGAAGCATCTTGTTATTTGTCCCTCCTGCCGGCAAGTTATGAGGGAGTACGAGGCCGTCCTCAGCGAGACCATTCCTTCCCTGGTGTCGGAGCGTGAAGGTTTGCAATCCGATCCGTCGTGGTCGCAAGAGCAAGCGGAAGCTGCTTTGTTCGAACGACTAACGATGGAGGAACAATTTGATACGGATCGAGGACATACCTGGCGGGACTCTGCACCCAAAGCCATTCGCGGAGTTCCATCCTCCGTCGGTCAGACAACCTGGCGCAATGTGTGGATGTTGTGTGCCGCTGGCGTGCTTTTGTGCATTGCCTTGGGCATTTCTGCCTATCGGGTTGGTACGCAACACGGCGCACATTCCGCGCGTGCGATCCCAACGCGCGACCAGGGAGATCAGATCGCTGCGCTCCAACAACAGCTCAGTGATGTTGGGCACGAACGCGAGTTGCTGCGCTCCGAAATGGGGCGTAGAGACGCGATGATGGCGGATCTGCGTGGTCAGCTTGAGCGGCAATCAAGCGATTTGAAGCGAGCGAAGCTTGCCCAGACTCAATCGCAGATCGCCATCGAGAGCAGGCAGGCAGGCAGGCAGGATCCCCTTCCGCAGCGGTCTGAGGTCACCCAACAGTTGGAGGCAGCCCAGGCCAAGGCCCAAGGACTGCAAGACAAGCTAGATTCGCTCGCACGCCAATCATCGGAGGACAAACAGCTGGTCGCTGGCCTCGAAGCCAAAGTCACTGATCTCACCCGCTTGTTGCGCGATCGCGAAGCCTCGATCGATCAACAGGAAGAGCTTCTCGCTCACGACCGGGATATCCGAGAGCTGATGGGTGCCCGCGACCTCTACGTCGCCGAGGTCTATGATGTTGAACGAAATGGGAAGACGAAAAAGCCCTATGGACGTGTGTTTTATACCAAAGGAAAGTCGTTAATTTTTTACGCCTATGATCTCGACGAGCAAAAAGGCGTAAAGAATGCCAGCACTTTCCAGGCTTGGGGCACGCATGGAACAGACAGGAAAGACGCGCTCAATCTAGGTTTATTCTATGTTGATAATTCATCCAAGAAGCGCTGGGTGTTGAGATTTGATGATCCGAAGACTCTGGCGCAGATTGATGCCGTCTTCGTTACGGTCGAGCCGAACGGGGGGAGCAACAAGCCAAGCAACAAACCTCTGTTATTTGCCTACCTGCACATGGACCCCAACCATCCATAAGTGTTCGGAAAACCGACCACTGGATTCTCCCACTGAATTTCTAAAAAATATTGATACAAACTATGACGGGGCATCCGTAGACCGGATGAATCAGTAATGAATGCGTCCACATAGGAGCAGCCCTCGTGAGATTGCGCTTCCCCCTCCAATCATTGTTTTCAATCGTACTTCTTGCAGCAGCTGCATTCGCGCAATCAGCCAATGGGACGATTAGCGGCCTTGTGCTTGATCCCTCCGGTAGTGCCATCGTTGGCGCTGAGATTCTGGTCGCCAACGATCAAACCGGGATCAAATATCCCGGCACCACGAATGGCAATGGGATATATGCGATCGCCAGCCTTCCCCCTGGATCTTATCGCCTTCAAATTTCGAAGCCTGGGTTCAAGACCCTGATCAAACCTGACATCGTACTAAACGTTCAGGACGCTCTTGCGATCAACTTCACGCTGCCGGTGGGCGCGCTTGCCGAGACTGTGACGGTTGTCGGAGGTGCGCCTCTGGTCAACACACAGGATGGCAGCGTAAGCACCGTTGTGGATCGCCGGTTCGTCGAGAACATGCCTCTGAATGGCCGAAGTTTCCAGACGCTCATCACGTTGACTCCTGGTGTGACTCTCACACCCACCACGTACGCGAGCCAAGGGCAATTCAGCGTCAATGGGCAGCGTGCGGACGCGAACTATTTCACCGTCGACGGTGCCAGCGCCAATGTTGGAATAGCGTCGGGTAGCCAGCTGGTGCAATCGGCTGGAGGGTCTTTGCCGGGATTCAGTGTGCAGGGTGGAACCAATAGTCTGGTTTCAGTGGATGCGATGCAGGAATTTCGCGTGCAGACGTCGTCCTTTGCTCCTGAGTTCGGACGTTCTCCGGGCGGCCAGATATCGATTGCCACCCGTTCGGGTACCGACGCATTTCATGGAACCGTTTTTGATTATTTTCGCAACGACGCCTTGGACGCGAGCGATTGGTTCAACGATGCCCAGGTTCCCGCCCTTCCGAAAGCACAAGACCGACAGAACGATTTCGGCGGCGTACTGGGCGGACCCATCATCAAGGACAAGACATTTTTCTTTTTCTCTTATGAAGGCCTCCGGCTACTCCAGCCCCGAACTGGTGAGATTCTCGTTCCTGATGTGGCCTCGCGTCAGCAGGCTCCAGCCGGAGTACAGCCTTATTTGAACGCATTTCCAGTTCCCAATGGGGCCAACGTCTCCGGAGGTCTGGCGGCATTCAGCAGTAGTTATTCAAATCAATCAACACTCGATGCCTACGGCATCCGCGTGGATCACAAGATCAGCCAAAGCTTGTCCCTATTCGGGCGATACAACTACGCTCCTTCGAGCGTCGATAGCCGACAGACCACTTCTCTCAGCAGCGTGACCAGGAATTCGTCCACGCTACACACCTTGACACTAGGGCTTGATGCCAGCCTCGCTTCGAACATCAGCAATGAACTCCGGGCGAACTACAGCAATGCGAGAGGAAGCGGATTCTCGCATCTTGACGATTTCGGGAACGCCACGCCACTGCCGCAGGGCCTGTTGTTCCCGCCAGGTCTGTCTGCGGCAAACAGCAATCTGGGATTTCTCATACTGGGAGCCGGCACCAGCACGTCCGGCGTGGGCGCACTTCTGGAGGGAAAGACCGCCAATAATGAACAACGTCAACTGAATGCCATAGACAACCTGTCGGTCGCTGCCCACAACCATCTGATGAAGTTCGGCGTTGACTACCGCTGGCTTTCGCCGATTGCGGGCAATCCTGCGTATCAACAATCGCTGTTCTTTTTAGGGGTATCGGGCGGAGCTGGGTTTGCCATGTCAGGCGACGCACTCGCAGCCACCATAACCGCATACCAACGCGATGTCACCCTGTTGTCGCGCAATTTTTCCTTGTATGCGCAGGACGTATGGAGGATGAATTCTCGGTTTACGTTAACTTACGGTCTCCGCTGGGATATTGATCCTGCCTTGGGTGGAAAGGGGCGCGACAGTCAGCCCTTCACTGTTACCAACTTTGACGATCCAGCGAACATGGGACTGGCTCCGCGGGGGACGCCGCTCTACCAGACGACCTATGGGAACGTTGCGCCCAGGATCGGCGTCGCTTATCAGCTGCGCGACAAGCAAGGCTGGGAATCCGTTCTTCGTGGGGGCGCTGGCATATTTTATGACTTTACTTCTGGGTCGCTCGGAAATTTCGCGTTCGACTTCCCGTTTACCGGTTCACAAACGTTTTTCTCAGTACCGTTGCCACTAACCGCCCAACAGGCAGCTCCACCGGTAATCAATCAGAGCCTTCCCGCGACAGGCTTGCTGTGGGTAGCTTCTCCGCATCTTGCGCTTCCACGTACCTATCAGTGGAACGTTGGCCTGGAGCAGTCGATGGGAGGAAGCCAGAGTATTTCGGTGACCTACGTCGGTGCCGTTGGACGCAAGCTGCTGCGAGGCGATAGCTTTATCCCAAACCCGAACTTTGCCGGTGTCATCGCTACCCGGAACACGGCAACCTCCGATTATCATGCGCTGCAAGCGAAATATCAGCGCCGGCTTTCGCGAGGCATACAAGCCCTGGCTTCGTATACCTGGGCGCATTCGATCGATATCTCCTCCAATGATTCTCTGGTCTCGACCACGCCGTCCTTGATTGGAAACCCCAGCATTGACCGCGGCGATTCGGATTTCGATGTGCGCCATACCTTGACCGCCGCCGTCAGCTACGATCTGCCATCTCCGTCAAAGACAGGTTTCCTTCGCCCGATCTTTGGAAGTTGGTCGCTAGATAATTTTGTAACCGTCCGATCAAGCCTTCCCGTCGATCTGCTGGCGACGAGCACCATTTTCAATGGGGCCGCTTACGACGTGCGCCCTGACCTGGTGCCCGGCCAGCCCGTTTACCTGCAGGGTGCGCAGTGCGCTGCAGTTTTTCACACACTCGGCGTCCTCAATGCCAATCAAGGATGCCCCGGAGGACGGGGTTTTAACCCGGCTGCATTTGCCATACCGGCGCCCGGACAACAAGGTGATCAGCGACGGAATACATTGCGTGGATTCGGCGCTTGGCAAGACGACTTCACCATTCGGCGACAGATTCTTCTGCGAGAAAAATTGAGTCTCCAGTGTCGAGCGGAATTTTTCAACATTTTCAATCACCCCAATTTCGGCCCTCCGACCGATACTCTCAGTAACCCGCAGTTTGGATTATCCACACAGACGCTTGCGTCGTCGCTCGGGAGTGGTGCCGGAAGTGGCGGCTTAAGCCCGCTTTATCAGATCGGCGCTGCTCGCTCGATTCAGCTAGCTCTGAAGTTGAGCTTCTAGAACATTTCAAAAAAAAAGAGGACCAGATGCTAAAGCAGTGCCGTCGTTTGTTCTTGGTTTTCCTCGTAGTATGTTTTCTGTTAGTTCTGATTGTCCCCGGAGAGGCGAGTTCGCCGGCCCTGCCCCCTGACGAAATCCTTAAGGCGCTCACCTTCGGCGAATCCCGCCCGACGCTTTCCGCGGATGGGACATGGGTCGCGTACACGGTGAAGGATCCTCGCCAGGTGTCGGTCACTGATGGGCACTCTGACCGCTTTTTCCTGCCAACGGGGGCACCTTCATTTGCTGCGGGCACCGATGTTTGGATCACCAATACAGACTCCGGCGAGTCCCGAAATCTCACGGGCTCAAACGGCGCCAACTGGGGAGTTTCGTGGTCGCCGGATGGCAACACTTTGGCTTTTTATTCCGATCGCGACGGTCGCGCACGGCTCTGGATATACGATTTGAAAAAGCAAGACATCCGACGTCTATCCGAAGCCGTCGTTCGAGTGATTGATCCTTGGCAGGTGCCGACGTGGACTCCCGATAGCACGAAGATCTTGACGAAAATACTAAACCACGAAAATCCGACTGCAAAGTCAGACCGTGATGGTACAGGTCTACTAGACAGGGAAAAAAAAGAGGCCAATCCAATAGTATTTGTCTCTCTACCCGCGGGGAAGGCGTCTTCGGGCGCGGTGGACGACAAATCAGCCGGCTTGGTAAAAGACCAGACAACCCAAGCCGAGTACTCCGATCTAGCGGTCATATCCGTCGCTACTGGGGCGGCGAATCGGCTCGCTCGCGGACGCGCTCCTGTTTGGTACAGTTGGTCTCCGGATGGCTCCCACTTCGCTTTCGCAGATATGAAAGGGATGGACAGGGGTGAAGTTTACCGCGTAATGTTCGATCTCGTGCTTGGCTCTCCTGAAGGCAAATTGCAGGTCATTGCCCCCGACATTGTGCGGCAAACCTGGGCTTTTACGGCCAGTTGGTCACCGGTCGGAAATCAGCTTAGCTATGTAGGGTCGGGAGGAGATGAAGATGGAGAATGCTATGTAATTGCGCTCGGCGGTGAACCGCGACGTAAAGCAACCCGTAGTCCACATCCTTCTTTCAGCCCGTTGCGTCAGCCTCCCGTTTGGAATTCAGCCGGCGACGAAATGTATTTTGTTTCCGGCACCTACGCTGTGTGGAGCATTTCACTCGCGGATGGACGAGCGCGCGAGATCGGCCGCGTACCCAACCATAAAGTTTACTCGATCGTTGGATCAGCCGATGAGGGTCATTCAGGATTAGACACAAGGTCGATCTTGTTAAGCGGCCTTGACGTAGACACACAAGAATCCGGTTTTTATCGGCTGAATTTGGATACCGGCGTTGTTTCTCAACTGCAAAGCGAACATAAGAGTTACGATTTCCAGCGCATAGTATCAGCGAAATACGGCGGTAAGGTGGTGTATGTCGCGGAAACTGTCAAGCACTCCCCTCAGTTGTTTGTCTCTAACAGAGGTTTCACAAAGACGAGAGAGCTAACCGACTTCAATCCGTCGGTAAATCAGTTACCTATGGGGAGCAGCCGTCTACTCAAGTGGAGGACGGGCGACGGAGACGTGGTTCAAGGAGCTTTGTTACTCCCGAACTCGTACCAGGAAGGCACACGCTATCCTCTCATCGTCGTGGTATACCCGGGTCTCTTCTCCCAGTGTCTGAATCGCTTTGGCCTCTGCGGTGATACTTTTTTCCCCAACAGACAACTGTTCGCAACTCGAGGATACGCAGTTCTAATGCCGGACCTTCGCTTGAATGGCAAGAGCCTGATGGCTGATTTAGTGAAAACTGTTTTGCCAGGAGTGAACGCTGCAATCGACCAAGGCATTGCAGATCCGAACCGAATCGGATTGATGGGAACAAGTTGGGGAGGATATGCGACGTTAGCGCTCATAACCCAAACAGCGAAGTTCAAGGCAGCTGTTGTTGTTTCTGGCTTCGGAGATCTTCTTGGCCTCTATTCCGAGATGGACCAAGGCGGCTCTACTTTAGGTGTCAGCATCCTCGAGCAGGGGGATTTCCCCCTGCCAGGCACTCCATGGGATTTCAGGGATATCTATGTTGAAAACTCACCAATCTTCTACCTTGACAGGGTTAAAACCCCGGTCCTGATTATCCATGGCATGGAAGATGTAAACGTAGCACCGTTTCTCGCAGACGAAGTCTTTGTGGGGTTGCGTCGGCTCGGGAAGCCTGTTACGTACCTAAAGTATGCAAAAGAGGAACACGGAATCGCGCTCTATCAAGATCAAATCGACAGTTTCAATCGCATGATCGACTGGTTCGACGGCTATCTCGCAGAACAAAACCCCGCACAGAAAACTGTTTCAAGTGTGGTTGGTCCTATGCCGATGACACCATGAAAAAACCGGACTGCTCGGAAGCTGCAGCTGCCAAGCACCCGGTTAATCTTAAATAGACCACAGTTCCGTGTTTGATTTCCACTACTCTTCGGGTTCGTACGCTGAGCCTATTTCAACAGCGTTCTTGAGCCCCTCAGCATGTGCCTGTGCGACTTTCTGTGCCTGGATCAGGCTGGCCGCATCGCCGAGCAAGTTCATTTCTGGCTTCGTATAATGCATGTTGTTCACCTCCTTTCTAAGTGAAATTCGACTACTCTGCCGGCAAAGATCTAAGAGGCCGCATCACGACACAGAACCAGTCTGTGATTTGAAAACTGGCTGATGCGTGCGGGTTCGTGGCATTGAAGGAACGTCCAGCAACCCGCGATCAACCACATTGCGCAGCCAGGCCTCGAGATACAAAGTTTTGAGTAAATACATCAAGTGACGAACCTCTCCATTTTTTGCAGCACGCAAATGTGCAAGAAAAGGGGCTGCGTCGACATATTTCAGCTCGCCGCTCAAAGGAGTGCTAAATAGGACTTCCAACTCAGGCCAGTTGTTGTCGAAAGCCGCCAGCACTCGCTTGGTAACAAAGCCTTTCGTCTTTCGCCAAAGCACTTCCGCTGGCACGATTCCGCTGAGGGCTCGTCGCATCAGCGAACGCCTCTGGCCAGGACGCAGGAGCTGGCGGGCTGGAATGGCCAGAAGGAACTCAACCAACGATTGATCGAGGAAGGGATATCGTCTCTCTTCGCATGCAAGTCCCTCTGAGGATAGATATGACATTTGTCTCGCCATGGTGACAACGCTTTGGGCCGAGTCGCGATGCGTGGGTAACCAGAATCCAAATTTTCCCAATGGGCCGAGTTGGCGTATGGCAAGCCTGTACCGGCGCGAAAAATCGGGGTTGATCCACGGGGCAACATCGCTCTGAGTGGACGCTAATGCGCGCAGCCGCGCCGGCAGTAGTATTGCCAAAGTCTGGCCTAACAGGTGAATGCAAGGGCACTTCTTCAGACGGCTCCAGGCGGTGAGTTCTTTTGCCAGTTGGATTGGACGGAGTAGAACGGCCAAATCTGCGAGCTGTGGCAGCGGATTGGGAATCCCACCTAAGAACTCATCGCCACCGATGCCGGAGAGAACTGCGCGGTAACCTCCACTTTGAAGGATGGCTAACAGGTTGTCTTTGAGCTTGCCGGTAGACTCAACCACACCCGGTACCGCAACCAAATCGTCCCACCGCAAATCAAAGACATTTTCATAATCTTCACGGTTCAGGTGATGTCCAGCTTTTCCACGTTTTGTTTCAATTTTTGTAATGTAGAGCTGCTCATCTCCGTTTGGATCGCTGGGATCGAATGCGGAGAGGGTGTCGAGGCGGGCAGTGCCTGCCTCTCCCTTCTGGATGATGTCATCAGCCATGCACACAATGGAGGATGAATCAATACCGCCGCTCAGCTCCGCAAGAACCGGTGACTCAGAACGCAGACGCCGTGCGACTGCTTGGCGGAAGAGGTAGCGGAAATGGTCTTCATACTCCGCATCGGTCTGGTAGCGAATCCTGTTCGCTGGATCGAAACGCCAGTAGCGGCTCTTCGTGGCCTTTCCGTTGGAAATCGCTACGAAGTTTCCTGGTGGAACCGCGTGAATCTGGCGATAGGGTGTCAGATCAGCCGCCGGAACATGGGTTAGATAATCTGCGAGGTATTCGTCATTCAACGACAAGGGTTGGTCTAAAAGCAGTAGCAGCGCTTCAAGGTGTGTGGACCACAGCACTCGCCTGTGATCAACGTAATAATAAAGATGTCGAATTCCTATGTAGTCCCTCGCCAAAACAAGAGTTTTTCGGCTCGGATTCCAAGCAGAGAACGCCCAGTCACCTACAAGCTTTGCAAGAGAATGATTCCCCCATTTTTCGAAATTCATGCCGGCGAGTACGACGTCGGCACTACTGCCAAGCCGAGCTTCGGCCAGATCTTCGATCAGTTCGTCGCGGTTGTCGAGACGTCCGTTCCAGCCCACAATCAGGCCGGCTTCAGATACATGCGGTTGCACGGCTTGACGCGATTCTTCCGTGACGTGAAAAGCGCAATAGACCATGCCGAAAGTGTCCTTCGCATATGTGGTTTGGCTGTCCGGACCTCTTTGAACGAGGATGTGGGAAGCCCGCCGTAGAAAGTCGGGTTCGACCGCCCGGTCGTCTAGATTCCATATTCCAAAAAAGGCACTCATCGCGGCCCCTGTTCGTGGATCAATGGCCTAACATCTTTCAAGCACCACAAAGGTTTTCTGCACATCGGGCTTGTCGTTCACGACCTTGCCCTCGACTTCCACCCAGGCATGGGCTTGGAAAGGAATGTATTGGGAAGCTATGACCAGTTGTGCCTCGATTCCATGCTGTCGCAGAAGGCAGGTGGTCGCCGCTGACCTTTGCAGGCAGAGTGTCCGCTTCCAGTACCAAACACATGCGGTGTCAATCGCTGAGCAGACCCGCGTCACAATTTCGCGTGTGGTTGGTTGTCGAGAAACCGGATAGTGGTGGACTTTCTTGTGCAGTGCTGCAAAGTTGTGCTGTTTGAGGCAAGACTCAAAACTGATCAGCTTCCAGTACGCTTGTACGATCAAAAATGACACAAAAAAGCTCCGATGTTTCAGTCCGCGCGGCGATCGCCGTCGCCCTCATACTTGCGAACCAGCTCGTGTTCTTCTAATGACTTGAGGAACTCACCAAGGTCAGTTGCCGCGGTCTCCTCACTTACGTGGTATTGGCGGGCGATTTCTTGGACAATCTCCAGCTCCATACATCCCTGACGAAGCCGCGCCACAATCAGGACTGCGACTCCGTTCAGCCGAAACATTTGGCCTCGATCTAGGTTGAGAACAATGCCGCCATCCTGACTGTCGGTACTGCGGACTCCCGCTAAGAATTCGTACATCACAAGAACCCTTTCCATCTCTCAAGCAAACCCGGGCACGCACGCTATGAACGGCTTCCGCCACATGACTCGGTTGCGTTTCGAGGTCTCTCAAAAACATCAGGAGCATGCATGGGACTATGACATTCAATCGGTCTGGGCAGCGACTGAAAACCGAATTTGTTCGCCAGAAAGCAGGACACTATGGAAGATGATGCAGGCAAGAAAGATATATTGCAGACACGCGATTTTGCGTTTGCCGCGACCGTTCGCCTTTCTGACCAATTTGAAGACGGCAGAAGAATCAGGAAGACAGGGAGTATTCGCCGGTAGAACTTCTTGTCGAGAACAAGCTGGCGTAAACGTCACACTGCGTAGTCAGTTCCGCAGGAGCGCCGTCGCCGACGATCCGTCCATTGGAAAAAACCAGGACTCTGGGGAATAGGGACAGTGTGGATAGACGATGAGTGATGATGATCAAAGTGGCTGCTGGCAGGTGACGCCGGATATTCCCTAGGATCAGGGACTCCGAGACCGGATCCAGGCAGGAAGTGGCTTCATCTAGAACGAGGATGCAAGGTTGTTGCAGCAGAGCTCGGGCAATCGCGAGCCGCTGACGTTGCCCTCCCGACAGTTGGCAACCGTCCTGTCCGATCTCTTCGCGAAGCCCGCGGCGTGCATTGTCCACAAAGGTGGAAAGCCCTGCAAGCGCGAGGACTTCCTCCAATTGAGAATTCGACGTTGCCGGGTTCGCGAAGCGAAGGTTAGAAGCCAAATTTCCGTGAAATAGAACGGGGTCACGTGGAAGATAGCAGAGATTGCGGTGCAAGCTATCGAGCGTGACGTGGCGGATATCAATGCCGCCAATCGAGATGGCTCCCGCCTTCACATCGTAGATCCGCATCAGGAGTTTGGCCAAGGTGCTTTTTCCCGCACCGTTTTCACCGACTATGGCGACCTGGTCACCGGGCGGAATGCGAAGAGACGGAATGCGAAGTTTTCCGCTCTGACTTGGGTAGCGGAATTCCACTCTGTCGATTTCGAGCGGCCAGCCATGGGTCACGGATAAGGGAGCCGCGGAGGAGAGATTCAGAATTGAAGGCCTTTCGAGGAAAACCTGCTGGACCTTTCGAATATTAGCGAAGATGATTTGGGCGCGGGCGTAAATTTCCGATGCGCTGCTTAAAGGTTCGAAGAGTTGCGCGATGAATCCGTAGAACGCTACTAGACGCCCAGCGCTGAGGCTTCCGGCGAAGACGCGCCATCCACCGTATCCGACTCCGACTGACATGGCCATCACCACCGACATAGAAGTAAATGCAGCAAAGAATGCTCCAGTCCGAAACAGAGTCTGTTGCGAGCGGGCCAACCTTCCTAGCAGGTGAAATGCCCTTCTCTCCTGTCGCTTCTCCTGGGCGAGGAGCTGTATGGGGATCACAGCGGCAAAATGCTGGTGCAAGAAATCGGCCCAGAGCGTTTGGCCTTGTTGAACGACATCCGATGCCATCGCCAACTTCTTAGCAAAATGCTGGCGGGCAATGAGGAAAGCAGGCACCAAAGGAACAACACTCAGCGTGAGACTTGGGCTAAGGACGAACATGGTTGACACCGTGAACACAACAGTCAGCAGCAGGCGCAAAATCGAGGGAAGAAGGTCCGACCCGAAATACGCAACTTGTTCGATCGGCTGTTGCAAAGGGTAAATGACCCGGCCCACCGGGGTGGTCTCGTAATAATCAGCGGAAAGCGTATCCAGATGTCGCAGTACCGACAAACGTAGTTGCAGGCTCAATTTTTGCGCCGCGGTCACAGTTAAATAAGCGCCAAGGCTGCTCAGCAAGTTTCGACCTTGAAAGCTGAGGAATAAAAGGGCAACCAAGGCCAGCAGAGAAGCTGGTTCCCGTTGTGGAAGGATTTTGTCAATCAGCCACCCCAGGGCCAGAGGAGGCAAGAGCGCAAGTAAGCTGGCACACGCGATGCAAATAAAGCTCGCTAAATGCCAACGCAGGTGGGGACGGATTTCCCTCCATAACCAGCCGAGCTCGGGCGGCAGACGACGCGACAAGCAGCTCCCATAAATTGGAGAGGAAGGAGATTCCATTAGTACGCGAGAGTATGCACCTGCTGCTACGCCGTCCACAAATAATCTCAAGTGTTCGGATTGCGGTCAGCAAGGGGGATGACGACTGCTAGTCCGCGACAACTCAATGGATCCCATCGACGGCTCTCTGTTCGTGAACCCAACCCACTAAGGCAGTCTCCGGGCGAGAGTAACGACCTGGCCGATTACTTCGGCATCGTGGCGGTTACGCAGCCGTTCCGAGCGGTGGTAGCCGTGAATATAGGAGTGAAGGATGAGAGTGCTGTTCTCCAGACTACAAAATGCGCACACATAAGTTCCGTCGCGCCGCAGGAGCAGATAGAGCGGTTGTTGCCAGAGTGGTTTCGACTTCCAGTGGACCGGCGCCTTCTTGCGTCGATTTACGATGGCCAGGAAAGCGCCGTTCAAGTGGATGGGAACAATGGCCGGCCCCCTGTCTCCACCTACGCTGAAAATGTCGTGGAGGGAGAGATTGGGAAGACCCGACAGAACTCGTAACGATCCCCGAAGAAAAATAGGCAGCTCCAGATCCCACGGTTTGAGCAAATCATTGAGGAAACCAGGTTCGGGGTGTCCTGTTTCTTCCTTCACTTCTGTCCTTGCGAACTCGCGCGCCCCGAGTAAAGGATCGCCGATCACTTGAGTGCCTGTCTCTTCCAGCTGCAGGCCTACGGATCTGAGAAATATCGACCATCTCAATCCATAAATCGCGCACAGAGTGATTGCCTTGTGGACGTGACGCGGAGGCATATCTAGAGTCTCATAATCAGACAGAGATCCTGGTGAAGCGAAGTAATTTTCGTCGCCAAGAAAAGCCGCAATTTGGCGGCTCAGGGCGGACGCCTCGCGAAAAGACAGCCCTCTTTTGGTGCGCGCACTACGCAGCAATGGCCCCAGCCTATTTTCGGGCGAGGACAGTTCCCCTGGTTTCCAGTGCCTGGCCAAGAGTCCTGGGACCTCGGGTTGTTCCAGTTTCAGCAAGGGGCGAATTTCCATATCGACGCCGCCGAGAATGGTGACTTCCTCGGGGATTTGCAGCTCCACTTGGGCGTAGGGAAGTTGTGTACTGATGGGGAGGATGGTCTTTTTGCCGCTCGATTGCAGTCGGCAACAACATAATCCTTGAGAGTGCGCGATCAGGAAAAAGCGACGCGAGATTTTTGCATTGGTGGGGAAGAAAGGACCCAACTCATCATGCGGATTCACGCGCACGATGCTGCCGGGAAGCAGATCGGGGAAGGCGAAAGCATCTTGAAGGCCGAGTTTGGCGTAGATGAAATTGCGATTATTGATCTCCGACAGCGAAGCAATTTGCCGAGGCGAAGCGGAGTCCAGCAACCTTCCCAGGGGAACGATAGTCGGTTGCGGAGCTTCGAGCGTCTTGCTTTCGAACCAGGGAATCGAAGCATTGGCATCATCAAGCGAAGGATCGAGAAGGACTGTGCGCTTGGAGGACAGCAGAATCTCGAGACGCGTCAAGTCCCCCAGATCGAAACCAAAAAGTCCGAGCCAATCGGCCAAGCGGTAATTGGAGATTCGGCTGAGAGCGAATAGCTGGTGCAAGCTCGGGGTGAACGTCTCCAGCCCAAGATCGTAGTAAAAATTGTGCGGCAAAAAAAAAGGAGAAGACTTTCCGTAAAGCGTTTCCGCAATCTGGGATACCCGGTGAAGAGTGAGGCCTTTGCTGGCCAGAATCGCTTTCACGCGGCGCGGCAACTCCGCAGTTCGGGGCGGCTTGTTTTTCGAAGGCACGGAGGATCGATCTCGTTGGTCTTGCCGCGAAAAGAATTTGGACACCCGTTAGCCGGGCTGAGCCTGGCCGCCCGCCCGTCAGCTTCGAGTGCAAGCTGGCAGCGACTCGCTTGGTATAACGGGAGATGGCTCGGCGCGCGCGAATAACTGAAGCATGGCCGTTTCTGCGACCAGCAAGCAGAGGTCTAGCGTGCAAATTACCCTTGAACCGGAGACCGAGCTTTGAACGGAAGCGGTGGCTCAGGTCGGCATACCGACCACATCGCAAAAATCTGAGCGGGCAGGCGAAGCCCAAGTATGATGTTCAATCCTTCTCGGCGCTTGTCCGGTTTTCGGAACAAATTGGCCAGGTGCGAGGCTGAACCGTATTTTGCATGTAAAATCCCGCAGCCGATGTATGCGTCGAAACCCAGCCCGGAAGCTGGAAAACGGCTCAAAGCTGAGCGTCTGCGTGTGCGCTTGTCTACCCGCGAAGTAGCCCGGCGGAGCCAGGTGATCGCGGACCGCCGGGGAAACCAGGAATATGGCTTGTCTCATGCCTGGCTCACGGAAGTGGAGACCGGCAAGTCGATGCCTGGCATTTTTCGGCTTCATTCCCTGAGCCTGATTTATGGACGGCCTTTTCACGAGCTCGTAGCTTTTTACGGAATTAACATTCGCGATATTGGAAAGGATCTGCTTCCGCTCGGCCTGCCGCAGACCCATTTGATTGGGTCGACTTTGGAGGAAACACGCCGGACAATTCTCGCGCCCGTCGAGATGCGCGCCACCGTTCAATTGGAGAAAACAAACTTGGTGTCCCGCATGTTTCAAAGTTGGGGAGAAATCCCCATCGCACTACTGCAGCAGATGGACTGGCGAAATTCTCTCTATGGATACATCGGTCTGGAAGACTACACCATGTATCCGTTCCTCAGGCCTGGTTCGTTTGTAGAGATTGATTCCCGCCAGAAAAAGATCCAGACGACGGGCAGTTGGCTGGACGAATTCGACCGGCCGATTTATTTCGTTGAATTGCGTGATAGCTACGTATGTAGCTGGTGCGAACTTGATGGCGGGCACCTCATTCTGGTTCCGTGCCCGCATTCGCGCCGTCGAGTTCGGCAAGTCCGATACCCCGGAGACGCCGACATTGTCGGCCAAGTCACGGCAGTGACAATGCGGATCGCGGCGGCGCAGGATGAAGTGACAAGGTAGGGCGAAATCCAGTACTACCCGCTCCCACGCATCGACCACTGCAAGCACTAACTTTGCGTCATCCGAATGATGCAAGATAAGGCTGTTAGTTGGCGTCGTAAGGGCAAACAAGAGAGAGAAAGAGACGAACACCGCATGCGCGATCCGATCAACGTCCTGTACTACCCCGATTTTTGGCTCGATTATTCAACGCTAATGAAGGCGATCCTGCTATTCGATGAATTGCACTGTATGGATCGGCCTTCCATGATGTTTGGGGCTGGTGCCGGTCAAGTTGGAACCATCGGTGCTGCGTCACCTCTTCGTCAATATGAGGCATCGTTCAGAGAACAAGGCATCCCTCTCTACGTGCACTCGGCTCCAATGGGACATGTCGGAGGTGAATGGCACGCGCAAATAAGGGCGGATGTGAACGATCCTGAATTTCTTAAGAGGTTCCAAAATGGGCTGGGAACCTCGTCGACATTTCGCGACCTCCAGATCGCGCGCGGTAGCTACGGAGAGTTTGGTAATCAGGACAGCGTGGCCCAGAAAATGATGGATGTTGATCTTTCAGTGGACCTGAAGAGTCACGAAACGCCGATGGCTCTTTTTGAAGACCCGGCGATCCGGCCTATGGATCTCTCAGACACGGCAGGTTGTGCGAAGAATCTTGTATTTGAAGCTATGATCTGCTCGGCAAAACTGAACTTTGCTCTGAATGCAGGCACGGCGCACGGGTTCTATCCGTTGGCGGATGCAAACCCGTACGGTAACCTGCTAGCGGCCAAGTACGCTCGGGCGATAGAGGCGTTGGGGCCCGGCAAGTGCAAGGTTCAATTGACGGATCTAAGCTTCGCCATATTTGATGAACTCATATGCATTGACCAGTTGAAGAAGCTCAAGATTGTTGAGGCCATCCGATATCGAAAAGCATCCGAGAAGGCACGCGAGGAATTTTTGGAACACCTCAGTGTCATCCAAAGTAAACAGGCCACAATCGGCATCGATGGCGACTACGCCGGAGCGATCGAAAAGCTGATAGCTGAGGAGATTAGACCGGCGGTACAGACATTCAAGAATAAGCTACGTACCATAGATGAATCGCTGTTTGGCACCATTGCCAAGGGAGCTATTGGCGCAGCAGGCGGTTCTTCAGTGGTTACGCTGTTTGGCGATCTCTCGTGGCAGAAGATCATAGCCCTTGCAGGCGTCGGCGCAGCATATATGGCGCAGGCCACTATAGACGCCATTCTCGCGGAACGAATGGCGCGGCGTGAGTGCAGTCTGTCTTACATATTGTCGCTAGATCGGTCTTGAAGGTTGGAACGCCGTTGCGAAGTTCCTGGGGCTAACTCCCGCGGCCGCGGAGGGCACGCATCTGCTGAAGAGTTGACGCGGTGGGTGGGCACCGAGGCGGGAAAAAGCAAACCTGTCCACATTGCCATGGGGCAGGAGAGCTCGGCTGGCCGATCTCAAGGAGGGACTCGCGTATGTGCCGAGGGAAGGGCGGAAAAGATAAATGCTGAGGACAAAGCAAAAATAGGCGGAGTGCGGGAAGCACTCCGCCGTCAGAGCCTACCCACTGGCTGCGGTCTTCTTTTGCGTTCTTACTTTCGGTTGCGTCTTCTTTGCACGCTTTGCGGCAAACTCTGCCGCGACTGCTTTCTCGATTTTCTCGACATCCACCCTGTAGCGTTTAGCGGCATCAAGAAGCAGGTCTTGCGAAACATTCCCGCGTTGATAGGCGGAGTCAAGCAAGCTGATTTCGACAAGAAGCCGGGAAAGCGCGGCTTCGTCGTAGGTGCTGACTTTCTTCGTCAGCACTTCCTGCGGTAGCTTTGTGGTCTTAGCGGTGTCGACCTTGTGACGCTTGGCTAAGGCCGGGACTTGGTTGTAGGACAGATTGGCGATGGTGTACTGCGCAAGCGTGAGCAAATCCGTTTTCTTCAACGGCGCTGACACTCGCTCCAGCATCTTGGCCAATACATAGTGTCGCGTGGTGATGGCCAGCTTGTTCTTCTCGATGCGCTTGCGTTCGTCCGCCCGTTCCTTGGCCACTTGTTCGGGCGAGGGCGTATCGGGATGATGTACCCGGCATGAGAGGTCGGCACAAATCTTGACCAGTTCTCCGCGCCTTCCGCCGTCCATGACCACGGCTTCGGTCATCTTGTCGCAAGGCTTGTGATGACTGGCCAACTTCGCACCCGTCCCATTCGGTTTGGGCTTCTTGATTTCCAGCTCGACGTAGCGACTTCTTCCCAAGGGAGCTGCCTCACGGGTGTTCCACGCAGAAGAAATCTGCACTAGTTGCGGTTTGGCTTCGAGCGTCTTCGCCACGTGGGCGTCGATCTTCGTGCGGAAGCATTGCGGGTCGGTGCAAGAGTCCTTGCGCACGTCGGCAAACAAGAGCTTGTTAAATCCGGTGCGCTTGGGACAATTGCCGCACGAGCAGACGGCGGGAACAAGGGTTTCGTCCTGCTTATCGAACGGGGCCGAAGCCAGTTGCAGCAGGATGTTCGACTCAATCCATGCCGCCAGTTCGCGCACGGGGATGAGCACTTGCTGATTGCCTGCGCTCGTCCACATGCCGCGAAAGGCAGCGTTAAAGGCTTCCTGCTGCTGCGAGTCGGGCAGCTTGGCGATCAAGAGCGCATGGCCGATAGCGATGGTGTCTTTGAGGAACGCTTCGGCCACGGACGGTATCAAGTCCGCCAGCTTAATGCGGCCTTGCACGTAGGCTTCGCTCTTTCCTGCACGCGCCGCAATGCTAGCGATGGTGTAGGTGGGTTCTCCGAGTTGCATGAGCGCCTTGAAACCGAGAGATTCTTCCAAGGGATGAATATCCTCGCGTTGCAGGTTTTCGACGACCTGGGCCTCGATGGCCTCGGCGTCGGTGAGTGTCACGACCCGGACGGGAACGCTTTCGAGTTCCGCCAGCCGCGCGGCTTTCAATCGGCGTGCGCCGATGACCACCTCGTACTTTGTTTCTTCGAGCGGTCGCACAAGCAGCGGTTCCAAGACGCCTTGCGTCTTGAAGCTGGCTGCCAGTTCTCCGAGCGTCCTTTCGTCGAAGCGCTTGCGGGGATTGGTGGGTGATTCGACCAGCGTGGCAATGGGAATATTTCGATACTCATGGTTGTTAGTGACACCTTGCGTATTTGGCATAACTTTTCTCCTTTAGGTTTTGTTCAAGAAATTGGTGAATGCCCACGGCGCACACGTCATACGTGAGCGCCGCATCGGGATTGCAGGTTGTGGTTTATGCGGCTGCTGCCACCGCCGCAGGCTCGGGGGCAATGCCCCCGAGAATCACGGCAGCGGTTTGCTGGACGGCTTGCAAGCTCTCGCGCAGGAGATTGGCATCGCCGTTCCAAAGCGCGATGTAGTCGGAAAAGGCAGTGCCGGTATCGAGGCCAATGGCTTGGCAGACCACGAAACCCACGGCTTCGGCCTCGGTCTCGCGCACGGTTTTGGTGGTGAGGGTGCGGCGTTCTCCCCGGTGCAGCATTTCGTGGCCGATCTCATGCACCAGAACAGAGAATTCCTCGGCGGGCTGCATCCCGGAAAGTAGGGTGATCTTCCCGCCTTGGGACAAGCCCTTGGCCGGGCCGATCTTGTCGGAGTAGCACAGCTCAATGCTTCGGGCTTCGACGAATTTGACCAGCCGTTCGCGGTAGCCGCTGACATCGCCCTTGACTTCGGTCAACTGCGGCAGCTCTTTGCCTTCGGTCTGGCTAATGTCGAAGACGTAGACGGCGCGGAAGCCGTACAGCTGGGGTTGCGGGTTTTTCTCATCTCCCTCCCCTGTGGTCTCTTCTAGGGTTTTGGTTTTCTTTCCGACCATCGGAGCAAGAATCAAAATGCCCTTCTCGCCCCGGCGAACGAAGCGGCCGAGCGAGTTCCAGGTGCGCACTCCGGCCACGTTGGTGGCTGAGGGTTTTTGTCTTGCGATCAGCATGATGTTGCCGAAGCTGTAGGTATGGAACTTGGCGATGGCTCCGAGGTATTCGGTCAAGACTTCACTGTGGCCAGCCTCGAGCGACTGCACCAGGTAATCGCTAGCTTCTTGGGTTCGGTTCTTGATTTCTTCTAACTTCATGGTTTTCTCTTTCCGCCGTTTCCGGCTTTGTTTTGTCCTTCACCAAGAGCGGCAGCGGGACAAAACAAAGCGGAACGGGGAAAGGAAACGAACGGAGCCCGAGGGAGGGTGGCAGGGCGTGAGTGAAGGCGCGGTTCGTGCCAAACGCGGTTGCTTCAGGTTTGGCGCGCAACCGGCGCGGTTCGAAACGCCCGTCCGAGCCGCGGCCGAGAGGCGTCCACCCGGAAGCGGGCGCAGTGGAAAGTTAGAAGAAGAAAAAGTGCACGAGAAGGTGGTGGCATCGGACGCTGAGAGCAGGATGGCCAGGCCGAAGAACAGGGTCTTGGCGAAGCCGCCGAACCACTTGGAAGATCGGGAATAGTTCAGAGAAAATGCGGGTTGCTATGATGTCCGCGTGGCGCCAGAAAAGCTCGTCATCTTGATTGCAGTTTTCTTCTTCACCAGCGTGCTGAGCGTGGTCACCGGGAGCACGTCCCTGATTACGGTTCCGGTGATGATCGCTTTCGGCCTCGAACCCCACCGAGCGGTTGCAACCAACATGCTGGCTCTGACGTTCATGAGCGTGGGAGGATCTTTGCCGTTCCTGCGCACCAGCGTGGTGAAACCCCGGCGCTTGGGAACACTCGCTCTCATCACCCTTGCGGGCTCGGCCCTGGGTGCAGTGCTGCTACTGACGGTGGCGATGAGAGCGCTACAAATTGTCATTGCTCTGGCGATGATTGGAGTGGCTGCATTTTCTCTCTTCAACAAGAATCTCGGAGTGAACACTGGGAAAACGAGCAGGTCCTCCACCGCAGTCGTTTCCGGATATGCCGCTACGTTCGGCCTCGCCATTTATGGTGGCTTCTTCAGCGGCGGCTACGTAACCATGCTCACCGCAGCTTTTGTAGTGTGCTTTGGTATGACATTCCTTGAGGCCGTGGCCACGACCAAGCTGATGAACGTGTTCTCGTCGGGGGTCGCTACGGTGATCTTTCTTTGGCGTGGCGTCGTGGATTTAAAGCTCGGCCTTCTCTTGGGCGTTTCCATGTTCTTGGGTGCGCTGCTGGGAGGTCACATGACACTACTGCTGAAGGCGACGTGGATTCGCCGAATATTCATTGCGGCGGTTCTCGGCCTGGCGGTTAAGATGCTGTT
>JAOAPI010000160.1 GCA_025462865.1 Candidatus Sulfotelmatobacter sp. | reverse complement strand
ATGAAGAGAAAAAAGGTGATCCCGCCCATGCCCCAGGTGTAGCTGTAACGCACCGCATCGCGATTGATCTTCGCCGGATGCAAATGCAGAAACACGTTGGAGAGCACGCCCAGAGCGCGGTTGCGAGGGGTATCGTCGTGCTTGTGGCGGAAGATGGAAGTGTAGACCTGGGTTTTGGTGGGATCTTTCAGGCCCTCGATCTGTTCTTTGGCTTTGGTGGGAATGTCGACCTTCATCGCCTGAATATCTTCTTTGACGCGGTCGACCAGGCCTACTTTGCCGTTCTTGCCGTTCGGATTATTTTCGTCAGCCATTATTGCCTCTTCGTTACTGCGAAAGCCGGCGGGACGCCGGCGCTACTTACACTCCGGTTAAGAATGCGCCTGGATCGTTAAACTTGCTGATCTGTCCCTTCGGCCACTGGTAGAGGCGCGACGTGTCTACAATGATCTGGCCGTCGGGCGCCAGCTCTACGTGTGCGCGATCCATCGGACGGGGGGCGGGCCCTTCGAAGTTGATTCCTTCGCTGTCGTATCCACTGCCGTGGCAGGGACACTTGAACTTGTTCTCGCTTGGCTTCCAGTCCGGTGTGCAACCGAGATGCGTGCAGCGCGCGTAGATCACGAATACGCGATCGGGTGTGCGATCGACCCAGATGCGGTACTTCTGCTGAAACTTGGTATCGACTCCGAGCGCGAACTCCGAGGGATATCCAATTTTGAAAACAGAGTTAGGTTCGAAAAGAGTGCGAGGAAGAAAAAACCGGAAGAATGCCAGGAACCACGCAGTCAGGAATGCCGTTACGCCCACCCAGACCAGGCGACGACGGCGGCGGTCGATGTCAGTATTGGATGGACCCGAGGAAGAAAGTCCCGCCGCTGCCGCGGCTTTTGAAGTTCCCACCGCCGGCGTGCCGACATATTTTGTGGCATCCACCGCGGCCGGGGCCACGGGTTTTGCCGCGTCTGGATTCGGGGTGGGCTTAACGCCCTCCGGCTCCGCCATACGTCTTCCTCCTGTACTCGTTTGCGATTACAAACTACGTTTAACTTCAACGGCGCCACTGAAACTCGCGCCCTTCAAATCCTAGTCGGCCGCCATCAACGACGCGGCACTCGTCTGCCTCTCTTCGTCGCGAGCCGGAATGTGGGTTTGATTCGTTTCACCCAAAGCTTCTCGCACCAACTGCGCCAGCGCCGAAATAAATTTTGGCGAATCGTTCAATCCCGAGCTCATTTCGAACTGAGTGATGCCCAGCCGGTACGCTTCCTCGCGGGCTTCGTGATCGATCTCACCCAGCGTTTCAACGTGATCGGAAACGAACGCCACTGGGACGATACAGACTTCCCGAGTCTTCTCGGCCGCCAGGTCGCGGAGGGTCCGATGCAGGGAAGGTTGAAGCCACTTGCTGGCGCCGACTTTGCTCTGATAACAGAGGCGGTGGGAATTTGGCCATCCGCCGCGCTTCATGAGAAGCCGCACCGTGTCTTCAATCTGCCACTGGTAGGGATCGCCTTTGGCGATGACGGACATGGGCACGCTATGCGCGCTGAAGACAAGCTCCGCTCGCTCAGGAACCGGGAAACGCGCCAGCGCCTCTTCGATCTTTTCGATGACCGCGTCCAAATACATGGGATGCTGATAAAAGTGGTCCACGTTGTGCACGGGAACCTTGGCGCGGAAAAGGCGCCGCCACTCGTTGAGGCTGCTGCCGACGGTGGTCGAGGAAAATTGCGGATACAAGGGCAGCAGTACCACCTCGTCGCAGTGCGCTACCTCGAGTTGGGCGATCGCCTCGCTGGTAAAGGGGTGCCAGTACCGCATGGCGACAAAGCAGTGCACATCCAGACCCTGATTCGTCAACTCAGATTGCAGCGCTCGCGCCTGCCGTTCGGTGAAACGGCGAATGGGGGAGCCTCCCCCAATGGTTGCGTAATGGTGCTGCACTTTGCGGGCGCGAGTGGTCGAAATCAACTTAGCCAGGGGTTTGCGCCCCAGGCGGGCGAAGGGAAAGTCAATAATATCGGGGTCGCAGAACAAGTTATAAAGGAAAGGCTCTATCGCAGCCAGGGTGTCAGGACCGCCCAGCTGAAACAGAACTACCCCTACACGGCGCGTTGGATTCGCCATCCCCTCGGATTCCCCAGAACGGGCGAATTTACTCTCATCCGCGGCGAGAGTCAATGGCGGAAATGAGAATGTGGCAAATAGGAAACGGCGCGGGGAAAAGCCCGCGCCGTATGCAGCAGTTAGAACAGTATCAGCTAAGATTTTAGGGAAGGCGCAGTTCGGTTTTTTCTTCCACCACAGCGTTCCTGCGCTCGCCGTCGTAGAAATAGAGTACACGCAGCCACTTTCGGCGACCGGGCAAGGGATCGCCGCCCATGGTAGAGTCGTCGATCCGCAGAAAGAGCCTCCCGTCCTGCACCCGGCTGCGCAAGGCATCGGTCACATTCATGAACTGGCCCTCGGCACCGTAGTACGCCCGAATGATACGGATACCGCGTTCGTGGCGTTCGTGCTCTTCGGCTTCATGATGCTCCTCCGCCTGGCGGTGCTCGCGGCCTTCCTCCCGCTGCTCCTCCCATTCACGCCGCTCGTAGCCGCGCTCGGGATCAATTTCCAGATTCACCAAGTCGTGCTCGCGGAAGGTGTATTCCTGACTGCTTCCATCCCAGTGGCGAATATGAATCACCAGAAACTTCCTTCTCTCCGGCGCCGGATCCGCGCCGAGGTTCTGCCGCGTAACCTCAAACCGCAGCCCTCCTTCGCGCGCCATGGACCGCACCCGGTCGGTGACATCCACTACGCGTCTGCCCGGAATTCCCCACTCCGCGCGTACCAGTTCACCGCCTTGCGCGAGCGCAGAGCCTACGATTAGAAACAAGCAAGCCAACCCGCCAGCTGCAGCTGCGAATAGCCTTACTCTCATTTGTGTTCTCCCCAAGCATGAAATGGAATTGCTTTCTGAAGAAAGGGTATCGGGCTGACTTGGGGTTGTCTATTGCTCTTCTCTATTCACCGACGATCGACGATCTGAAGCGTGCCAAGGCGTTGCGCAAGAATATGCCGCATTTATGAGGCTAACGAATCGCTAATGAGAGAGGAGAATTTGTCTGGGGGCTAAGCGCGCGCCGGTTGGGCGGTGGCGTTTTGCATTTCTTCGATTACAGCATCGGCAAACTGCGATGTGCCGGCCTGGCCGCCAATGTCCTTGGTGAGCTTTTCGCGGTGGCGGTAGACCTTTTCTAATGCATTGCGAATTTGGGTCGAGGCTTCAAATTCCCCCAGGTGCCGGAGCATCAGTAGCGCAGAGCGCAGCAGGGCGGTGGGATTCGCCAGGTTTTTTCCTGCGATGTCTGGGGCCGAGCCGTGGACGGCCTCGAAAATCGCACAGTGGTCGCCGAGATTAGCGCTGGGGACGAATCCAAGGCCGCCAACGAAGGCTGCGCATAAATCCGAAATAATGTCGCCATACAAGTTTTCCATCACCAGCATGTCGTACTGATAAGGATTCATGACGAGTTGCATGCAAGTGTTGTCGACGATGTGCTCGCCGTAGGTGATCTCGGGAAATCCTTTGGCGACGGTGCGGCAGCAGCGCAGGAACAGGCCATCTGAGAGCTTCATGATGTTGGCTTTGTGGATGGCATGAATTTTCTTTCGCTGGTTCTTGCGGGCGTACTCGAAAGCGAATTTGGCGATACGTGTCGAAGCTTTTTCCGTAATGATCTTCAAGCTTTCGACTACGCCGGGGACGACCTCGTGCTCCAGTCCGGAGTACAGACTTTCGGTGTTTTCGCGAACGATGATGAGGTCGACGTCGGGATATCGCGTGGGGATGTGGGGCAAGTTGCGGATGGGACGGAAGTTCGCGTAAAGCTCGAATTTCTGGCGCAGCGCCACGTTGATGCTGGAAAAGCCGCCTCCAACAGGCGTGGTAACGGGGCCCTTGAGTCCGACGCGAGTGCGCTCGATGGATTCGATCACTTCCTTCGGAATGTATTCGCCGTGCTTTTCAAAAGCCTCGGCGCCAACCTGGAATGATTCCCAGTCGAACTTCAGGCCGGTAGCTTCGAGGATGCGCACGGTGGCTCGGGTGACTTCTGGTCCGATGCCGTCGCCTGGGATGAGAGTTATTTTATGAGTCATGGTTTTAAGGCAGTGGCCAGTGGCCGGTGATCAGTGGCCAGCGAAAAGATCCGAGGGCCTCAAGGCTTGCACTCCGATATTAACGTCCAATCATGGGGCGCTTTTCTTTACTTTAACTTCGGGTATTTCTTTGGCTTTCACCAAATCCCTCAACTCATTCATGAATTCTTTCACATCCTTGAAATCCAGATACACCGAGGCAAAACGGACATAGGCTACTTTGTCATAGCGCCGCAAGCGGTTCATGATCAGTTCGCCCAGTTCGCTGGTCTTGCGCTCGCGTTCCTGCGACTCGATGACGAAGGATTCGGCGTCGTTCACAATTTGCTCGAGTTTGCTGATCGGCACCGGCCGCTTCTCACAAGCGCGCAATAAGCCGTTGAGAATTTTTTGGCGGTCGAACTTCTCGCGCCGTCCGTCCTTCTTGACCACCATGTAAGGGATTTCGTCGATGCGCTCGTAGGTGGTAAAACGCTTGCCGCACTTGAGGCACTCGCGGCGGCGGCGGATCGACTCCGCCTCTTTGCTCTCGCGCGAGTCAACTACCTTGTCGTTGGCAAATCCGCAAAAGGGACATTTCATGGCGCTGATGTTGATCGAAGAAAAATCTGTCCGGCTAAATCAAAATGTTTGGAGTCAGTATCGAAATTGTAACAGGGGAGTCAGGCCGCGCCACGGAAGTACCTACGTAATAGACAGTACAACTCAGACCGGGGGATGGCCAACCTCGGCTTCTTCAGCCTTGTGGCTTTCTTCGGAGAGCTTCCGCAATGACAGCCTTTCATGATGGGCCAGTGCCAAACCAAGCGGCACGACCGCTACGAAAGTCACCAGCCACAGAAGAATTCCGCAACTCGCCGCCATTTCCGGGGGGACATCGAAGATGGCTGTGAGGGCCTTGATGGTCGCCATCTGGGAGCCTCCACCAATGCCGGGAAGCTGCAGCATGGATCCAAAGATGCTGGCGCCCATCAGAAGCAGGACTTGAGGGCGCGTGATATCGAGGGCGTCCGTGCCGTAGGCGTGAGTCACTTCCTGATAGGCCACGGCAATTACAAACCACATCCCCACGGAAACGACGATCGATAAGGTCAGGGAGATTGGGCCGCTAACAGTGTGCAATCCGGCCCCGAACTCACGAACCCTCTCGGCGATGCGATGGCCGAGATTGGCGGACAAATGGGAAAAGCGTTTTTCTACCCAGGAGGCAATTGCCTCTCCGCTGCGGCTCACCAGCACTGCAGCCCCGGCGAGGGCAGCCACCAGGCCCATGATCAGAAATCCCAACAGCCGGAATTTCTGGTAGTACTCCGGATGCGGAATTGATTGCATTGCTGCGGGAAGAAAGAAGATTGCGAAAACCATTAGAACGGTGAAGGCCCCAAAGTCGAATATTCTCTCCACTGCCCAGACCCCCATCTGTGAGGAGAAGGGAAGGTTTTCACGCTTGGAGATGAGATAGGGACGAATGAGTTCGCCGGGCCGGCCGAGGAGCGCCAAGCCGGCGAATCCGATCAGTGTAGGAGCGATCAGCCCTGTGATAGTGGCCTTCGGGCGGACGGGAAGAAGGAAGAGTTTCCATCGGATGGCGCGAAGGATATAGCCGAAATATATCCAGGCTACCGCGTGAAGCACGTGAATCCATCGGATTTGCCGGCTGAGGTTGCGAAACTTGCTCCAGTCGAACTCCCTCCACTCACGAAACTGAAAATAAACCAGAAAGGCGAGGATGAGAAAAATCACCGTAGTGACAATAATGCGTTTTTTGTCCATGAAGGGGAGAAGCCTCGCGCCGCGACCCTGGCAACGCAAAGCGAAAACCGCACTCTCAAGGTAAATGACTGTGCCCGGAGGGTCAAACGTGCGGGAATCCTTAAACACCTTGGGTGAATCAAGCATCTCTCATTTCACATCGAATCTTCATGAACCTCGAACTGGAAGGGAAGCGCGCCCTAGTCACGGGATCGACAGCGGGCATTGGATACTCCATTGCGGAAAGACTGGCAGCGGAAGGAGCTTCGGTCATCGTTAACGGACGCACGCAGAAGCGCGTGGACCAAGCTCTGGCAAAGCTGAGCGGGGCGGGAGGTCGCGGCTTGTTGAAGGGACTTGCGGCGGATCTTGGTACGGCCGAAGGCGTCCGACAAGCGGTAGAGCAATTTCCTGATCTCGATATTCTGGTAAACAATCTCGGCATCTTTGAGCCCAAAACTTTCGAGGAAATTTCGGACGCCGACTGGCTGCGGTTTTTTGAGGTCAACGTGATGAGCGGGGTGAGGCTCAGCCGTCATCATCTTCCGCGCATGAAACGACGCGATTGGGGGCGAATCATATTTATTTCGAGCGAGTCGGCGGTGCAGATTCCTTCCGAGATGATTCATTACGGAATGACGAAGACGGCGCAACTAGCTGTGGCGCGCGGAATGGCTGAAACCACGGCGGGGACAAACGTTACGGTGAACAGCGTCCTCGTGGGACCTACTGGTTCCGAAGGAGTGATGGATTTTGTGGACCAGTTGGCTGCGCAGCAAAAGACAGATCGCGAATCGGTTGAAAAAAGTTTCTTTCAGAGCATGCGGCCTACGTCATTGCTGAAGCGATTTATCGAGCCGAAAGAGATTGGTGCATTCGTGGCGTTTCTCTGTAGCCCGATGGCATCGGCCATTAATGGGGCGGCACTGCGCGCGGATGGCGGCGTGGTGCGCTCGATCTTATGAGAGCAGATTTGAAATTGAGGTAAGTCTAGTTTGTTTCGCTGGCCGAGCTGGGAGCTACCTTCGCTTCGGTTTGCGCGGTGGACTTATGCGGCTTGGTTCGGGGAACCGGCTTTGTGGCTGATTTTTTCGCCGGATTTTTCTTGGGAGTTGACGGTGATGCGGCTTGAGCGGCCAGCTTCTTCTTGTTGAAGTCGCGGACGATGCGCGCCACGTAGGCTTTGGTTTCGTAGTAGGGAGGCACGCCTCCGTATTGCTCCACGCGTTGCGGGCCGGCGTTGTAGGCGGCGAGGGCCTTGATCAAGTCGAAGTTATAGCGTTCCAGCAATTCGCGCAGATAGCGCGTCCCACCATCGATGTTGGCCTGCGGATCGAAGGCATTCTGAATCCCGAGGTGCGACGCGGTCTTGGGCATTAACTGCATCAATCCCTGCGCGCCTTTCGGCGAAACGGCGCGAACGTTGAAGCCGCTCTCGGCGCGAATGACGCTATTGACCAGGTCGGGATCGAGCCGGTAAGTTCCACTGGCGGTTCTGACAACCTCGTTCAGATCAATTGGTTGAAGAGGCTGCGGTTGACCAGGCTGCGCTTGACCAGGCTGCTGGTGCGAAGCTTGTGTCTTCAGCGGCGTACCGGGGAAATCCGGCGCCGCTTCGAAGTGGTCAATCTCAGCGGTAGGGATATCCACGAAACTCGAATCGTCGCCGTCGACGAAAAGGCGGGTGATTGTGCCGATGATTTGGCGGCGTTCGTGGCGGATGGAGAATCCGTTGCGGAGGACGGCGGAATCGGCTGCGGGGCAGGGAAGAGCTGTCATCGCGAGTAAGGCGAGGAGTGTTGTCCAGCCGGCGATGTTGAGCGTCTTCTTCATTCTCATTGCCAATATTTAACGCGTCCCTCGGAGGCTAAAGCCGGCTTGGTTCGGGGCGCTTTACGCGGCGCTAAAGCGCTGCTCTTCCACGTCACTGCGGGCTGTCCGAATAGTTCGCGTGACGAGCTTCCGCAAAGCGTCGGATCATTCGCCGAGTTGCCAGAAGCGTCTAGTCGCACACTACATTTGCGAGCGCGGCTGCTACGCCGCACGCGTCGTTACCGAGGGTGATGTTCCAGCCCCGGTCGCGCAATTCCGCGCAGGCATTCCCCATGATAACCGGATGGCCGGCGAACTCAAGCATTTCGACGTCATTGTGGTTGTCACCGATGGCCATGACCTGCTCGCGGCGGTAACCCCGATGCGCGGCCCATCGCTCCAGCGCATGACCCTTGGAACATCCCGTATTGAGAACGTCGATCATGGAGAGATCCCGTTCGGGATATTCGGTGCGAAGGACGGTAACACGCTTGCCCATGCCGCTCGCTTCCAGCGCCCGCAAGGCGTCGAGCATACGCGCTGTCGATCCGCAAAACATGGCTTGCACCGGATCGTTCACAAGGGACTTCTCGATGGGCACAACAAATTCGATGTAGTCCATGTTTTTTTCCAGCCAGCGGCGGATGCTGGCATTCAAATCGTCAAGGTGCTCCAACACGATGGCGCCTTTGGTTTCATTATCAAATGTGAGAACGGTGTTTCCGCGAAATTCTTGCATCGCTCCGCATAGCTCGCGGCAGACTTCGCGTGGCATCAGGTCGCGATGGAAAGTTTCACCCGCCAGCGATCGTGTGACCGCACCGTTTGAACTAATCAGCCACAAATCAAAACCCAACTGTTTAGCAATGGGCATGGCGAAGGTGTGCCGGCGTCCGGTGACCAGCACGATCTCGATGCCGGCTGCATGGGCCCGACGAAGCGCGGTGAGGTCGCCCTCGGAAATCTGGAACTGCGGATTGAGTAACGTGCCGTCGATATCAGACGCCAGGAGACGAACGGAACGCGTGAAGGGCTTGACCACTCATAAGTTTACCATCCGAGTTTTCCTAAAGCATGCTGTCGATTGGTTTACTCCGCGTGACCCGTGGGTAGAAATAAAGCCGGTAATGGAGACAACTTGTCGCCGATGCCGGGGTTCTGGGAGGCAGTGCATTCCCAGGGGTTTAAGGGTTTATGCCTGGGAAGCTAAGGGGAGGTTGCCATGCCGAACCGCAAGAACATGACGATGATTTTGTTCATGTCTATGTTAGTTGTTCAAGCCTTGGGATGTGGATCGTCGAGCTCAAACCGCGTGCTGCAGTCGATTGCAGTTGTCCCTGCAACGGCGGATGCTCAGAGTAATCCAAACGCTCAGGTGCAATTCACAGCGACGGGCACATTCAGCAAATCCCCGTCTCCTTCACCGGTGACGTTTGCCGCGCCTTACTCGGGAAGCTGGGCGGTTTCTGATCCCATGATCGCGACCCTTGTGGGGACTGGTACTGGAACCGCAACCTTTCAATGCGTGGGCGGGGCTTCCGGTGCGGTAACGATAACCGCTGCCGCGTCCACGAATGCCGCCACCGGAACCGCGGCGACTGGCACTATGGTTAGGGGCACCGCAAGCCTCACTTGCCCGTAAGGTTTCCAGGGAATTCCTCTAGACGCCTTAATCATGGTTGAGTGTGTGTCGCATTCGCCTGCTTGGGACGGCTTCTGAAGCGGGTAATCGGTCCCATGTTATATTTCGCATTCCATGGGATCACTTCTATTTTTTCTGGGTGGGTGGGGATTTGTCCTGCAGGCGGTGGCGATTGTACATTTCATCCGCCGGCGGCCGGATACCTACTGGATATTTATCATCCTGTTTCTGGGATGGGTCGGAGCGCTGGTCTACATTGTTGCCGAAGTTATTCCCGATGCGGGACTGCTTCGAACTTCTTTTCAGGTTTTTCCGCGCCGCCGGCGCATTCGCGAACTTGAAGCCGCGATTCTGGATAATCCTTCCGCCGGCAACTACGAAGAACTTGGCTTACTGTACCTCGACGACGGCGAGTTCTCGCGTGCCCGCGCCTGCTACGATAAGGCCATTTCGTCACGAACCGATTCCGTGGATCCGTTCTATCGCCGGGGCGTAGCGGAGGTCGAACTCGAAGATTTCGCAGCGGCGGTTCCCGATCTTGAGCATGCTGTTGCGGCGGATCCCACTTACGATTTTCATCGTGCCAGAGGGCTGCTCGCCCATGCCTACGCACAAACGCGGCAAGTGGAAAAAGCCGACACTCTCTTTCGGGAGACGACGAAGATTTCCACCAGCTCCGAAACTTACTACAACTACGCGTTATTTCTGCATGGCCAGGATCGTAACGAAGAGGCGCGTGCGTGGGTGCAGAAAATTCTGGATAAAAGGCCAGCGATGCCGGCTTACCAGCGGCGGCGGGAGCGTCCGTGGTTCAGGAAGGCGTATGCGCTGTTGGCGCGGCTGCGGTTGCAAAGCTAGGGCTGAAGCCCGATTTTATTTTAGAGGCTTTACGCGGCGCTGAAGCGCCGCTCTTCCACGGGACTCTTCCACGGTATCCCACAGTATTCTTCCAGGTACTCTACTCGTACGGAACAACTGAAATGCTGGCTCGTGACGATTGGTGGAAACACTCAGCAGGAATCGCGCAGTCTCCATCGTTCAGTAACGATCGTTCAGTAGCGATCGCTGGTGTCGATGTTGAAGCCGAGGATGGCGTTTACTTCAACTGGCTGCGCGCCGCGCATGGCAGGACGGAACTTCCAGGTGGGCAGCGCAGCCATGATCGTGGCCGTCATGTTGGCTGGTCCGGGTTCGAGGACGAGCAAATTTCTCAGGTTGCCGGAGGCATCGAGTTTGCCTTTGATCACGATGCGCGCGTGCGGGAGGTCTGTGGGCAAATTGGTGCGAAGGCCCTGAGGGCCGGTCAGAGCTCCGGCGTGCGCGGGAGCGCCGGCGGGATTGGCTTCGGCAAATTGCATGACCACTGTGCCGATGGGTGTGTCCACATAAACTGTGTAATTGTCACCGGGAAGTTTTCCGTAGAAATCAAAAGCTCCGCCGGACCGCGAGGTTGCAACAATGGTGATGGCCGGACCCTGCTGCGCTTTTACCGAGGAGCGCCCGGGAAGATTGGGGTCAGAGCCGCTATCGGACCCGAAGCTGGGTAATGTGACGATTGTGCTGCCGCCGCGGACATCGACTCCGCGGACCGCGGGAGAGCCTGTGGGAGCGCTGCCGGCACCGCCGGGCCCGGGGGTAGGAGAAATGCCTCCGCGGGAGTTCAGGTCGGCAGCGTGGCCAGCTCCTGACTTGCCCGCGCCAGTAGCTTCTCCGGTCAGGGTGCTACCCGGCCCTTCGCCGTGAACGAGTCCGGTACCGCCACCAGAGCCGCCGAGGCCCGGTTTGTCGCTACCGGACGGTGACATTGCGAGCGAGCCTTTGCCACCGGTGCCTGGTATGCCTACCGCCGAGCCAGGCTGCGCCGACACAACAACTCCGGAATTGTCGTTGTTTCCGCCAGCACCCACAGGTGGAGCGAGAGCTGAGCCGTCGCCGGAAGCACCGAGGCCGACGCCCTTTCTGCCGGAGCCCGATACGCCGGATCCCGCGCCGATAACTGGAGGTGGCGGAATGACATTACTGGCCAGGCTGTTCCCCAAGCCCGTCCCCCCAGCGGTTCGATTTCCGGCGGCGCTGCCCGAGCCTGAACCTGTGAGGGACGGCGGAGGCGGAACAATACTGGCGTTCGGCGAAGTACGACGCGATGTTCCCGATCCCGCTGTGCCGGTTGCGTATGATCCGCTCATGGATGGTGGTGGCGGAACGATATTTGCCGCCAGTGAAGCGCGACGTGAGATCCCCGAGCCTGCACCAGCGGCAGAACTGGAAGCTGACGGTGGCGGCGGCACGACGTTGGCAGCGAGCCCACCGCCAGAGGAAGTGCGAGCGCCCGTAGATAACGTCGGCGGCGGCGGAACAACATCCTGCGTGCCGAATAATTTGCCAATGACGCTGCTGACAAATGATCCATTCGCGCTTTGCGTGGGCGGCGGAGGAACCACGGCGGCACTTGCGCTTCCGCTTTCGAGCCGGCGCAATGAGCGTCCCGAATCGGCGGATGGTGGCGGAGCAACAACTGAGGGTGCGGGGAGATTGAGTTTCGAAACGCGCGCACTTTCGCGCTCAGGCGAGGAAACGGGCGGAGGCACGACCGCGAAGTTATTCATCTGCACTCGTGAGGGCGCTACCTCGCGACTAACGGACATTGAAGCGGGAAGAATCACCCTTGTGGTGAGCGTCGGACTTGAACGGGCCTGGTCACGCGAGATCTGTGTGGGTGCCGGACTAATTACATTTGCTGTCAAAGAGGGCGCGGTCACCGTGCGTTCTCGCGACACGTTAGGCGCCGGCGCAATGATGCTGGTGCTCAGAGACGGCGCGACCAGCGTGTGCTCGGAGCGGACGCTGGGTGCCGGCGCGACTACTGCTGCGTTCAAGTCAGGAGCGCTGCGATGCCTGGCAGCCGAAACGTTGGGAGCGGGTGGCACGATGGAATCCAGAGAGATTCCTGTGCGTGAGTGATCGCGGGTTACGTCGACCGGAGCCGGAGCGATTACGTTTGCGGAAAGTCTTGGCGCAATGATGGAAGAGTGAAGTCCTTCGGCAGGAGGCGGACCGGGGTTGGACTTGAAGGCGAGCAGGTTGGCCACGGCTGCGATGGAAGAAGGAAGTTTGAGATTGGGAGCGTCGACAACTTGTGAAGCGAGGGAAGTTCCGCGCGCCACCCGAATGGTTTGAGTGCGGTGATGTGCTTGCTGGCCGCCGGCTCGGCCGGCCGCACCGGATTGAGCGCCGCCGAGATCTTCAGTGCGCGGCAATTCGTCAGCCGAATAGTAGATGACTTCATCGGGAGTCAGCCTGGGTGGGGCATAGGGGCGCAGCCGCTCAATTTGACGAGGGACGACGGCGATGACGAAGAGCAAAAAACATTCCAGCAAAAACGAAGCGACTAATCCGCGGTAAGGCAAAATGCCGAACGGAGCTTCTCCGGCAAGACGTGGACCGGAGCGCGCGAGAGCAGGACCGATCGAGGTGACAAAATCGTCCCAACGGGAGGACCATTCGACCTGCAGCCTGGGCGCATGGTCAAGCTGAATAATCTTGATTTCTCCGAGTTGGAGTGTTTCGGCCAAGCGAGAGTTTGTGATTCGGTCGTGGGGGTTAATCGTCGAAGAGAAACGGCAGCTAGCCCGTCTCCTTCATTTTGATTTCAATCCTATCGCCCAATGCGGTTCCGGTTCTGGCCACGGTGTGGCTGGGTAACTCCAGAACTGAAGCTGCCTGCATGCGGACGGGAGAGAAGCGCCAGGGCTGGAGGTTGTGCTCGACGTGCACCACCGTCCCCGCGCGGTCTAAATAGACTACGTCAATGGGGAATCGCATGGCAAGAGTGTGGACGCCCCGGCAGGGCCGAATCCAGAGTCCGCGGCCGTTACTGAAGTCATCTGGGGAGGTTGCCAGAAGGCCGCGCAACCGGGACCAGTGAGTCTGCGCGACAGCAAGTTCAGTGGCAACAAAGACTTGGCGGGTCTGATTGAATGCCTGACCGCATGGGACTAATCCCGGCATGAAATTCCCGCATTCTTTGAGGGTTGCGCTTCAGATCTTTTCACTTGTTAACGAGAGAGTGATAGGCCTGGATAAGCGCCGGACCGACCGTGACGAAAAGAAACGGCACGAGAATAAACAAGACCAGAGGAGGAACCATTTTGATAGTCGTCTTGGCAGCCTGCTCCTCGGCACGCTGGCGACGCGCGGTGCGTAAAGAATCCGAGTGAACGCGCAATGCCTGAGCAACGCTGGTGCCGAAGCGATCCGTCTGAATGAGAGTGCCCACCAGAGATTTAATGTCGTCGACGCCGGTGCGATCCACCAGATTGCGAAGGGCCTCGGCACGAGGCTTACCTGCGCGCATCCCAAGGTTTACAAGATGAAACTCGTCGCTTAAGTCGGGATGGGTATGGTGTAGATCTTTACCTACACGCATCAACGCCTGATCCAGCGCCAATCCGGCTTCGACGCAGATTACCGTGAGATCGAGAGCATCCGGGAGCGCGATGCGAATGCGCTGTTGGCGGTCTTTGATCATGCGCTTCAAGAAGAAGCGTGGAATGAAGAACCCGAGCGCGGGCACGCAGACGAGCAAAGACAGGCTGGAGAAGCCAGAAAAGGCGACAACGCCGGCCAGTCCCAGGAATGCCAGCAAGAGACGCGATCCGAAATAGTAGCTGACGTGGCGTGGCTCGCGGAGTCCGGCCTGGATTAACCAGGCGCGGGTGCGGGTAACGTCGGAGGGCGAAAGCGGAATTGCCTTGCTGATGGGATCGAGAGCCTGCTCGATGCGCTCTCTGACTTTCACCGCAGACTTCTCTGGAGCTTGAGCGGGCTGTCCACCGAGCGCTCGCAAACGGGCGCCAAGCACCGAAGTGGGAGTGGCGGCAGCCGCGCCGAATGCAAACACCACCAGCACAACGGTCACGAAGACGACGATGGTCAGAATCATTACCGGCATTTCAAACCTGGATCTTGATAATTTTCCGGATTACGAAATAGCCAATCGTTTGCAAGGCGATACTCGAAACGAGAAGAGTATGTCCAATCGGATCATAAAAAAGAGGCCGGACGAAATCCGGACTGAACATCAAAAGAATCGCCACCACCGCGGGCGGCATAGCCATCAGCAAGGCCATCGTGAGACGGCCCTGGGCAGTATGAACTTTGACCTGGCGCTGAATCTTGAATCGTTCACGGATCACGTAGGAAAGATTGTCGAGGATTTCCGCCAGGTTGCCTCCGGTTTCACGCTGGAGCATAACGGCTGTGACGAAGAACTTGACATCGACCAGAGGCACACGCTCAGTGAGATTCATGAGGGCGTCGCGGACGGGCATGCCGAATTTTTGCTCTTCATAGAGTTGGCGGAATTCGCTGGCCAAAGGCTCGGCGACTTCACTGGAAATCATTTCCAGCGCGGTAGTGAAGGCGTGCCCGGCGCGAACGGCGCGAGCCAGGGTGTCGATGGCCTCCGGAAATTGCTCTTCGATTTTTTCGAAACGCTTCTGGCGGCGATAGGACACAAATGAATAGGGAAGGAATGCGCCGATGATGAGGCCAGCCCAGCCGACGGCGGGATTTCTGCTCCAGAGCAGCGTTGCAAGTCCCGCCACACCACCGCAAAGCAAGCACAGGACCAGAAAATTGCCGGCTCGAAATTTCATTCCAGCCTGGAGCAGTGAATCTTGAATGGCCGAAACACGGGCCGAGCGTCGCAACAGAGTATCGAGGGCGGGGATCTTGCTGAGTTGTTCGTCGCGCAGTAACGCGAGTTCTTCATTTGGATCCCGTTCCGGGGCCTTCTGCGCCGTGGCCAGACGATCTTTGATGAGGCGCGACTGGGCACGGCGTTGATCGACGAGAGACACGCCGACAAAAGTTGCCAGCGCAACTACCACGAACACGAGCAGAGCAATTACGAGTGCGGACATAATCAGTGACTCGCTAATCCCAAGTGTTTGGCTGGCCGTCCAGAGAGTTGTAGCAAGCTAAGTCTCTACGACGGCTTCTTTCCTTAGATTTCGGTCTTTGATTCGAATAGTGATGGGCGTATTCGTGCGCCCGCGGTAGCTAACCGGTCGGCAAATAGCGGCCGAATTCCGGTAGCGCGAAAAGTCCCCCGTACTTTGCCGTCCTCGTCCGTGGCGCGACGTTCAAAAACGAAAATATCCTGCATGGCAATGCCTTCGCCGTCGAGGCCAGTGACCTCGGAAACTGCGATCACCTTGCGAGTGCCGTCCGACAATCGGGCAACCTGCACAACGGCATGAATGGCGGAAGCAATCTGGTGGCGCACGGCGCGCTCGGGGATATTGAGATTCGCCATGGAAACCATGTTCTCCACGCGAGCCAGAGCGTCGCGCACGGAGTTGGCGTGGACCGTGGTAAGCGAACCTTCGTGGCCGGTATTCATCGCCTGCAACATATCGAAAGCTTCCTCGCCACGGACCTCGCCGACGACGATACGGTCGGGCCGCATACGCAAGCTGTTGATGACCAACTGGCGCTGGCGAACCGCGCCCTTTCCTTCGATATTGGGCGCGCGGGTCTCAAGCCGCACTACATGTTCCTGCTTAAGCTGCAATTCTGCCGCATCTTCGATGGTGACGATGCGCTCGACGTTGGGGATGTATCCGGATAGCACATTGAGCAATGTAGTTTTGCCAGCGCCGGTGCCGCCGGAAATCAGCAGATTCAGCCGTCCCTTCACCATGGTAGAGAGTAGTTCGAGCATGGCTTCGGTGAGGGTATGGTTTTCGATCATGTTGCGGGCTGTGACCGGATCACGTCCGAAACGGCGGATGGAAAGGCAAGCGCCATCGAGAGCGAGAGGAGGAATAATCGCGTTCACGCGCGATCCATCGGCCAACCGGGCGTCGACCATTGGAGAAGATTCATCGACGCGGCGGCCCACACGGGACACGATGCGCTCGATAATCTGCATGAGATGCTGGTTATCTTTGAAGGACAAGCCTGTGAGTTCCAGTTTGCCCGCGCGTTCGATGTAGACCTTATCGAAGCGATTTACCAGAATGTCGGAAATGCTGTGGTCTTTAAGCAGAGGTTCTAACGGACCGAGGCCGAAGATCTCGTCGAGGATTTCGCGCGAGAGTCTTTCGCGCTCGGCGAAACTGAGGGGGACAACCTCAGCGTTGACCGAGTTGCGAATGAGAACCAGAACCTCTTCGCGCGCGGTGTCGCCGGTTTTGCGTCCCAGTTTCTCCAGGTCAAGGCGGTCGAGGATCTTGCGATGCAGGTCCGCCTTTACCTGCTGATACTCGCTGCGCTCGAAGGTCTGAAGATTAGCCATAAAATCTTATACGGTCTTGAACAGCGACCACGCCGCACGTTTAACATCAGCGTCGTTACGGGTCAATTCATTCGCCAGCCCGGAAAAACAACGGGCAATCTCAGTGTGACTTTGCTCCATCACCGGGATGCCGCGGTCGATGGCGGAAGAAATGGCGAAGTATTGATTGGGAACCTTCCACAGTAATTTTACGCCTGCTGCGTTTTCCGCATCCGACTCGCTGAATCCCGGCACTTTGCGAAAACGGTTAATGATCAGACGCACGCGTTCATGGTTGCCGGTTTCTCCCAGATACTGTTGCACACGCGCCGCTCCCCAGAGAGAGGCCACGTCGGCGCACGCCACCAGTAGCACGCACTCAGACAAGTTGGCGACCAGGCGGCTAGCAGGATCGAGACGCGAGGAATTATCCACGACCACGTAGCGGTAGTGAGTTACCAGCATGTCGAAGAGGCGCACGAACTCCGCGTTGGAAGGCTCGATGGCGGCGGGGGCATTTGTACCCGCAAGCAAATGCAACCCACCACTATGCCGGGACATGAAACTTTCGAGCAGGGAACTGTCCATGCGGTGCAGGTTGCGGGTAGCATCGGCCAGAGTAAATAACGGCTTGAGATTCAGGTGTAAGGCAGTGTGTCCGAGCGGCGCGAGATCCACGAGTGCTGTGTGACCGTGAGCAGCCTGGAGCGCCAGGGCAAGGTTGACGGCCACAGTGGTGGCACCGCTCCCACCCTTTGCGTTCACGATCGAAAATACTTTACCGCGTGGACCCTCTTTCTGAACCCGGCGCTGGGCTGTGGTGAGGCGAACAAATGCCTCGAGAAGATCGGTGGTGGTGGTGGGACGCTCGATAAACTCGCGGGCTCCCGCGCGCATGGCATTCACGATGACTTGCGGTTGATTCAGATTTCCGATGGCGAACACAGCAGAATCCGGTAGTTCCTGATGCAGAAGTTCAACAGCGCGCATGGCTGCTACGAGGTTATCTGCGGGGATGTCGACTAAGAGCACGTCCGGCTTTGCCGCCTGTACTCGGCGGGTGACCGGATCGGACGCCGCCACCGGGAAGTTGGCGCAGGTATGGACAGTGCGGGCTACGCTGGTACCATCCACCAGCACTTGAAGCACACTGCGCTGTTCATTATCCGTGGCCACAATCACTACCGAAAGCTCGGCCATACTCTACGCCTTTTCCAACTCTCCTAACGCTGTCGCCTTGCCGCACTTTGTTCCGCCGATCCTGATTCGGCCGATCCTGATTCCGCCGATCCTATCAACGGATTACTTTCCTGAAGGCTTTTTGCCATCGAACTTTCCGTTGTCGATAAAAGGTTGCGGATTCGTGGGCCCCGGCGGCGTTTCTGTGTTTGGCGAAACACGATGAACCGTGCACAGGACCATCAACTCGGAATTACTTTTTTGCGCGCTCTTGCTTTTGAAGAAATTACCCAGGATTGGAATATCCCCCAGCCCCGGAACCTTGTTCCAGATATCGGTAACGCGGTTATCGATCAGACCGGCAATGACGAAGCTTTGGCCATCCCGCAATTCGAATTCAGTTTCGGCTTTCCGCGTACTCAAGGCAGGCACAGTAAATCCGGAAATAGTGAGTGCGTTTGCGAAATCCAGAGTGCTGACCTCGGGCGCGACGATGAGGTGAATATTGCCGTTTGGCATGATGACCGGAGTGAACTCAAGCTTTACGCCAAACTCTTTGAACGAAATTGTGACGGCGGTAAATCCAGCGCCGGGTTGCACGATGGGGAAGGGGAACTGCCCGCCGGCCAGGAAGCTGGCTTTCTTACCATTCACCGCTATGAGATTCGGTTCGGCCAGAATCTGCAGAAGATTCTTGTTCTGCAGCGCTTCGATCACAGCGCCAAAGTGAATATCGGGACGAAACAAGAACAGGTTCAGAACGTTGCTGATGGTCTGATTGGTCTGAACCGGAGGGCTTTGTCCCTGAGTCTGGCTGATCTGCTGACTGCCGAAGCCGCCAAATTGGCCAGTGCTAGTAGTGCCGAGAAAATTGCCCGCTCCCGTGGAAAAGAAATTCGAACCTAATTGGGTCAGGGCAGAACGATCGACCTCGGCGAATTTGACTTCCAGCAATACTTCTTGCGCACCTACGGGCCCAAAGGTGAGCACATTCACAACATTCTTGGAATAAGCCGCCGCGAGTTCCCCGGCACGCTTAGCAACATCCTCGGTGGTTACGTGGCCGGACAGAACGATTGCGGCGCGGGAAGGGGTGACGGAAATCTGTTCCTCAGGGAATACGCGATGTTCTTCTTCGGCGGCGGCGCTCACATCAACGTCAACGCGGAGGTCAAAACTGCGGGACCGTTCAAGTTCGTCCCAGATGAGCAGTGAGACTTCGCCGGGAGCACGACCATGGACCAGTATCTGGGTGGGGGTAATGACCGTGGCATAAGCCACACTGGGATCGGTTACGGAGATGCGCTTCAGTCGCTCTGTAGTATTGATGAGCAGAGACTTGTCCACCATGACGCGCAACGGGGCTGAACCCTGGGGCTGAGTGGACTGCGGCGGCAGTGTCGTCTGGGTGGCGGCCGGGGCCGCGGGTTCCGGTGACGCGGCCTGTTGCATCGGGGGCAGCGCCCATTCCGTGGCGGCGGCAAGCCCGGATGGCACCACCGAAAGCGGCAGAGCCAACGACAATGCGAGAGTGAAACGTCTCGTGCGAACCTTCATCTTTCGATCTCTCTCCTACCTGAGGAAGCCTGCGAACGAGCGCGCGAGGCGGACTTCTCTGCCACTACTTTGGTTCGTCCTTACTCTCTTCCGGAAATTTGACTACGTCCGGCTTCTTATCGCCTTGATAAACCTCCACACTAAGGACCGAAGGAGGAGCAAGGGGTTCAGCCTTATGCTTTGCGGCATGAACGGGTGTGTGCGGCTTAGCGGCCACCGGTGTTCCACCCTTATAAAGACCTCTGGCGTTTGCGGGGTCAACCGAATCCTGATGGGTATCGAGCGGGTTCCGCAGAACGAGTTGAATCTTGCCTTCTGAACTGGCAAGGGTGAGGCGTTCGGCATCTTCCGGAGAAGTAAGAAGAGTGATCACCGGAGTGTTTTGAGCTTCGCCAGCTGCGTTGCGTTCCAGCGTGTGGCCCGAGGCGATCACAGCGACATTCTGCAACACCGTGGTGGTTTGGTTCTCCGAGCTGCCGTTGGGAGTTCCGGTAAGAAGTATATCGACGCGCGTTCCCGGACCCACGAACCCAGCAACGGAGACTACTTCATTTACCCGAACGGAAACCGCACGCATCCCTGGAGGAATCAGGGAAGGCAAACCGGACCCTGCATTCTCAGGAGCCAGCTTGGTGGGGAGAATGAATTCGCCTCTAGAGATAGGAATAATCACGCCGCGGCCCATTACCTGGGACCTCTTGCTATAAGCCCCGGCCGGCAGGCCTGATGGGGGAAACTTCGCGGTTCGCACGTTGTGTTCTTCGATTCTGGCGCCTACTTGAATATCATCGGCAGCCACGATCACATCGGTCCCACCCTCGTTATTGGAGGGGCCTTTACCTTGGAGATTCTTGTAGACGAGCAGGCTGACAAAGGCACCCAGGGCCAGAGCCAGAACTCCGATCATCAACAAACGAGTACGGTTCATAAAACTCCATCAGGGCGGATAATGGCTGATCTCGCGCTTTCAAAGGGCGAGGATTGCCTATGGTGCCGCACGCGCAAGTACCCTGCTGACTTCAGTAGCTATTGGATCGAGCTGGCGACGTTGGAGAAAGTGTTGTTCGCATTAGACCCGATCAGTCGAACCGTGCCTACGACGATTACGAGGATGACCGCCAGCATCACGGCATATTCCGCTATGTCCTGTCCTTCTTCCTCGCGCCACAATCTCGAGAAGTACATCATGGTTGCCGCTCCTCCTAAACCGACATCAAATTCCCCGGAGCCTCCCGAAGAAGGCCAATGATCGGCATCCTCAGGGGACTGATAGCTCGTGAAATGGAACGGCAGGGAATTATTCCTAAACATAATAACCTGCAAGGTGCTCCCGAAGTTGTATTTTCTTGCACACCAGGGTAACGGCCACTCTTCTGTGCGACACAATGGTTTGTCTTGGAAAATCGGCCCGGCAAGTCTGCCGAGGAACTGCCCCAGTAATGCAAGGATACTCCAGTTCGGAGCATAGCGGATGCGCGAAGTACAGGGTACAATCGCGGTCCACCGTGGCCGATTGGAAACAATTTGTGCTGACTGGCGGCGCCAGATGGCGGCGCGTTGCAACGATTTTTGTCGGCGGGATGCTTTGGCTGAATTTGCTGTTTTCTCTCAATTTCTGGGAAGGCATTAAGCGCGGATATCCCGATTTCACAGTTTTTTACACGGCGGCGACTATCTTACGACAGGGACAGGGTAATCATCTTTACGACCCACAACTCCAATATGCGGTGCAAGAAAGCTTCACCGGCCATATCGCATTTCGGAGGGGAGCTTTGCCGTTCATACACCCGCCTTTTGAGGCGACTATTTTCATGCCGTTGTCGCTGTTGCCGTATCCGCAGGCATTTCTTGTTTGGGGCTTGCTCAATATCTGTGCCCTTTTCGGGATTGCCTTATTGCTGCGCCGGTCGGTGGAGATGCTGCGCCTAGTTCCGGCCTGGAAATTTGTGCTTGCGTCGCTCGCGTTCTTTCCAGTTCTCGCCTGCTTGTTGGAAGGCCAGGACTCTATCCTGATGTTGCTGTTGTGCGTCCTGGGGTTCAATGCGCTGAAACAAAAGGCGGATCTGCGCGCGGGCTGTTGGCTGGCGCTGGCTACGTTCAAGTTTCAGTTTATCGTTCCGCTTGTTCTGCTCTTGGTCATTTGGAAACGAGGCCGCGTAGCCCTGGGATTCGTAGCAATCGCCATATTGCTGGCGCTGGCTTCCATTGCGTTGGTAGGTAAGGAAGCTTTGCTTCAATATCCCCGATATGTGCTGCAGATAGCGAAGACGCCCAGCTTAGGTGGAGTACCGTCGAAACTCCTCCCGAACCTGCATGGATTAGTCACGGGTTGGGGGCCACTTTCGGGAACCTTCGGGACGGCATTAGCAGCGGTATGTACGGTCATCTTATTTATATTCGCAGTCTGGAAGGGGAGAGCGAACGGGGAGAAATTGGAACTGCAATTTTCTCTGGCGATTTTGATATCAGTGTTGATCGCCTGGCAGACGAATTCGCATGACCTGAGCTTGCTGGTTTTGCCGATGGTGCTGATTTCGGATTACTGTCTACATTTGATCGGGGAACGACGAAACCAGAGATTGACTCTGCTCCTTCCTGTGTTGCCGCTCTTAATCAGCCCCTTATGGATGGTGCTCTGGCTGGTAGTTGGAAAAGTTAATTTGATGGCGATTCCGCTTTTGTGGTGGGCGTGGAAGATTGGGAATGAGTTGCCCCGTGATCCCGTGGACGTATGCAATGCGTCGTAACTCGGGAGTGTGGGCAGGTGAACAAAGATGACGAATGACCTACCTGCTTCGCACTCACGACTCGGTACGTTCTTTGTGGTCGCCGTGCTGGCGGCGGCGAGCATGTGGTTTTACTTTGACCGAATCCTTGTGGCGTATCAGGTGGCGGACGCGGCGCAGCAGGAGCGTCCACGCGGGAATTTGTCAGATCTTTATCCGCGCTGGCTGGGAGCGCGCGAACTACTGCTTCACCACGTGAATCCTTACAGTGACGAAATCACCCTAGAAATTCAAAAGGGATATTACGGTCGGGTGCTCGATAACAATCGGCCAAACGATCCCAAAGACCGCCAAGGCTTTGCTTATCCTCTCTATCTAGTCTTTGTGCTGGCACCGTTGATTAATTTTCCATTTCACAATGTTCAAATTTTCTTTCACTGGATGCTAGTGAGCCTGACGGCCGCGAGCGTTTGTCTATGGCTGCGCGCGTTGCAATGGAGACTGCCGTGCCTAGCGGTCGCGGGTTGCATTGCCTTGACCCTCGGGAGTGTTCCGGCCGTACAAGGCATCAAGTTGCAGCAAATTAGCCTGCTTGTGGCGGGCTTGATGGCGGGGGCCGTGGCCTGCGTGGCCGGCGGCTACCTGTTCTGCGGGGGTATTCTGCTGGCTTTGGCTACCATCAAGCCGCAACTGGCATGGCCTTTGGTGGCATGGCTACTCTTATGGGCAGTCAGCGATTTGCGCCGGCGACGAAAGTTGGTTGTGGGTTTTGGCCTGACTATGGCTTTGTTGCTGGGCGGAGCAGAAATCATTCTGCCGGGGTGGTGGCGGATGTTTGCCGAAACCGTGGGGCAATATCATCGCTACACTCAAAACCAGTCGGTGCTGGAACAGCTCATACCGTGGCCGTATGCGGGAAAAATTGTTGCGGGAATAGCCATTCTCGGCTGTGGATTGTGCCTGTGGCGATTGCGCGCCAACCCAGCGGAGGGACCGCAATTCGGCCGGGCTATCGCTCTGGCAATGGCTTTGACCGTGCTGGTGGTACCGATGTACGCGCCTTATAACCAGGTGCTTCTTGTACCCGCGATTCTCGTGCTGGTGCGGGACCGAGAATTTTTTATTTCACGGTCGCGAGCGGCCCGTTTCATTTACCTGGCTGGAGCTTTTTCCATTGCTTGGCAATGGCTTGCGAGCATTGTCCTGTTCGGAGCCTACTGGCTCGCTTCTCCCGCCTGGTCGCTGCAAGGGTGGAAATGGCCTTTCTTCGCCACCTTCACTATTCCTGTGATTGCCTTCGCGTTGACCTATCTGGATGCGAGCAGAACGGACCAACGACAGATGGTGGAAGGCGCACAAACGGCCAAAACGACCTAAAAGTGGCGGAATTATCGATTAGAAAAAACGGCACCCACAAAAGGATCTACCCGTCGGCACACGATTCCTGTCATTATTCTAAAGATGCGATTTTGAGAAACAGCCTCAAAGTGAAATCGCATGACCTTCCATGTCTCTGAATTCCATTCGTTCTTCGCAGAGCTCAAGCTCGGGAGTATTTCCCGCGCTGGTGCTGGTGCAGGGCAACGAGCAAAAGAACATCGTCCTCAATCGGACGCCCTTTAGCGTGGGCCGCAAGGTTGATAAGGATCTTGTGATCGCCGATCCGCGGGTGTCGCGGGATCACGCGCTCATTGTGCTGGAAACTGACGGCTTTTTTCTGGTCGATCAGGGCAGCAAGCATGGCACATTCGTCAACGGGGAGCGCGTTCAGCGGCAAAAGCTGGAGAGCAATGACCGACTAGAATTTGGCGCGCGCGATTCGACCTATGCCATTTTCAATCCCGCGCACGGCACGTCGAACACGGCACGCGACTTCCTGAGCCAGATTTCTGGAATACAGATTTCGCAGGAGTCGAACGATCTTGAGAAACTAACTTTGTTTCTTGAAGCCGCACGTAAATTGAATACCGCCGGCGTGCTCGATGAAATTCTGATGACCATGCTGGAAGTGACGCTCAGACTGACTCGCGCAGAGCGTGGCTACGTCTTTCTGACGGACGACGACGGGAACCTGCGTTTGGCCGCGGGACGCAACAGCAAGGGCGAGCCGCTACTGGATGACAAGACCATTTCGCATTCCGCCCTGGAAGAGTCTCTGCGTTCGAATTCGGAATTTCTTCTTACCGATACGGGCAGTTCGATGGACCTTGCGGCCCGGCAAAGCATTGTCGCCTATGATCTGCGCACGGTGATTTGCATTCCGCTGCGTAAGAGGCAAGTGCAGTCAGGGCGTGACCAGCAGATGCCTGTCCCTGGCGCACCATCCTCCGAGGTGGCTGGAGTGCTCTACGTGGACTCGCGCTTCGCGTCGAGGGAGTTCTCTGGGGTTGGCCACGATGTGCTGCGGGCCATCGCGACGGAAGCGGGGTCGCTGATCGAGAACGCACGACTGGTCCAGGCGGAGGAAGAATCCCGGCGCTACCAGCAGGAATTGACGATTGCCGCGGGCATTCAGCAGCGGCTGATGCAAGTGAAGATTCCGGAAGTGCCATTTGCCAAATTGCGCGGGAAGAATCTGTCTTGCAAGGAAATCGGGGGTGACTTCTACGATGCGGTCATCACAAAGGAAGGGCTTGCCGTAGTGTTGGCGGACGTGAGCGGCAAAGGAGTGTCAGCGGCCCTACTGGCGTCGACGTTACAGGGGATGATTGTTTCGCAGCTGATTTCGGGAACGCCGCTGCTTGAGGTGGTTTCTGCGGTGAACCGTTTCTTCACCGAAAAGCTGGTGGGAGAAAAATATGCGACGGTTCTGTTAGCGCGCCTGCGCCGTGATGGTGATCTGGAATATGTTAACTGCGGCCACGTGCAGCCTCTGCTGGTCTGCGCGGGAGAGGTGATGCGTCCTCCGCATGGGAATGTTCCGGTTGGTCTGCTGGCCGATGCGACGTTTGAGAGCGCCCGCTGCCAACTCAATTCTGGCGACCGTTTCATTCTGGTGACGGATGGCGTGACCGAAGCGGAGAATGCCATGGGCGATTTTTTTGAAGATTCGAGACTGGAGGCGGCGGTGATGAAGACCCCCACCCTGGAAGGAATTTTCTCGGCGGTTTCGGAGTTCTGCGCAGGCAATCCGCTGAATGACGATTGCACGGTTGTGGAGATCGTTTACACCACCGCTGCCGAGGCGTAAGGTTCGCGCAAATATAAATCTTTCCTATTCCACAACCACGCTGTAGTCCTTGCCCTCCCAACGATTATCTTGCGGCCAATAAAAAGTGAAGATTACTGTGCTTCCTCCCGGGAGCGACGCGGTCGGAAGATCGAGTGTGTAGATACCAAGGCCGGTGTCTCGCGTATTTGTATCGTGCGAGCTCTCCCAGCCATCGATGCTCCAGTGGACCAGCGCCGGAGTGAGGAGCACGATGCGCAGCTTCTTGTGGCGCGGGACGGATCTCGCCTTGTTGTTAAACCTCCAGCCGAAGACTTGGCGCACAGGTTTCTCGACAAGATACCTTTGAACTGTTTGCGGAGGCTGGTCGAAAATCTTGCCGTCGCGCAACGATCGGCGCAGCTTTACATACTCGGAATGTGCCCATACCAGAGGACATGCGGACCCCGTGGGTTTGCCGCGGAACAGTTCAAGCGCGGGGACATCGTCGGCGTCCCAGACTTGCTCCGGCAGCAGGCGACTGGCTCCGGTGGGACATTGTTCCATCATTGAAAGCAAGGCTTCGGCTTCTTTAGGCCGGCCTGCGGCCAGTTCATAATGAGCACGTTCGCCGGCGAGAAGAGGCCAGGGACGGCCGATGCCGCTGCCGTCGAAGGCCGAACCATCTTTGTGCTCGCCGTACCCATCGCCGTTGTAACGGTACCAGCAGGGTCCGTGCGGGAGTTGCACTCGCAACAATGCATCGATGACGCGGATGGTGTTGAGAATTCGCGGATCATCGGGCGCCCGCAATCCGAATCGCACCAAGGCCAGTGAGTCCGGACTGACAATCTGAAAAGCCCGCTCCATGTTCTGGCCGGGCGGCTTATTTTTTATCGGAACGAAGCCTTGGGTGGGTGAGGCTGCGGCGTCATCCGTATCCGGCGGAGCGATTCGCACGTAATAGCCTTCTACGCCGATTTGCTGAGCGAGATCGCCGCCGGTGGCATAAACCCAACGTTCGATATTGTCGTTCCATGCGTCGGCCGCATCGCGCAGCGTTGAGCAGACATCGCTGTGACCGGTAAGTTGGGCAATGTCAGCGGCGGCCAGCAACGCGGAGATTTCTGCGGCCAAAGTAAAGGGAGAGTAGCCTCCATCCTCTTCCCACCGGTCTTGCTGCGTAACGGGACCATTGCGCAAAATAAAGCTTGCGGCACCGCGCACCATCGGCCACCAGCGCTCCAGTTTCCCGAGGCCAGGCGCCGATTCGCGGCGCAACAGATCAAGCAACAGAATCGGGAAAGCGGTTTCATCCATCTGGACGCCGCTCCAATAGGGCCGGCCGTCGAGCCAGAGATTTTGCGCCCAGTTGCCGGCGGCCTCCTGTGTAGCCTCAAGGTAGCGAAGCACTCTGACAGCGTCGCTGGTGGCGCCTGCGGCGACGAGCGCTCCCGCGGTTTCCACCAGGTCGCGAGGCCACACCAAGTGGTATCCGCCGAGGTCTTCGTCACCTTTATTGAAGCCCCACGGAATGGAAAGACTGGCAATGATGCCGCCCAGAAAATCTTTTGACTCGTGGGTCCGAAGTACGGCCATGGAAGCGCGGTATAAATCGTTCTCGCGTTCCGGTTCGTCGATCTTGAGCAGGGTCTGCTGCCAGTGCTGCCAATGCATCACATAATGTTTGTGGAGTTCGCTGTATTCTTCGAACAAGGTTGAGCGCACTTGTTGGCCCGCCTCAGTCCAGATGGCGCCGAAACCCAGGGCGATGACGAATTCTCCATTGCAGGCATTGAGATCGATCTCTCCAGTGCAGGCGATATTGCCGTTTTCTGCGCGCTGATACTCCCACTCCATCTGGAAATGTTGAGAGAGATCCTGCCAGCCATCAGAAGTTCCGACGAATCCGACAGACATCTTTTTCCATGGAGCCGAGGAAGCCAGCGCCAGAGACGAACCATCATGGTCCGCGAAAAATGCCGGCAGTCCTTTGTAATCGCCAACCCAACCGGTGTTGTCGGAGCCGCAATTTGCGAGGTGCGGCGAGAGAAGGGCGTAAAGGCGATAATCGGAGAGCCCTCCCTGCAGGGGTTCGAAGCGAATCTTCTGCAGGACGACGTTTCGGTAGGGATCGGTGAAAACCTCTTTGTGAATGCGATAGCGGCCACTGATCTCGGTATTGGTTAGTTCAAAGGCGGGGACGCCGGGCTCGAAAGGCCGATTCTCAAACGTGCAATGGCGCTTCTCCTCCGAGAAAAAAGACTGTCCATCAGTGACGAGGAAGCCGAGGTCGCGAGTGCAGGCCTGATCCACCCTGGGGAAGTAGACCTCGTTCAAAATGCCGTGACTCAAGGTGAACCAGACCTTGCTGTGCTGATTCAATGCGGTGCCTGCGCCGGTTTTGGCGCTTGAGGTCCAGCGGGATGGAATCCCGGGCCAGCCGGGGGCGAAACGCGTGGGAGAATCGCTCATGAAGCCATCTTAATTTGGTGACCGAAACAGGCTATCAAACATTACTCGAATTGCCTTGCCGGTTGGCATGTAGGGCGCATCCAACCATAAAGCGCGAAAAGATGGTTGCGCTTCCCTGCAGACCAAGGATAATGGAGCCACTCGGAAGGCGCATGAACATCCCAGTCCAATTTCGCAAACTCTTGATCCTCGGTATGGTAGCAGCCTTGTGGTCAGTCTTGCCGTCGAATGCCGAGACAGGGATCGAGGCAATTCCCGACACTGCCGCGCGGACCGCATTGGATCGCGGATACCTCGGCCTCTACAACCTGGATTTCCTGGGGGCGCAGAAGGATTTCTCTGCCTGGCAACTGCAACATCCTGATGATCCCGTGGGCCCGGTGAGCGAGGCTGCGGGCTATCTTTTCTCCGAGTTCAACCGCCTGGGGGTCCTGGAAGCGCAGTTTTTCGAGAATGATCAGGCATTTAACACACGCTCGAAACCTAGTCCCGATGCGGCGGTGCGAAGCAGATTTCAGGCCGCACTTGACCGCTCGCAGGCGCTGGCTCGTGCCCGTCTGACTAAAAACGGCAAGGATCAGGACGCGTTGTTTGCTCTAACCCTCGCGTCGGGCCTGCAGGCCGATTATGCAGCGCTGATCGAGAAACGCAATCTGGCCTCCCTACACTACACAAAAGAAGCTTCTGCTTGGGCTCAACAGCTTTTGGCTGTTTGCAACGACTGCTCCGACGTGCTGGTGGCTACCGGATTCAGCAAGTACCTTGTCGGCAGCATGTCGGCGCCAGTCCGGTGGTTGCTGAAAATGGGCGGAGTGCCGGGCGACAAGCAGGCTGGAATCGCCGATCTGCAAATAACCGCTCAACACGGCCGCTATCTGGCCCCATTTGCGCGAGTATTGCTGGCGATTGCTTACGTGCGCGATAAGGATAAGCAACGGGCTCTCGAACTGCTTACTTCGCTGCGTGCCCAGTTTCCCGCGAATACTCTTTTTCCGCGAGAGATTACCCGTTTGCAAGCTGTGCGTTGAGATTAACGATTCCTTTCTGTTCCGCCATTCATGGGAAATTCACTGATCTGTAACGGTCCTGTAACATAGCGCCCATAGAACAGGGGAGACATCAATACTCAGGAGGAACCATCGAGCGATGCGCAGACTCGTAATGCTCTTATTGTGCGCTCTTGTAACCCTGCCACTGGCGGCACAGACCACGCTGAACGGCGCCGGCGCCACGTTTCCGTATCCCATGTATTCGAAGTGGTTTAGCGAATACCACAAGCTGCATCCGGATATTCAAATTAACTACCAATCCATCGGCAGCGGCGGAGGGATCCGCCAGGTGATTGCTGGGACAGTCGACTTCGGCGCCAGTGATGGCCCCATGACCGACGATCAATTGAAGGAAGCCAAGCAGAAAATTCTTCACCTCCCGACCGTTTTGGGAGCAGACGTTCCCGCTTACAACATTCCTGGGGTGACGGGTGAGTTGAAGTTCACGCCGGAGGCTTTGGCCGGAATTTTTATGGGAAAGATTACAAAGTGGAACGATAAGGCCATTGCCGGCGTCAATCAGGGCGTAACCCTTCCTGATAAGGAGATCATCGTCGTGCACCGCTCCGATGGCAGCGGGACGACGTATATCTGGACGGATTATTTGTCGAAAATCAGCTCAGAATGGCAGAGCACCGCGGGAAAAGGCACTTCAGTAAAGTGGCCGATTGGGCTGGGCGGAAAAGGGAACGAGGGCGTGGCTGGAATGGTTCGCCAGTTGCCGGGATCCATTGGGTATGTCGAGCTGATCTATGCCGTGCAAAACAATATTCCCTACGGCAGCGTAAAGAATGCCGCGGGAAACTTTGTGAAGGCCTCTCTGGAGAGCGTTACAGCGGCCGCAGCTTCGTCGCCGAAAATGCCCCCGGATTTTCGTGTGTCGATCACAAATGCTCCAGGCAAGGACGCTTACCCTGTATCAAGCTTCACCTGGCTGCTGATTCCGGAGCAGTCGAAAGATGCAGCCAAAGGGAAGATCCTCAATGATTTCTTAAACTGGATGGTGACCGACGGACAGAAGATGACGGCAGCGCTCAGTTATGCGCCATTGCCGGAGGCCGTGGTGCAAAAAGAAAAAGAGGCGATCAAACAAGTTCGCTAGTGTGCCCGATGGCGCATCGGACGGCAATCCCCGCCCGTTCGATGCGCCATTTCCATCCCGGAACCTATCAATCTCCTCAATTATCTCCCCCGAGGCACCCGTCCGTGATCCGTAGGCGAATGTTTTATACTTATTACGGCTGAGAAAATTTGCGTCAGCATCTGAAATCGTCCGAAAGAAAGTGTATTACCCTCGCGCATGGCTCGTCTTTCGCTGGAAAATTCTGAGTATTATCTAAATCGTGATACGTCCTGGCTAGCCTTCAATGGTCGTGTACTTGAGGAAGCCGAGGACCAGGGCAATCCGCTTCTCGAGCGTTTAAAGTTTCTCGCCATTTCCGCCAGTAATCTCGATGAGTTTTTTGAGATTCGCGTGGCGGCCATGGTGCAGCAAATCGAAGATGGCTATAACGAAGCCGGCCCCGACGGGCTTACCCTGGCTGAAAAGCGCGACATTCTGGCGCGCCTTACGCACCAGTTTGTCGACGACCAGTACGAGTGCTGGAACACGCTGCGCCCGGCGCTTTCGGAGCAGGGCATTCGTGTGTTGGCCCTGCACGAGTTGGACGCGGAGGCTCGCCGCTTCGTCGATGAGTATTGCGAGAAAGAATTGGACCCTCTGCTCACTCCGGTGACGGTCGACCCTACCCATCCTTTTCCCCGAGTGATTAACAAGGCGCTTTGCCTGGGGCTGCTTTTGCGGCGGCGGCGGCGCTCCGCGCTTACTTATGTGGGAGTAGTTTCCGTGCCGCGCGGGCTGCCGCGGTTGGTGCCATTGCCTTCGAAGGGCACTACAGACTTCATCTTCCTTGCCGATCTGGTCGCGCACCACGCGCAGAATATGTATCAGGGTTACGATATCGTTTCGTCCGCGCCGTTTCGCGTTACCCGGAACAGCAATCTTTATTTGCAGGAGGAGGAGGCGCGCAACCTGCTTGAATCGGTGCGTGCTGAGTTGCACAACCGGCGCAAAGGCGATGCGGTTCGCATGGAGATTGAAGCTGACGCTGATCCGGAAATTATCGAACGATTGCGGACCGTCTTCGAACTCGATCCGTGGCAGGTTTTTCCGGTCAACGGGCCGGTAAATCTTTCCAGGCTGTTCAATATCTATGAGCAGACGAAGCGTCCGGACCTGAAGTACCGGAAATTTGTTCCTCGCGAGTTGCGGCTTACCGCCAAATCGAAGAATCTATTCGAGGAACTGCGGCGGCACGACGTGCTGTTGCACCATCCCTATGACTCCTACGATGCAGTGGTGTCGTTTATCGAATCGGCGGCTGAAGATGACAACGTCCTCTCGATCAAGCAAACGCTTTACCGGACCAACGAGCACTCGCTGATCGTTCCTTCGCTGATCGATGCGGCTTCGCGAAAGGAAGTCACCGCGGTAGTGGAGTTGAAGGCGCGTTTCGATGAAGCCCACAACATCCGCTGGGCTCGTGATCTTGAAGATGCCGGGGTCCAGGTCTTCCACGGCCTGGTAGGGCTGAAGACGCATTGCAAACTGTCGCTGTTGGTGCGCCGCGATGCCGATGGCGTCCACAGCTACGCGCATATCGGAACCGGAAATTACAACGCCACCACCGCGCAAATCTATACCGACCTCAGCTTGTTCACGGCGAATCCTGAAATTACGCGAGCGGTTCATGACGTGTTCAGTTTTCTAACTGCTTACGCCGAGAACCCGAGCTACGATCCGCTGTTAGTGGCGCCGCTGGACCTGGCGGAAAAGACGATTTCTCTCATCGACCGCGAGGCCGAGCATGCGCGGCAGGGCAGGCAGGGCCGCATTATCGCGAAGATGAACGCCTTGCTCGATAAGAACGTAGTGCAGGCCTTGTATCGGGCTTCGCAGGCCGGAGTCGAGATTGACCTTATCGTCCGAGGCATCTGTTCCCTGCGGCCGGGTGTCCGCGGTCTAAGTGATCGCATTCGGGTTCGCAGCATTGTGGGACGCTTTCTGGAGCACAGCCGCATCTATTATTTTGGGAACGGCGGCGAGGAAGAAATTTACATCGGCAGCGCCGATTGGATGGCGCGCAATCTCTACGAACGCGTCGAAGTGCTGGTGCCGTTGCGCGACGAATTCCTGCGGGAACGGGTGCGCCGCGAGATCCTCGATGCTTATTTGGCAGATAATCGCAAGGCGCGGATATTGCTCAGCGATGCCACTTACATCCGTGCTTGGCAAACCCAACGGGGCAAGAGGAATCGGAAGCCGCCGACCGGCGCCGCTGCCTTCAGCGCCCAGGATTTTTTGATCAGCGTGGCGGAAGGCAAGCAGGTTGCAGAGCTTGGTCCGCCGCAGGTGCCGGCTAGAAAACGGAAAGTCGCAGCTGGAAGGAATAATTCGCAATGATTATTTATTTTCTGCGTCACGCGAGTGCCGGTGAACACCTGGTGAACCCCAAAAAAGATGAGAAGCGGGCGCTCGACAAAGAGGGAATCGAACAATGCGGGTATGTAGGCCGCGCATTGGCAGCGATCGAGGCGCAGGTGGACACAATTATTTCCAGTCCGTTGAAGCGCGCAACTCAAACCGCTTCCCTGGTCGGCAACGAGATGGGTTACGAAGGGAAGCTGCAAATCGAGGCTGGGCTTCGTCCTCAGGCGACCTTCGCTGACTTTCGCCGCATGCTGGAAAAGTATGCAAAGCAGGAATCGATTATGGTCGTCGGGCACAATCCCAATCTCAGCCAGTTCCTGGGCAGTGTGATCAGTGAGTCCGGCTGCGAGGCTTCCATAGAACTGAAGAAGGGAGCGGTGGCTAGGGTCGATATGCGCCGCAGTTCCGGCACGCTGCAGTGGTGCCTGACGCCGAAAGCCCTGCGCATGCTCTACACCGTGGCAGTGGAAAGTTCTCGCCCGAAAACTTCGCGGAAGTAAGCAGCATCCTTCTCAATCGCCCAGAGTTCCAGGTCGACTCCCATCCTGCGACGGGGCACTAGCGTAAGTTTCACTTCTCCCGCCCGCTGGCTGACGCGCACTTTTTCAACGGCGCGGCTGCGGCCCAAATTCAGGGAGCGCGCCAGGCGCAGCAGCAAAATTGCTTTCTGGACGCCGGCGCGATCGGCGGGATCAATCACTTTCATGGGCGCTTCTTCCATGGCCGGTCTCGATTTTCCGAGATAACGCGCGATTGCCGCGATGATTCGCCGCTGTTGCGGGGTGTAGCCAAGAATCTCCGAATTCGAAATGATGTAATACGTGTGACGGTGATGACCGTTGCGATTGACGTAGTCTCCGACCTCGTAAAGCATGGCGGCCGCGGACAGCCACTCGCGAAATTCAGGGGGAAGCCGGTGGATTGATCGCAACCCGGAAAACAGGAACATTGCCGACTCTCGCACATCGAGCGAATGTTTTATGTCGACGCGATAGTGGGCGACGGCTCGAGTGATAGATTCCCAGCGTTCCGATTCAATCTGTTTTCCAGACCGGGTGCTGCGGTCATATTCCGCCGCCATCTGTGCCAGCAACCCGTCGCGCAAACCTAACGGCGAGTAGCGAAAACCTTTGAGATGGCAACGCTCGAGAAGTTCGTGATATACCACGGCTCCGGCTGCAATGATTTCGGCACGCCGTAGGCCGATGCCTTGAATCTTGCGGCGTTCCTCTACCGGAAGTCGTGCCAGCCGCTTGGCAATTCGCGCCATCTCGGCGCGGGAGACAACCAATCTCTGGCGGCTTCCGTTTTTCCGCAAATGGCTGGCTGTAGCCGCCAAAGCAGCAGCGGTTCCGGACGTCGCGATTACGGTTTTAACTCTCGCAGCAACGATGCGTCCTGAAACCCGGTTCACTTCACGGGCGACGAATCCCTGCAGCCTTTTAAGCTCGCCCTTGCGTGGAGGATCGTGCCGCAGAAATTCATCAGTCAGCCGGACCGCGCCCAGCGGCAAGCTTACTGTGTCACGAATCTGGCCTCGCACGGATACGGTAAGTTCGCAGCTACCGCCGCCAAGATCCACCATCAGGGTCGGTCCGCTGTCGCCGCGGAGATTGGAGACGAGACCGAGGTGAATGAGGCGGGCTTCTTCGAGGCCGGAAATGATTTCGACCTTCCAGCCTGTGGCCGAACGCACCCATTCCAGAAATGCTTGTGAATTGCGCGCGTCTCGCAAGGCGCTGGTAGCGACAACCCTGACTGGATCGGTGACGACTTGCTGCGTAGCCCGATGGAAACGGCGCAACACCTTGACCGTTTCGGCCATCGATTCCGGCGTGAGAAAGCCGGAGCGGAAAACGCCTTCTCCGAGGCGAGTTACTTCGCGATCTTCGTGGATGGGGTGAAGGCGTCCGCCGGTGAGCCGAGCAATCTTCAGGCGAACGGAGTTGGAACCGATATCAACCGCAGCAAAGGTCGGCATGGAGGCAAGGCCAACAGTTTACATGCCAAATGGTACTTACGCCGCCGAGGCTGTGGGTTGGATCGCTTTCGCCGGGGTTCGACTCGAAGCCTGGCTGGGATGTTTGGAATCGGTGATTGGTCTAGCCCGCATCGGCGAGAGCACCGCAACGGCGCGGCGGAACTTCGCTCCGGTCACATTATGCAACTCCGCGACCAGTGAGGACTCGCGGACTTCGCCAAGATGCTCGGCGGCCGTCTGCGTGAGAATGAGCCAGTCGTGCCAGTCGCCCAGCGCGTCCTGAATGCGTTTGAGTTCCGCGATGAATTCTGTGGCCGCGGCGGACTCGTTTGCGAACTCCGCCGCATAACGCGCCCGCTTAGTCACAATGCGGTACCGGTGCAACAAGGCTTCAGTAAGCGGCCCATCTTCGCGGTGGATGCGTGCCAGCATTTCGCGGGCAACGGCTAGCGGATCACGGCTTGATTCCTGGGTGAAATTATCGCTGGCGCGTTTCAGCCGCTTGCGAATCTCGCGGACAGTATCTTTGTCCGCAGACTTTTGCAGCTTTTGCTCGCGTCGGCGGCGGAGTTCAATCAGTTCAGAAATCAGCTGAGTCTTGCGCCGTGGTTCCCGAGGAATCTTCAGACTGCGCAGCGCGGCCAACTGTACATCCAAATCTCGCAGCTTACCCGCGCGCTTGCGGAGCCGGGCCAGCAACTTCAGCAGTTTTTTCTGATTGCGATCCAGTTCGGGAGAAAGCTCTCCGAGCAATATCTGCAGACGCCGTGTGCCCGTACGCAGGCGATGCACATTCTCCGCCCGAGGTTCGGACGAAAGCTTGACCAAATCCCGCTCAAGCTTTTGGAAAACCGCGCGGCTGCGCTTGGGTGAGATGGACATAGGGAGAATCGAATCGGGAGACGAAAATACAGGTTTCCGGGCGAAAAGACAATCCCGCGAGGAGACTGGTCATTTTAACATCCTATTAACAGGAGTCTGCTACGGTGAAAGGGAATGGCCATTCCGTCAGTACCTCGGCCTAACATGCGCGGTCCGCAACCCCTTGAATCTGCGAATGTTAAAGAGATCCCGACGAGTGCTGGGAGGGGTGAGCTTTTTCGGAGCCGAACCGGCGAAACCGGCGACCGCATCTTCAAATTTATAGTGATGTTGTGTGGCTTGGCCGTTCTGGTCATCCTTGGCCTTATTGTTTACCAGTTAGTATTGCGATCCGGACTTTCCTGGCACGCCTTCGGATTCAAGTTTTTCGCCGGCCATGATTGGGATCCGGTGAATGAACGTTTTGGCGCGATGCCATTCATTTACGGCACCCTGGTTTCTTCGTTCCTTGCCTTGTTGATCGCCGTGCCCTTGGCCATCGGAGTGGCTGTATTCACAACAGAGATGTGTCCCGTGCGATTGCGTGGCCCGCTCTCGTTTTTCGTCGAATTGCTGGCTGCGATTCCGAGCGTGGTGTACGGACTCTGGGCGATTTTTGTGCTGGTACCGATTCTCAGCAATTACGTCGAGCCATTTTTATCGCGGACGCTGGGCTGGACAGGACTGTTTACCGGGCCGCCCTATGGGATCAGCATGCTTGCTGCGGGAATCATTCTGGCGATCATGATCATCCCGATTATTTCTTCGATCACCCGCGAAGTACTGATGGTCGTTCCTCAGCATCAGCGTGAGGCCGCACTCGCTCTGGGCGCAACTCGTTGGGAAATGATTCGTGTCGGCGTGCTGCGCAACGCGCGAGCGGGGATCATGGGCGGCATTATTCTCGGGTTAGGTCGCGCTTTGGGGGAAACCATGGCCGTGACCATGGTGATCGGAAACCGTCCGGAAATTTCGAAGTCCCTGTTCGCACCGGGATATACCATGGCCAGTGTGCTGGCTAATGAGTTCAGCGAGGCCACCGGCGATGTTTATCTGTCGGCTCTGATTGAAATTGGCTTGGCCCTGTTTCTGGTAACAATCGTGGTCAATGCCCTGGCGCGGTTGCTGGTGTGGACAGTGACGCGCGGCCAGCCTGCGAGGGCGAATGCCTGATAACGTGGCCATCAGCACACAATCGATGACCCCTATTGCATTGGGGCGCCGCATCACCGACCATTTCATGACTGGATTGGCCGTCCTCACAGTCATCCTTGTGTTGGTACCGCTGTTCGCAATATTCGCCTATCTCGTGTACCGCGGCGTGGGTTCGATTAACTGGGCATTTTTGACGCAGACTCCTAAGCCGGTGGGCGAAGCGGGCGGCGGAATGGCGAACGCGATTGTGGGATCGGGCTTCATCCTCGCTCTGGCCAGTGTTCTGGGAGTCCCGCTGGGTGTTGGCGCCGGCATCTATCTCGCGGAGTTCGGTCGCAACCGCTTCGGCGATGTAATTCGATTCACGGCTGACGTGCTGAACGGAGTGCCTTCGATCGTGATCGGCATTGTGGCGTACTCTATCGTTGTCCTGTCCCAGAAACATTTTTCGGCCCTGGCTGGCGGGGTGGCGCTGGCCATCATGATGATCCCGACAATCACGAGGACGACGGAAGAAATGCTGCTGCTGGTGCCGCAAGCTTTGCGCGAGGCAGCGTATGGCTTGGGAATTCCGCGCTGGCGTACAACTCTTTCGATTACGCTACGCACTGCGACGTCGGGAGTGATTACCGGAATTATGCTGGCTTTCGCCAGAGTAGCCGGCGAGACGGCTCCCTTGCTTTTCACCGCGTTCGGAAATCAGTTCTGGAACCTGCGCGCCAATCAGCCTACGGCCGCGCTCCCGCTGCAGATTTTCAACTATGCTATTTCTCCCTACGACGAATGGCATCGCCAGGCTTGGGCAGGCGCGCTGGTGCTGATCGTTTTAATCGTTACCGCGGTCGCGGCTGTGCGCTTCGCGGTGCGCCGCGGCACCTTCGGAGCGGCATAGATTATGGGCGTAGGAATCCAGGTCGAAGATCTGAATGCGTGGTACGGCAAAACCCAGGCGTTGCACGATATTCGCCTGACGGTCGCAGCCAATCATGCCACGGCGCTGATCGGCCCATCCGGGTGCGGTAAGTCGACATTCATCCGTTGCCTGAACCGCATGCACGAAACTATCCCGGAAGCGCGGGTGACGGGAAGCGTACGCATCGGCGACATTGACGCTTACAACGGCACCTCGCCCACTCAGCTTCGCCGCCGGGTTGGAATGGTCTTTCAAAAAGCGAACCCATTTCCAAGCATGTCAATCTATGACAACGTCGCCTCCGGTTTGAAGCTGAACGGTTTCCGCGATCGAAGAAAACTCGACGAAATCGTTCACCAGTCGCTCGATTCCGCCGCGCTATGGGATGAGGTAAAAGATCTTATCCACAAGAAATCTGGCGCCAGTCTTTCTGGGGGCCAACAGCAGCGCCTTTGCATCGCACGCGCACTTGCCGTAGAGCCAGAAGTTTTGCTGATGGATGAGCCCTGCTCGGCACTCGACCCAATTTCTACCGGCAAGATTGAAGAGTTGATTTTCCAGCTTAAAGAGCGGTATACGATAGTGATCGTGACTCATAACATGCAGCAGGCGGCGCGCGTTGCCGAGTTCACTGGATTCTTCCTGCTGGGCAAGATGATCGAATTCGACAGAACGGAAAAGATCTTTACCAAACCGTCGGACAAGAAGACGGAAGATTACATTACTGGCAGATTTGGATAAGAAAGGTTCGGATAATGCGCACGCGTTTTCAGCAGGGCCTCGACGATCTGCGCCAGAAGTTGCTCCGCATGGGAGGACTGGCGGAGCAGGCGGTTGATCGCGCCCGTCAGGCCTACATCGATCGCGATCTCACTCGTTGCCAGATGGTTCTCGAAGGCGAGAGCCTGATCAACAACTCGGAACGTGAAATCGACGAAGCGGCTTTCGATCTTCTTGCCATGCAGCAGCCCATGGCGGTCGACCTGCGCTTCATTCTCGCCGTTACCAAGATTAATTCAGATCTCGAACGGGTCGGCGACCAGGCGGTTAACATCGCCGAGCGCGTCATGGATATGGTTGACCTGCCCACGGCAGATTTACCCGTCGACATTGCGCGGATGGGGGCCGCCGTCAGCGCGATGGTGCGCCGCGCCCTTGAGGCTTTCATCGAAGGCAAAGCGGAACTGGCCCAAGCGGTCCTCGAAATGGATAACGTAGTCGATCGCATGAAGGATGATGCTTTCATCCAGCTGGTCAAGACAATGAACCAGCGGCCGGAGGTCGTGCGGCAGGCGCTTGACGCCCTACTTGTGGCGCGAAATCTGGAACGCGTCGCCGATCACGCTACCAACATTGCCGAGGATGTAATTTTCTGGGTGCAAGGCGCCGACGTCCGGCACAATGTAGGCAACGAAGAGCATCCGGAGCCCGGTCACGATGCGCCTACGCGCGCCTCGGGAGTTTAGAAAAATCTTTTGCCGAGTGCGCCCACCATCGGTCGTACAGAGTTTTCTGTCGGTGAGAGTTTGGTATTTCGTCGATTCTTTGACCGCGGCCCCGCGGTTGCATTACGCTCATCTCGCGTTACTTGCTAAAGCAAAACAGAAGGACGGAGGCCCGTGATCCCATTCTCACGCATTTTCCCGATCGCCTTGCTTGCCTTGCAGATTTCACTTGCGGCGCAGGACCACCGCCCGGATGGGGCCTCGATCTCTCTTCCCACCAGCAAGGTCTTGAGTGTCCCCGCTCCAGGTCGCATCGGTAGCACTAACAGCTTTCCTGCCACAATTGCGCTAAGCCCCGACGGCCACTACGCGGCGTTATTGAATAACGGGTACGGTACCCAGGAAACTCTGGCCACGCAATCGATTGCGATCCTGGATCTCAAAAGCAATCAACTTTCTGATTATCCTGACAAGCGCCTCGGAGACGAAGCTCATCAAAGCTACTTCCTTGGACTCGTCTTTTCCTCCGATGGCAAGCATCTTTACGCTTCAGTTGGCTCAATTACTGATCCCACTGGCCAGAAGCCGGGGGACACGGGTAACGGCATCGCTGTCTATTCGTTCGGGGACGGCAAGGTTGCGCCCGAGCGTTTCATCGCCATTGCACCGCAGTCGCTCGCTGCAGGTAAGGAAGTTGCGATTGCCTTGCAGAAGACTGCCCGAGGTACAGCGATTCCTTATCCAGCGGGACTGGCATTGATTTCCGCCGGAGGAAGCGACCGGCTCCTGGTTGCCAACAATCTTTCCGATAACGTAGTGCTGCTCGACGTGGCCAGCGGGAGAGTTCTGCAGCGCTTCGACCTTAGCACCAATGATCTGATCCCATCTTCATTTCCCTACACGGTTGTAGCAACGCGGGATGGCCGCCGCGCATTTTGCAGCTTGTGGAATGCTTCGCGCATCGCGGAATTGGATCTCACCACAGGCCAAGTAGTTCGCTGGATCAAATTGAAGGAACCTGAAGATCCGGTTGCGCCGGGGTCTCATCCGACTGCGCTTCTTTTGAGTCCGGACGAAAAAATTCTTTATGTCGCTTTGTCGAATGCAGACGCAGTAGCTGTGGTTTCAACCGAAGGAGGCCAGGTTCTTTCACTGTTGAACACTACAGTTCGCAATCAAGAGTATGCCGGCACGTATCCCAGCGCTTTGGCTGAATCGCGGGACGGCCAGCGCCTCTTCGTTGCCGACGCCTCCAGCAACGCAGTGGCAGTTTTCGATACATCGAAGCTAAACACGAGCTCCAATACCAGCGAGGTCGTTTCGGCTCTCGGTTTCATTCCCACCGATTGGTATCCCAGCGCGCTTGCAGTTTCCGGCGACGATCTTCTGATTGCCACGGCCAAAGGGCAGAGCACCGGTCCAAACAAGGGTTTGGGCAAGACCTCACATGAGATTAAGCACCACGGTCATCCCTACATTCCCACGCTGCTGCGGGGTTCAATGGCGCGGCTAAACATCGCATCGACGCTGGGTAACCTCGAAGAGCTCACACGCACTGTTGAGAACGACAATCTGTTGCACCAGAATCCCGGCACGATCCAGTTCGCTGGCGGCAAGAATCCCATTAAGCACGTCATCTACGTCATAAAAGAAAATCGCACCTATGATCAGGTGCTCGGCGATCTGAAACCCGGCGCCGGCGACCCATCCCTCACGCTCTACGGTGCTGACATCACGCCCAATGAACACAAACTCGCGCTGCAATTCGGCGTGCTCGATAATTTTTACGACAGCGGAGAAGTTTCCGGCGATGGCCATCTGTGGTCGACCGCCGCCATCACCAGCGACTATAACGAGAAAACCTGGCAGATTACCTACCGCGGCCACGAGCGCACTTACGACTTTGGAGGCACTGTCGCCGACGAATATCCGCTCGATCACAAACAGCCAGATATCGACGATCCCTCCACTGGCTTTCTTTGGGATAATGTTGCGCGGCATGGACTGACCTATCGCGACTATGGCGAATTCGTGAGTGCCGCCTGGTGCAATAAACTCCGTAAAGCTGCTTCGCCCAAGGATGGGACGCCCTCAGCGCAGGAAGTCGTGTGTCCGCGCACCGAAGTTCGCAAGGGTGAACCGCTGGCGCCTAATGTTGGTGATCCTCATGCGGGGTCTAGTCCCTGGCCTTGGGGAGTGCCGCTCTTCAAGGAGGTCAAGCCTACCAAAGCGGTTTTGCGCGGACACTTCGACCCGCTCTATCCTGACTTCAATACCGACTATCCTGACCAACTCCGTGCCGACGAATTTCTTAACGAGTTCGCCGCTTACGCGCGCGCCCGAGTGGCTAACGAAGGAGCGGAATTCCAATTGCCCGCGTTCGTGCTGCTCTATCTTCCCGACGATCACACGGGCGGCACGCGTCCGGCGCGCCCGCGTCCGGAAGCGTCGGTTGCCGACAACGATCTCGCATTGGGCCGCGTGGTGGACGCCGTCTCGCATAGTCCTTATTGGGATGACACGGCTATTTTCGTTCTCGAAGACGATGCGCAAAACGGAGCCGACCATGTCGATGCTCACCGATCCACCGCGTTCGTGATCAGCAAGTATTCACCCGGCACAGCAGCGGAGCCTTATGTCGATCACCGCTTCTACACCACGGTCAACATGATTCACACCATGGAGATGCTGCTTGGACTTCCGCCCATGAACCAGAATGACGCCTATGCGCCTGCGATGGGCCCGATGTTTTCCGGGGCAGGAAACCAGCAGGCTTTCCAGGCGGACGATCGCAACCTCAAGAGTAGGATGATCTACGAGACGAACCAACGCAACGCCCGCGGCGCGAGCGAATCAGCAAAGATGGATTTCTCCCGTCCAGATGCCGCGGGAGCTGTGCGACTGAATAAGGTATTGTGGCGAGATCAAAAAGGCAACGTCCCCGTGCCAGCGGCGAAGCACGCTGTGATCCCCTCTGGAGGCGATTAGAAGTACCGGGAATTCCCTGCGCCGCGGAACTTAGGAAGCCCAAGGTCGATTTTGGACTGCGCGCACCTCGGCCTTACACTAGTTAAGTGAAGATCGCGCTCGGCCAAATTAATCCAACGGTCGGAGATTTTTCCGGCAACGCAGCAAAGATGATCGATTTTTCCCGGCGCGCACAGTCGGAAGGCGCCGGATTGATCTTGTTTCCGGAGTTATCCGTGTGCGGATACCCGCCCCGGGATCTGGTCGAGCGGCCAACGTTCGTCGCCCGGAACCGCGAAAGCGCCGAACAGATTGCCGCTGCCACGCGCGGCATCTCCGTTATCTGTGGTTTAGTCACTCCTGCCGAATCCGAAACTGGCAAGTCCGTCATGAATTCCGCAGCGCTTTTGCAGGACGGCAAAATCGCGTTCCTGCAATCGAAGATGCTCCTGCCCACTTACGATGTTTTCGATGAGATGCGCAATTTCGCACCAGCCAAGAGCCAACAGCTGTTCTCATTCTGCGGCAATCAGGTCGCGCTTACCATCTGCGAAGATGCCTGGAATGACAAGCTGTTCTGGCCCAAGCGCCTGTATACGGTCGATCCGATTGATACGTTGATCCGCGCTGGCGGAAACTTCGTCCTTAATATCTCGGCCTCGCCTTTCTGGATTGGCAAGCGCGAACTGCGCCGTGACATGCTGGCATCTATTGCCCGCCAGCACAAGGTTCCGGTCGCCATGGTCAATCAGGTTGGAGGGAATGACAGCCTGCTGTTTGACGGATCAAGCATCGTTCTCAACGCGGAAGGGAAGATCATTGCTCAAGGGCGGTCGTTCGAGGAAGATCTGATTTACTTCGATTCGAAGGCTCTCACGGGAGATCTGCACGAACAGATCGAGGGCGAAGAAGCCAGCGTGTACTCCGCGCTGGTGCTGGGCACGCGCGACTACATGCGCAAGTGCGGATTTCAACAGGCCATCATCGGCCTGAGCGGCGGAATTGATTCGGCGCTGACCGCCGTAATCGCCGCCGACGCCATTGGTCCGGAAAACGTGATTGGCGTTGGTATGCCAGGTCCGTATTCTTCTCCGGGATCAATCGATGATGCCCGCGCGTTGGCGAGGAATCTTGGCATACGCTTCGAGTTGTTACCGATCAACTCGGCGGTAGAAGCGTACCGGCACACGTTGCAGGATGTTTTCGCCGGCCGCAAGGAAGACGTGACCGAAGAAAATATTCAGTCTCGCGCTCGTGGAACGCTGCTGATGGCGCTCTCCAACAAGTTCGGCGCCATCGTTCTATCCACCGGCAACAAGAGCGAACTGGGCGTGGGCTACTGTACACTTTACGGTGACATGGTCGGAGGCCTCGCGGTTATCTCGGATGTGCCAAAGACGCTGGTGTACCGAGTGAGTCATTACGCGAATTCCCGCCGTCCGGTAATTCCGCAGGCCACGCTGGAAAAGCCGCCCTCAGCGGAGTTGCGGCCTGGCCAGAAAGATAGCGACTCGCTTCCTCCGTACGAAATTCTCGACGTGGTGCTGGAGGATTACGTGGAGGATGCGCACTCCGCCGAACGGATCGCAGAGGACCATGGATTCGACATCGAGGTCGTAAAGCGCGTGGTCCGAATGGTGGATCGGGCTGAATACAAGCGCCAGCAGGCGGCTCCGGGCATCAAGATTTCTCCCAAGGCTTTCGGCTACGGCCGGCGTTTTCCCATCGCCGCCAAGAGCGACGTCTGAACGAGATGGGTTGCAACTCAGTCGTGAGTCTCCGTATCACCCGTTTTTCATCACAGCTTGCAGAATTGAAAGGAAATTATGCGCAGTTCTTTTAGCTTAATTGTTATTTTTCTCGTGACCGCCAGTTTTTGCGCAGCACAAAATATCGCCACTGCGAAAACTGCGGAGAAATCGGCGTCGGGCGCGGCCGTCACTCTGCCGTCCGAAGCGACGGTGGATTCCTTCATGCAACAGACCTTTGGCTATGAGTCCCAGGTGAGCTGGAAGATATCGAGCATCAAGCCGGCGCCGGTGCCGGGACTGGCACAGGTCGATGTTGTTCTGGCGACCCCTCAAGGCCAGCAACTCAGCCGGTTCTATGTCACCGAGGATGGAACACACGCGGTGATTGGCGACATCATTCCGTTTGGCGCCAAGCCGTTCGACGCGGCGAGAAAGACGTTGGAAAAAGGTATTGCCGGTCCATCGCGTGGACCGAAAGACGCTCCGGTGACTATTGTGGAGTTTGGTGATCTGCAGTGCCCCGCCTGTAAGGCCGCCCAGCCGGCAATTGAGGGTTTGGTCGCTTCAGAACCCGGCGCCCATTTTGTTTTTCAGAATTTTCCGCTGGAGATGCATAACTGGGCCGCAAAGGGCGCCGCTTACGCCGACTGTGTTGCGCAGGCTTCCAACGATGCGTTTTGGAAGTTTCTCGCCAAGACCTACGAAACTCAGGCAGACATTACTGCCGAGAACGCGGATGAGAAGCTGACTGCACTGGCCGATGGCGCAGGAGTAAAGGGAGCGGACGTTGCGGCTTGCGCGTCAACTCCGGTGGCCAAGGCTCATGTAGAGGCTTCGCTGGCTTTGGGCAAGGCAGTGAACGTGACTGGCACGCCAACTTTGTTTATCAACGGTCGAAGCGTTGGAAATGTGAGTCAGGTTCCCGCGGCTAGCCTGAAGGGGCTTGTGGACTTTGCTGCTAAGCAGGGGAAGTAGCGGCTTCGCTACTTCTCACTCACCCATATCTCATCGGTCTCCCGGTCGTGGTTGGCAATTATGTGAGGTGTGATCACGATGAGGAGTTCATCGTCCTCTTTGGTGACAGTATTGTTCACCATAGCTTGATTGAGGCCGGGAAGAAATCCTAACCCCGGAATACCGCTCAAGGAGCGCTGATCGCTGCTGGAGATTTCTCCGGCAACCACTGCAGGCTCGCCATCACGAAGACGAATGCTGCCTTTGTATTCCTTGTTGGAAATCACGGGCACACCGTTCGCACTCTGTCCAGTTAGCGAGCGCACCTGCAGTTCGAGGCTCATGCTCATTTCGCCGTTGCCGTGAATTACGGGCTTCGCTTTGAGATTCAATCCCAAGTCTTCATAGCTCACTGATGGAAACGGCGGAACGTAGCTTTGATTGCCAAGCACGGCGGAAATCTGCGGCGAATTAAAAATGGGAGCATAAGAAGCATTCAGGATGGGGAAGCGCTGACCCAGGTGAAAGGTCGCTTCGTTGCCCTGTGCAGTATGCATGGTGATGTGATCGAGCGTCCGTGACCACGACTCGTTGAGAGAGAGGGCAGCCGTGATCTGATCCAGGCTTAGTCCCATGAAGGTCAGCCCTCCACCAAAGGTGGCGAGGGGCTGGCTAAAAATGGAATTCTGCTGGCCTTGCAGTTGTGCCAGAAGGGCTGACAAGCTGGAACTGCCTGCCTGATTGATGCCGCCGGAAGCGATGAGCTGGTTGATCAGGGATTGAATGTTCTGTCCGCCTAGCGCAGCCAGGGCCGCCACTGGGATGTTGAATAAGTTGAAGGTATTTGGAATATGAAGGCCAATATTTCGCGTGAGGTTGTGATTGATCTGAAACACCTGGACATCAATCATGACTTGCGGACGGTCGTTCGTCAGCTGGTGCAGTAGCGTCGCGCACGCGCGTAACATTGGTTGCGGCGCGCGCACGTCCAAGGTCCCGCCTTGTCCGGTGCTGATCTTCTGAAAGTCGCAGATGTTGCGCAGGGACGTGACCAGCTCGGTGACCTCCTGAGGCGTATTGGCTCCCGGGACTGCAAATGTTCCGAACGACATGCGGTCAAACTGTTTGTGATTTTCGTTGGTGTCTGCGGCAACCAGGAACTGATGGGCGTCAAGCGGCGTCCACATGGTCTTGGTGGCCCGGCTCGCCAGGTGGAGCGCGGTGAGGAAGTCGACATCATCAACGTAAAAGCGCACCGTCTTGGCGGCAACCGAATCATCAAATTCTGGCTGCACGCCGTAGGCTGAGCCTAATTCACTGAATAGTCCACGCACGTCGCCGCGATAGTGAAACGTAGCCCGTTCGCCTTTTGGTTGAAGATGGATTTCGACTGAGTCGGCGAGCAATGGCGTCATCCCGCCAAGACCGGTTGCTGCCGGATCGCGCATCGCTTCTTCGAGGCGCTGCTGTGTGTAGGAATTCTCTGGATCGAGCATGAGGGCGGCGCGATACTCGGCTACGGCCTGCTCGCGCCTGGCTTCGGCAAGAAGTTTATCGCCACCCTCAGTGTGCTGAAAGACTAATTGGGCCTTTGTAACTTCCCGCGCCGACAGGAACAAAACGTCTTGCGGAGCCAGACGCGAAGCGTCGTTAAATTGAGCGAGGGCTTCTTCCAGGCGTCCGTGATCGTGCAATTTGAGACCGTGGCCATAGGCTGTTCGGGCCTCTTTTAAATCTTTCTTGGACGCGATGCAATTGATTCCACCAGGAACGCCGTTGCCGCAGGAAATTGTCGGCGCGTCGACGGACGAATTGTTTGCCGCAAATGCCGGAAGGCCCACCGCGGCTGACAGAAGACAAATTACAGGAATGGACAACGTGCGACGCATTGGGTCTGATTTTAACCTGTCGCCTGCATCAATGCAGAGGGCTATTAGTGCAAGGTACCTTCGCGTTTAACTAGAACTCATTTTACGGGGCAGCTTTTGAGAACGTCGCAAGAAGGCCTTCTTGCAGAAGAATCAGTTTAACTCAGCATCAGGCGCTCGATGTCGCGGGCTTTGCCCGTGGTATCGTCGCAGTCGATCACCACGGCACACAGGCGAACGTCGCCGGTGGCGGGCTCAAAGCGAACCGGCATGCCATTCAAGAACTTGCCGACCACCAGCTCTTTCTTTACTCCGATTACGCCATCGTACGGACCGGTCATGCCGACATCCGTTACATAAGCCGTTCCCTTAGGCAAAATGCGCTCGTCCGCGGTGGGCACGTGGGTGTGCGTGCCAACTACGGCAGTCACGCGACCATCGAGATACCAGCCGAGTGAAATCTTTTCCGAGGTTGCTTCGGCGTGGAAATCCACAAAAATAATCTTCGCCTCAACCTTCTGCAAGAGCTGGTCGGCGACGCGAAATGGATCGTCGTTCGACGCCATAAAAACGCGTCCCTGCAGGTTGATTACGGCGTAAGGAATTTTCGCTTTCTGCCCCTGATACAGGCCCCAGCCCGGCATGTCCGCGGGATAGTTTGCAGGACGAAGCAGTCGCCGTTGCGGACCCTGACCATTGCCCTCGACGCTCTGAAAGTAATCCACAATCTCGCGCTTGTCCCAAACATGGTTGCCGGTGGTGATGACGTCGATATCGAGCTCGAACAATTCTTCTGCTAACTGAGGCGTGATGCCGAATCCGGCGGCGGAATTTTCGCCGTTGGCGATGACCAGATCTATGGCCTGCTCGCGGATGATGCCCGGAAGGCGGTCTTTGACGATGGTGCGTCCCGGGCGTCCGAAAATGTCGCCGATGAAAAGAATTCGCATACGCTACGCTAATTTCGATGGTAACACGCGCAGTTTGTAGGAGACTTCGTCGAAGTATTACGACTTTCGCGGTAGAGATGTTGCTTGCAACGTCTTCTTCGCCGCCGGCGGAGACGTAGCAAGCTACGTCTCTACGGGATGATTAATTGTTGGGCGCAAGTTCTGCTGTTCGTAGGAAGTCGTAGTTTCCCGCCGGATTTAGTTGCAGATTGCGCACACGCTTGTTGTGGACGAGAACGTTGTCGAGATACCAGAGATTGATAGCGGGTAGCTCTTCGGCAAGGATGCGTTGGATTTCGGCATAGATTGGCTTGCGAACTTTGGGGTCCACTTCGCGGCGCGCCCGATCGATTAGAGCATCGACTTTTGGATTGGAATAGTAGCCGCGGTTAGCACCGTTGGGCGGAAACTTGGCCGAGTGAAAGGCGTATTCGAAAATGTCTGGGTCTTCATTGCCTCCAATCCAGCGCAGGCCGTAGAGTTGAAACGCGCCATGGGTCACGTCGGCAAAAAAAGTGGCGAACTCGAAGCTACGAATATCGAGCGCGATTCCCACCTCACGCAACTGCTGCTGCATAACGGCGACCATCAGGCGTGTGTTCTCGTCGGTAGAAGTCTTCATCGCGAGGTGAAAGCGCACTCCGTTAACGGCGGGATAGCCGGCTGCATCCAGCAACTCGCGTGATTTGCCGGGATCGTGCTCGTAGGGCGGCACGTTGCCGTTGTACGCCCAGCTTTGCGGAGGAAGAATACTGCGCGCCGGTTGCGCCGCGCCTCGCCACAAATATTCGATCATCGGTCGCCGATCGAGCGCGTACGCGATCGCCTGGCGCACGCGCACATCTTTCAGAATGGGATCGCGAAGATTGAATCCGAGATAAGCCAGCACGGTTCCGGGGGCGCGCTCGACCGCCAGCGAGGGATTGCGCTCCAGGGTGAGTACCGTATCGGGTGTGAGGGCGTTAATGGCTACGTCAGCGCTGCCCTTTCTTAGTTCGAGTGCGCGCGTAGTAGCATCAGGAACTACGGCGAACCGTACAGCCTTTAACTTTGGCTTGTCGCCCCAGTAATCATCATTGCGTTCGAGAACGACGTCCTTATCGGTTTCCGATGCGACGAATTTAAACGGACCGGAGCCGATAGGATGCGTGGTCATTTCACTTGCGCTGCCGTAGGGCACGACTCCGATCGAGCCGTCCGATAGATTCCAAAGCAAAGTAGCCGATGGCTCCTTCATGTGAAAGACGACGGTGAAGTCGTCCGGGGCATCAATGTGATCGACAAAGCGATAGACTGCCGCCTTCGTGCTGCGCACTTTCCCCTGGAGCAAAGAGTCAAATGTCCATTTCACATCTCGCGACGTCAGTGGGCGACCATCGTGGAATTTCACGCCGTTGTGCAGGTGAAAGATATAAGTGAGCGGGTCGGGAACTTCCCAGCGCTCGGCTAATCCGGGCGCCACATCGAGGTTGTCGCCCCGCGACAGCAGGTCGTCGAAGATGAGATTGTCGATGCGCTCCGATTGCGCATCCACACCGATCCGTGGATCGAGATTCGTGGGACTCGATTCGATGAGCATTACGAGCGTATTAGGGTTAGCTTTGGTGTAGCACGAAAGAAACGACGCCATTAGCGAAAAAATGGCTAAGGAGTGCCAAGCTGCTCGTACCATTAGCGGCATTCCTGGCAAATCTGATGGAGAGTGTTTACGGTTTTCCAGTTGCGGGTAGTGGTGACCACCGACAGGATGCGGTCCAGCGGTCTCTTCATCAGGTCGCTTCCCGAAACTCCATTCGGAAGGTAGAGATAAATTTCCTGGCCAAAACAATGCGACTGATCCGGCGCGACAGTCAATTCAGCTAACCTCTTCACCGCGTCCGCTGCCGGGGCGTTTGAAAGAAACATGACATGAAGTTTTTCCTGGTCGAAACCGCGCTTCTGGAAAAAGGGATTGCTTTCGACCGTTTTCGCCATTTCGTCAACCGTTCTGGAGACAACCGATACTTGAAACCCAAAGTCGCTGAGGATTCGTGCCTCGATTCGCTTTGACAATACCGAGGGAGACACCTTTGTGGTTTTGAAAATCACATTGCCACTTTGAATGTAGGTTTGTACCTGCTCAAACCCCAGCGCTGCGAACGACGCTCGGAGCTGTTCCATCTTAATGCGCTTGTGCGCGCCTACGTTAATGCCGCGAAGAAGGGAAATGTAAATCGGCATAGGTTGAGAAGCTTCGGCTTCAGGTTTTGGATACGAACTTTGGATACGGACTTCGGATAAGCAACTTCGATACGAAATTATGGATACGAAATCTTGCCAAGCACAGCCGCGCGTTTTGCACCTGTTGCCGATGGGACATTGGACGGGCGCCGGTGCCAGGTCTCATGCGCCATAATCGCGAAAGCAACGGCCTCCTTCGCGGCCGATGGCAGACCAAACTCGTCGGACAGTCGCAGCCGTAATCCCAGTGTCGCGAGTTCGCCGGTTAACATCGCCACGAGCGCGATGTTCTTTGCTCCTCCGCCGGAAAGAATCATTTCCTGGAATGAACGTTTTCGGTTGGATCCTCCCCGCGGTATCGCGTACCTGCGTATGGCATCGGCAATCGACCTGACGGTGAGCGCTGTTGTGGTTGCAACCGCGTCTTGTTTCTTGCAAGGTCCGCAGTGGCCCAGAAATTCGCGGACGAACTCGCGACCAAACTCCTCGCGGCCGGCGGTCTTGGGAGGAGTCCTCCGGAAAAAACTGCGCTGCAATATTTTCTGGACAACTTTATCAAGCACCCGCCCCGAGGCCGCTATTTTCCCGTTGCGGTCGAACGGCTGCCCGAACAGCTTTTCGGTGACGGCGTCGATGACCATGTTGCCCGGTCCGGTGTCGAACGCGATGACATCGTTTGCGGTCGAGTCCGCGGGGATCGCTGTGAGATTTGCGATACCGCCGATATTTTGCATCAATCTTCCAATTCGCGGGTCGCGAAACAGTACATAGTCGAGGAACGGGACCAGGGGCGCACCTTGGCCGCCTGCCGCCATATCCGCTGGTCGAAAGTCTGAAACTACGGGCGCGCCCACTCTCGCTGCAAGAATTGCCGCTTCGCCCGTTTGCCAGGTGGCGGCGATCTTGCGTCCAAGAAAAATCTGTGCCTCACCCTGATGATAGAGCGTTTGCCCGTGGCATCCGACGAGTTCCGCCTTCACCTGGAACTTTCGCTCGGTCGCCAGCACGGCATCAGCATAAAGTTCGCCCAAAAGAAAATTCAGCCGAGCCAAATCCGCCACGCTGATTTGCGAAGCATTCATCGCGGCCAGAACAGCGGCACGAACCCTCTTCGGGTAAGAGTATTCGGCATGCCCCAGCAATTCGAAGTGGGGATGAGAACGGCTCGAGCGGGCTGGTTGCGCGGACGCAGCGCGTTTAACTGCAGGCACTCGCACTATTGCCACGTTGATACCATCCGCGGATGTACCGCTCATCACTCCGGTCACAATCATGTCTTTCGTCGTCATGCCCGCGGCCGCCGCACTCGATCTTTTTCCGCTCGAACCAAACCTTCCAGTCGTACTTGCTCGCCGAATTCCCACAGCTGCCGCGAAAGTCCTTCAACTGTCGCTGCAAGCGGCGAGTTAGTTTTGCGAAGGGTCTTTGCCCACTTCTTCTTGAATGCGAGGACGCGCCGGGCTGATTCCGCAGCGCGCTTGGTAAACTTGGGATCACGCCGGGCCATCTCGGTTAATTCGTCGAAGGCTTCGACGATGCGATCCTCACGATGGCAGATGAGACACAGATCACCACCTGCCCGAATAAACTCCACCGCAGCCTTTCCAATCGGAGCAGCCGATAAAACTCCGCCCATCTCGAGATCGTCCGACACAATCAGGTTGCGGTAGCCAATCCGCTTGCGAAGAATATCTGTGATCCAAATCGTTGAGAGCGACGCTGGGGTTCGATCCTGTGTGACCAGCGGATACGCCGCATGCGAAACCATCACCATCGGCATCTGAGTACGAAGCGTTCGGTAGGGAAGCAAGTCTTCCGACCAAAGCTTCTGGAGCGGCTTCTGGATCACCGGCAATTTGTGATGGCTGTCGAGCTTGCCCTCGCCAAGTCCGGGAAAATGCTTGCCACATCCCAGCACACCCGCCGTCCGCAGGCCATTCAGGAAGGAACGGGCGTAGGCAATCGTCTCGCGCGGATTCTCGGAAACTACCCGCGAACTCATCACGACGCGCGAGGCTTCGAATGCCAAATCCAGAACAGGAGCAAAGTCAACGTTGAATCCCAGAGCGCGGCAGTTCTTTCCGATTACTTCACCGTGCTTGCTGAAGAGCTTCCGTTCGCCCGTGGCAAAGACTTCCGCCGCCGAAGGAGTTGGGCCGAGGGCGTCGCGAAAGCGGTCTACGTTGCCACCCTCGAGATCGACGCAGGTAAACAGCGGCGTCGAAACGCAACTCTGGCAATCGCGCAGCAGGCGCCACGTCTGCTCCGCAGTCTTGATGTTGCGCGCGAAGAGAATCACTCCGGAGGGCTGCAGACGCGTCAGCAGGGAACTGAGCTTCGGAGTCATTTTCGAGCCGTCGAAGCCGATGATCAGGAGTTGGCCGATGCTGCCGACCTGATGAGTCTTTTGTTGAGAAGGCATCCGATTGGTTGAGCTCTTCACTAGACGGTCAGATTCCTCTTTTCAGCTCCGCTAGCAGATTCAATGCCTCCAGCGGCGTGAGTCGGTTCAAGTCTACGGCGCGCAGTTTCTCCAGCACAGGTTCTGACAACGGGGTGAAGATCGTCAATTGCGTTGCAGTAGGGGCCGCTCCGGAAGAGAGATGTTCGGTTAATTGATGCTCGGCAGACTCATGTTCGGCGAGCACTTCGCGAGCGCGGACGATTACTTCATTCGGCAGTCCAGCTAATTTGGCAACTTCGATGCCATAACTCCGGTCGGCGGCACCGGGTTCTACCTTCCGCAAGAAGACTATGCCGCCGCCGGTTTCTTTTACCGAGACGTGATAGTTCTTAACTCCCGCGAGCTGTTCAGCTAATTCTGTCAGTTCGAAATAGTGCGTCGCGAAAAGAGTCTTGGCCCGCACCCGCGCGTGCAGATATTCGATTGCGGCCCAGGCAATTGCCAAACCATCATAAGTTGATGTGCCGCGGCCAACTTCATCCAATAGGATGAGCGATCGCGCTGTCGCGGTGTGCAGAATTGCACCCGTTTCCGTCATCTCGACCATGAAAGTCGAACGGCCGCGGGCGAGGTTGTCGCTGGCGCCGATGCGGGTGAAGACGCGATCCACCACGCTGAGCCGCGCCGAACGTGCCGGAACGAATGAGCCCATCTGCGCCAGAATGACGATGAGCGCGGTCTGCCGCAAGTAGGTAGACTTGCCTCCCATGTTTGGTCCAGTCATCAGCAGAATCGTGTGCGTGGTCGAATTCAGATAAAGATCGTTAGGGACAAAGCGCTCGCTGCCTCCGGCCATTGCCTGCTGTTCGATCACAGGATGGCGGCCCTCGACGATTTCTAACTCGCCTGCATCGCCTTCCGCCGAAGCAATGAATTGCGGTCTACAGTAATTTCGCAGCGCAGCGACGTGAGCCAGGGACGCCAGGACATCCACTTCGGCGAGCGCGAGAGCAGTTTGCCGGATTCTCTTTGCTTGGGCAGCGATCGCAGTTCGCAACTCGGTGAACAGCCGGCGCTCGATCTCGACAATCTTTTCCTGGGCGTCAAGGATTTTGTTCTCGTACTCTTTCAATTCAGGAGTAGTGAAGCGTTCGGCGCCAACCAGAGTTTGTTTGCGTTCGTAATCCTGCGGGACCAGATGAAGGTTCGACTTGGAAACCTCCAGATAATAGCCAAAGATGGAATTGAACTTTATCTTGAGGGACCCAATACCGGTTCGTCCCCGCTCGCGCTGCTCGATCTGCGCCAGCACCTGTTTACTGTTGCGCGAGAGCTCCCGTAACTCCTCGAGATCACGATCCACTCCCGGGCTGATTACACCGCCATCGGCGAAGCTCAGCGGCGGCTCAGCCACAATTGTTGCGTCAATGCGGCCGCGCAGATCCGCAAGTTCATCCAGCAAATTGTGCAGAGTCTCAAGTCGGTGTGCCATTAGCCTGCCGACCCCAGCCTTGATTGCCGGAATCTTTGCCAGCGAAGCAGCCAAAGCCAATACATCCCGAGGATTGGCCGTCTCGAGGGTCACGCGGCTTAGGAGCCGCTCAAGATCGAGTACTCCATCGAGCGCGCACCGCAACTCTTCCCGCGCGATAGTATTCTTCACCCCGGCTTCAACCGCATCCAGCCGCGCATTAATTTCCGCCAGGTCGAGCGACGGCCGCAGCAACAACGCTCGCAGGAGCCGTTTACCCATTGGAGTTACTGCGGCATCGATGGAGCGAAACAAAGTGACGCCCGCGTCTGTTCCGGCGAACATCGGTTCAATCAATTCCAAATTTCTAACGGTAACCGCGTCCAGCACCAGACAGTTTTGTCGCTCGTACCAGCCAATGCGATCGACGTGATCGAGCGATCCGCGCTGAGTAGAGCGGACGTAGTACAAAATCGCTCCCGCTGCCGCCGCAGCCGCTGTGCGCCCCGCCAACCCGAAGCCTTCAAGCGACAACACGCCGAAGTGATTCTCTAATAGGGGAATCGCGTGGTCGGGCGCGAAAATCCAGTCATCCAGCGGAGTCTCGGTGCACGCGGAGCCGGATGCTTGAGACTGAGGAATCCGACCTGGCTTGCTCGCGACATCGAATAGTGGCGCAGCCGAGCCATACAGCAATTCTTTTGGCCGAAGCTGCTCGAGTTCTTCCTGCACGCGTCGCAGCGCACCCTCTCCAGAAAATTCGGTGGCACGAAACTCACCGGTGGAAAGATCCAGCGCAGCAAAGCCAACCCGATCTCCCAGTTGCGCGAGAGCGGCCAGGAAGTTATTCTCTTCCGATCCTAGGGAGGAATCTGCGGCTGTGCCAGGGGTGACGACCCGCGTCACCTCGCGTCGCACCAGTTTCGTGCCGATCTGCTTTTTGGCCAGCTGCGCATCTTCCATTTGTTCGCAGATGGCCACCTTGAAGCCTTTACGAATGAGCTTCCCGATGTAGCCTTCCGCCGCATGGTGGGGGACGCCGCACATGGGTACGGCCAGTCCTTTTTCTTTATTGCGCGACGTCAGAGTAATCTGCAATTCTTTGGACGCCACAATGGCGTCGTCAAAGAAGAGTTCGTAGAAGTCGCCGAGGCGAAAGAACAGCAGCGCGGTTGGGTGGTCTTTTTTGACGGCGGCATACTGCCGCATCAGCGGAGTGGAGGGCTCGGTCATTGCTCAGTCAGTGTGGGCTTGGCGCGGATTATAACAAAGCCGCGCGCTCTTCTTTTGTGACGGTTATCACATCCGTTTCAGAGATCGTAGTTGACGCAGCTTCTCTCGCAGTGTTTACCTAATACATGGAACTCCGCAAAGATCCCATCACGCGCTCCTGGGTTATGACGGGAGACGAGCCAAGCGTCAGCGGGCCGCGTCCTGAGGGCGCATGCCGTTTCTGCCCTGATTCTTCTATCGCTACGCAAGTTATCTCTGCAGTACCGGCCACGGCAAACTGGTCGGCGCGTTCGATGGTGCATCCTGCGCCGCTTTACCACATCGAAGGCGAGCCTGGCCGGCGCGGCGATGGGATTTATGACCGCATGAGTTCGGTCGGGGCGCACGAGGTTCTGGTGGAGAATCCCAGGCACGACCGCCAGCTTTGGAATGCCAGTGATGATGAGATTGGACAGTTTCTGCGTCTAGCCGCGGAACGCATCCTGGATCTTAAGCGCGACCCGCGTATTAAATACGTCAGCATCTACAAAGATTACGGTACGAATGCCGGCCAGGAATTCAGCCATCCGTCGTCACAGGTCACGGCGACCACGTTCGTGCCGCGGCGGGTGCTTTACGAATTGCGGGCGGGGCGCGAGTATTTTATCCAGAAAGAGCGTTGCGTCTTTTGCGACATTCTCGCGCAGGAGGAGCGGCAAGCATCGCGCGTAATCGAGGCTCGTGGAGACTACGTCGCTTTGGGACCCTATGCCCCGCGCGTACCCTACGAAACGTGGATTTTGCCGCGCAATCACGAAGCGTCTTTCGAGCGCACGGGATTGTCGAAACCGGGACTGCGGACGAATCTGGCTGCGCTCCTACGGCGCACCCTGCAGCGGGTTCGCACGGTGACCGAAAGTTTCCATCTCGTGCTGCATACCTCGCCGAACAGCCTGCATCCCTCCAAGAGTCTTGGTTTCTGGAAGACGATTGACGACGATTACCACTGGCATATCGAAATCATGCCGGTCATTGCCACGAAGGCCCGGTCTTACACGTTTAAGGAAGTTTATTATTCTCCGGTAAGTTCCGAGACGGCGGTCAAGCAACTACGCGAAGCTAAGATTGATGGATAGGGACATTTGAGCAACGCCGTCGTCTGTAGTTGACTAGTTTGCGCTAACCAAGCCGGAGGATTCTTGTTGAAACATTTCTTCTGCTGTCTGCTGCTTCTCACCGCCGCCATGGCGCAGGGTCGCCCGGCATTACCCCAGGCTGCTGTCTCGACCGAAAAACAGAGGGCTCTCTGGCAAAAACTCGAATCCAGCATTCACGATGTGGACCAGAACCTCGATGGCGTAATGGGCGTGGCCATCAAGGATCTCGAAACAGGCGATCAGTTCTTTCTTCATGAAAATGAAGTTTTCGCTCAAGCGAGTTCGATCAAGGTCGCAGTGCTCGCGAATTTGTATTTACAGGCGGAGCAAGGCAAGCTCAAACTGACCGACCTCTACACTGTGCGGTCCTCCGACCTTGTTGCGGACAGCGACATTATGGGTGGACTCACGCCCGGCGTCACCCGCATCACCCTGCGCGATCTTGCAACCATGATGGTCGCGGTCAGCGATAACACGGCCACCAACGTGCTGATCGATCGCGTCGGCATGGATAACGTCAATGCGATGCTCGAATCGCTTGGCCTCGCGCATACACGGCTTCGGCGCAAGATGATGGACCTGGATGCTGCGAAACAGGGACGAGAGAATATTTCTACCCCGCGCGAAATGATGCTGCTATTCGAGGCCATCTATCACGAAAAAGTGCTCAATAAGGAATCGAGAGCCGACTTTTTTAAGGTGCTCAGCACGAACAAAGATTCGTGGATTCCTCGCGACCTGCCCGCCGATGTGAAAAGTGCCAACAAACCGGGCGCCCTTGAAGGCGTGCGTAATGATTCCGGCATTGTCTTCCTCCAAGGGCGTCCCTATGTGATTTGCGTGATGACTGCGTTTCTCACTAACGAACGTGACGGAGAACAGGCCATCAGCAAGATTTCTCTCGATGCCTGGCGGATGTTCGATCGACTCAGCCGCGCCTCCGAATATGGACGAGTGGTATCCCCGGGCAACGGCGCTCGATAGAGGAAGATCTGGAGTTTCTGCGAGAGCTAGTGCGCAGTTGCGGCGAAAGCCTTGGGATGAGCCGACAATGGCTCCGCCGACCCCAGGCCAGCAGCGCGATGACTTCCTCCGGAGCCTTGCGCGCCTCCCTCGAGCTTGAACTTGCCCACCATGCTCTGAAGGTCGAGAGCGAGGCTGGATAAATCCTGACAGGCTGTTGCGGATTGCTGTGCGCCAATGGCGGACTCTTTTACCAGCTTGGCAATCTGTTCGATGTTCATATTGACTTGCTCGGTGGTGCTGGATTGTTGAGTGGCCGCAGTCGCAATCTCGGTGATCATGCCCCCTACCTGCTCCGACATTTGAATAATCGATCTTAGAGAGTCTCCGGCCTTGGCGGTTGAGCTCACTCCTTCTTCCACTTGTTTGGTGCCGCTTTCCATGGCGGCCACGGTGACCTTGGTTTCGTCCTGAATGTTCTTGATCATCAGGGCAATTTCCTTGGTGGCCATGGTAGTGCGTTCGGCAAGCTTGCGCACCTCATCGGCAACTACGGCGAAGCCGCGGCCTTGCTCGCCAGCGCGGGCAGCTTCAATGGCGGCATTCAGGGCAAGCAGATTGGTCTGATCGGCAATGTCATCAATGACGCCGATGATACGTCCGATCTGGTCGGAACTTTTGCCCAGCTCTTCCATCTTTCTGGCAGCGGCGCCAACGGATTCCGCAATCACGCGCATCTTGGTCAGGGTTCCGTCCACGATAGAACCGCCGAGCCGGGCGGTTTCCGCGGCCTGATGGGCAGCCTCTGCGGCTTTGTTGCAACTATCTGAAACTGAGCTCACGGTGGAAGACATCTGTTGCATGGCGGTCGCGACCTGAACGGTCTGGTCTTTTTGCGTCTCCGCACTTTGAGCTTGCTGCGTGGCGGAAGATGAAATCTCTTCGCTGGCGCTAGCCACGTGCGAGGCCGTACCGGCGATCGAATGAATAATGTGCCGGAGGTTATTCTTCATACAGTTCAAAGCTTCGCCAGCCTTACCAATATCGTCTTCGGAAACGACCTTCATATCTTCCATGGCCAGATTATTGGCGGCGATTGCTTGAATCACAGCGAGCATTCGCGCGACGGCCCCGCTAACTGAGCGTGCGATGAGCGAACCTATGGCCAGGCCAATCACAATGCCGGCAACAGCAATGACGACCGCCATGGAGCGAACGCGTGATTCAGTTGCGATTTGCTCTTTGCCGATTTCGTCCTTCAGCCGGTTTTGCAAAGCCATCATGTCGGCGACCGCCGTACGCAGCCGGTTACGAACCTCCGCGGTATGCGGACTGAAGACTAGGGCAGCGGCATCTTTGATCTTATTTGCGCGCCGCAACTGAATCTCATGATCGACTATGGCGCGGTATTCATCATAAGTGCGCCGAATTTCAGCATGGAACTTCTTTCCTTCCTCAAGAAGCAGAAGCTTGCTCAGCTTATCCATGCTTTCGGCGAATTGCTGCTTGCCCTCTGTGTCGTGTTTCAGGAGGTCTTCTTTTCCCTCCAGCAGGAAGCCGCGAACCCCCGTAGACGCTTTTCCACCGCGGTCTCGATCTGGGAAGCCAGGTATATCCTGGTCGCAATTTGTTCGGAGCGCGAAGCTGTATCGGCGAGCTGGCCTACTGAGGTATAGGCCAGACAACCCATGGCCGCGAGAATGGCTGAAAGGCTGCCAAAACCGAGGCTTAGCTTCATCCTCAGGCTGAGCTTGTTCATATTCTTTTCCTCCTGCCTCTCGGATGGGCCGGTTGATAAACCAATTGGATTCTGAGCAATTGGTTTCACTCCATCAGCAATTTCATCGGCATAACCGACGCGGACTTTAGGATTTGGCCCGAGAGCACCCAAGCGGAGGGAGGAGTCGGTCGACTCGCTATTGCGCGCCTGCCACTTTTACTTGCGGGACCGAACCTTTGGCGCGTAAGAGCAGTTCTGCCGCCTTCGCTTCAACCGGCTGGGACAGGAGGTATCCTTGCCCGACCTCGCAACCCAGCGCGTACAGGTGATCAAGCTGTTTGGCGGACTCAATGCCTTCCGCGATCGCTTTCATTTTCAATCTCTGCGCCAGCAGGACGATGAGTTCCACCGTGTCAGAAGCGGTACGATCCAGCAGCATCGCAGCCACCAGCGAGCGGTCTATCTTAAGGGCTTCCAACGGAAGTTGGCATAGTCCTCTCAAAGACGAAGTGCCAGACCCAAAATCATCGAGGATCACGCCCACTCGCAGTTGCCTGAGCTGGGAGAGAATGGTTGCGGTTAGTTGTGGATTGGCGGCTGCCACGTTCTCGGTGATCTCTACGAAGAATTGCGACGGGTCGGTTCCAGTCTGGCGAAGGATGGCTTCGAGGGTACTAACGAACCCGGAATCTGCCAATTGCTTGGCGGAAATGTTCGCGCTTACGCTCAGCGGTTCCGTGGTAGCTAAGACTCTCTTCCATGCAGCTAACTGTTTGCACGCCTCCAGAATCAACCATTGGCCGGTGGAGACAAGCAATCCTGTATCTTCCGCAGCTTCAATGAACTTAAAGGGAGAGATCAGGCCCTGCTGCGGATGTTGCCAGCGCAAGAGGGCTTCAAAGCCCAGTATCCGCTTCGTGCCTAGCAACATAATAGGTTGTTAGTAGATGCGGAACTGACGTTTCTCCATGGCCTCCCGCAGTTCGGCCTCGAGCTTCAGCCGGTTGACGGCGCGAGTATGCATGGCCTCATCAAAAACCTCACAGCGTGATCCACCCATTGCCTTGGCGCGGCGCATGGCTACGTCGGCGTCTTGCAGCAGTTCATCGGCTTCCGTGTAAGACGTCGAACCCATCGCAATGCCCACACTCGCTGAAGTGCGCACTTCGCGTCCATCCACCAAGAGAGGCTCGGCCACAGCGGAGAGAATTCGTCTGCCGGCCCGCATTGTGTCGCTGGGATCACTCACTCCTTCGAGCAGTATGGTGAACTCGTCTCCGCCCATACGCGAAAGAATCGCGGACTTCAGAGGCAAGCGATCCTGCGGTCGCGAAACCGTATCCTGGTCCCTGAGACAAGCCGACAGACGCCGGCCCATCTCGATAATCACCTGATCCCCCACTTTGGGGCTCATGGTGTCGTTGATCATCTTGAAACCGTCCAAGTCTACGAACAATACAGCGTACTGACGCTCGGGGCTTCGTTGAGCGCGCGCAAACATGTGTTGCAACCGGTCCAGGAAAAGTCGACGGTTGGGAAGTCCGGTTAGCTCGTCATGAAAAGAATTATGTTCCAGTTGTTCTTCGGCGCGTTTGCGCTCGGTGACGTCACGGTTCACAATGACCATCTTCGAAACCGCACCCTTCTGGTCGCGAACGGTGCTGGCGATTGATTCCAGAACCCGCCAGGTACCATCTTTGTGGTGGATGCGGTACTCGAGCTTTCGGCCTACTCCCGTGGCTCGCGCCTCGCGCGAAGCCTCCAACACCTTGAATCTGTCGTCGGGATGGATCTGCTCAAACGAGGACGTCTCGCCCAATTCCGCCGCGGTATAGCCCAGAATTCTTCGGTACGCAGGGCTGTTATAAAGGCGATGACCCTTCACATCCACCAGGGCAATCATGTCTGCCGCGTTTTCAGTTACGATTTGGAAAAGCTCTTCGCGTTCTTTCGATTCCCGGACTATCCGATAAACGCGGAGCTGCTGGTAAAGCAGGAGAATGAGCAGGGCTCCCAGTACCATCCAATTCCAATGCGGCATCATGTAAGGGAGATATCGGCGATTTTCGGCAGGAATTTAATTGTCTAATCCGAACGTTGGCAGCACCGGGCAACGACAATCTTTCGGCAACCGTTCATAATGTTGGGATGAATAAGGATTGGCATGAGTGAAGATAACGCCGTCCGCCGCATGAAGACCTATGCTGGCACTCAGGGGTACGTGTATCAATACTACTTTGTGGGCCAGCGCGACGCGCTGCCAGATGATCCCGCGGCGCCAGCGACGGAGTTTGTTTTTGACGTCACCTCGGATCGCAAACTGACCTATGCTGTCAGTGTGTTCCTGCCAGGGGAGGCAATCGCTGCGTGGGAGAAGTCTCACGGGCGGTCACTGAGCGACACAGAAAAGTACGCCGCCGCCAAACTTCGCCTCTTTCGGGCATTCGATGAACTCGAAGACGTAAAGACACATGGCCGCCGGTTGTTGATCGACGCCGCGATGCTGAACGAACTGCTGAGCAGTCTGGGATTGGAATAAAGTTCTGGGCAGTGACGGACGGAGTACGCAGTCCTGCGAGCAGAAACTGGAAATGAAGACTATGCCGCTGTCCTGTTCTATGGAGCTTGCGCCTGCTTTTGCAGTGGTTGTATGTCGCGCGCTCGCGCGACCAGCTTCTTTAGCTTCCCTTCGATTGAGGCATCGCCGATGTGTTCATCCTGAAGCACACCGTCGGCATCGATGGTGAAGGTATGAGGAATCGCCTCTACACCGAACATCTTCGCAATCTGTCCGGTGAAGCCGCCGTCGCGGTATTGCAGCCAGGTCATTTCATTTTTGGTTACGAAGTCCTTCCACTTCTGCTCATCGGTGTCGAGGCTGATGCTGAGCACGACAAGCGGCTGGCCCTGGAATTTCTTTGCAATCGCCCGCATATGAGGTAGCGCCTCGCGGCACGGCGCGCACCAAGTGGCCCAGAAATCGATCAGCACGACCTTTCCCGCAAGATCGTCCATCGCAATCCGCTCTCCGCCAGTGGTGGTAACCGCGAATGCCGGCGCCATTCGGGCTCGTGCCAGTTCGGGCTGGCTGATGTAACGCAGGGCTCGCTGCCGATCTGGATCGTCCTCCGGCCGCATCCTCGCATATTCCTCAAACCTCGCCTTGGCTGCGTCGTCCTGCTTCAGGTGCGCCAGAGCCCGTCCATCGGCAAATATGGCTTGAGGAAACTTTGCTTCGGCCGCCAGGGCCTTGCCCATTTCCTCGTGGGCCTGGGCAAACGGCTCATCCTTGCGCTTGTTGAGTCCTTCTTGGATTAGAACCAGGCCAAATTGATAGTGGGCTATGGCGAGGTTTCTCGCGCCATCGGCCTGTTCGACCATCTCCACGGCAGCGCCTTCGGCGGTCTTCCAATCCCGCAGCTCAACCCCATACTTGATCATCATTTGCTGGCACGCATGACAGTGGCCGCCGTCCTGCTTGTCCGCTTTCTTGAAGCTCTCAAGCGCCGTCTCCGTCATTCGCCGATGCAGATATTCGAAGCCTTCCTTGTATGTCTTTCGTGCCTTTTCGTTCGTCGGTCCCTCATCGGGTTTTTCTGCAGCCAGCGAAGGCATCAAGAGGCAGGCCAAAATCAGAAGCAAGCCGGCAAATCGCATGCGTGTCCCCCGTCCATCAAAATTCCGCGTCACGATACCATGACCGATATGGTTTTTCCTAGGATTTCCAAGGCAGATCGTACCCGGTACTCCACTACGTGATCTAGCTACGTCCAAAGTAAGGTTTGCGGTTTGTTCGACTGACCCTTCTCGGTCCGGAATATAATGTATGCGAGTGATTAGGTTTCTGGGTCAAAGGACTCAAGGAACAAGGGCTGATCCAGCAATCGCATCAGTTGTCACGCTTGCATTAAGGTCTGCCGACTCTGATACTTACCTGACTTATGTCATTGCTTTGGCTGCGCTTCGCGTTGAGTTGCTACCTCGTGGGGCTCGTCTACGCCTTCTTTGCCCTGACCCGCACCAGCGATCTGTTCAGCCGCATCGCGCTACGCGCCGCCAGCCTGGGAATGGTTTTCCATTTTGTCTCGCTGGTTGAACTCTTCCTATCCGGACACGTCGTCTGGGCATCCTTGCATAATGGAGAGTCGCTGCTGGCGTTTTTTTCAATGACGTTTTTCATGATCATCTGCGCCATTTACAAGACCACTTCGCCCGGCGTAGTTGTGTTTCCCATTGTATTTTTTCTAACGTTCGTTGCCGCCGTCGACGAGCAACCGGTGCTGTTGACAGCGTTTGTGCAGCATAAAGGATGGCTGGTCGCGCACATTATCCTGATTTTCACCGGATACGCGGCTCTGGTGCTCAGCTTTGGCGCCAGCCTGATTTACCTGCTACAAGAGCGCCGGCTGAAAGCCAAGAAGCCAAGCAGAATGATTTCGTTTCTGCCTGCGCTTGAAGTCATTGACCAGATCGGCTACCGCTCGTTGCTGCTGGGCTTTCCGTTCATGACGCTCGGTCTGATCACCGGCTCGATCGTGGCGATGTCAACTTACGGGCACGTGGATTTTGCCGATCCGAAAATTCTGTTGTCGATCCTGATGTGGGTCGTCTACATGATCATGGTCTTTACCCGCTGGAACTCGGGATGGCGTGGACGTCGAGCGGCCGTGCTCGCGACCTTTGCGTTTGTGGCCGCTATCGTGGCCTGGGCCGCGAACTATTTTTCGACCATCCACAGGTTTGCGGCTTTATGAGATATCAGCTCATTGGAGTGAATCACAAGAGCGCGCCGCTTGAACTGCGCGAGCGCCTTTCGATTCCGGAGTCGCGCCTGCCGGATTGCTGCCGCGATCTCACGGCCCATCCAGGCGTCGAGGAGGGGATAGTTATTTCTACTTGCAACCGGGTCGAAATGATCACGCATACGACGAACGGGTCTGCCGACCTGCGCGGTTTTCTGCATGACCATTTTCATTTGACTTCGGAAGAATTGGACACACATCTCTACGAGTTTCGCGAGAAAGATGCGGTGCGGCACCTCTTCCGCGTAGCTTCGAGCCTGGATTCAATGGTAGTTGGCGAAGCGCAGATCCTGGGGCAGGTTAAAGAAGCTTATGCAACTGCCCGCGCCGTAGGTTCGGTGCGCGGACAGCTTGATCGCCTTTTCACTCGAGCCTTTGCCGTTGCTAAACGTGTGCGCAGCGAAACTGCTGTGGGTACGTCATCAGTTTCCATTGCTTCGGTTGCGGTGGAGCTGGCGAAAAAGATTTTCGGCACGCTGCAGGGCAAGAATGTTTTTATTGTGGGCGCTGGAAAGATGAGCGAGCTTGCGGCGCGTCACCTGATGGCCCACGGTTGCGCATCGATCTTTGTCGCCAACCGCACTTACGACCGCGCTATCGGACTGGCGCAGAAGTTCAGCGGTCAGGCCATCAAGTTCGACGACTTGTACGAGAATTGCGACCGGGCGGATATTGTGATCACCTCCACCGGTGCGCCCCACGCCATTTTTCGCCGCGAACATGGAGAGCAGTTCCTGGCCCGCCGCAAGAACCGGCCCATGTTCTTTATCGATATCGCCGTGCCTCGTGACGTTTCGCTCGAGATGGCCAAGCTAGACGGGATATTCGCTTACGACATTGACGACCTGCAACAAGCCGTCAGCAGCCACGTCGCCGACCGGAGCAAGGAAGCGGAACTCGCCGAAGCCATCATCACCAGCGAAGTCGAGCGCTTTGAGGCCAGACTGCAAACGCTGGATGTGGTGCCGACGATTGTGTCGTTACAGGATCATTTAGAAACGATCCGGCAGGCAGAAATTGACCGGGTGCGCAGCCGCATGGGCCCGCTCACGCCGGACCAGGAGATGGCGGTTGAAGCCCTGACCCGTGGCATCATCAACAAAGTGATGCACACGCCGATCACTACGCTGAAAACGGCTGCGAAAGAGGCTGAGGCCACGACCGTGATTGATGTGGTGAGGAGATTGTTCAACCTGCGGGAGAAGACTCAATAGTCGGATCGCTAACACTATGACATCAAGAATGCGAGTGGTCGGAGTTGGTGCTGTCGTAGATGTGCTTTTGTCTGCGGCCCTGATGGTAAAGGGCTAAGACCATAATGGAACGGAATTCTTCACACTTCGAATGGATTCGGAGCATCTGGCCTGGAGGCCGTAGTACGCTGGTGGTGCTCAAGTGGGGCTTCGGAGAGTACTACCAGTGTGGGTACTGGGCCGCGCTTGAGAACCGTGGGTCGCGGCTGCTCGCAGCCGCGAGGGGTTCGAATCCCTTACTCTCCGCCCGCTTACGCGATCCACGGGACGTTACAACCCGCGAAGGGTTCTTGACGATCTCTTCTTCAGATGGTATTTTGAAACTGGTTCTCAAGCGCGGTACAGTACCGATTTCTCAGGGCGGCCTAACCAGCCGCCTTTCGTTTTTGTCCAATGTCCTGCCCGGGATCGCGCACGATGCCTAAACTCCGCATCGGCTCCCGAGGCTCCCAACTCGCCCTCTGGCAGGCTAATCATATCTCGACACTTCTACTCGCCCACGGCCACGAAGTCCAAATTGAAATCATTCATACAACCGGCGACAAGATCACCGATGTCGCCCTCGCCATGGTCGGGACAAAAGGAATGTTCACGAAGGAGATCGAGGAAGCGCTCGCCGCTGGACGCGTCGATCTCGCCGTCCACTCGCTGAAAGATCTACCGACCGAACTCCCTCGGGGATTCGAAATCGCTGCGATCACGGAAAGACAAGACGCTCGCGATGCCTTCTGCTCGCGATCTTATTCGAAGATTGAAGATCTGCAACTGGGGGCTCGCGTGGGCACGTCCAGCTTGCGCCGGCAGGCGCAGCTCAAGGCCATCCGTCGCGATCTCGACATTCATCCCTTACGTGGCAATGTTGACACTCGTATGCGCAAACTCGAACAAGGAGAATACGACGCGATCATTCTGGCTGCGGCCGGACTGAAGCGCCTCGGAAAGACGGAATTGATCAAGCAGATTCTCGCTGCTGAAATCATGTGCCCCGCCGCCGGACAGGGAGCTCTCGCCATTGAAATCCGCGAAGGTGATTCTTCCACCCAACAGCACGTGGCATTTTTGAACGACCCATCCGCCCGCGCCGCCACGACTTGCGAACGCGCTCTGCTGAACAGTCTTGGCGGAGGCTGCCAGGTCCCCATCGGAGCGTTTGCGGAAATCCGTGGTGGCAAGCTGCACCTCGATGCAATCGTGGCCGATCCCGACGGCTCGAAGGTACTGCGCGAATCACGCGACGGCGACCTTCACGATCCCCAGAAACTAGGCGAAGCGGTCGGTGAAACTCTACTGAGGCGTGGTGGCGACGAAATTCTCGAAGCCGTTTACGGCCGCGGACTAGCCGTGCCGCCGCAACCGTGATGCAATGAAGAGCGGCAGCGTTCTCCTGCAACTTCTCGGCGGCACCAAAAGATCACATGCGCTCCGGCGCTGGATCAACTTCTGGCCTCCATTTCTGGGCGCGGGCATACGCGTCACGCGCATCGCGCCCGACATGAAGGCCGTCGACGTCGAGATCAAATTGCGCTTCTGGAACGCCAACTATGTGGGCACGCACTTCGGCGGATCTCTGTTTGCGATGACTGACGCCTTCTATATGCTCATGCTGATGCATCAATTGGGCGGCGAGTATATCGTGTGGGACAAAGCGGCGACGATCCGCTACAGAAAACCTGGACGAGGAACGGTTCGCGCAGAATTTCGCATGTCCGATGGGCAGGTCGATGACATTCGCGAGAAACTGAGGACGTTGCCGAAATATGAGCCTGTATTTGTGATCGAAGTAAAAGATGAAGCGGGAGTGGTGATTGCGGAAGTAGAGAAGCTTCTGCACGTACGAAAGAAGGCGGAAAGGATATAGTACCGGGGCGAGCACTCCCTTCAGCAAGCTCAGGGCAGGCTCTGGCCGCCAACTCGCACAATGAAGATGAAAGCCAAATCTACCGAGCTACCGTTGCGAGGCATCCGAGTGCTGGTAGGACGGGCGCGACATCAGGCTGGCGCGCTTTCGGGTGCATTGCGCAAGCTCGGAGCGACGATACTTGAAATCCCATTCATCGAAATTCGGAGGCCACGTAGTTTCGAGCCGCTGGATGCGGCGCTGCTGAACATTAAAAGCTACGATTGGCTCATTCTCACGAGCGTGAACGGAGTTGAGGCCATGTGGGAACGCCTCGATAGACTGCGCCTCAAAAAGAGCGATCTCAAGCATTTGCGCATCGCGGCCATCGGCCCGGCTACGAAAAAAGCAATCGAGGATCGTGGGAGCCACGTGAACGTCGTTCCGAAAGAATACGTGGCCGAGTCGGTTGTACGCAGTTTGAACAGGAAGGTGAAAGGAAAGCGAGTGCTGCTGGTGCGGGCCAAAGTGGCGCGTGATGTGATCCCCCGTGAACTGCGAAAGGCGGGCGCGCACGTGGATGTGGTGGAAGCCTACGAAACGCTTGTACCGCGATCATCTCGAAGTCGCCTGCGCAGCGTTTTGGCAACGTCGGGAATGCGTCCTCATGTGGTTACGTTCACCAGTTCATCCACCGTGCGCAACTTTGTGAATTTGATTGCCTCTAGGGACGTGAACCTTGTGGGGGTAAAGTTCGCATCGATTGGCCCGATCACTTCGTCGACACTACGCGAGTTGGGATTAACGGTTGACATCAGAGCCAAAGAGTTCACAATTCCGGGGCTTGCCGAAGCGATCGTGTTGGCGATGGTCCGGACCGCGTCATATGAGGACAGGCGTTAGAGGTATCGAGCAGGTCGTCGAGAAAATTCGTTTTGAAGTGACCCCTACTCTGTTAGGGAGCAACTGCAATCTGCCGGCGGAACGCGCGCCATCAGGAAATCGGCGACCCGTTTATAGGCATCGATCTGATTTTCCACGCGCGCGAATCCATGGCCTTCGTTCTCGTAAATCTTGTAGTCGACGGTGCCGCCGCGCTTCTTGATGGCGTCGACCACCTGTTGCGTCTCTGATTTCGGGCAGCGCGGATCGTGGCCTCCAGCGAGCAACAGCAAGGGCGCCTTGATCCGATCGATGAAGTTGATCGGCGAGCGATCTTCGTACAGCGCTTTGTTCTTTACCACATCACCCATAGTGGCGAGATCGGACTGCTGCAGCACCGGATCTTCATTCTCGATCTCGGTAAACCAATTCACAAACGGCACGATAGGGACGCCCGCGGCCCATACCTCGGGTGCTTTCGTCACTGACATCATGCTGAGATATCCACCGTAGCTGCCGCCCATGACGGCAATCTTCTTGGGATCGAGGTGGCCGGTCTGTTTGATCCAATCGACGCCGGCGAGCACGTCCTGCAAATCTCCGCCGCCCATATCGAACAAATTCGCCTGTTGAAATTCTTTGCCATAACCGGTCGAGCCGCGATAGTTTGGAGCGAGCACCATGTATCCCTGATTGGCCGCGTACTGTACGAAACGGTTGAACGAATTCATGGTTTGCGAGGTCGGGCCGCCGTGGATGTAAACGATGGCGGCATTCTGTCCGTTGCGCGCCATGTTAAATGGCACGTAAAGAAACCCGGAGATCGTCCACTTGCCGTCGCGACTGGGATAGTGCACCAGATAAGGCTCAACCATGTCTTCGGAGCGCACGCCTGCGACCAGTGAATGCGTGACTTGATGCGACTTGCCGTTCGCCAGCGTGTATACCCAGAGATCGCCGGGAGCGGTTGGGCCGTTGTGGTAGTAGAGCAGGCGCGATCCATCTTTGGTGAAGGCAGAGTGCCCGCCCGCCGGCTCGTTCACTCCCTTGGGAATGGGAAGGATGGTTGACTTGCCAGTCGCGAGATCTTGCAGATAGATGTCTTCGTTGCCGTCGACGTTGGCGTCGAAGGTGATCTGCTTGCCATCGGGAGAAAATTCGCCGCCACGGATTTCCCATTTATCGTGCGTGAGCCACTTAATTGGCTCGGGATGAAGAACTCCGCTGAGGGATGTTCCCTTGTCGCTGAACTGGAGGAGGCCGATGTTGTCATACCCATTGGCGGCGTTGGAAGTTATCAGTATTTGTCCCCCGTCCTTCCATGGCGAGGGATCAATGGCATTGGCCCAATAGCGCTGTTCACCTTTATGCGGCGTCAGAAGTGTGTTCTTTCCCGTAGCCACATCAGCAATGAAGATGTTCGAATCAGTCCCCTTGGCTTGTTCCTGCGTATAGACGATATACAAGCCGCCGTCTGACCAGATGGGATTCGAGTTGCCCTTATCCTGCGGCGTACCAGTAGTGATGTGCTTCACCTCTCGCAGCACCATGTCGTACACATCGATCTCATGAGCCGCGGATGTTTTTGGTTTCACCAAGTATGCGAGATAGCGCCCGTCGGGCGACCACGTAGGATCGGTTTCTGCGATTTCGCGTGTGCTGGTGAGGTTCACGACCTTGCCGGTCTTGGGAGAGACCAGAAAAATATCCCACTGCTCGTCTCCGTCGTAATCGGACTGATAGGCAATCCACTTTCCATCGGGCGACCATGCGGGCGAGGTTTGTCGCTGATCGCTTACCGTGAGCTGCACCGGCCATCCACCTTCGGCGGGGACGAGCCACAGGTTGTTTCGTCCACTCATGTTCGAGATGAACGCGATGCTCTTGCCGTCGGGCGACCATGTCGGGCGGCCCACTTGGCGCGTCATGTAGAGCTTTTCAATGGTTAGGCCGCGAGGTTCGACCTGGGCATTCGGCTTGGAGGCGATCTGCTTGGGATCAGTGACAGCCTGAGGGGCTGACAGACTCTGGGCGACGATCGTTTCGGTGACTACGGTACTCATAAGTATGACGATAGCAAACAGACGAAAAGTGCGCATGGAAAGCAAGCCTCGAAAGTTGGACTGAAGTACCAGTTAACCAGCGCTGGCATGTTAATGAATAATTCCCAGCTGTCGCAACAAACGCTCAGTGGTGAACAAATCAACGTGCAGGCCTTCGAAGTCTTTATCGTTCGACCAGATCGGAATTTCGAATTGCAGGGCTAAGGCGAGCAGATCGACGTCATCGGGATCGCGACGCCCGATCCGCTTTACGGCTTCGGGCAATCTCTTGGCATAACGTGTGCGACTGACCACAGTCACCGGCAGTGCAGCGACTGCCAAAAGCAGAATGTCAGAAGGCAGCCGCTTCCTCCTGGCCAAAACCATCGTGTATTCTTCCACTTCGGCGAAGGTGTGTTCCGTAGTGAATATTTCTGAAACTTGAGGGTGGTTAAGAGCGAGCCTGGCGCGGCCACCGATTACAGCCGACAAGAGCACATTAGCGTCGGCGACCAGGTTCACAGCGTCCCTTCTTCCAACGATCGAAATCCTGAAGGACCTTCTTTTCGGAAATACGTTTTTTCTTCAGTCGACTGGCGATTTCAGTGGTGAGCATGGCAAACAGTTCACGCTTGAAGTCCACCGGTAGGGTCGCTTCGCGCCACGGAAGAAAAACCCCCGCCACCTTGCCCCGCCGCGTAACCAAGATCGGATCGTCTGAGCGAAACAGAGTAGTGGCGCGGTCACGAAAGTCACGTACACTGCTGATTCTCATGTGGTCACTCCAGTGACCATTATAACAAAACCCACTACACTTTCGCGTTCTTGTGTATCTCAACCGTGCTCCAGGTCTTATCGGCGGCATGACAGATGTTTTCCAGGGCGCAATCCACGCATTTGGGTCTTCGGGCGATACAGAGTTTGCGCCCGTGCCAGATGAGTTGGTGGGCGAAGAGTATCCATTTTTCGCGAGGGATGATGCGCATCAGATCCTGCTCAATCTTCTGTGGGTCGGTGTTCGTGGTGAGTTCGAGGCGGCGCGAGATGCGGTGCACATGAGTATCGACGACTACGCCCTCGGCTATTTTGAACCACGAGCCCAATACTACGTTTGCGGTCTTGCGGGCGACGCCGGGCAGTGTAAGCAGATCCTCCATGTTCAGGGGAACCTGGCCCCCGAAGTCAGCGACGACTTTCTTCGCCGCTCCCACAACGGATTTCGATTTGTTCCGAAAGAAGCCTGTGGAACGGACATCAGGCTGGAGTTGTTCGGGGGTGAGCGCGGCGAAAGCTTCGACCGTGGGATATTTACGGAAGAGTTCGGGCGTCACGCGGTTGACGTTTACGTCGGTCGATTGAGCGGAGAGGATTGTGGCCACCAAAAGTTCCCAGGCGCTGGTGTGAGTGAGAGCGCACGTGACGTCCGGATAAAGTTGATCGAGGCGCTTCAGGATTTCGGAAATACGGTCGGGAGCGAGGGGATTGTAGCGTTCCTTTTTGTTTTTTGTCCGCCCAGTCGGCGATAGCGACAGAGCTTTCTTCCGCCCCTTCGGGGCTTTCGCGGGCAGGAGTGGCCGTGCCACACGGTCTTGACGACCGGTGCGGGCGGGTTGGCGGGGTGTGCGTCCGCGGGGCATGAGGGCCACATCTTAGCAGAGACCTCGGTAACCACGCGGCCAA
>JAOAPI010000148.1 GCA_025462865.1 Candidatus Sulfotelmatobacter sp. | reverse complement strand
CAGGTGCTCGGTGGAGACGTACTCGTCCTTGAAGTTTGAGGCCTCTTTGAAGGCCTGTTCGAGGAGTTTGTTGACAGCACTCGACAGCGCGGCTTGCGTGGCCTCACCTGAAACCTTGGGAAGCTTTTCGATTTCGCGATAGAGATCGCTGAGAACCGCTTGCGGGCCGATGCCGATTTTTTCAAGCACGGGCGAAACGATCCCTTCTTTGTCTTCAAGAAGGGCAGCCAGCAAGTGCATCGGCAGCAGCTCTGGATTGCCGTGCTCTGAAGCCAGTTCGTTTGCGCGCTGGACCGCTTCCTGGGCTTTTACGGTAAATTTGTCCCAACGGATGGGCATGGGAAACTCCATTCAGTAATTGTGTAATTGGGCAAGTTGAAACCGCGGAGTTACGGGTTAAGCCAAACTTTCAAGTTACCGAATCGCACAATACTTAGAGTGCAAAACGAGGACGGGAGGCAGCGACTTTTTGCCGCCTCCCGTCGAAATCGAGTCGAGTTTTGCGCGACGACCGGGTCAGAGACCCGGTCCCACACAGGCATCCGAACTTATGCGGCTTTGCTCGGGGCCTTGGCTTCGAGAGTCTTCTCGCCGCCTACATTGACCTTGATCTGCTTCGGCTTGGCTTCGGCTTTCTTGGGCAGAGAGATTTTCAGAACGCCTTTGTCGTAGTTCGCCAACACCTTTTCGGTATCCACGGTGGGAGGCAGAGTGAAGGTCCGGGTGAAGCTGCCGTACTGGCGTTCCACGCGGCGATAGTTCTCTTCCTTCTCTTCCTTCTCAATCTTGCGCTCGCCGTGAACGGTGAGTGTGTTGTTCTCGACGCGGACATCGATATCCTTCTCATCGATCCCCGGGACTTCGATCTTCAAGACGACGTTGTGCTCGTCTTCGTAGACGTCCACCGCGGGGGCGAAGCTGGATGTAGTCAGGGACTGATCCTGGCCACCCTCGTTATAAGTCTCGCGGAATAAGCGGTTCATGCGGTCCTGCAGGGTAGAAAACTCACGGAAGGGTTCAAAACGGGTAAGTACGGTCATGACTAAAATCCTCCTTCAGAAATGTTTGGGGCTTGAATCTGGTGAGAAGTCCAGAGTGAGACTTTTGGACCCTCATTCACTACCATTCGATGCCCTAGTTATTATGAAAGAAGCATAAAATATGAGTGAGTTATTGTCAATACATAAATATGTATTGTTTTCATTATGTTACGGTCGCAATAACGCATTTTAGATAGCCAGATTCGGGGAGATTCAGCAATAGTGGGTGGTCTCTCGCGGCTCCGCGAACCTCCGTCAGGCGCAGCGAGCGGTGCGCATCCTTGGCCGCGTCGGCGAGCATTTCCAGGAAGTCATTCTGGCTTACATGGTAGGAGCATGAACAGGTGACAAGAACCCCTCCCGGGCGCAGCATTTTGAGGGCACGGAGATTGAGTTCTTTGTAGCCGCGCATGGCGGCGTCGAGGTCCCGCTTGGTCTTGGCGAAGGCGGGGGGGTCGAGAACGATCGTGTCGTACTGCTGGCCCGAGTGGGCGTAATCCTTGAGAAGATCGAAGGCGCTGGCTTCAATCCACTCGATGTCGCGGTGGTTGAGGCTGGCGTTCTGGTCGGCAACTTCGAGCGCTGGGCGGGAGCTGTCGACGCCGGTCACATGCGAGCAGCGCGGGGCGAGATGAAGGGCGAAGCCTCCGTGATAGCAGAAGACATCGAGGGCTTCTCCGTGAGCATATTGGGCGGCGGCGGCGTAATTCTCGCGCTGATCGAGAAATGCTCCGGTTTTCTGGCCCTGGAGCGCGTCGAAGTTAAATTGGACGCCGTTCATGGAGAAGATAGTCGAGGTCTTTTCTCCTTGAAGAAGCCCGGATGCCCGGGGTGGCAACTCTTCGAGTTGGCGGACACGAGGGTCGACGCGCTCGACAACGGAGTCCGGGTGAAGCTTCTCGGCGAGTTCTGTTAGCAGGGTCTCTCGCACGCTCTCCGCATCCATAGCCTGGGTGAGGATCTGCATCGAGAGAATGTCGTTGTAGCGGTCAACGATCAGGCCGGGCAGGAAGTCTGCTTCGCTAAAAATTACACGGTAGGCATTGGTGTCTTGGATGAAAGGCTCGCGATAGGCGATAGCGTCGTTGATGCGCTGGCGAAGGAACGCGGGAAAATCGTGAACAGGCTCGCGCGAGATAAGGCGGATAGCGATTTGTGAGGAACTGGAGTAGAGCGCAGTGCCCAGGATTTGGCCGCGATGATCGGTAACCGAGACCAGCGAGCCGGGAGGAACGCCGTCGGCTGAAACAATATCTGAGCGATATACCCAGACGTGGCCATCCTTCAGCCGGGCCGCTCCGCGCGGAGAAACCTTGACCGTAGAAATTTCTGGGGCTTTGTTCATCTTGGACATGCAGCAATCTTAAACGCGGCAGCTAGCTCGCTGCTTGCTCGGTGGGAACGGCGGCGGGCGTCTCAGACTTAGCGGAGGTTCGCGATTTCATCTCGTACTGCGCGGCCTCGAGATCAGAATGCAGAGAATCAAGTGCGGTCATGGGCATCTCGGTGCCCCAGTTTTCCATATCATGCTCGGTCCAGCTTCCATTCAGTCGGATGGTGCCGGTGATGTCTTCTGGAAACGCATGACGGAAATCGCCTTCGCGAATAAGAATGTCGCCCACGAGACGCCCGGTATGCATTTCGAAAACACGGCGAGTGGCCTGGCCTGCGGCATTGTTGAAGCAGAGGAAAACCTCGCCGGCGTCGGCGAATTCCTGCCGGTAATACCACGCTTGGGGAGCATCAATTTTTGGATGATGACGCCGTGAACGTTTGTGTTCGGGCTCAAGCGCTTGCATTTCGTTGGCGGGATTGAAGTAGAGGATGCGCTGGCAGGAGTCGCAGACCACAGTCTGCTGCCCAGTGCGCACGTCATTGTAGATCTGCGGCCGCAACATGACCTGGCAGGCCATGCATTTGTGGTCGCGAACTTCGGAGATGCCGCTGCCGCGAAATTTGGAGACTCGCTCGTAGTGCCGAAGAAGGTCTTCGTTTACGCCGGCGCGCATCTGGTCGCGTTTACTGCGCCAAACCGCAAGTTGTTTTTCGTCCTCGGCCGTACGTTCGCGAGCATCGGCTTTCTCTTTTTCAATTTCGGCAGCCTCTGCTTTGAGCTCCGCCTGAGCGGCTTTTACTTCTTTGTCGCGGGCATCGGCATTGAGCATGAGCTCAAGAATTTTGTCCTCAGTGGCGGCAATCTCTTTTTCAGCGAACTGAATCTCGTGCAACAGCGCCTTGTACTGATCGTTGGTTTTTACGTCGAGAGATTGGTCGCGGTATTTGGAAATTTTGCCGCGGAGATCGGTGATTGCAGTTTCGTGCTTGCGGCGGGTTGCTTCGTCGGCCTTGACGGCGGCCTGAGCTTTTTCAAGTTGCGCCTTGGTATTTGCCAGCTTGTGTTCAATGGCGGCGACGCGTTTGGGAAGTTCGGCGATTTCGTCCTGCAGGCGGCGAATTTCCTTGTCCGCTTCTTGCAGGTGCAGCAGGTTGTCTATTTCTGGAAGCATCCCGGGACAGCTCAGACTTGATTCTACCACGAGAAAACGCGGTGTTCCCGCGCGAGCGGGCCAAACTGGCGGCACAAAATGTCTTGGCGGGTGTAAACTCTTTCGTTCGCGCACCGTGGTTTTTCCTTCATTTCTTGTTCCTGGAGTTTCGTCTTGAAAAAAGCTATCTTCATGCCATTTGCGATTGTTCTTGCTGGCTGCCTGCTCCCCGCGCCCGTTTTCGGGCAATCGTCGTCCACGGTTAAGCCCCTCACCATTGAGGCAATCTTTGCGCCTGGCGGGCTCGGCGGACGCGGTCCAGAAAATACGGAGTGGAGTCCCGACGGAACCAAGCTTTCATTTGTGCAACGGGATGATGAAGGAGAGCATGGTGAGTTGTGGTACGTGGACGCGGCGACGGGCGAGAAGAAGGTGTTGGTGAGCGCGGGTAAGCTGGCCTCGCTCGCGCCCGATTACAGTAAGACAAAAAATGAGCGGGAAAAAGAGCGCCTCACGCGATACCACGTCGCAGCTTACCGGTGGTCTCCGGATTCGAAACACTTAATTTTCGATTCGCAGGGACAGCTCTGGCTTTTCGATTTAGCGACCGGCACGGCGGTGCAGTTCACTTCGGCGTCTGACCCCAGCGGCGATCCGAAATTCTCGCCCGATGGCAGCCAGGTTTCTTACGTGCGCAAACACAATCTGTACGTACGGCCGGTGAGCGGCAAAGGTGAAAAGCAGCTCACTAAAGATACGGCGGACGACCTTTTCAACGGCGATATCGACTGGGTGTATGCCGAAGAGTTGGCAGTGCGCAGCAATTATTTCTGGTCGCCTGACGGCAGGCAGATTGCATTCCTGCACATGGACGAGACTAAGGTTCCAACTTATCCCATCACCAACTGGATCCCTACGCATCCGACGGTGGATAACGAAAAATATCCAAAGGTAGGCGATGCGAATCCCGTGGTGAAGCTGGGCGTGGCGAATGCAGGCGGAGGGAAGGTTCGCTGGATTTCTCTTCCGGATGAAGAGGAAAGTTACATCCCACGTTTTGGCTGGGTCCGCGATGGAATCGTATGGGCAGAGGTTCTTAACCGCGATCAGGACAAAATGGACTTGTATTTCGTCGACGCAAAGTCGGGGAAGTCGACCAAGGTCTTAAGCGAGACCGCTCCTGGCGCCTGGGTGAATGTGAATGATGACTTCAAAATATTGAAGTCTGGGGATCGTTTTCTATGGTCGAGTTGGCGCGACGGACATACGCACCTGTATGTCTACAGTTTTGATAAGCAAAATCCGTTGGCCGCCGAAGCGAAGCTGGAACGCCAACTCACGCGGGGCGATTACGAGATGACAGGAGTTGATGGGGTGGATGAGGGTTTGAATACAGTGTTTTTCTCTTCCAACAAAGACGATGCGAGGCAGCGGCATATTTTTTCGATCAAGCTGGATGGAACTGGGCTGCAGCAACTTACTCCGGATGAGGGACTCTACTACGCCAAGTTCTCTGACGACGCGAAGCATTTCGAGCAGACTTTCATGGGACCTTCGACGGTGCCGAGAATGTCGCTATGTGCGGCGGGCGGAGCCTGTGCTCCGGTTTGGCAGGCCCGCGATGAGATCAAAGAGTATGGTATTCGGGCTCCGAAGTATCTGGAGCTCAGAGCCGAAGACGGAACTACCCTTTACGGGCGCTTGTTGCTTCCGCCGGGAGCGCCGGCGTCGGGAAAGATTCCGCTGATCGTGAATATCTACGGTGGACCCGCGGCGCAGATGGTTCTGAAAGAACCCATGAATCCATTTGACGAGATTTTGTCCCGGCAGGGTTTTGCGATCTTTGCTGTTGACAATCGGGGGACACCGGGACGCGACCGAAAATTCCAAGCCTCGATTCGTCACGAGTTCGGAGCGATCGAGTTGAAAGATCAGCTGGATTCTCTGGATCAGCTTTTCGCACAGTACCCGCAACTCGATAAAGACCGCATGGCCATGTGGGGCTGGTCGAATGGAGGATCAATGACGCTTTATGCCATGACGCACTCGGAGCGCTTTCGTGCTGGTGTTGCGGTTGCGCCTGTAACCGACCAGATCAATTACGACACCATCTACACGGAACGTTACATGGGTCAACTGAAGGACGATCCCAAGGGTTATGCCGAATCAAACGTTACTGCCGACGCCGCCAAACTCCACGGAGCGCTCATGATGGCGCACGGCACGGGCGACGACAACGTTCACTTTCAGAACAGCGTGCAGATGATCGATGCGTTGATCAAGGCGGGCAAGCAATTCCGGCTGATGATCTATCCCAACAAAACTCACAGCATCTCCGGCACCGATTCCCGCACACACCTGTTCCACATGATTGACGATCATTTTGTGCAGGAGCTGAAGTAGGTTGTGCAGGAGTTGAAGCTGGGTCTACTTGCGCTTGTCGGGTTTGCGAGACGAGCTGACTCTGGTAGTCGACTCTTTCGACGAGCTTTCCTTCGACGAGCTTTCTTTCGACGACCTGTCTTTGCTGGAACCCTCTTTCGAAGAACTCGCGGTGGATGAACTGTCACTGCCGGAAGTGTCCTTGGAAGAGCCGCCATCCGACTTCGACTTCTCGTCTTTCTTGGAGTCTTTCGAATCGTGGCCGCCGTCGGAAGAAGGCGCGTGGGACTTCTTGGCATAATCCGTGACGTACCAGCCAGATCCCTTGAATTGCACGGCGGGCGCGGAAATCATCTGCTCGACGCGACCTCCACACTCCGGGCATTTCTTGACCATTTTGTCGGAAAACTTCTGAATCTTCTCGAAGCGGTGACCGCATTTTTCGCACTGATATTCGTAAAGAGGCATGGGTTCTGAGACGGTTGTGAGGAAAATCTCTTTCCTATCGATTCTAGGGGCCGGAGTTCGATTGCGTCAATTCAGGCGAGGCGTATAACAGGCGCCGGGGGAAATTCTGCACGCTGTTCCCGTAGTGTCCACCTCATTGGGAAAGCTCGATCTTTCTCTTCATTATAAAGTCCTTGGCGCTGCTCACGAAACCGGGATTGTACCCGGCGGGAATTTCACTTTGTGTAATTTTGGACAGTTCGCCGAGACCGCACAATGCATCATAGAAGCGGTAATTATCTGCCCACACAACACATCCCTTAGAGGAGGAAACATGAAGAATGCGATTTTTGCGACCATTATTCTTGCAGCGATTTGCACAGCAGGGGCCGTTGCTCAGGATGAGCACCAGGATCGGCACGATCAACAGGCAATGTCCCACCGAGTCAGAAAGACGACTGTGAGAGGCTACGTTCGACGAGATGGCGACAATTACGTGGTGGAAGATGACCGGGACAAAACACGCTACCGTGTGCAAAACATGGAAGGGATACGAGAGCATGAAGGGCATCATGTTCAGATCAGCGCGCGGTTGCACGAAGACGATCGCTCACTGGAAGTGAACAAAGTTAAAAGGCTTAGGGACGACGAGCACCGCGACCACTAGCAAGAAGTAATCCCTTCAAAGCCGAGCAGTTTGTCAGCGAAGGGGGCAGCCTCCGGTCCTCCCGGAGGCGCCCCATTCTTATAGCATGCAGTGCAATGGCGAAATTGCAGGCGATGGCACTCCTTGAACCGCGAATCGCTACGCTGCCTTCTATCTTGGTCGACCGAAGAACAGGACGTAGCCGTCAGGGTCGCAAATCTCGAATCCGCGAAGGCCATCATGAGTGTCCTGCAGCGGCATGCTGAAGGCGGCTCCGTGATCGGCAAATTCGCGGGCGAGCGCATCCGGGTCTGGTGCATAGACGAAGGCATCCCACCGCATGTGGCGATGACGCTTGGAGTTCGGCAGCGGCGCCACGTCTTTTTCGGACTTAATGAAGATCTGGGCCCCGTCGCGGCCGATGATGGCGGAAAAAGGGTTTCGGTCCGGCTGCTGGAATCTTGTCTCGAAGCCAAACTTGTCGCGGTAGAAAGCGATGGTTTGATCGACGTTGCTGACGATGAAGAACGGTGAAATGGCCTGCGTCGTTGCTCGTGTCATAAGCGTTGAGCCGCTTGCAATGGTATCTTACGATTTACCGGCCCTTTCGGAATGCGATACTCCTGTTCACCGCTCTACGATTGGGTCTATTCCTTAACGATTGCAATCAGGCGATACTACTCAAACCCCGTTAAAGAGTGTATGGCGATCTGTTAGCAATCAGCTCTAAAAAGCGAACGGCAATACCGCTAGCGGTACTTTGAATGGAAGTATATCGGCGTTATGATTGAGTGAGAATGAAAGATGTTTCCCGCACATGTCGGGCGCTTATTTGTCTGTGTCTGGCAGCAGTCTTGTTCGCTGCCTTAACGCAAGTTGGCATCAGCCTACTGATAGCCTTCCTTAGCCCGATATGGTTCTTTCTCGCGACGGTTGTCGCTCTTTTAATCGTGAACATTGTTGAATGCTACGATACGCAGCCATCCCCCGTTCTGCCTATCTTCTCTCCGCGTCCTCCTCCGGTTCACCAACGCCTCCGGCGCGTTTGGACCCACTAGAAAGCCTGATTACACCCTGTCGTTGTCGTGTGCGCAATCGGTCATAACCGATTTTTGCGATATGCGCCCGTGGCCGCTAGGAGATGGATGTCACTCAAGCGCATCGTGCGCCAAATGCTCCTTGCCTTTTTTCTTGGCTGTCGTGCGGCTTTGGGAATAGGTATGAGCCGAGAAGAAATCGAGGGCATTTTGTATTCCGCTAACCGAACCAAGATCGAGATCACCATTCACGAAGAGAATGTTAAGGACGAATCAAAATAGCTCTACACGAATACACAATGTCCTCAATTGATGTAGTCAGGCGATAGCACTCGGCCAATGAGGCTGTTAGTGATTTATCGACAGCTGTGCGTCTCCACTTTCGGTTTGTAGGATATTGGCGATGTGTGGAGAATTGAAACGTCGAAATTTGAAGGCAGTGATACGAGCTGAGGTTGGGTCAGTCTTCCAGAGACGTAAGGCCACGCCTGTGGCGCACGATTTCAGATTGCTCCGCTGCTGCGGCGGCAGTTCCCCTGTTTTCAACGGATGGAAAGGTGATTCCCCAAAAGGTTTTTACCCTGTCGTCCTGTTCGGCAAACTCGATCGCGTAAGTGGGGACTCCCTGGAGGCCAGCCAACTGCGCGACGACCCGAGCAGAGAGCTGAGTGCCGCTCTTATTTCGCACGACCACAGTAGAGCCAACGAGCAACTCACGATTCAGTTGGACGGCGGCTCCATGCTTATTCAGATTGGTGGCTTTGGCGGGCACCGTAAAGGCACACTTTTGGCGATCTTCACCCGACAGCCCTACGGAAGCACTCAGGCCCATTCGAGTGCTACGGCGCTTTGCTATCTGACTTCGATGACCGCCTGCGGTGGCGATTAGTTCTTTCCTATGGGGTTCCGAGCGGCGTTCTTTGGGCTTCAGATTCATGCTGATCTGAGGACATTAGACCGCGCCGATAGCTGCCGCAAAGTACGTCGGTCACCATCGATTGGTTACCCACCAAGCTGTTGATGTCGTTGATTTTACGTTACGGGAAAAGATTGCGTAAGGCGGCCGTAACTGCATTCTTCGCCGGGCAGCGGTAGCTCATGCACCTGCGCCATGAACATAACGATTCCGAAGCAAAGTTCGAGTGCGGCTGACCGGCTAATCAGTCATCTGGCGTTGCAAAATCCTACATCTTGACGCTGATGCTGAAGGGGAGCAGAATGAGTGCCCCCGAGCGCTAATATGACACAGCTGGCAAGCGGTTGGATGTTCCGTCTTGCATACGTCTTTTATGCTGTCAGGGAGTTGCGCCTCACTTTCATGCGCAAATTTTCGCAACGGTCGCGAGCTTTGAAGGTACAAACGAAGATTCCCCCAATTCATGTCAGTCGTCCGCGGCATTGAAGAACACCTCTATGGAACGCTTTGAGAGAGGAAGAGAAACCGTCTGACCCGGTTCGGGTGCTTGGCAACCGGGCTGTGAAATGGAGAAACGATGACTAAACAACGGCGGAGTCTGCATTTACTTCTGATGGCAACGATCTCGACTATGGCTGCGCTCGGAATCTCTAATGCTCACGCTCAAAACACCTACGTAGACATTCACGATTTCAATACAAGCACCTTGGTTTCTCCCGAGTATGCGGGACTCCTGGCTCAGGGCCGGGACGGCAACCTGTACGGCACGGCGCCTTCCGGCGGAACTCTGAGTCTTGGCGGCGTTTTTAAGATAACGCCCACGGGGACATATTCCGTCATTTACAACTTCGACGGCACCGCCCACGGAAAAACTCCGAGGAGCGGTCTGACGCTGGGGACCGACGGAAATTTCTATGGCACGACGTGGCAAGGTGGCACCTCTAACTATGGAACCGTGTTCCAAATCACTGCCGCCGGAACCTTGACGGTACTCCATAATTTTTCCTACACCGACGGAGGCAATCCGTTTTCGCCTCCTATTCAGGGGACCGATGGTAGCTACTACGGGGCCACGGAGGCGGGTGGAACCGGGTCTGGCACGGTCTACAAAATCACGCCCTCGGGCACATTTACTTCGCTGCATTCTTTCAGTTTTGCGGAATGCGCCACACCAGTCGCGCCGCTGATCCAGGGGATCGACGGGAATTTCTATGGAACCTGCGAGACTGGCGGAGCTGCAGGGGGAGACGGCTCGGTGATCAAGATTACCGCCGCTGGTGTAGTAACCGTGATGTATAGCTTTGACTTTACGCACGGGTCCCATCCCAATGGACCGCTGGTACAGGGCATAGATGGAAATTTCTATGGCACAACCTCCGGCGGCGGTTCCCTGGATGGAGGAGTGGTGTTCAAACTTACACCCGCCAAGGTCTTGTCCGTACTCTACAATTTCAACGCGAAGCCGGGTTCGGTGGATGGCAACCTGGTCGATGCCGGAGTAATCCAGGCCACCGACGGAAATTTCTACGGCGTGACTGACGGAGGCGGGACGAACGGGTCTGGAATCGTTTACAAGATCACTTCCGCTGGCGTCTATTCAGTTCTATATAACCTGGTTAAGACAACCGGTTCTGTTCCAGAAACCACACTAAGACAACACACCAATGGGAAGCTTTATGGCGAGGCGAATTCAGGAGGGGCAAACAGTCTGGGTGCGCTTTTCAGTTTTGCAGTAGGTCTCAAACCCTTCGTCATTGAGATGCCCACGTCTGGAAAAGTTGCCAAATCGGTCGGCATTCTGGGGAGTGGCTTCACTGGAACGACCAGCGTCAACTTCAATGGAACGAATGCCACGTTCACCGTTATGTCTGATTCGTACATCGCCGCGACGGTTCCATCCGGGGCAGGAACCGGCTTTGTGAGTGTGGTTACACCTGCGGGTGCCTTGAAAAGCAACTTGAAATTTCGGGTTACGCCCACCGTGCTTAGCTTCACTCCACCCAGCGGGACGGTTGGGACGCCAGTGACCATCACCGGAAACAGTCTCACGCAAGCCAGCAAAGTAACCTTCGGCGGCGGGAAAGTCGCTGTCTTCACCGTGAACTCCGACACGAAGATTACAGCTACGGTTCCGGCAGGGGCGACTACCGGGAAAATTCAAGTTACTACCCCCGGTGGCACCGCAATCAGCTCTACAGCTTTCACAGTTAACTGAGAGTGACAGATACCGGCAGTGGTCAATTCCTAGTGTGAGGTCGGATCGTCGGATTTAGCGCTCTTAGCGGCTTTGGTAGCCTCTATCTTGCACTTATATTCTTTGCCTTCCTCGCGGCGTATGTAGAGTCTCTCGCCATCGACTCGGTACTCCACGACTTGTCCGATATCGAACTTCCCTGCCTGGAAGGCACCGCAATAGTCAATCTTATAGATCAAGTCGGCGCCGTTTAATTCATATACCTTCGCGCGGCGCTTCGTAGTCGTCACGGGTGTCGAGCCGCCACCGCCGGAGGTGTCGGAGTCGACGCGGATATCCCAAGATTTGATCGTTCCCTTCTGATAAGTAGGCGGGGCTTGATCGGCGGCTGCAATCGTAGCAGCCAGCACAACGAGAAGTGCGGCGCGAAGGATCGTCATGGATTTCTCCGGAAGCGCTCTCTAACTCACAACAGGCACAGTATACGCCGATACCCACTCGCACTCCTCGCTGCGCGCCATGCTGAGGAAAGTGTTCCGCGGCTTCGGTGATAGACTCCGGCCATGAAGGACGCTGGTCACAAAAGTGGCGAGGCAACGACCGCCGAAGTTGAAGACCTTTGGCGCGATTCGGTGAAGACTCAGCGGAACGAGCGGGCGGCGCTAGGGCTAGGGCCGGCGCTTTATCTTGTGGCTACTCCCATCGGAAATCTTGAAGACATTACGTTGCGCGCGCTGCGTGTGCTCAAGGAAGTCGATGTCATCGCCTGCGAAGATACTCGACAGACGCAGAAGCTACTCAATCACTACGGAATCACGACGCGCACCATCAGCTACCACGAGCACAATGAGCTAACACGCTCGGCGGAACTTGTGAAAGAGATGCAGGAGGGGGCCAGCATTGCGCTGGTGACGGATGCGGGCATGCCGGGAATTTCTGATCCGGGATTTCGACTGATCTCGCTGGCAATCCGGCATCACCTGCCGGTTGTGCCGATCCCCGGAGCGTCAGCGTTCCTGGCGGCGCTGGTCGCCAGCGGGCTGCCGACGGATTCGTTTCGGTTCAGTGGATTTCTGCCCGCGAAGCGCGGGGAGAGGCGAGCGGCGCTGGAAGCAATCAGGCCTTCGCCCCGTACACAGGTTTTTTACGAAGCCCCGCATCGGATCGTCGAGGCCCTTGCCGATGTTGTCGAGGTTCTGGGAAACGACCGGCATGTGGTGATCGCCCGCGAAGTGACCAAGCTGCACGAAGAGTTTCTGCGAGGACGGGCGGGTGAGGTGCTGGAGACATTGAAGTCGCGCGACGGAGTGAAAGGCGAGATCACGCTGCTCATCGCGAAGGCGGAGAGCGCTGAGTCGCACAATGCAGCGCCGGTGAAGACGAACATCCGCCAGAGAGTCGACCAGATCATGGCAGAGGAGAGGGTCGATGAGAAAGCCGCCCTGAAGAAGGTGGCCAAGGAGCGAGGAATTTCGAAGAGCGAGGCATATCGGGAGTTGCAGAGAAGCAAGTGAGTGTAATTACTTCCCCGCCAATTCCCGCTTCACGGCCTCGCTGACCATCTTCCCATCCACACGCATCCCCGCGCCGGAGAAGCGGGCCATGGCATTCTTCATCACCGTGCCCATGTCTTTCATGGTGGGCGAGCCCATCTCAGCGATCACGGCTTTCACTCCCGCGACCACTTCGTCTTCGCCCGCGGCCTTTGGCAGATAGCTTTCAATCAGCACAATCTCGGCGGCTTCTTTGTCAGCCATCTCCTGGCGTCCGCCTTTGGTGAACTGCTCCACGGATTCTTTGCGCTGCTTGATCAGCGTGGCGAGCACGGCTTGCGACTCTTTGTCATCGAGCGGCGCCATTTTTTCAATTTCGCGATTCTTCAGCGCAGCCTTGACCATGCGCAATGTGGAGAGGCGCTGCTCCTCACGCGCTTTCATGGCGGCGGTAATGTCTTTCTGAATCTGTTCGACCAAGCTCATAGAGCGCATTATATCGGAGGAGTTGCGAAGCCAACGGCTTGTAAGATTCTCCGATCATGCCCGTCACCAAACGATCCGCCCGCGCATCTGATGCTGAGGAGGAAATCACCATGAGCAGAGTCGCGATTTGGGCACAATTGGAAGCGAAGCCCGGCAAAGAAAAAGAGGTAGAAGAATTTCTGAAGTCGGCACAGCCGCTGGCCGAGCGGGAACCCGGCACCATTAGCTGGTACGCAATTAAAATGGGACCGGGAAAGTACGGCATCTTCGACACTTTCGCCGACGAAAATGGACGCAACGCGCACCTGAACGGCGAAATCGCCAAGGCGCTCTTCGCCAAAGCCAAGGATCTGTTTTCAAAACCGCCAGATATTGCCAAGCCCGACGTTCTTGCTGCGAAATCCGCTCGCGTCTGACGTCATCCGTTCCGGGACGCATCTGAGCGGCAAGTTTCAGAACTCGCCAACATTCCGATAGACTACTGAAGAAACATAATCCCAGATCTTCAGGACGCTATCGGAATGTTGCGCAAGAATCGTCTTTTTACACCCGGGCCGACGCCGCTGCTCCCGGCAGCGCAAACGGCTATGGCTTCATTCACGGCGCATCACCGCACCGCGGATTTCCGCGCATTGTTTCAGCGCGTGCTCGTGGACATGAAGGAATTTATCGGCACGCAGAATGATGTTCTGGTGCTTGCTTGCTCGGGCACGGGCGTGATGGAAGCCTCGGTGTCAAATCTGACATCGCCGGGTGACAAAGTGTTAGTCCTGACGGCGGGGAAATTCGGCGAGCGCTGGACTGGGCTGGCGAAGGCGTTCGGCTGTAACGTCGATGTGTTGAGTGTGCCCTACGGCCAAACTTTTTCCTTGAATGATATTCGCGCAAAACTTACTCCGGACGTGCGGGTGGTTTTTGTCCAGGCGACGGAGAGTTCGACCGGCGCACGGCATGACATTGCGGGCATTGCGAAGATCGTGCGGTCGAATGGCGACGACACGCTGCTGGTAGTGGATGCGATTACCGGCCTGGGAACGACTCATCTTGACGTCGATGGCTGGGGAGTGGATGTGATTATTGGCGGTTCGCAGAAGGCGCTGATGATGCCTCCCGGCCTCGCCTATTGTGCCGTCAGCGACAGAGCGTGGCGCAGAATGGAGAGCACCACGTCGCCGCGCTTTTACTTCGATTTGCGCAAGGAGCGTAAGTCGGCAGCGAAGGGCGAGTCTGCTTACACGCCGGCAACGTCGCTGTTTGCGGCGCTTGGGGCGTCATTGGATTTTATTCGCGGAATCGGGAAAGGCGACCTGGCCAAGGGGCGCGAAGGCCTGGTCGACAATGCGGAAATGTGCGCGGCGATGACGCGCGCAGGCGTGCAAGCCCTGGGCTTGAAGCTTTTCGCAGATTCTCCGGCAGCCGCCCTGACCGCAGTTTGCTCTCCAGATGGAATTGATTCAGGAAAAATTGTTAAAGAATTCCGCGAGTCGTTCGATGCCGTCGTGGCCAATGGCCAGGGTGAAATGAAAGGCCAGCTCTTTCGCATCGCGCACATCGGCTATTACGACTACCTGGACACGATCGGCATTCTGGGGGCGCTGGAGCACGTTTTGGCGCGCACCAGCGGTACGGACGTCGAGTACGGAACAGCTCTCCGCGCGGCACAGGGGGTGTACGCGCGCGGCCTGTCGAACAAACAGCAACTCATTGGAGCCTGAGAGTGCGAGTAACGCGTTCCCGGCTAGTTGATTGTAAAAGTCATGCTGTTGGATGTTTCCGGCGAGGTGCCGCCGCCGTACAAGCCACCGGCGGTGCCGGGATTCGTCGCAGTAACCGAGACCGTCCCCGCAGTGGCAATGGACGCAGCGGGAATTGTGGCTGTCAGTTGGTTGGCGCTCACATGAGTGGTGCCCTGTGCGGCTCCGTTCCAGTTGATGGCAGCATTGCTATTGAAGTTGGCGCCATTGACCGTAAGTACAAATGAGGCGCTGCCCGCAGCCATACTGTTCGGAGCAAGCGCGGTGATGTTGGGCATGGTTCCGGCTACAGCGGGGGTTGTGGCGGGCTTGCTGTAACCGCATCCCAAGCCGAACGCGAGAAGCCCGGCCAGAAACATTGCCTTCTTAGTCTTCATGATATTTTCTCCTACGGGGTCGACAGAGCCCGATTGAGAAAGAAGCTTAGGACCAGTCTGCCGGAGTGGTGTCAGCGGGCTGTCATTTTCGTGTCATTGTTTTGTCAAGATGTTTACAAAGCTGAAGCCCCAGTTCAAAAGGATCAGGTCTACCCTTGAAAATTGTCATTGCAGAGAAAATTTCGAGCGCCGCGCTTGAGCAACTCAAAGAACCGAATTGGACGGTGATTACGGCAGAGCAATTGGACGGCAAACTGTCCGATCATCTGCAATCGGCTGATGCGCTAATCGTGCGCTCGGCGGTGCAGGCCGATGCGGAACTCTTGTCGCATGCGAAGAAACTGCGCGTAATCGGCCGGGCGGGCGTGGGCGTGGACAACATCGATCTGGATGCGGCCACACGGCAGGGCATCGCCGTCATGAATACCCCCGGCGCAAATGCAGTGGCTGTGGCTGAACAGACATTGGGCATGATGCTGGCCATGGCACGCCACCTCTCCCGTGCGGACGCGTTGATGCATGCGGGCAAATGGGAGAAGAAATCGCTTCAAGGTACCGAGTTACGGGGCAAGACCCTGGGAATTGCGGGCTTGGGACGCATTGGCATGGAAGTGGCGCGACGGGCGCGCGCCTTCGGAATGCTGCTGGTGGCGCATGATCCTTTTGTTGCCGCTGGAGTGGCTAAGGAGCAGGGAATCCGCCTGACAAGTTTGGATGAGCTCTACGCGGCGGCGGACTACATTACACTTCACGTCGGTCTTACTCCGCAGACGACGGGCATGATCAACGAGGCCTCGCTTAACAAAATGAAGAAGGGCGTCCGCCTGGTGAATTGCGCGCGCGGAGAACTGGTGGTCGAGGCCGATTTAGTGGAGGCGCTGAAACAAGGGCAAGTTGCCGCAGCGGCGCTCGATGTTTTTGCCCAGGAGCCTCTGAAGCAATCTCCGCTGATGGCGATGGAGAATGTGATTCTCACGCCCCATATCGGCGGCGCCACTCATGAAGCGCAGGAAGCCGTTGGAGTGCAGATCGCACAGCAGGTTCGGGAATATCTGAAGCACGGCGTCATTCAGAACGCCGTGAACGTGCCGTCTGTTTCTGCCGAAGAATATGCGGAAATGCATCCCTACATTGTTCTGGCGGAGCGGATGGGAGCATTTCTCACACAGATTTCAGACGGCTCGATTGAAGAAATCTCGCTGCGATACAGCGGGCACATCGCCGACTGGAAGACGGAACTCATCCGCAATTCGGCCATTAAGGGCATCCTCAATCAGGGCCTTGAAGAGAAAGCCAATCTGGTGAACGCCGCATCGTTGGCAGAGTCGCGGGGACTTCGCGTGCATGAGTCGCACAAAGAGAAAGCCTCAACCGGTGGCGCTGGAAGCGTGCTCTCTATTTATCTCAAGAGTTCAAAGGAAGAGCACATGGTGAAGGGCGCGGTGTTGCGCGGCACGCTGCCGCGCCTGCTGCATATCGATGATATTGACGTAGAAGCGCCGCTGGAACGCGATCTGATTTATTTGCGGAACCGCGACGTTCCGGGCGTAATCGGCAAGGTGGGCACCATTCTGGGCGAGAGCGAGATCAACATCGCCGATTTCTCTTTAGGACGCCGCAGTGCCGAAGGGTCTGCGGAGACACGAGAGGCCATCGCCGTGGTCCACGTGGATGGACCTGTACCTGACGATGTGTTGAAGAAGCTGGAAGAGATTCCAGCAGTGCGGCAGGCGAAAGCGGTGCGGCTGTTCTGAATTCGGGAAGTGAAACTTCCTTCGGAAATAACGATTACGACTCCGAGCCGTCCCGCCGGAGCTTGCGGCTTTCCGCCAGCAGAGCCATTGAGTGCATCAAATTCTGTAGCGTGACGATGCCTACCAGCCGTTGATCCTCAACCACCGGAATGATGCTGAGATTTCGCGCTGTCAGTTTGCGAAATGCAGAGGAAAGCGATTCCTGCCGCACCGAGACTTCAAAAATCTTATTCATCACGGCTTGCACATAGCCGTTGCCTTCGATGCGTAGCGCCTCGAGAATTCGTTGCTTGGAAATCACGCCCACCATGTCGCTACCGCGCACCACGGGAAAATCGTCCTGCAGGGTGTGAACTGCTTTATCCAGGGCATCCTCGAGCGTGTCTGCGGGAGAAAGAGTCGCGAAATCGGTAAGCATCACTTCTTCAAGGCGAACATTATCCAACACCGATTGGAAGATAACGGCCCGTTCCTCGAGCTGTGCCGCCGAAAAAATAATGACGCCCACCATGGTGAGCCATGTGTCGCTGAACAAGCCCCCAACCATCAGCAGCATTGCCAGCGCATGACTGATCGAGACGGCGCGGCGGGTGGCCGCAGCAGGATCAATCGTGCGCGCGAAAAACGCTCGCAGGATGCGACCGCCATCGAGAGGATAGGCGGGAAGTAGATTGAGTCCAGCGAGATAAAGATTCGCCCACACCAAGCTTCGCGGCAAATTGCTGGCTTGCAAGAACGGCCACTTCCACAAATTCGCTCCTGGAACGCTAGGGAAAATGATGCCGGCGGCGATAAGTGCGAGCACAAGATTCGCGAGCGGCCCCACGAGCGCAATGCGAAGATCCCGCTTCCAGGTGTCCCCGGGCGAGACCGGTGTTTCCGAGCGCGATTCATCGAACACCGTGACGCCGCAGAGAGGAAGGAGAATCACTGCCTTGGGGATCAACTTATAGCGCTGCGCGACGAGCATGTGCGCGATTTCGTGTGCCGCGACGCAGGCCAGCACAATTCCCACCAAGGCCAAGTCCCGCGGACCGTTAGCTGATCGCACTGTTGACTCGGTCCAGAAGACAAAGAGAGGCAGAATCAAGAATGTCAGGTGCAGGCGAACCTCAACTCCGAACAGGCGTCCGACTTGAACCGAAAAACTTCGCATGAGGTCTGGCCTACTACAGTTATTTTACATGGTCGGATATATTGGCTCCGGTACTCGAAGGTACAGAGCCATGCGCGTCATCGCCGGGAAATATCGAGGACGTCCCCTGCGGTCATTGCGCGGAATGGACATTCGTCCCACCTCCGATCGACTGCGCGAAACGCTCTTCAACGTGCTGACGGCGGGGAATCCCGAAGCGCTCGCGGGAACGGTATGGTTGGATCTTTTTGCGGGTACCGGTGCGGTGGGCATTGAAGCTCTTAGCCGCGGAGCCAAGCAAGCCTATTTTGTGGAGACCGCTGCTCCAGCGGCAAAATTGATTGAGCAAAACCTGCAGAGTCTGGGAATTGCGGAAGGATACAAAATCCTGCGGGATGATCTCTCGGGAGTCATTTGGCGATTGCAGCGGGAACACTTTGCTGCCGACGTCGTGTTTCTCGATCCGCCTTACCACTTGCAGCAAGCCTACGAATCCACGCTCACGGCTTTGGCCGAGTCGTCGCTGGTATGGGCGATGTCAGTGGTGATTGCCGAGCATGAAAAGAAATTCGATCCGGGCGATGAGTTCGGGTCGCTGCGAAGAATTCGAAAGCTGGCGCAGGGAAATACGGTTCTTAGCTTTTACCGCATCGGGGGACTTCCCGATCTGAATCGGTGACGCGGGTTAGGCTCGAGGGGGTCCTCTTTTTTACATAAGCAATTCGCTAGTGCGGCGGGTAATCGGATGCTGCATCTCCTGGAGATCGTTCTTGACCATGTTCAGGCCATAAACGCAGCCTTCGAAGTTTTTCGAAAGATGGGCGAAGAGCGGAGCCACCTTCGCATATTCAAAATGTTCGAACTTGGAAACGATGTAGTAACTTTCTTTTCCCGCCTTCATCCACTCCACAAAATTTTCCAGCCGTTGGTGGCGGAGGCGAAAATGGTTGATGCTCTCGGGAAACATTCCGGTAAAGAACAGAGCGTAGTCGCCAATGTGCTTGCGCACCTGGCGTTCGCGATCGAACGATGGAGCGGGACCGTAGACTGGGTCGGACTCGAGCAACATTTCGCCGACATCGGTGAGCGGGCGGTTGGCCCCGTCGTGAATCTTGAACAGCTGGTCGGATTCACAAAACTCGGTCAGCAGATGCGAAACGTAGGCCACAACTTCCGGATCGCGGATACCAATTTCCTCCGCGTAATGCCGGCCGACCAATTCCTGAAAAAGCTCCCGCAGTGGATGAGAGTCCGGAATCATCGTTTTTTGTCCCCCGAAAGCCCTGTTTTGACGGGCTTTCAACCTTCGTTGCTAACTAGTTAACTCACTTCCGTCACAAAAGCAAGTGACTTTTGTGTATCGGACGAATCACTTCTACTAATGATTAGAAGTGGCTCGCTGCGCCTTAGGTTGCAACGACTCTCTTGTTGGCACACGATGGCGTTGGCTGCTAATTACTGAAGTGTTTGTGCTCGAATAAAATGAGAGCGCACTCGAGAGGATCCTACAGATGAAAAGAATGAACATCTCCAGCGGCACACCATGGGAGCCTACTGTTGGCTATTCCCGCGCGGTAAGGGTGGGACCGTATATCCATGTGTCGGGAACTACCGCGACTGCGGCCGACGGCAAGATTGTGGGTGTGGGCGACGCCCGCGCTCAGGCGGTTCAGGTCTTGCAAAATATTGAGAGCGCATTACAGAGAGCCGGCGCCGGCCTGAAGGAAGTGGTGCGCACGCGAATCTATGTGATTAACATCGCGGAGTGGGAGAAGATCGGAAGAGTGCACGGAGAATTCTTTGGCGACATTCGTCCGGCGACTTCGATGATTCAAGTGAGTGCTCTGATCTCGCCCGAGATCCTGGTGGAGATCGAGGCCGATGCCTATGTCGCGGCCGACTGAGATAAAATCCCAACATTCCAAAGACAATGAGACGACGGGAGAAACCAACAGTGAAGAATTACTACGGGTGGATGCTGGTTCTGGGGGTCGCAATCTCGGCGGGCGCGCAACAACAGCAGCAGCAGCAACAACAGAAAGACAAAAATCCGTCTGAAGTTTGGACCGTCATTCGCGCCGGCTCGCTCATTGATGGGAAATCCGATAAACCGCGCATTAACCAGGTGGTCATCATTCGTGGCAGCCACATCGAGAGCATTGGTGATGCTGCAACAGCGAAGATTCCAGCCGGAGCGAACGTAATTGACTTGTCGAAAGCGACCGTGTTGCCCGGACTCATCGACTCCCATACCCACATCTTTCTCCAGGGCGAAGATCCCGCACAGGGCGGGTACGATGCGAACATCCTCAACGCACCGCTTGCAATGCGCGCCGCGCGTGCCACGGTCGCGGCGAAGCGGGCGCTGGAGCAAGGATTCACGACTCTCCGCGACGTGGAGACCGAAGGCGCTGGGTATGGCGATGTCGGGATCAAGCAAGCCATCGACCAGGGTTATATTCCGGGGCCGCGGCTCCTGGTCTCGACTCGCGCCATTTCGACCACCGGCGGTTATCCGTTGGAGGGGTACGCTCCGGAACTCGACATGCCCAAAGGCGTGCAGATTGTCGACGGTCCGGTTGAGGCGCGCAAGGCGGCACGGGAACAACTCGATCATGGCGCGGACTGGATCAAGGTCTACATGACGCATCGTTCCTGGGTGGGCAAAAAGGGCGAGCTCGTTTCGCAGCCGACGCTCACGGTGGAAGAGCTGCGCGCCATCGTTGATGAAACTCATGGCTGGGGCAAAAAGGTTGCTTGTCATGCTTACAGCGGCATTGGGCTGCATCGCGCGCTCGATGGGGGATGCGACTCGATTGAGCACGGCCTCGATCTGGATGATGCCGCGATCTCTCAGATGTTGAAGCAGGGCACATGGTATGTACCGACTATCAGCGTTTATTACACCGATTGGGCTGCCGCGGAAACTCCCGGGGGGCAGCGCGACCGGCTGCGGGCCTCTGCGCACGAAGTGTCATTCAAGAAGGCGCTTAAGGCGGGAGTAAAAATTGTCTTCGGAACCGACATGGGTGGGATTCCGTGGACTGAGCCGATCGCCCAGGAATTCTCACGCATGGTTGAATTCGGCATGCAGCCGATGGACGCCATTCAAAGCGCAACCTCACGGGCTGCCGTGATGCTCGACATGGAAGGAAAGATCGGCGTGATTGCTCCGGGGGCGTTTGCGGACGTGATCGCGGTGAGCGGCGATCCATTGCACGATATTAAGGCACTGGAGAATGTGCAGTTCGTGATGAAAGACGGCCAAGTGTTCAAGACCTCTCAGAACTGAAGGCGGCCTGAAAATAGGCAAAAGAATATGCCTTTCCCTTTTTCCGTGCATGCAAGATAAAGATTTGTAATATCTCTTCAATTCACTTGACATCGGCTTCCACGCGAGCATAATTCACCAATCCTTTGTGTTTGGACGAAACCCGGCTTCGCGATTCATTGCGAAGAGCCAGGAGGTATTTATGAGTGTGCTGGAACTTTGTGACCGGGAAATCGCGGCGGTTCCGCTCGAAGCGACCGTCGCCGACGCCATCAATAAGATGCTCGACCATCACGTGGGCGCCGTGGCAGTAGTTGACTCCGAATACCGGGTTGCGGGGATTTTCACTGAGCGTGATGTGCTCCGCAAGATGGCTCTGAGCCGCACCGACCCGGAGAACACATCGGTGCGCGAACTAATGACAACGCCGGTTGAGATGGCTACCCGGCGCACCGGGCCAGGCGAAGCGCTCACCACGATGCTGGAGCGGCACTTTCGGCATCTGCCAGTGGCGGACGATAATGGAAAGTTGCTGGGGATTCTCTCCATCCGTAACTTATTGGAGTGGCGCGTGGACGACCTGAGCCGCGAACTGGAGTCGCTCGAGCAATATGTTTCCAATGACGGGCCGGGAGGCTAGCGCCGAGCCCTGACTCATATCGTCGTCCTAATCGATGGCAACCATCCCTTCCGCTGCAGCAAAGACGATCGCTGGCGTGCGCATGGCCACGTCTCTTTTCTTTCTCCTGTTTGGCAAATATAAGCTGGCAGGTTCGGGCTTTGCTCACGGCGGATTCCAGGGATATCTGCACGAATACATCGCGAGCTCTGCCGTCAGTTTCTATCGTCCGATACTTTCGAACCTCATCCTGCCTCATGCAGTCTTTTTTGGATACCTGGTCGGTGTGATTGAGATGTTTGTTGGAATCTGCTTGCTGCTCGGACTCTGGGTGCGCCTTAGTTCCGCTGTCGGCATATTTTTTCTGCTCAATTTGACGCTCGCCGCCTGGTGGGATGTCGGCCATGGCGCGCCGCTGTGGCGTTACTTCGGAGCGAGGCTGGATACTCTGCCGCTGTTGCTACTTCTCATCATTTTTTATTCTGCAGATGCCGGGAAAGTGTGGGGACTTGACGGGCGGCGAAAATAACGCATTTCTGGCTTTCAAGTGTACGGGACAATTCAATCGCAGAAAGAATGGAAGTGATTCATGAAGAGATTCGAGTTCTCGGTTATGGCTGTGGTTGCACTGTTCGCCCTGGCGGGACAAGGAATTGCACAGCAGAGTTCCAAGAGCGTCATCATCCATGCCGGGCACGTGCTCGACGTGAAGACCGGCAAGTTGCTTGCCGATCAAGCCCTCATCATCGAAGACGGAAAGATAGCAAGCGTGGGAGCCTTTGCGGAAAACAAGGCTCCGGCAAATGCTGTTCGTATCGATCTGCTGAATGCCACCATCCTGCCCGGATTGATCGATACTCACACGCATCTCACCAGCGACCCCAAATTTGGATATGAACAGCTCGGGATTTCGGTGGCGCGCGAAACGCTCACTGGCGCCAAGAATGCGCGCCTCACCCTGGAGGCCGGTTTCACCACTGTGCGGAACGTCGGCGCCTCCGGCTATAGCGATGTGGCCTTGCGAGATGCAATTAACGCCGGCGACGTGCCCGGGCCGAGAATGCTCGTGAGTGGGCCGGCACTAAGCATCACCGGCGGACACTGCGACAATAATCTGCTGCCCTTTGAATATCACGCCACGGGAGATGGTGTGGCCGACGGCATTGCGGCGGTCCAGCACAAAGTCCGGGAAAATATTAAATATGGTTCGGACCTGATCAAGGTTTGCGCGACCGGCGGTGTGCTCTCGAAAGGCGACGACCCGCAGGCTTCACAGTTCACGCTAGAAGAGATGAAGGCCATCGTTGCTGATGCTCATCGTCTCGGACGCAAGGTTGCGGCCCATGCACACGGAGCCCAGGGCATTCTTTGGGCGTCGCAGGCAGGAGTCGATTCCATCGAGCACGGCTCCTATATTGACGACGCGGGAATTGCCGAGATGAAGAGGAACGGCACTTATCTCGTCCCCACCCTTTATCTTGGGGATTGGTTTCTGGAAAATGCCGAAAGAAATCACGTACCTGATTTTCTTCTGGCCAAAGCGAAGGCCGTAATGCCTGCGGCGCGCAAGAACATCGCACACGCTTTCGCCAGCGGAGTGAAGGTGGCATTCGGCACTGACGCGGCAGTTTATCCTCATGGGTTGAATGCGCATGAGTTTGCTGTGATGGTGAAGCTGGGACTGTCGCCGTTGCAGGCAATTCAGGCGGCTACGGTGAACGCGGCAGATTTGCTGGGTTGGACGGGCAAAGTCGGGAGGCTGGATCCCGGGACGTGGGCGGACATCGTTGCAGTAGATGGCGATCCGCTCAACGATGTGACCACGCTGGAGCGCGTAACATTTGTCATGAAGGGCGGAGAAGTGATTAGGAATGATTACGGGAAATGAGGGTTGGCCTGCCCATTGGAAGCTTTAAGCGCGGAGTACGCTGAGAACGGCCGCGGGGAACGCTGAAAGGGGAGGAATCATTCACTGCCGCTTTTCCGGGCCCGCTCGATGACCCAGTCGGTCCAGAAGGATGAGGCTGCGCTCACCAGCAGGGGCAGGTTGCCGAGCACAGCATCTACGAAGTTTTCGATTATCGGATAGTGCAGGTTGGCGTGAGGCGGTAAATTCTCTTGGCCGTTGGGATAGATCAAAACGGGGCCGTTCAGCGGACTCAGGTCCATTTCGCCTTCGGTGCCTCGGATGCGGCATTCGTCCCGCTTTACTTTCGAGTGCCAGCGAACGTCGACGATACCCCGCACGCTGCCGGCATATTCAATCATTACTGTTGCATTATCTTCCACGGCGTAGCGATGCACCGCATTAGACAAGTGGGCGCTCGCTCGCATCGGTTGACCGAAGAGAAAGTTCAGCACATCAATTCGATGCGAAGCGATGTCGTAGAGCGGGCCGCCTCCGGCTTTGGCCGGATCGACCAGCCAGCTGCGACCACTTTCCTTTTCGTCAAACCATGTATGGCTAGTGAGTTCCGCGAGAACTGGTTTACCAATAATTCCAGCGTCGAGGAGTTCTTTCGCGCGCTGAACTTTGGGATAAGCTCTCCGATAGTAAGCCACGCCGAGAGTGCGTCCACTTTTTTCGGCTGCCTGCATCATTGACCGCGCCTCAGCCTCGTTCATCGCCATCGGTTTCTCGCATAAGACATGCTTGCCCGCCTGGAGAGATTGGATCGTTTGCGGCGCGTGCAGAAAGACGGGAGTCGCAACATAAACTGCCCCAACCTCCGGATCGGAAAGAGCCTGATCCAGAGAAGTCCAGACGCGCGCATCGTAAGGCGCAGCCTTTTTCGGGTCGCGAGTGACTAAGCCATAGAGGCGGCTTCTGGGCTCGGCTTGAATCGCAGGGATAACGCGGCGTGCGGCAATATCGCCGATTCCAATCACGATCCAGTTCAGCATAGTCGGGAGAAATAGAGGCTAGCAGAAAAATCAAAGGCCGGCCTAAGCCGGCCTTCCGAATCAGTTTTTGCGCAAGCGCTACGGTTTCTTGGGAGCGATCGCGTCCTTGGCAGCCTTGGCTACGCGGAACTTCACCACGGTCTTCGCCTTGATCTGGATGGGCTCGCCGGTCTGCGGATTGCGGCCAACGCGCGCTTTACGGTGCGCCTTCACTAAACGGCCCAAGCCGGGCACAACGAATACACCATTCTTCTTGGTTTCCTTTACAGCGACGTCGGCCAACTGCTCGAGAAAGCCTGCGACAGTCTTGTTGGGAAGTTCAGTTTTCTCCGCCAGATAGCGGACGAGTTGGGTCTTGGTCAAACCTGATGCCATGTTTCCTCCTGGGAAATGATTGGAATTTAGTTGCAGTGCGCCTGATCTTATATCAACGCCCTGTGGAAAACACCCTTATTTTACGCGGGTTCCAGGCAGATAGCACTCAAAAAGTGGCATTTTTACACGTTATTTACTCCCAAGGGTTCCAAAATGGCCCAAATATGAGGGGAATCAGAAGAGTTACAAGTCGCGATGCACGCCCGCATTCGTCGCGGCGACAAAATTCCAGTACGGCGCCGAAGCCTTGTCTCGTTCTTGCGGATGCCATAATAGCGAGGAGGAGAAATCTAATTTTGAGTTGCCCGATCTGCCAGGTTCGCAAGGAAAAGCGTTTTTGTCCCGCGGTGCACGGCCGCATTTGTCCCCAATGTTGCGGCGAGCAGCGGGAGGTGACGCTGGACTGCCCGAGCGACTGTCCATATTTGCAGCAGGCGCGGGAACATGAGAAGCCGCGTCCCGCCGAGCAATTCGACCGAGCCTCGTTGTTTCTACAGGTCGAGGTTTCGGATCAATTTACTTACGAACATGAGCACCTGCTGATGGGACTTAGTTATGCGCTCGCCCAGGCGGCACATGCCGACCGAAGCTTGAATGACCGCGATCTGATCGCGGCGCTCTCTGCAATGTGTACAAGGTATGAGCGGCTGGTGAACTCAGGACTGCACTACGATCAAACGCTGGCGAGCATAGCGCAGCAAGCCGTTGCCGCCCAGGTGGAAGAGATGTTGAAGCAGTATCGCGCGGCTGAGCAACAACAGTTAGGATACTCGACCCTGCGGGACTCCGATGTACTCAAGTCTTTCGTATTTCTGGTGCGATTGGGCCATGGCCGCACCTCTGGCCGGCCCAAATCGCGGGCCTTCATCGATTTTCTTTTTGCGCAATTTCCCAAAAAGCAATCGGCCGTAGTCACGCAGCAAGATGTGGGGAGCCGGATCATTATGCCGTGAAGCGAAAACCGGGCCACGGATTTTCACGGATAAAGACGGAAGAAAATCAATCATCAGAGCAGGTTTTTGTCCTGCGTTCGTTTGTATTTCTGTTGCTTGATGCGCGTTGATCCGTCAACTCCGTGGCTCAGTTGTTTTTAGCTTTCGAACGATCTGGCCTACCGGTAGCGCATCGAGCAGTTCGCGAATTGTCTTCTTGAAAACCGGATGGAAGGCCTGCGGCGCAATTTCTGCCAGCGGTTCGAGAACGAAACGGCGCGTCTGCATGGCCGGATGTGGAATTGTGAGATCGGCGGAGTCAACGATTGTGTCGCCGAACAGCAGAATATCGATATCAATAGTTCGCGGACCCTTTTTCTGTACACGCCTCCGACCCATTTCCTCTTCGACGCGCAGAAGGGTCGCCATCAGTTGTTGCGGTGTATTGTTGGTTTCCATCGCAACCGCGCAATTGAGAAACCATGGCTGACTGGTGAATTCGACGGGCTCGGTCTCGTAAAAAGAGGAAACCGCGCTCACTGTGCCGATTGCCTTCAGCCGAATCTGGGCGGCGAAAAGTTGCGCTGCGCGGTCGCCGACGTTCGATCCGAGGGACAGATAAACCGTCTTGCGCATGCCAGATGGGCCAGGGTCAGGATTTCCTCGCCGATTTCCGGTGAAACTCTCTAGCGGCATATGCCTCGTATTCGAATAACAGTCTCGACTATTTTCACCTAGTCGGGCTCTAGTACTTTTAGCGATAAGTCCCTCTATGTGCCGAATAACCCTACACCTTAGTCACTTTTGGACATACGCTGCTACGCGCTAGAATTGCCACATGACGTTGGAATCTCTTCTTTTGAGCCGGGATGCCGAAGTGATGCGCGTACTGCGTCCCACCCTGGAAAAATTGTCGATTGAGGTCGAAATTTGCCAGGAAGCGAAAAAGGCCACGGAGATTCTTATCGCCGAGAAGTTTGATGCTGTGATCGTGGATTGCGACGATTTGCGAGGCGGTCTCGAAGTGCTGCAGGGGCTCCGCAACACGCCCAGCAATAAGAATTCCGTAGCTTTTGCTGTTCTCAACGGCAAGAAGACCACCACACAGGAAGCCTTTGCTATGGGCGTAAACTTTGTTTTGCAAAAGCCCATCACTCCTTTGAATGCTTCACGCTGCTTCAATGCTGCGCTGAATTTCATGGTACGGGAACGGCGCCGCTATCATCGGCAGCCGGTAAAGATGCTGGTCAGGGTAGTCGCCGGCGAGAAAGAAATCAAAGCCACCAGTACAGATATTAGCGAAGGAGGCATCGCTCTGCTGTTGCACCAGGCGCTGCCTAAGAATGCCACTCCTCGTTTGCAATTTACCTTGCCGGACACCACGCATTCAATCGACATAGAAACCGAGGTAGCGTGGGCCGACCTCAAAGGACGCGTTGGATTACGCTTTCGCAACGTGGACGCAAGCTCGCAAGAAGTTCTCGAAAAATGGCTCAACGAGAAAACACCGAAGCAAGCTTCCGCTCCCAAGGAACAGGCGGGCTCGGGCTCCGTCGTTCAATAGTCCTGTCTCTCCTACGGCAGATCCGCCAGGTATCAACTTTGTAACTTGCGCGGCCATTCGCACATGGCACTCTGGTTAGATCACACTGGAGAACCTCGCCATGATTCCCAATGCTTATCGCATCACAAAAGTAGAAAAAACCTTGCGCCGGTTCGAAGATGACATTCCAATGCTGAACATGCGAGTGAAAGATCTATCGGCCGAACGCCAGCGGTCTGCCCGGCAGTTCGCCGCGGCGCTGATCAGCCAGACTCGCGCGGAGCTACAACGGCTGGTTAAGGAACAGTCTGAGGTCGGTGTCGAGGCTGGCGAACTTCCGTGCGAACCGGCTGATTAGTCTGGCGACGCAGAACCTCGAATGATCGGCTTACAGCGACGAGCCGGCAGCAGCTTGAACCTCGTAAGGGCGGGCGCCCTGTTTGTCATCTTCGGGCAGCGTTACTTCCTCCCATAGAGTCTTGTCACGAAGAATGCGCGAAACCAGCGCCGTATGCATGGCGTGACCGGCGCGATCTGCCACGATCCTGCCCAGGATTGGTTTACCCAGCAGGGCGAGGTCGCCGACCAAGTCTAGAACCTTGTGACGCACGAACTCGTCGGGGAAACGCAGCGGGCCATTTTCAATGCCGTCGCGGGTCAGCACGATGCAGTTGTCCCTGGACGCGCCCCGGATCAATCCCATATTGCGCATTGCTTTTTCATCTTCGCGCGAGCCGAAGGTGCGGGCGCCGGCGATATTCCGCAGATAACTGCCGTTGGAAAGTTCGACCTGGAAGGTTTCTTTCCCGATAAGCGGATGAGGAAAATTGATCGAGTAAGAGACGGAATAACTTTCTGCGGGATAAACCGAGATGAATTTGTTGCCCTCACGCATTTCTACTTCTCGCAGAATCTTCAGGTACTTGCGCGGGCGGCGCTGTTTGCGGATGCCGGCCTTCTGAATCAACTCTACGAACGGTAGCGCACTGCCGTCCAGAATAGGGAGCTCCAGGTTGTCCAGCTCTACGATGGCGTTGTCGATACCAAGGCCGATAAAGGACGACAGCAAGTGCTCGGTGGTTGAGATCAGGACGCCCTTTTTCATCAGGCTGGTGGCGTAGCTCACACGCGCCACGTTGCGGCTGACGGCCTCTATTTCAAAATTGTCCAGATCCGTTCTGCGAAAGACGATGCCAGTTCCGGGAGACGCCGGCAAGATACGTACGCTTACGGGCGCGCCGCTATGCAGACCGATACCGCTGCATTCTACCGCCGAGCGAAATGTCTGCTCCTGAGTCAATTGGGCTTATCTATGTATTGATGAATGAGTAGATTACAGCTATCTACCAAACTCCGACTGTGGTAAAAAAGCCACATTGCGTGGCGGAATAAGTCGGGGAATCCACTTGGTAAAAACCAGGGTTTTGGGGAAACAAGCCCGATGTGTGCTACGAGTTAATGCTTCTTGGAAGGTTTGTTGGGATCGTAGTGGGAATTGGGATCAAACATTGCGTCGTCGAGCCCTTGATTGTAACGAGCGGAGTTCACGAAGCGCTGACTTTGCATATCTCCGTTGAAATAGCGGGTGAAGCCATAGGCTGTCATCACGCCCTGGACCAGACGATAATTGTCGTAGATTTCTTCTTCCACATTGCGTTCTTTGTCGATGGGATCGCGCCAGGTGTAGCTCTTCTTAATAGGCAAATGAGTTTCAATGTCGAAATAAAGACTGACCGCCTCATTTTTGGGATTGATCATTGTGATCTGTTGTGCCGGCAGGTTGCCAGCCAACGCATTGCCGTCGTAGAACAGGGCGACACCGGGATCGTGGCTCCATTCGCGAAGAAGAGTGTCTAGAGAGAATCGCCGACGGCGCAGGTAGTCTTCTAGATCCTTCGGCTCCACGGGATGCGGGCCCTTGAACGTAACTTCGTAACCTTTGTCGCCGGCATAAATGTAGGCAATGTCCCGCTGCTTGGTGATCTCAATTCGTTCCTTGTTGGGAAGCTCAACGAAGCGCCAGAAAAGCACTCCGTTGCTTGTGGGCTGGCCGTGATGAAAGCTGTAGGTGCGTCCCTCTTCTTGTTTATCGCGAATGTTCAGGAAGGCTTCGCCACCCAAGCCCTGGATCGCCTGGTCCAGCAATGTGCGGGCTTTGCGGGAGTTCTCCTGATCGGCTGAGATCACGGGACTGCTTACGGTAGATTGTGAAGCAGCCTGCGCAGCAGCTTCGACTGCAAAGGATAGCTTCCGGCCAGGCACCAGCAGTGGAGCGACCAGCATAGGTATTAGGATCAAATATTTCATTCAGCCGGTCGTTATGATGCTTGAATCCGTGTGATGCCTGAACAGGAAATTGTAGCTGCTTGCGCCTTATCGTGCGGAGCGGACACTTCCGTCCGCCAGTTCTTCGCTTTGACATGTGGGGGGGCCACGAGCGCCCCGCCCGACACGGGGCGAAAGTATTGCAGCACTCTCTTGGATGCAGGAAAAATCAGCGGAGGGTTGCTTTGCCTGGAATTTTCGGTTCTCGGCTAGCCTGTCAGGACGGCTCCGCCATTTACGTTGAAAATCTCCCCGGTGATGAAGCTAGCGTAGCCAGTGCATAAGAAGAGCACAGGCCCTGCGATTTCCTCGGGCTTACCTACGCGTCCGAGTGGAATCGTGCGCCGAATTTCTTCCCCGCTTTTGGGGTCATCCAGGGCCTCTCTTGACATATCCGTATCTACCCAACCGGGCGCAACCGAGTTTACGTAGATGCCCGCGGAAGCCAACTCCGTGGAAAGCCCCTTGACCATACTGATCAATGCGCCCTTGCTTGCCGAATAGTCGCAATGAAACGCCTCACCGCGCTGTCCACTGGTGGAACTGATGAGAACGATGTGGCCGCTGGCGGAACCCGCTCGCGGCTGCGACTTCATTTGCGCAACCGTGTGCTTGACCAGACCAAAAACGGCGTCCAGGTTAATCGAGAGAGTGGAGCGCCATTGGTCATTTGTCATGTTTTCAATAGCTACGTCTTCAACCGGCCAAACGCCATGATTGGCGACGAGAATATCGAGGCGTCCGAATTGTTTGACGGACTCTGCAATCACCTTTTGAGCAGAGTCAGCGCTAGTCAGGCTGGCGGCTATCGGGCGGCAATTCGCCTCGCCACATTCTTTTGCCAGGGCTTCCGCTTGCGATCTCGCCTTGTTGTACGTGAACACGACCTTGGCGCCTGCCGCGGTGAACAGTCGCACCGTGGCTGCGCCGATGCCGCGCGAGCCTCCGGTGATTAACGCAACTTTGCCAGATAGAGAGAGGGGAATGGACATGCAGACAGTCTCATGATTTGCGCATCAAGTTTCAAGCGGACGGGAACGTGCAGGCGGACCGGGCTAAATTCCCAGGCTCGACGATGAAGCTCTCTCTGACTTCAATTCGCGCAGCAGCAAGCGCACCAGCATGCCATCAAAGCCAGTGCCACTCATCTTTGCGAGTTCGTCCAGCGCCTGTTCGGGAGTGCGGGCGGCGGCGATCGATTGCTCCGTCACCATGTTCGCGTAGGCATCCGCCAATGCAACAATGCGTGCCCACAAGGGAATCTGCTCACCTTTAGCTCCATCGGGATAGCCGGTCCCATCGAAGCGCTCGTGATGATGCTCGATCGCCTGGCGCATCATGGCGCTATGGGGCAGGATGCCGGCGATCTCAGCTCCAACGCGCGCATGCATCCTTACGAGGAAGAACTCGTCGTCGGTGAGCGGCCCGGGTTTGTTCAGAATGCGTTCCGGCACGAAAATTTTGCCAACATCGTGGATGCGCGCGGCATATACCAGACCGGCGGTTTCCTCCGGAGGCAGATGGAGCGCGCGCGCGACAATCTCGGTGTAGCGAGCGACCAGGTCGCCGTGCCCGGAAGTTCGCAGCTCCCGAGATTCGGCGGCGCGGCTGAGAACTTCAATGGATTCCTTCAGCAGCGGCACGTTGCAGTCTTCTTCTCCACCGCAAAATTTCACCAGCATCGAGGATAGTTCTTCGAGATGCTCCGGCCCATTGTGTTCGCGTTGCAGAAAGCCCTCGATGTAGGCGGAAATCTGTTGCCGCTGCGTGGCAAATTCCTCGCCCTCGGCAAACTCTTCGGCCGCCGACACTCGATTGCCTCCAGAACGTTTGGAGACGTACATGCCCGCGTCGGCGACGCGGATGATGTCTTCGATGGAAAAACCGTGGGTCGGGAAACTGGCCACGCCAAAGCTGCCGCTAATGTGGTGTTCGCTCAACATCGGGTCGCCGCTGATCCATTGCCGCAAGCGCTCGGCCAGCACTTGTGCCTGGTCCGCCCCGGTTTCGGGCATGAGGATAATGAACTCGTCGCCGCCGTAACGCGCCACCACGTTCGATTGCCGTGACTTTTGTTCCAGCAGTCGTCCTACCCGCGCCAGTACCAAGTCACCTTCAAAATGGCCCATGGTGTCGTTTACTTCCTTGAACTTATCCAGATCAATGAGCACTACTGAGAAGGGGCGTCCCGAGCGCGACGCGCGCTTCCATTCGGCGGAGAGCGCTTCCCAGAAAAAGCGGCGTGTCTTTATTCCGGTCAGACCGTCGGTAATGGACTGCTGTTGCAGCTTCTGAAATACGAAAGCGTTATGAAGTGCCGTAGCCAGCAAATCGGCGAGGGTGTTGAGGATGAGAACATCCTGCGGGGAAAAGGCACTCTCGTTCCGGCTTTCGATATTAAGCGCGCCCAGCAGTGTCTCGCCGTAGGTAATCGGAATGCACAACACCGATCGCGACTCCGCCAAGATCGCGCCCATCTGGCCTTCGAGCCCGTTCTGCACCAGCGCCCGTTCACCGGTACGCGCCACGCGTCCCAGAATTCCTACTCCCAGCGGAATGCGTTTGCCCATGGCATGCGCCGTCGCGCCAGCCTCCGCTTTGATTTCAATCTCCTTGGTTCCATAATCAAGCAGGCCGATGCCGATATGATCAAAACTGAAATTCTTTTGAATTTCTCCGACGATCTGTCCCAGCATGTGTACAGGGTCGTCGCTCGAAATGGCGGTGCGCGAAATATTGTTGAGGAATGCGAGTTGCCGCGAGCGCCGTTGTTCATCCGCGAATAGACGCGCATTCTCTACCGCCACCGCTACCTGGCCGGCGGCAGTCACGAGAACGTCCAGATCGCGTTGTTCGTAAACGAATTCCCGCTCCGTATTCATGGCCACCATGACGCCTGCCGGCTTCTTGCCCAATAGAATGGGGGCCGCACAAAGACACTTCGCGGGATGTTCCGGACGATAATCGACGCCCAAACGGGATCGAGTTTTTTCCAGGTCGGAGCGTATCAGCAGTGGCTGACCGGTGCGGATCACGTACTCGGTAAAAGCATTTTCATGTTTGCGCGAACGCTTGGGTAGAACGCGATCATTCTCGACTTCCAGTTCGAAACGGATCTGATCTCCCTCTTGAAACGCGATGTAGAAGTTGCTGGTATTGAAAATCTGCCCCAACTCGGTGTGGATGGTGCGCAGCACCTCGTCCTGATCCAAGCGCGAACTGATCGCCTGTCCGATCTGAGTGAGCAATTCGTACTCTTGTGTGCGCCGGTGAGCGTCGTGGGCGATGAGATAGTTATCCAGCGTGAGGCCTAGTTGAAGTGCCAGTCCGACCATCAGGCGCGGACCTGATGTGCCGAAAGCCTTGCGTTCGGCATGAGGAAATAAAATCACGCCGAAAGCATGCTCGCGGGTCTGCAAGCTTACGGCGGTCAGATTACGGATATCAGCTTCAGTAAGTGCCTTCTTGAGGTCGGCAAATGTGCCCGTTGACCCGGCGGGGAGCGGCTCAGTCATGTGGGCCAGATCGTGCACGGTGAACAGGCCGCCTTGCCGGTAAGCGAGCTCGCAGATGTATTCTCCCGCGCCAGCGTTGGTCAAAACATCCATGAATTCCGGAGAAAACCCGCGCTGCACCGAGGGCAACAAGCCGCGCCAGCGCTCCGAGATGTAGATAATCGCGCGACGCGCAGACAGTGCTCCCGCCAGCCGGTCGAGCGCCGCCTGCATGCTCGGCAGCAGGTCGTCGGCTGAGAGCAAACGGCGGGGATCCGCTCCGAGGGTCGAGAGCGCGAGTGTATTCTCCTGAACGGCATTGCGCTCGTTTTCGAACAGGACCATCACCATGGCGATGCCTAACAGCATCTGGGGTACCGGACCCAGATAGTTGGCCGCGCTGCCAAACCTCGCCCCCCAGGGATTGCGAAATTGTCCCGCTCCCATCAGTACCGCCCACAACGCCAGCGCAAAGGCGAGCACTTTGAACGCGAGCAATCCGCGACGGTGGCCGTTGATGTAATAAACCGCAGAGCAATACAGGAGAACGCCGGCAATTCCGAGATCGAGGGCAATGGCAGGCTGCGCTGCTGCCTGGAATGACCCCGCGACCATGTGCGCCTGCACATTGATCCATGCCAGGGCAACTCCGGCGGCGGCCAGGCCAGCGTCATACCAGAGAAAATGGGAAGGTCCCCGCATCAGGCGCGTCGACACAAAGATGCTCAAAGCCATTGCCACCAGAAACAACGAACTGGCGAAATATATGAGCGGTGAGGGGGCTCGATAATAGGAAAGCGCGTCGAGAACGTAGTGCAGCGAGTAGGCGGCCCAAGCCAACTGCCAGGCACGGAAATATGCCTGCCGGCTCTGCTCGTAGAGGTAAGTGAAAACCAGGAACAACAAAAGCGAAACCACTCCCGGAATTACCACCATGCTGATCACAACGCTATTCATGGGAGTTAGTTAACCTTCTCGCGGAGATAGGACAAATTTTTGTGTGGCTCACTAATCACTAATGTTTTCACAGCTAGGGGCATGCGCACAATAGAATTTAAGTACAGTGGCCGGGTGTTGGAAGGCCTAAAATCGGCGGATTAATCGGAAATCGCCCCTCCGGTCTGCCTTGACGATACTTTTCCTTCGCCCATACCATCAAACTTTCGCCACTTATGCTTGAATCCTTCGCTCCCACGATGGCACCTCGTGTGCGGTTCGCCCCATCTCCTACGGGCTTTCTCCACGTCGGCAGTGCTCGGACTTTCATTTTCAACTGGCTCTACGCCCGCCACAATAAAGGCACCATGATTCTGCGGCTCGATGACACCGACGTCGGGCGCAACACACAAGCCTCGGTCGATTCTATTTTTGAGGGATTGAAGTGGCTGAACCTGGGCTGGGACGAGGAGTACAAACAATCCGAACGCATTGACTTACACCGCAAAACGGCATGGGCGATCTTTGAGAAAGGCCTCGCCTATCGAGACTTCACACCGGCGCACACCGGCGAAGCAGAAAAATCCGGGGCGCAAGGTACATGGCTATTTAATCCCGGGGCCCGCGAAATTTCGCCTGCTGAGAGTGACCGGCGCGCTGCCGCCGGTGAGCCCTTCGCGTTGCGTTTCCGTGTGCCGCATGAGGGCGACCAGGCGGTTCGTTTTACGGACGCAGTTTACGGCGAACAGGCAAAGCTTGCTGCCGACATCGAAGACTTTGCGCTGCTTCGCTCGGATGGCATGCCGACCTATCATCTGGCCTCGTGCGCAGACGACGCCGATCTGCGCATTTCGCACATCATCCGGGGACAAGATCATCTATCGAATACTTTCAAGCATGTGCTCATCTTTGAGGCTGCCGGAAGCAGGCCGCCGCAATTTGCCCATCTGCCGCTGCTGGTTGCGCCCGACGGCACAAAACTTTCCAAGCGGAGACATGGGCCGGTGGTCAGTGTCACAACCTATCGTGATGCTGGATTTCTTTCCGAAGCTTTCATCAATTTTCTCTGCCTGCTGGGTTGGTCGCCTAAAAACGATCGCGAGAATATGTCCGTGCAAGAGCTCACGGAGGCCTTCTCGCTCGAAGGCATCAACCGCTCGAACGCCGTAGTGAACTTCAAGGAATCAACGGTCGCTGCCGAAGCCACTCCCCCCAACGTTGCGATCCCGAGCGAAGTGAGGGAATCTGATTTCGCTGCCCTTGGTTTTGCCGCCCCCGAGGACACGTTTGACCCGAAGGCTCTCTGGCTCAACGCTGAGCACATTCGCGCCCTGCCGGTGGAGGAGTTGAGCGCCCGCCTGCTTCCCATTGTCCACGCGGCTGGGTTTCAGGTTACCGAGGATAAAATGCTGCGAATCACGCCGTTGATCCGCGAGCGGATCAAGCTGCTGCGTGACGTCCTGACCGCCGCCGACTTCTTCTTCGTGGATCAATTGCCGCCCTACGATCCGGCCGAGCTCATCCCGCAAAAGGGAGATGCTGCGATGGCGCGCAGAGTTCTGGAGAAAGGTCGCGAAGTCCTGGCCAATGTCGAATTCAAACATGATCCGTTGGATCAGGCTCTCCGCGCCGCCGCGCAAGAACTTGGTGTAAAGGCGGGACAGATGTTCCAGCCTATTCGCGTCGCGGTATGCGGGCGCAAGAATGCTCCGCCGCTGTTTGAAACGTTGGAAGTGCTGGGGCGGGAAACCACTCTCAAGCGAATTGAGCAAGCGCTACAAAAGATCGCGTAAGTTGCAACCGGATCAATTTCCGCGGATTTGTTGCATCCCCACGGCATAGACCTCTATCTACTCAGTCAGGCTCGGTTTCAGAAAACCCGAAAGCCTCTGCAATATCTCATACTTCGAAGAAGCCGCACGAAAGGAATTCCTATGAAAGCTGTACAAGTCAGCAAGCCGGGAGGAAATCTTGAAATTGTCGAGCGCCCCATTCCGCAGCCGGGCCGCGGTCAGGTGCGCATCAAGGTGGAAGCCTGCGGTCTGTGCCACAGCGACGTGCTTGTGAAAGAAGGACACTGGCCGGGAATTCAGTATCCGCGCGTGCCGGGACACGAAATTGCCGGTCTCGTCGATGCCGTTGGCGCCGACGTGACCCTCTGGAAGCCTGGTCAACGCGTGGGAGTGGGATGGCATGGCGGACACTGCTTTCAGTGCGACCCTTGCCGCCGCGGCGACTTCATGCTGTGCCAGTTCGGAAAAATTACCGGCATCACTTTTGATGGGGGCTACGCGGAATACATGGTGGCGCCGGCGGAAGCGGTGGCGTTGATCCCGGATGACTTGCCTGTTGCCGAGGCCGCGCCGCTTCTCTGCGCCGGAATCACTGTTTACAATTCCCTGCGCCATGCGGGAGCGCTCGCCGGAGATCTGGTTGCGGTGCAAGGAATCGGCGGCCTGGGGCACCTCGGTATTCAATACGCTCGTCAGATGGGTTTCCGTACCGTCGCCATCGGTCGCGGGAAAGACAAACAGGCTCTGGCCCAGAAGCTGGGCGCTCACGAATACGTGGATACGAACGCTGGTGCGCCGGCCGAAGCGTTGCAGAAACTTGGAGGAGCGCGTTTGATTCTGGCGACTGCTCCAGATTCCAAATCTATCTCGGCCCTGGTCGACGGACTCGCGGGCAATGGAAAGCTCCTGGTCGTGGGCGCCGGCGTGGAATCTCTGACGGTAACTCCGCTGCAGTTGATCGGCGGACGCAAGGCCATTCAGGGTTGGCCCTCGGGAACGGCTAAAGACTCCGAGGACACGCTGCGGTTCAGCGCTCTCAGCGGTGTCCGTCCCATGATCGAGCGCTATCCACTGGAGAAGGCCGCGGAGGCTTACGACCAGATGATCAGTGGCCGGGCAAGGTTCCGAGTCGTGCTCACGATGAGCTGATAGTGGCGTGGGGTAGTACGTTCCGGAAACATCTTCGGCGAAATGCCGTTGACATGAAGTACTTTGCGATATAAAGTACGGCGCATGATCGAGTGTCATGAGCCATTCCTGCGTCCCATCAAGAAGCGCTGGATGCCTTCTGAAATGACAACTGCGCCGCTGCTTAATGCGACCGCGGCCGCCGGCTGTATTGAGCCCCACTACGCGTTGCTGATCAATCCGTTTTATCCAAAAGACGCAAATGCCAGTTTTGGCAAACATGTGCTTACGCCTACCCTGGCCCTGACCAGCTTTGCCGCGACCACGCCTGCGCATTGGCGGGTTGAGTATTTTGACGAGAACCTGCTCGATGGACGACCGCCCTTTAATCCCCTGCCGCAGGTGGTGGGCATCACGGTGCACCTGACTTTTGCCCGGCGAGCTTACGAGCTTGCGGACTGGTACCGCGACCGCGGGTCCAAAGTAATCCTGGGAGGATTACACGTTCTTTCCTGCCCTGATGAGTGCTCGCCGCATGCCGACGCCCTGGCCCTGGGAGATGGCGTTCAGCTATGGCCCAAGATCTTGAAGGATGTCGAGAATAATGCTTTGCAGCCGCGCTATGCGGCCACCTATGAAAACGACTACCGCGACGATCCTCCGCCGATGCGTTCAATTCTTCCTCGCCACGGATTCCTGACGACGACCAGTCTGATCGCTACCCGAGGCTGCCACAATCGCTGCGGATTCTGCTTTCTTGCAACTGACGGCCTGCGTATGCCGTATCGCATGCGTTATCCGCAGCAGGTAGTTGACGAGTTCAAGGCGGATGCCCAGCCCTATGCGGTTTTCATCGACAATAATCTCGGCTCGCGCCGCGACTACCTTCACGCACTGTGCAGCGCGCTACAGCCGCTGAATAAAATCTGGAGCGCTGCCGTCACAATCGATATCACGGACGATCCGAGCTTGATCCGCCACATGGCGCTGGCGGGATGCACCGGGGTGTTCGTCGGGTTTGAATCCCTTTCGGACGACAATCTCGCAGCAGCGCATAAGAAGACGCCCAAGACTTCCGACTACTCGCGGCGCGTGCAGATTTTGCACGACCACGGCATCCAGGTGAATGGGTCGTTCGTCCTGGGCTTTGATCACGACCGCAAGGACGTATTCGCACGCACCGCCGGATGGATTGAGGAGAACCGGCTGGAGTGCGCCACGTTTCACATTCTCACGCCCTATCCGGCGACGCCGTTATTTCGGCAGATGGAGGCCGAAGGACGCCTTCTGCATCGCGACTGGAATCTCTACGACACAGCCCATGCAGTCTTTCAGCCCAGGCATATGAGTCCTGAGGAGCTCGAGCACGGCTACGCCTGGATCTACCAGCGACTCTTCTCGCATCTATCCATCTGGCGCCGCCGGCCGCAGGACTGGCAGGCCGTCCCTCTCTATCTCGCCATGTCGTATCTGTACAAACGCTCCAATCGCTTCTGGCATTTGCTGATCAAGCACGACCTGGTGAATCCGGTATGGAAGCCGCTGGTAGAGGCCACGCGCTGGCGGCACGTACGCTACCGGCGGCAACTGGAGCAGGAGATGGTTGCAGCCGCGCCGGGGCAGGTGGTGTCGGCAGGGGTTTGATGGCTGGTCCATCGTCTTCTGCTGTTTTCTTGCGGTAAGATCAAAGGGTAATGAATCCACCTCATCCCCCTACCGAAGCTGGAGAAAAAGCTGTGGCTGCCGCGCCCTCGCCTGCTCCGTCGAACTTCATTCGCGACATCATTCTCGAAGATCTGAAGACCAACAAGCACAATGGCCGCGTGCAGACACGCTTCCCTCCCGAGCCTAACGGCCATCTGCACATCGGGCATGCCAAGGCGATCTGCATCGACTTTGGCCTGGCTGATGAGTTCGGAGGAGATACTAATCTTCGCTTCGACGACACGAATCCGGAAAAAGAAGAAACGGAGTATGTCGAGTCGATCAAGGCCGATGTGAACTGGCTAGGGTTCCAGTGGGATGGGCTGTTTTACGCGTCGGATTATTTCGATCAACTCTACGAGTGGGCTGTGAAACTGATCAAGGATGGGAAGGCCTACGTCGACGACCTGACGGCAGAGGAAATTCGCAAGCATCGCGGCACCTTGACCGAGCCCGGCAAGGACAGCCCCTATCGAAACCGTTCCGCCGAAGAGAATCTGAATTTGTTTGAGCGCATGCGCGCCGGAGAATTTCCCGATGGCTCGCGCGTGCTGCGGGCGAAAATTGACATGGCTTCGCCGAATTTAAACATGCGCGATCCGGTGATGTATAGGATTCTGCACGCCGAGCATCACCGCACCGGAAATAAATGGTGCATCTATCCCATGTACGATTTCGCGCACGGGCAGTCGGATTCCATCGAGCGCGTCACGCATTCGCTTTGCACCCTTGAGTTTGAAGACCATCGCCCGCTCTACAACTGGTTCATCCAGCAGCTGGGCATCTTCCCGTCGAGGCAGATAGAGTTCGACCGCCTGAATCTCACTTACACTCTGCTGAGCAAGCGCAAGCTGCTCCAGTTGGTGCAGGAAGGCCGCGTAACCGGATGGGACGATCCTCGGATGCCAACGCTGGGCGGCATTCGCCGGCGGGGATACACGCCAGAGGCAATACGAAATTTCTGTGGGGCGATTGGTGTGTCGAAGACGAACGGTTCGATTGAGCTGGCCATGCTCGAACACTTCGTCCGAGAAGACCTGAACAAGCGTAGCCCGCGGGTCATGGCGGTGCTGCGTCCGCTGAAGGTTGTCATCGACAACTATCCGGAGGGTCAGGTCGAAGAGATGGACGCAGTCAACAATCCGGAAGACCCGAGCGCGGGCACTCGCAAAGTGCCGTTCTCGCGAGTGCTATATATCGAGCAGGATGATTTTCGGGAAGATCCGCCGAAAGGATACTTCCGCCTTTCACCGGGACGCGAGGTCCGGCTGCGTTACGGATATTTTGTCACCTGTACGGGCGTGGTGAAAAATGAAAAAGGTGAAGTGGGGGAAGTACATTGCACCTACGATCCGGCATCGCGTGGCGGGAACTCTCCTGACGGGCGCAAGGTGAAGTCCACGATTCACTGGGTGTCGGCTGGTCATGCGGTGGATGCCGAAGTGCGGATTTACGAGAACCTGTTTAGCAAGGAAGATCCCAGCAAGGTTGACGAGGGGAAGGATGTTTTGGATAACCTCAACCCAAACTCTCTCGAGGTGTTGAGTCATGCCAAAGTCGAGCCATCGCTGGCGAATGCGGCCGCTGGCACACGGTGGCAGTTTGAGCGGTTGGGATATTTTTGCGTCGATCCGGATTCGAGGCCGGACAAGCCGGTGTTCAACCGGACGGTGGCGCTGAAGGATACTTGGGCGAAGGTGGAGAAAAAGCAGGGCGGAACACGATAGTGAAAATGCTTCAGAAAAACAAAACCCCGAGCGCGAAATCAACTCGGGGCGTTAGCCCGTCAAGCTATGAACATAGTATCGGCACCCAAAGACTTGAAGTCAAGATTACTTTGAGGAGTTCGCCCGTCCCGAACTCCTCGTCAGAATTCCCTACCAAAGAAAGGGAATGCCGTGGACCCGGCGGGATTCGAACCCGCACCTTATAGCTTGACGGGCTAACGTGCTGCCAATTACACCACGGGCCCTACGGTAGGTTACGGCCAAGAGCAAAGGCCCAGGACGATTGCCTGGCACATATTTCGAGCGACGGTCCCAGTTTGGGAAAAAGATTTTAGACTTCATTTCTTCGACGCGCTCGCGATCAACGCTACTCCGGCCAGCATCTTGTCTAAATCGGCTCGTGAAAAATAGCGGCCGTTTGCGATCACCGCTGAAATTTTCTGCGTGTTCCGGATATCGTCGAGCGGATTTGCTTCGAGAAGAACGAGATCCGCCAGTTTTCCTTTCTCCACAGTTCCCAGTCGATCGTTCACTCCGAGAAATTGTGCAGGATTAAGAGTTGCGGTTTGCAAGGCTTCCATCGGCGTGAAGCCTGCCGCCACGAATCTTTGCAACTCTTCATGCAGGCTGAAGCCGGGAAAAATGTATACGCCAGGAGGCGTGTCCGTTCCGGCGAGAAACTGAACTCCCGCGTGGTGCATGGCGTTCACGACTTCCAGCTCTTTTTGCACGAAGTGCTTTCGCGTGGCCAAGTCATCAGCGTTGTAATCGTGGACGATTTGATCCGCGAATTTTTTCCAGGTCACTTCCTTCCAGTAGGCTGGAACGTACTTGGCCCGCGAATCCTGGGCGAAGTCGGTCTCGTCGATCAGATTACCGCCCCGTTCCCAGACCAGCGTTGGACACTGCCAAGTATGGTTCTTCGCTAAAAGCGAAAACAATTTGGACGCGCGCTCGGGATCGTAAGTCGAGAGAAACTTGGTCTCGGTCTTCGGTCCCTTGAGAAACTCATCTTCCAACGGCGAGCTGCCTTCAAAAATTCCGATCAGGTGTTCAAAGCTCTTCTGGCCTGCACTCGATGCTTCTGACGCCCGGACAGAATCGGGCACGTGTCCGACAAAAGGAATCCCCTGTTTGCGCGCCTCGTCGGCGATGGCGAAGACCGCATCGCGCGGGATCAGCGATTGCAGCTTGATGAAATCCGCCCCGCGCCGCTGTAGATCATCCACAGCACGTCGCCCATCTTCCGGTGTGGAAATTGCAATCGAGCTGGGAAAGCGCGGCTGTGGGCCATCGAGCATTGGCCCGGAAATAATCATCCGAGGGCCGACTAATGTTCCGGCAGCGATCTCCTTGCGCCACTGCCGAAGCGTGTCCAGCTCTCCGCCCATGTCGCGGACACCAGTGATCCCGTTGGCAATGAAGAGTGGCAAGGCAATTTCTTTGCTGTGCGGAAACCAGGTGCCGAAGACTAAGTGGACGTGCATATCCCACAGGCCCGGGATCAAGAACTTCCCACTACCATCGACGTGCACGCCGGGTAATTTTCCTGCCATACCCATCGCTGAACTGGCGATCTCCTCGATCTTCCCAGAGCGCACAATGACAGTGCGATGCGGCTGCGCGGGTGCACCAGTCGCATCAATCACAGTTACATCATGAATGATTACGACAGAAACTGGCGGCGACTGTGCCCATACGATTGCGCACAATGTCATCGATACCAGTATCGAGAAGAAAAGTCGCCTCATGCCGCGGCAATGGTAAGAGTGCAAAAGCTGATCGTCAACTTCGCTCCAATGCTAATGGGAAGCCTCGGGAGATTTTTGGCGCAGCAGGTCTTCCACATCTCCAATTTGTTCTCCCAGTAGGTTGATCTTGCGCGCCAAGCCCTGGATGTCGGAAGCGGCGCGGCGGTTGACGTCGTAGTCCAGTTCGCTGCGCAGGCGATCGCGAGTATCCTGCCGGTTCTGGCTCATCATGATAACCGGCGCCTGAACCGCCGCCAGCATGGAAAGAAATAGATTCAGCAGGATAAACGGATACGGGTCCCACGCTGATTTACGCAAGATCGCATTGATCGTGACGTAGATGCTGAGGACGAAACCAAAAGTAATGATGAAAGTCCACGAGCCGCCAAAACGCGCCACCGAATCGGCAACGCGTTCTCCAAATGTTTCCTTCTCTTCGATCATCACATTGGCGTTACGGGTGGCGCGCAGTCGAACCAGTTGCTGGGCGCTGTGAAATTGCCGGCCCAGCACAGCCAGCATATCCATACCTGCATGCGGCTTGCGCTCGAGCAGAATGGCAATATCCTCCCGATCCACCTCGACACATTCGCACTCCTCCAGCGCCGTGGCGCTGGTCTGGTGAGGCGTCTGCTCGAGCATTGAGGCAAAACCGAAAAATTCGCCGGTGACCGGCTCGTCAACAACAACTTCCTGATTGTCCTCATCAACTGTCGCTACGCGGACCCTGCCACTGACCAGCACGTACGCTCGCCCGCCAGCATCGCCGATTTTCCAGATGCGTTGCCGGGGAGCGAATGTTCTGGCTTCCACTTGCGCAGCCAGAACGGCAGTCTCATCGTCGTCGAGAAGAGCGAAAAGGGGAACACGCTTCAGTACTTCGGGACGGCATGCCATGAATCACCTCGTTTGCAGGAGCAAACGCGCTCAATCTATCAGAAACCGTGATTGGAGTGGAGTGCGGGATCTTACCAGGAGCGGTGCGTTGCCCAGGTCTGTTATCAGCCGAGTGCGAGGTGCTGAGTGTGAAGCGCGAACTCTATCCGTGCACGTGCGGGCTCTGCGCAGGGTTAGCGTGATGCGCAGGCGGTTCTTTCACGACCTTCACTTCGAAACTCACTGGCAACGTTTTCGGGGGATAGCATGCCGCATTGTCGCAGGCCTGATAACGCAGCACGCCGTGCATTACATATTTTCCCGGTACAACCGAATGCAGAGGGTGCACGCCGACCGAAATGGTGAAATCTCCGCTGTAGACACTAAGCTTCTCTTCCGGAGAGAACGGGAATGTCATGTCGGCGCCCTGGGGATAGACGATTTTTTCTAAGATAATGTCGGTCGGAACTTCCATCTTCAGAGCGGTCGGGATCAGGAACTCTGACTTGGGCGTGTTTGAATTTACGTGATAACCCGCGGGAACCCTGAAATTCAGTTCCACCCTCGTTTGCCGTGTACGTTGAGCCGTGACCAGTGGCACCGCAGAGGTCGTCAGGGCTGGAGCCTTGCCGGGCGTTTGAGCGGACAACAGGCTCGCAGTCGATAGAAACACAAACGAGAGCAGAGTGCGCCACGCTGCGCTGCGAGTGCTGATACTGTTTGCCTTCGTCTGTTGGTCGATCATGTCAAAATCAAAGCGGAACGAAAAGTTCTGTGCCAATAACTTTCTGGATCATAGACCGACTGACACGCCGCTCCTATTGTCACTTCTGAGGCTGCGAAGTGAGGGCATTGTCTGAAGCCGCTGCCTGGCTGGCCGCAGGACGGGTATTGAGCGCCTCTTTGATTGCGTCCTCGATTTCAGCCTTGCCCTTCAGTCCAATAATTTTGTCGACGATTTTTCCGTCGCGCGCGATCAGAAAGGTTTCGGGAAGACCGGGAATTCCGCCATATTCATCCCCGACAGCCTCCTTCCCAATCAGAATGGGATAGTTCACGCCCATCTCTTTGGCGAATTTGCCGATGTCTTCCTTGCTCGCATCGTCCATGGCGACGCCGACAATCTGCAATCCTTGCGAGCCGTATTGCTTTTGGAAGTCAACGAACCAGGGCATCTCGATTTTGCAGGGGCCGCACCAAGTGGCCCAGAAGTTCAGAAGTACCGCCTTGCCGCGAAAGTCCGAAAGACGCGTGGTCTTGCCATCGAGCGATTCCAGGGAGAAATCCGGAGCAGGGCTCGATTGCGCGAGACGGGACGAAGGACCCGAACGACGCGCCTTGTGGTATCCCACGTAAAGCATCAGCGCCACCACAAATGCAACGACTACGAGCACCAGAGGACTACGTTTCACTGAAATTCTCCAATCACGATCCTAAACCAATGTCTCACCAAAACATCACAGCGCGAAGCGGTTCAAGAAGGAAAGCCAGTTAGAAATTATGGTAAACCGGCCAAGTACCAGCAAGATTCCCAGGCCGATCAACAGCGCACCTGAGGCTACTTCCAGCGCATGCATGTGGGAACGGAAGCGGCTATAAAACTTCAAGAACCGCTCCATCAAAAGCGATGTCAACAGAAACGGCACCGCCAGCCCAAGCGAATAAACAGCAAGCAGCAGAATTCCCTTTACGAGCGTATCTTGCTCGCCGGCAATCGTGAGGATCGCGGTGAGGATGGGACCCAGGCAAGGAGTCCAACCGAAAGCAAACGCGAAGCCAATCACGAACGCACCGAAAGGAGTACTGCTGCCCTTTACGCTATGCAGGCGAGCGTCGGTATATAGAGCTTTGATCTTGAAGATGCCAGTCAGGTGCAGTCCGAAGAGAATGATGACAACGCCTGCCACCCTGGCCAAAGTATGTTTGTACATCCCAAGCATCTGGCCGACCTCGGTTGCCGCGGCACCGAGCACGATAAAAACAACACTGAATCCCAGGATGAAGCCGACCGAGTTGATCATCACCCGCCGCATCAGCTGCGCCTGCGGCGCCTTGAGTTCCTCGAGGCCAGCACCGGAAATCAGCGAGAGGTATCCCGGAACCAGAGGCAGCACGCACGGAGAGAGAAACGAAATGAGGCCGGCGACAAACGCGGCAATCGGTAGCGGAAGGCTTGTCATCAGCTGTTATTGTACCTATCCGAATTCTGGCCCATACACTTAAGACGCGCGAGAAGGTTTTAAGTTGCATCTCGCGCCGAGTTTCGAGGTCAGCGGTGCTTGGGCTTTGGCGAAGGCGAAGGCGAAGGTGCAGGCTGAGATTGGGACTGAGGACCCTCGAGCGACAGATCTGCCGGCAGCTCCGAAAACATTTTGCGGAGAAATCCCAGCGGCAGGGCGGCGGTCAGCATGGCGCGATCCCCATCCTGCTTAATCTTGAGGCTGTCGAAAAATGCCTTCGTGTCGGGATCCGTTCCGTGAATCCCGAGAGAACTCTCTGCGCTGTGGGTGAGTGCCATGAAAACGTCCACTTTGTCGATGATGGCGCGCGCGTCGTCAGGAGATTTAGTAAAGGCTTCGGCGCGGATGTGAACCGCGTTCGCACTGAGATGAAGCGGACTTAGAAAACTTCCGGAAACGACGAGGGTTGCAGGCTTGTTGAATAGAAAGCTCATGCTGGTTGTCGGGTCGACGCGCGCCACAACCCATGCCAGACTGGCCAACTGAACGTGTTTGTAATACTGGCGCAACAGGGCCGGCCCTCCAAATGGAGAAGCAAGACGTTTCGACCGGTCGACCATTCCTTCGATAACCGCAGCGTCGTCGTGATTGGACGCCGCCACCGAATCCGGGCTCAGGACAGCGACGCGCAACGATCTGCCATCCACACGAATGGTGAAGATTTCGTCGGAATGGTAGTTCTCAACCGATTGCGCGATCCGTCGCAGGTAGGCAGTGAGCCGCTCACTGTGGAATTTCCCAACCAAAACTTCTGAAAAGCGCGGCTCTCGAGCCGAGCCACCGGTTCCGCCACCTGGCCACCTGGCGGGATAGTGAACGGCAAACGCGGCTTCGTCGAGATCGCGCTCGAACTGGAATCCGGTCTCGCTGATGAAGTGCTCGTATTCAGGATCGTGACTCACCGGAGGCAGCTCTTTACCGGCGTTCATCCGCCGAGCCCAGCTGAGATCCAGATAAAAGAACCCATCGGCTCCGGGCAACAGGCGGGCCGGCTCAGGCGGAGCATGTTTTCGCAGTTGTACGGCAAGGGTCACCGCCGCGGCGACAATAACAACGGCCAAGGCGATGGGGAAGGTGCGCCTAATTCGCATGGAATGCGGTCAGGCCTGCAATCATAGCACTGCGTAGAGAAGTCGGGAGCCGCACTGGCGGGCTATACAATCTATTACTGAAAAAGTGTAGCTCTTCACGAACGGAAGGGCACGAGCTCCACTCCATGCCAATAAACAATTGAGAGGTTCCGCGCTTGAGCGCCTGAGGTTCGCCTCCCGCCTCGACGAGTTTTTCAGCGCTCTTGTATAACCGTCAGTCCGCCATCCAGTTAGTGTTTTATCGTTATGTTAGTATGCGTTCGCTCTTGAAAGGAGCCTCCATGAAGACGACGCGCATCAGCTTTTTGATTGTGTTCACCCTGGCAGCGGGAGTGATGCTGGGCTTACTGGGCAGCCGGATGTCGAGCGCGCAGGAGAAAGACAATTTGAAAGGCGGCAAGATCCTTCAGCGCATCGAACTGAAGGGCGCGCCGGGATGGGAAGCGATCCTGGTAGATCGCACCCTGCCACCGGCCGCGGAGAGCGGCAAACATACGCAGGCTGGCAATGAGATCGTTTATATCGCGGAGGGTTCGGTGATATTCGAGGCGCAGGGCAAGTCCGCCAAGACCCTGAAGCCGGGCGAGGCCTTCGCCACTGTCGACGGCGAAGTTCACAACGTGAAGAATGCCAGCAAGAGCGAGCCTGCGAAGGCATTGGCTTTCTACGTGGCTAAGAAGGGCGCGAAGCTGGAGGATCTGTCGGTTCCGGCGAAGTAAGGATTGCAGGCGGCGGAACAGGTGAGGATAACCGCCTGCTCCGACGGATGTCTACGCGAACGGCTGAAGTTGCCGCACAACTGTGTTCTTCTTACCTCCAATTGCGAGCGTTGTCCTGTTCGCCTTCCTGTGGCACGAGGATCAGCTGTCCAAGCCATATATGGTGGGAGGATGCATCCTGGTGGGCGTGGCAGGACAACTCTTTGCGCCGGGTTATTCGACGGCTTGGTTCGCCGCGGCTCTGCTGAACGTCGGCGTGGCAATCTACCTGGCGGTTCGTCTGAAGGTGAGCATGTAGAGATAGTTTTCGAAACTTCTCGATTTTTGCCCACTATTCTTGGCGTCAACATAAGGCGGTTGCACGAAATTTCGCCCTTGTGATAGTTTATTTAATTGTCCCGGACATCTTGAAGGGATCAAGGGTATACTTGTGTCTACGGACACTTGTCCCCCGTACGCTGGCGTAGCTCAGTCGGTAGAGCACCTGATTTGTAATCAGGGGGTCGGGGGTTCAAATCCCTTCGCCAGCTCCAGCATATGAAACGCAGGAAATGAATTCAGAGCGAACTTCCGGCAGGCGGCAGAATTCAGTAAGTGGCGGCGCAACAGGTTTTTCCAACGCACTCCATTCGGAACGATTCCGGCGTGTAGTGATCTTCGCGCGATAATTCGTAAGTGCGATTCTTGGTTTCCCTGATTTGCGAGAGTCCGATTTGCGAAAGTCGAGTTTGACGGACCGAAAGCAGAAGTGTGCTAACGGGACTCACGGATTCGAGATTGCCTGCTGGATGAAGCGCAGCGGCTGCATCGCCCGGCGGTTTCTGCACAGGTGGGTGAGTGGTTAAAGCCAACAGACTGTAAATCTGTCCCTCCTAGCGAGGTACGAAGGTTCGAATCCTTCCCTGTGCACCATATTTAGTGGCACCAGAATTTGATCTGAGTAGATTATGAGTCGCTTGGCAATGGCGATGATTGCGTATTTGGTTTTGGGTGTGCTGGCCTTTGCCACGCTGAGTGATCATAGGATCAAGTTGCTAACGCTGCTGATCCTGGCAATGTTTGCTTTCAAAAGCTGGGTGCGTCGTAAGGATGTAATGCATCCGGATGGCGATTCGCGGTAACGGTTTAAGCTGAAGGCTGATCGCCGACGGCTGGTTCGGGCCGATGTAGCTCAGTTGGTAGAGCACTCCCTTGGTAAGGGAGAGGTCATCAGTTCAATCCTGATCATCGGCTCCATTTGGATTGCGTTGGATGGTTGTGGTTGGGACGTAGCGTGCTGCGTCTCGGGTGGCGAAAAAGACGCAGCAAGCTGCGTCTCTACGGGCTGGTTAAGGGCGGGAGTAACTCAGTGGTAGAGTCACAGCCTTCCAAGCTGTTGGTCGCGGGTTCGATTCCCGTCTCCCGCTCCAGATTGTTTTGCGGGCGGGAGCCCGCAGCCGAGATCTCGAGCGCATTTTGCCAGGGATCTCATCAGGTGTGAAGATGGCTTTCGAACAGGCTGCGATAAAAATCGAAAAGCAGCTGGAGTTTTCGAAGCTGCAGGCAGCGGTGGAACAGGCGTTCTTGGCCGAGAAGGTCGAGAAATTCCTGAAGCAGTTGGACCGTAAAGGGATCCGCGTTCGAGAGTTTGATGCGGTGCTTTCGGCTCGGGCATTGGAAACTGTTGTAGGCGCATCCGCGGCCGGGTCGAGTTTGAGCGCATGGCAGCTGTACCAGGAGTTGCCCCTTTCCGATCAGGCGCAGATGAGGGAGTTTTATTTGTCGAAGCTGGAAACGGTCGGCATCGAGCTGCGGCACAAGTTCAAGAAGCTGTACCAGTATTACTGAATCGCCGCATGACAGAGTTTTGAGCTAGGAGCGAAGAGCTGAATTATGGCGAAAGAGAAATTTGATCGTAATAAGCCGCACTGCAACGTAGGGACGATTGGTCACATCGACCATGGCAAGACCACGTTGACGGCGGCCATCACCAAGGTGTTGCAGAAGCACAATCCGAAGATTGTGTTCCGGTCGTTTGATTCGATCGATAACGCGCCGGAAGAAAAAGCGCGCGGAATCACGATTGCCACGGCGCACGTCGAGTATGAGACGGCGAACCGGCACTACGCGCACGTGGATTGCCCCGGCCACGCCGACTACATCAAGAACATGATTACGGGCGCGGCGCAGATGGATGGCGCGATTCTGGTGGTGGCGGCGACCGATGGTCCGATGCCGCAAACCCGCGAGCACGTGCTGCTGGCGCGGCAGGTCGGTGTGCCTTACATCGTTGTGGCGCTGAACAAGTGCGATGCGGTGGATGATCCTGAGCTGCTCGACCTGGTTGAACTCGAAGTTCGCGAATTGCTGAAGAGCTACAAGTTTCCGGGCGACGATGTGCCGGTGATTCGGCTATCTGCTTTAGGGGCTCTAAATGGAGAAGAGAAGTGGGAGAAGCAGATTGACGCGTTGATGGAAGCGGTCGATAAGAGCGTGCCGCAGCCGGCACGCGAATTGGATAAGCCGTTCCTGATGCCGATTGAAGACATTTTCTCGATTCAAGGGCGTGGCACGGTGGTGACCGGACGTATTGAGCGTGGCAAGGTGAAGGTGGGCGAGGAAGTTGAAATTGTCGGCTTCCGCGATACGCGCAAGACGGTCGTCACCGGCGTCGAAATGTTCAAGAAGCAATTGGACGAAGGACTGGCGGGCGACAACGCGGGGCTCCTCTTACGCGGCATTGCGAAAGAAGATGTGGAGCGCGGCATGGTGCTCGCCAAGGGTGGATCGATCACTCCGCACACGAAGTTCAAGGCGGAAGTCTACATCCTGACCAAAGAAGAAGGTGGAAGACATACGCCGTTCTTCAAGGGATACCGTCCGCAATTTTATCTGCGAACGACGGACGTGACGGGCGTGGCGGAGTTGCCGTCGGGCACCGAGATGGTGATGCCGGGCGACAACGTCTCTCTCGTGATTGAACTGATCACGCCGGTGGCGATGGAGAAGGGTTTGCGGTTTGCCATTCGTGAAGGCGGGCATACCGTAGGCGCCGGAACGATTGCGGAGATTGTGCAGTAGGTGAATTTGTGGAGCGGGCGCCCTCGCCCGCTTTGCATGCAGCATTGATAAAGGCTAGCGGGCGAGGGCGCCCGCTCCACATGAGCAGCAGGGAGTGAGAAATGCCCCGAGAAATTGTTACGTTACAGTGCGGTGATTGCAAAGAGCGCAATTATTCGACCACCAAGAACCGGAAGACGACGACGGAGCGGCTGGAGTTCAAGAAGTTCTGCAATCGTTGCCGTAAGCACACGCCGCACAAGGAAGTGAAATAGCAGTGTCCAGTGGTCAGTGATCAGTGGCCAGCAAGGCGGTTTTGATTTCTGGCGACTGAACACTGGCCACTGAACACTGATTTTAGGGGCGTAAGCTCAACGGTTAAACTGTCGGTCTCCAAAACCGAACTTGGGGGTTCGAATCCCTCCGCCCCTGCCAAAATTTGGAAGGAAGACGGAAAGGGCCAGAAGCAGTATGGCAGTGGAGACAAAGAAGATGGCAAATTCAATCACAGCCGCCCGCGCGAATTTTGGAGACCGGCTGAAGTCGTGGCCGGAGCGAGTCAAATCGTTTTATAACGACGTTCGCACTGAAATGCGCAAGGTCACGGCGCCGTCCTGGAAAGAAGTGCAGGCTACGACAGCGGTGGTGGTCATCACGGTATTCATTTTTGGCGTTTACTTTTTTGTGATCGATAACCTCATTCAGAAGGGCGTCACATTCTTGTACAGCTATTTCGGCCACTAGGCCGGAACGCGCGCGAATCGGAGTTTAAACTTGATCATGCAGGAAGAAGAAAAAAACGAAGTCGCCGCAGGTGGGGAACAATCCGCCGGCTCGGAATCCGTTACCGCGACCAGCGAACCACCCCGCAACCCGAACATGAAGTGGTACATCATCCACTCCTATTCCGGGTTTGAGCGCAAGGTGAAGGAGTCGCTCGAGTCGCGCGTGCAGGCGTTCGGGCTGCAGGAAAAAATCGGCAAAGTGCTGATCCCGACTGAGTCGGTCACCGAAGTACGAGGCGGCAAGAAGTACACCTCGGAACGCATGTTCTATCCTGGCTATGTGCTGGTGGAAATGGACATGGACGATCACGTCTGGCATGTGGTGAAGTCCACGCCGCGCGTCACCGGATTCGTGGGCACCGGGCAGCAGCCCACGCCGCTTTCCGACGAAGAAGTGCAGCACATCGTTTACAAAGTCGCTGACAGCCGCGAGAAGCCCAAGCTAAAGGTCAAGTTCGAAAAGAACGAAACCGTGCGGATTTCCGAAGGGCCGTTCGCAACCTTCCAGGGCATTGTGGACGAAGTGAATGAAGATCGCGAAACGCTGAAGGTGATGGTCACGATTTTCGGCCGCTCGACCCCGGTTGAACTGGAATTTAATCAGGTGGAGAAGGTCGCGTAAGAATTTAGTAATTGGATAATTTTGCAATTTGGTAATTGAACCCTAAAAGGAAATCTTAGATGGCAAAGAAAGTTACAGGTTTCGTAAAGTTGCAGATCGCAGCAGGCAAGGCAACGCCGGCGCCTCCGGTGGGTCCGGCACTCGGCCAGGCGCAGATCAACATCATGGAGTTCTGCAAGCAATTCAACGCCAGGACGAATCAGAAAGAGATGGAGGGATTGATCATCCCCGTCGTGGTATCGGTTTACAACGACCGTACCTTCACTTTCATCACGAAGACGCCGCCAGCCTCCATTCTGCTCAAACGTGCCGCCGGCATTGCGAAGGGCTCGGGCACACCTAATAAGGACAAGGTCGGAAAAGTGACGTTGAAGCAGGTTGAGGACATTGCGAAACAGAAGATGCCGGACTTGAATGCCGCCTCAGTTGAGGCTGCGATGAAGAGCGTTCGCGGCACGGCGCGGTCGATGGGGATTGAAGTGGTTGGGTAATTGAGTAATTTTGTAATTGGGTAATTGAACATCCGTGCAAGAACGACGATTTCAAATTACCCAATCGCTCAATTTCGCAATTACTAAATTGTCAAATGACCACGGCTCACTGGAACAACAGTGAGCGGTGGAAGACAAGGAAAGCAAAATGAAAAAAGAAGGAAAGAATATCGCCAAGGCGCACGCCGCAGTCGAGCAGCGTCCCTACATTCTGCAGGATGCGGTTCCACTATTACAGAAGGTCAAGTTCGCGAAATTTGACGAGACGGTCGAGATCACGTTGCGGTTGGGCGTCGATCCTAAACACGCGGATCAGATGGTGCGCGGTACGGTTGTGCTGCCGCACGGCCTGGGGAAATCGAAAAAAGTTCTGGTGATTGCCTCCGGCGATAAAATCAGGGAAGCGGAAGCTGCCGGAGCCGATTACGCAGGCGGCGAAGAAATGGTCGAGAAGATCACGAAGGAAAACTGGACCGACTTCGACGCGCTGATCGCCACTCCGGACGTGATGAAATCGGTTGGAAGGCTGGGCAAGATTCTTGGTCCGAAGGGCCTGATGCCCAATCCAAAGACTGGCACGGTCACGGTTGACGTAGCTAAGGCGGTTCAGGAAGTGAAGGCCGGCAAGGTCGAATTCCGCACAGACAAGACTGCGCTGGTGCATGTGCCGGTGGGAAAGATTTCGTTCTCGCCCGATAAGTTGATCGAAAATGCAACCGTGCTGATCACCAGCGTGATCAAGGCCAAGCCGTCGGTCGCCAAGGGAAAATACATCAAGGGCTGCACCCTGAGCTCGACCATGGGGCCGGGGATTTCGCTGGATACGGCTCCGATTGAGGCTGCAGCAAAGGCTTAAAAGAAATGCCGGGCTGCGCCCGGCCGACGGGCGAGTCGCCCGTCGCCACACGAGATCATAAGAGGGATTCGACAATGGCGGTTACCAAGGCAAAAAAACAGGAACAGGTCGAGAAGCTGAGTAAGGACCTCAAGAACGTTTCCAACGCAGTTGTGGCCACCTATACCAGATTGACCGTGACGCAGGATTACGAATTGCGTAAGGCGCTACGGGGCGCGGGTGCGAAGTACAAGGTCGTGAAGAATACGCTAGCCGAGCTTGCAGCCAAGGGCACCAAGGTCGAAGAGGGGTTGAAAAACCTGTCTGGAGTGACCTCGATCGCGTATACAACGGGCGACCCAGTGGCCATGGCCAAGGCCCTTACCAAGTACGCCAAGGACACGCCCGAGTTTACTTTCAAGGTCGGCGTGGTCGAAGGCCGTGTTATTTCGATCAAAGAGATCGAAGCATTGGCGAGCATGCCGTCGAAGGAAGAGCTCTATTCGAAGCTGCTGTTCTTGATTAACGCTCCGGCGCAGCGGCTCGTAACGGTGATGAACGCCGTGGGCCGCGACGTGGCGGTGGTGATTAGTCAGGGCGTGGAGAAGGGCAAGTTTAAGGGCGACGCGCCTGTGGAAGCACAGGCTTAAAAGCCGGCGGGACGCCGGCGCTACAAGTTCGGGACGGTCTTAGGCCGTCCGAAGAGATTTGGTTATCCGCAAGTCAGGGGTTGCGCGGTTCGGATTCAGGCGTTGTCTGGCGCCGGAAATTGAGCCTGCCGCACTGGAAACCCGGCCAAGGATAACGAAATCAACAAATTCATAACTTGAAGAGTGGAGAAATTAACATGGCAGACTTGCAACAGTTGGAAGAATCAATCGTGGCTTTGTCGCTGCTCGATGCGGCACAGCTGGTGAAGAAACTCGAAGAGCGCCTTGGCGTCTCGGCAGCAGCGGCGGCCCCGGTGATGATGGCTGGCGGTGGCGGTGCGGCAGCAGGCGCGGCCCCGGCCGAAGAGAAGACGGAGTTCACCGTCATGCTCAAGGAAGTCGGCGCCAACAAGATCAACGTGATCAAAGCAGTCCGCGAAGTCACCAGCCTGGGCTTGAAGGAAGCCAAGGAGTTGGTGGATGGAGCGCCAAAGGCCATTAAGGAAGGCGTTTCCAAGGACGAAGCCGAGACCATCAAGAAGAAATTTACCGATGCCGGCGCCGTTGTCGAAGTGAAGTGACCGCGCCTGGCGGGCGTGAGCGTAGACATTCGGCACGCGGTTTTTGCGTGACAGGGGTCGAAGCGGGAGCCCGCAGCGGTCATCCTGAGCGTTCTTTGCGAAGGATCTGGAAGTAAGCGAAGTTCAGGCGTCCAAAGTGGTCGCCGTGCACCAGATCCAGTGCAAGTCTCAGGAAATATTCACGTTCTAGTTGTGAAGCTTTGGAAGCGGTGTTAGCATCTAACTTAACACCGCTTCCCCTGGCCTCACTCAATCGCGGGCGAGACCCGCAGGGAAGCTTGGGCACTGTTCCGTGGGCAGGCGGAACGGAAACGGCCGAAGGAAACTGGCGCGAAACATACAAACCAAGATTGGCGAAACGCCTTGCATGGCGTCTGCGGGATGTCTTGTCCCTGCGGGCGCCCCGTCGTGTTTTCCGGCATAAACAGGTTCACAGCAACGTCTTAAGCAGCGCGGCGCGAACGGCGCCCCACATTCCGCGGGTTATCGCAGCGCACGGCTGCGCCTGACATTGGGAGTTTCTTGACGATGAAGAATAATGCCTTCCGTAAACGTTTTGATTTTTCTAAGATTCCAGCAACCATCCAGATCCCGAACCTGATTGAGGTTCAGAAGCGTTCTTACGACCGCTTTCTGCAGATGGACAAGCTGCCCAGCGAGCGCGAAGATGGCGGATTGCAGGCGGTGTTCCAGTCCGTCTTCCCGATCACCGACTTCCGCAACGTATCACAACTTGAGTTTGTGGATTACGCCATTGGTAATTGGGAGTGCAAGTGCGGCCACCTCAAGGGACTGCATCATCTCCGCACGACTTGTAAGAATTGCGGCAATACCGTCATCACCGACCCGTTTCATCCGGGCGATGTGCTTTGCCAGAAGTGCGGAACCTACAACGCCAACACCCCTGACTTTTGTAACAAGTGCGGCGATCCGGTCGGACTGCAGTTGAAATACGACGTGGCTGAGTGCGAGGAGCGAGGTATGACGTACTCCGCGCCGCTCAAGGTCACGATGCGCCTGACCATTTTCGACAAGGACGCCGAGACGGGCAACCGCTCTATCCGAGACATTAAAGAGCAGGAAGTGTTTTTTGGCGATGTGCCGCTGATGACGCAAAACGGCACCTTTATTATTAACGGCACCGAGCGTGTGATCGTCAGCCAGTTGCACCGCTCGCCTGGCGTATTCTTCGAAACCGCCAACAATCGCACTTACTTCCTGGGCAAGATTATTCCCTACCGCGGCTCCTGGGTGGAGTTCGAGTACGACCAGAAGAACGTCCTTTATGTTCGCATCGATCGCAAACGCAAGTTTCTGGGAACGATCTTTCTCAGGGCGCTTGGCCTGCGTTCCGGCGAAGATATTCTGCGGTCGTTCTATACGGTTGATCGCATCGCGATCAAAGACAAAAAGCTATTCTGGACTCTCGATCCGACCAGCGAAAAAGCCACGAACCTACTTGGCATGAAGCTGGCGCACAGCATTAAGAACAAGTCGGGCGATGAGATCGCGCACTCCGGGCGCAAGCTGACCCCGCAAATCCTGAAAGAGATTCAGAAGGCCAAAATCGCCGAGATCGAAGTGGACGTCACTGATCTCGAAGGCGCATGGGCTGCCGGCGACGTGGTCGACACGACTACGGGCGAGGTGCTGCTCGAAGCTAATACCGAAATCACGGCCGATAAGATTTCGAAGATTCTCGATTCCGGCGTGGTCGAAATGAGCGTCTTCTTCCCCGAGCGTGACGACGTAGGCACGGTCATCAGCCAGACGTTGAAGCGCGATTCGGTGAAGACGCCGCAGGAAGCGCTGATTGAGATCTACCGCAAACTGCGTCCCGGCGATCCGCCGACGCTCGACACGGCCACGGCCCTGTTCCACGGAATGTTCTTCGACCCACGCAAGTACGACTTCTCGAAAGTGGGTCGGCTGAAGTTCAACATCAAACTGTTTGAGAATCAGGATGCCACCAGTCTCGACAAGCGCACGCTTGATCCTGACGATTTCTACGGCACCATCGCTTACCTGCTGAAGTTGCGCAAGAGCATCGGCTCGGTAGACGACATCGATCACCTCGGCAACCGCCGCGTCCGCGCGGTTGGCGAGTTGATGGAGAACCAGTTCCGCATCGGCCTAGTTCGCATGGAACGGGCGATTAAAGAAAAAATGTCCGTGTATCAGGAAATGTCGACGGCGATGCCGCACGACCTGGTCAATGCCAAGCCGGTGATGGCCGCGATCCGCGAATTTTTCGGTTCATCGCAGCTTTCACAGTTCATGGACCAGACCAACCCGCTCTCCGAGATTACGCACAAGCGGCGTCTCTCGGCGCTTGGGCCGGGCGGACTCTCTCGTGAACGCGCCGGATTCGAAGTGCGCGACGTACATCCCACGCACTACGGCCGTATCTGCCCGATTGAGACGCCGGAAGGTCCGAACATCGGACTGATCTCGTCGCTCAGTTGCTACGCCCGTATCAACGACTATGGCTTCATCGAGTCGCCCTACCGCAAGATCAAGGGTGGCCGCGTGATTGATTACGTCAGCGTGGTCAACACGGGTGACAGCGACCACAAAGTCGGCGATCACATGGAGAAACATGAGCTGGAGAAGATCAACGCGGAGTTGAAAGAGAAACGCAAGAAGCCCGCGCAAGTTGATCCTTTCTCCTTCTATCTCTCCGCGTGGGAAGAAGATCGGCACACCATCGCGCAGGCCAACGTGGAGCTTGACGACAAGGGCCGCATCGTCTCTGAGCTGGTCAATGCCCGCAAGGCTGGCAACTTCGTATTGGTAAGCCGGGACGAAGTCGATTACGTCGACGTCAGCCCCAAGCAACTAGTTTCGGTTGCCGCATCGCTGGTGCCATTCCTTGAGCACGACGACGCGAACCGCGCATTGATGGGCGCGAACATGCAACGCCAGTCCGTGCCACTGCTCCGCGCGCAAGCGCCGATTGTAGGCACCGGAATGGAAGGCGTCACTGCGCGCGACTCTGGCGCAGTCGTTCTGGCCCGGCGTAATGGAATCATTGATTCCGTTGACTCTGACCGGATCATCGTGCGCGTTGAAGGCGAGCACCATCCCACGCAGCTTTCGCGTGAGGTGGGCAGCGACATTTACCAGCTCACCAAGTTCAAGCGCTCGAACCAGAACACCTGCATCAACCAGAAGCCGATCGTGAAAAAGGGACAGCGTGTGGTGAAGGGCGAGGTCATCGCCGACGGTCCTTGTACAGATCACGGCGAGTTGGCGCTTGGACGCAACGTGCTCGTGGCTTTCATGCCCTGGCGCGGCTACAACTTCGAGGACGCGATTCTCGTCTCCGAGAAGATGGTGAAGGACGATTACTACACTTCACTGCACATCGAGGAGTATGAGATCGAGGCGCGCGACACCAAGCTGGGTCCGGAAGAAGTCACGCGCGACATTCCCAACGTCAGCGAAACCATGCTGCGTAATCTGGATGAAGCGGGCGTGATCCGTATCGGCGCCAGCATTAAGCAGGGTGACATTCTGGTGGGTAAAGTCACGCCCAAGGGCGAGACGCAGCTCACTCCGGAAGAAAAACTGCTGCGAGCAATCTTCGGCGAGAAGGCGGGCGACGTTCGCGACGCTTCACTCTACTGTCCTCCGGGCATTGAGGGAGTGATTGTCGACGTGAAAATTTTCTCCCGCAAGGGCCAGGAAAAAGATGAACGCGCCAAGTTCATTGAAAGTACGCAGATCGGCAAGCTGGAGAAAAACCTTTCTGACGAAATCCGGATTCTTACGGACGAGCGTCTCAAGCGTCTGGAAAACATCCTCGGCGGCAAAGAGGTTCAGGCCGACTTGCACGATGAGCGCACCAACAAGCGTCTGCTGAACAAGGGCAACATTCTTGACCGGGACGGCATTGAGCGCATCTCCACCCGCAACCTGAAGCGTATTAAATACAACGACAAGGATCCGCGAGTGAATGAGCAGATCGACGAGATCGAGGAGATGACCTCGCGCCAGATCGATGTGCTCAAGAAAATCGTCAATGAGAAGAAGGAAAAGCTCACCAAGGGCGACGAACTGCCGCCGGGCGTGATCAAGCTGGTCAAGGTCTACATCGCCATGAAGCGCAAGCTGAGCGTTGGCGATAAGATGGCTGGCCGTCACGGGAACAAAGGCGTGATTGCGCGCATTCTGCCGGAAGAGGATATGCCGTACCTCGAAGACGGAACGCCGGTCGAGATCGTGCTCAATCCACTCGGCGTACCCAGCCGTATGAATGTGGGCCAGATTCTTGAAACTCACTTGGGATGGGCGGGCTATACCTTGGGCGAGAAGATTGGCAGACTGCTCAAGGAAAACACCCGCACGGAAGCAGTTCGGCGCGAGTTGAAAGCCCTGTTCAAGGACTCCAAACTGGCCGACACCATTGGCGAGATGGGCGATGAGGAACTGGAAGCGCTCGCTCCTACACTCGCTCGCGGCGTTTATATGGGTTCGCCCGTATTCGATGGCGCGAAAGAAGGCGAGATCAAGGCGCTGCTCGAGCATGCTGGCCTGCCAACTTCGGGCAAGACCACTCTGCACGACGGAATGACTGGAGATCAGTTCGAACAGCCGGTCTGTGTGGGCTACATCTACATGCTGAAACTGTCGCATCTGGTGGACGACAAGATTCACGCTCGGTCCATCGGGCCTTATTCGCTTATCACCCAACAACCTTTGGGTGGCAAGGCGCAGTTCGGCGGACAGCGCTTCGGCGAGATGGAAGTCTGGGCCCTCGAAGCCTACGGCGCTGCATTCATCCTGCAGGAGCTGCTGACGGCAAAGTCCGACGACGTATACGGCCGCACCAAGATCTATGAGGCCATCGTCAAGGGCGAAGCTGCCATGGAGCCTGGCGTGCCGGAATCGTTTAACGTGCTGATCCGCGAATTGCAATCGCTCTGCCTGGACGTGGAGCTGATCAAGACCGGGGAGAAGAAGCCCACGGCCAGCGCGGCAGCAGATTGAAGCAGTGGGCAGCGGCCGGTGATCAGTGGCCAGTCAGGCACTGACACGGGCCGCGACGCCACCGGAAAATTTTGAAGGAAC
>JAOAPI010000183.1 GCA_025462865.1 Candidatus Sulfotelmatobacter sp. | reverse complement strand
CTGTCAGAGTTGCGATGCCGCTGATTGCTCCGACCGCTGCGGTGATGGTGGAGGTTCCCTGAGCCACGCCTGTGACAAGCCCGGTGCTTTTCACCGTGGCCACCGTAGTGGATGAAGAAGTCCACTTCGCCGTACTGTTCAGGTTCTGCGTGGTGCCGTTGCTGTACGTGCCCGTAGCAATGAACTGTTGGGTCTTGCCCGCAGGAACGGACGCTGTGCCAGGAGTGACGGACAGGGAAGTCAAGATTGCTGGTGTGACTGTCAAAGTAGCTGAGGCACTGACGGTGCCCGAGCTGGCCGTGATAGTTGCGATCCCTTGCGCCACTCCGGCGGCTAATCCTCCGCTTCTCTCCGTAGCCACCGCGGTAGACGATGAGCTCCATTTCACCGTGCTGGTCAGATCTTGCGTAGAACCGTTGTTGAACGTTCCCGTCGCTGTGAACTGCTGGGTCGAGCCGGCAAAAATGGAAGTATTGGTCGGAGTGACTGAAAGGGAAACGAGCGACGGTGCGATTCCGGTGCCACTTAGCGTGACAACCTGTGGGCTTGAGGTTCCAGTGTCTTTGATCGTGAGTGTAGCCGGCCGCGATCCGAGTGTGCTGGGAGTGAAAACGATTGACATCGCGCAGCTAGCGCTAGCAGCAAGAGTTGCTGGACTGACCGGACAATTACTGGCATACGAATAGTCAGGCAAGCCTGTCGAGATGCTCGCAATGGTTATCGCAGCACTTTGCCCATTCTTTAAGGAAACTTTCTTGATTGCGCTGGCAGTACCTTGAATCTGGTTACCGAAAGACAAACTTGTGGGCACCACGGTTACACTTTGCGCTTCCGCCGTGAAGTGAGTAACAAACACCAAACAAGCGAGTACCAACAGTAAACGCGACGCCTTAACTGGCACGCTGAGTCACATCCTAACCGGGGGACGGCGAAGTATAAGCCCAAGTCCCCTCTCATACCAGCTTTTTTGCCAGAAAATTAACGCCTCGCGTCTACTCCGATGCCTTCAGGGGCAGGCGAGAAATTTACGAAGGGTTGAAAAGGGAATGGAGATTGGACAGACTTGCCGAGGCGTGGACGAAAGTGGCTGTTGGGCAATCTCAAAGCTGAGGGCACCGAAGAGGCCTAAGTTTCGAATGTGGGCTCGGCCGGTTAAGTGCTGGCGGTCCAAATCAGCCCGTTAGGAAGGGAAATCCAGCCGCCGAAAATCCTTTGCGCCTTCAGCCATGACAGACACACAGTCTTCCACAAATAAAGAGCGAAAGGCTCAAGGGTTTACTATAGCCGAGGATATCAGCCCGCCAGCGCAATATAAGTTGAGACGGCTTACTGGGATGGCCAGATCCCGAAAATATGAAGATTTTGATTTTAAACCAAGCGTTTTATCCTGATGTTGTCTCGACCGCTCAGCATGCCAGCGACTTGGCCAAAGCTTTAACTGAGGCTGGACATGAAGTCACAGTTATTTGTAGTGCCCGGGGCTATGACGACCCGAATATCCGGTTTCCTGAGCGCGAAGTGTGGAACTCCGTCGACATTATTCGCGTACGCTCGACTGGGCTCGGTAAACGATCGAAGTGGCATCGTGCCGTAGACTTCGGTAGCTTCATGGCAAAGTGCGCTTTTCGTTTGTTCCGGCTGCCTCGCGTCGATGTAATGGTGGCGATGACATCTCCACCATTGATTTCTTTTCTTTCGAGCTTAGCGGTTCCCCGCAAAGCAAGGAAGCTCGTATTCTGGTCTATGGACCTCAATCCGGATGAGGCGATTGCTGCTGGATGGCTGCACGAAAAATCACTGACTGCACGAGTGCTGTCTAGGATGTTGTTGCACAGTTTGCAGCGGGCCAGCCTCATCGTAGTCCTGGATCGGTTCATGAGAGATCGCATTCAGGCGAAGGGCATCTCCGCGGAGAAAGTCTTGATCGTGCCGCCTTGGGCACAGGATGACTGCGTCAGGTTCGATCCGGCGGGTAGACAAGATTTCCGGGACCTGAATAAGCTTTCCGGCAGATTCGTCGTAATGTATTCAGGGAACCATAGCCCGTGCCACCCTCTAGAGACCCTTCTGCAGGCTGCTGAGCGATTAGCTGAAAATGACAATATCGCTTTCTGTTTTGTGGGAGGGGGCAGCGAATTCGGCAAGGTGAAGGAGCGAGCCCAAAAGGGCGGTTTACGCAACGTGCTATGTCTGCCTTACCAGCCGATAGAGCGGTTATCGGCATCGCTTTCGGCAGCCGATCTCCACGTGGTTGTGATGGGAGATCAGTTCGTAGGCATTGTCCACCCGTGTAAGATCTACAACGTTCTCGCCGTGAAAAAACCATTTCTTTACATCGGGCCGGATGAGAGTCACGTAACGGACATCATTGGCCAATCTAATTCCTATGTTTCCTCCCATGGTGACGTTGACAAAGTCGTAGCAAATATCCTACTGGCCATGAGAAACAACGCCGCTAGTTCGACGGGTATTGAACTTGACAAACTGTTTTCGAAAAATCGGCTTGTTCCGCAAATGATCAGCGCCATTGATCATGAGAGTGCTAAAGGTCTAGCAAATGCCGGATGCGAACCCTGCCCAAGCGATCAAAGAGCAGAGTCGGATTCGGTATAACAGCAAGAACACTGCCACGTGCGAAGCCAGAACCTCGCAACTACAGAACCACGAACGTCGAACCAAGTCGGCTCCCATGGCTTCCTACAGAGTCAGACAATACATTCAACCTGCCTCTATTCGCGCAAATTCGGCCGGGGTGCAAGCTGCGAAAATCAGTCTGGCGTTAAAAAACTCATGTCAGCGTCAGAAGGGTCGGTGATTTTGACGCTGAACAACCGCAGCCGGTCTGCCTTCAGTCAAGCCTTGCGAACCCTGCGATCGATTAGGGCGACCTGTGCAATGTCGATGTAGAATAATTTCAAGACCGAATTTATGTTGTGATTTGTACGGGAGAAAACACGTTGGGAACCAAGGTTCGGAGTTTGGTAACGGGCGCAGGGGGATTCATCGGTAATCATCTTGTTTCTCATCTTCGGGCGCAAGGGTATTGGGTCAGGGGAGTCGACCTGAAACCTCCGGAGTTTTGTGCCAGCGATGCCAACGAGTTTGAGTTGCTTGATCTCCGGAGGTGGGAGGACTGCTTACGGGCAACATCAGACGTCGACGAGGTATACGCACTAGCCGCAGGCTCTGGCGAGATGGGTTCTAGCTCTGCCGATCAAAGCCGGATTTCGCATGATAACTATCTAATTAATCTTCACTGCATAGAAGCGGCCAGGCACAACCATGTCACTCGATACTTGTATGCGTCATCTACGGCCATTTATTCACCGTACCAGCATAGTTCACCGGATGATGTTCCTCACGAGGAGGCAAGTGACTACCCGCTTATACATCAGGATGCGTACAGATGGGCGAATCTCATGATCGAACCTCTGTGCATTCGATATCGTCGCGACTATGGCCTCGAAACGCGGATTGTCAGAGTGGATGACGTCTTTGGGCCGGTCGGATCTTGGTACGATGGACGCGAGAAAGCACCCACCGCATTATGTCGCAAAATTGCAGCTGCACAGCTTGAGGGCCTTCACGAAATTGAAGTTTCTGGCGCTGGCGAGCAAACGGGATCCTTCTGCTATATCGATGATTGCGTCGCGGGGTTGT
>JAOAPI010000133.1 GCA_025462865.1 Candidatus Sulfotelmatobacter sp. | reverse complement strand
AGGCCTTGCCTGCATAACGGAGCACCAAACCACCAGTGCTCCTTCATCCTACACTTGGGGCTTTTCCGGAACATCTACTGCTTGTAAATAACTGCGGAAAGTAGGAACACACACAATTTTAGAACGTAAACGCGATTCCGCCGCGCACTGCTCTCGCCGATTTCAACACACTATATTTTTGTCATGCCGAAGCCGCTTGATGTTCTGACTTTGCTTTTGATCTTCTTTCCGCTTCCGCGAAACCACGTAGGGACAGCCGCCTACAGCCTGCCCTGAGCGTAGCCGAAGGGGCTGTCCAGCCGAGCAACACTCGGCCCCTCTCGCTCCCGTCAAGCCCACAGGCGCATCGGCACAATGGGTGCCCCATCCTATTCGCGCTGTTTGCGAATAGGGGGGACGCCATGCAGCCAGTTCAGAAGAGTCAAGTGCGCCAACGAATTCAATCCGATGAAGACAGCTTGCAATTCTTCCCTATTGATAGCCATTCCGAGCTGTTCATAGCTTCGCTTGCGAAGCGAGAACGTGAGAGGAATCTGCTTTTGATCGTGTGATGCGGAGACTCCTGTCCGCCGCGTTTGACTTTTGTTTTGATCTTCCTCTTCTCGCCGCAACGCCCACGTAGGGACAGCCCCCCTGTCCAGCCGAGCAACGCTCGGCCCCTCTCGACTCGCGTCGAGGCCGCAGGCGCATCGGCACAATGGGTGCCCCATCCTGTTCGCGCTGTTTGCGAATAGGGTGGGACGCCATGCAGCCAGTTCAGGAGAGTTAAGTTCGCCAAAGAATTCAATCCGATGAAGACAACGTGCAATTTCTTGCCTATTGATTGTCATTCCGATCCGTTCATAGCTTCACTTGCGAAGCAAGAGCGTGAGAGGAATCCGCTTTGATCGTGTGGCGCGGACACTCCTGTCCGCGATCTTAGTGTCTGAAATATCAGACGCACTCGAACCAAGCGCACAATTGAGACAAAGACTTAAGCAATCCACTACCAACCCTGGGGAAGTGTTTAAAGTCGACTCAGCTCAATACCACCGCGTTATAAACCATATGTAAAACCACCGCTGGCGCAAGCCGCCCCGTTCTCTTAAACAGGAGCGCGTTGGTAACGCCGAGCAAAGCAACCGGCAACCAGGCGAATGGAGAATGATAGCTTGCAAAAAAAGCGGCACTACCAATCACGGCGCGCCATCCTCCCCACTCTCGATCTAACGCCCTGAACAGCAGTCCTCGAAAAAGATATTCTTCCGCGAAAGGAGCGAACCCCACTGCCATGACAGCATAAGAAAGTTTCAGGTTCGGTATCTTCGCCATCTGCTCTTCCGATTTCTGGATAATTTCGCCGATAGAAGGGATGTGACGCAATACCGCGACGTAACCATGCGCAAACAGGCCTAACACCAATCCGCCGGCAGCACCTAACAGAAGTGATAAAAGAAACTTTCGGTTCCGAATTTCGCCCCACCAACTTTTGAATTCCGCTTCCGGCGTCGCTCCCCAACGCCAGACGTCTTGACCCAAGACGCCACGATTACTCAGGAAATGCGACATGCCGATCGAAACGATCACGGCGCTAATGCCGTAACTGATGGCTTGCGCCACCGCGATGTTTTCGCGTCCAGCCAAACCGACAAGCATTCCGGTCAGTACCGCCCCTCCTTCCACCAAAATGCTGATCGCCACCATAGCGTGCATCAGCGTAGGCGGAGGCGGGAGTTGTTCCGACCATGGATCGTAGAGATAAGGCAGGCGAGCCCGGAAGTTTTGCCACATGGCTGCAGCTGTCATATAGGAGTAAACAATTCCCACGACGGCAATATGCCACTGTTGCATGAGTACTCCGATGGAGAACGTCAGCATGCCTAGCTGGGCTGCCCATCTGCGTCCCCGCGGAATTGGTTCAACCTCACCGGATGACGAAGTTACTGATACGAGCGTGACACTCTTGTCCGCCATACTTCGGCCGAAAATAAACCAACCAACTCCCACCAGCGCAATTTTCCAAATGCTGCCAGGAAAAAGAAAGGCTGTGTAGCTCAGCACCAGCAGCACCATAACTGACGAGATCATCGACCAAAGCCATGCCTTGGCCTTCAACAGGCTTTCCAATCCTCTCGGCCATGTCAGCGCAATCCACAACGCCGTTCCTTCCGATGAAAGAGATTTCGGGCCCAGTATCCAAAGAAAATAGGTTCCAAATAAGATGGCCGCGCCGCAAAGATAGTTCCAGGCGCCTTGGGCACGGCCCAAGAGACCACGCAAGTTAAATAGCTGGAAACTGGCCACCGTTATTGGAATCAAGATAACCTGCACAATAGCGCTGCGATCTCGGATGAACCACAGAAACTCCTTGCGATAAAGTGGATCCTTCCCGAACCGAATTTCTCTTTTTCTCGAAATCCTTCTCGAAGCTGAAGGACCCGAATCAGCGGCGGCAAAATTCCCGCTAAGCCCCTGTTGTGCTCCCCACACTGTGAACCAAACCGAACCGGCAACCGTGATGCCGGCAATAGCCCAGCAAGCGAGCATTCCTGATAGGAACGAAAAGGAACCGTTTGATTGTCCGCCTAAAAACAACCGCAACCACGGCCACGGCAACATGGTGAACAGATCGAGGAACTTCGCAGTCGCCATGATGATTTTCCGTAGGATGAATAAGCCCGCAAGAAGCAGCATCAAGGATGCATACCCCAACCATCCCATGAACCCAATCATCGCTCCACGAGAGCGTGGCGAAAATCGCAGAGTCACTCCGATCTCCAGCGCCTTTCCCAGACATGCAGCCGCGATTGTTACGGGTATTCCTATGAGCAGCCCGGCCAAGATTCCGAGCAGCGGGCCGTAGACGAAGCCGTACAAAATCGCGACAAATAATGGACCACCCCAATAAACGGGATTGGCGGCAATCGGAGATAACATCTCCGCAAGAAAAATGGCTCCTGCAGGAGCCGGATGACTGAACAACCATTCCCACATGGGATGTCTGCGACGCTGAAGATCGAGTTCGGGACCTTCTCCCTGAAATACCAGCATCACCGCCCACCAAAGGAGGAGCATGGAACCTAGCATCGCATGCAGTCGCCCCGCCGTTAAAAGCGCACGCACTCCTGGCGATGCGTCAGAATTGGCAATGAAATCAAGAGGTCCGTGGGCACGGAATGCAGCGCAAAGCTTCTGCTGGATCGCCAATTGGTCCCCGCCATACTTGTCAGCGATCTGGCGAGCTTCGTCAGAACAATCACTGAAGACGAGTGTAGGACCATTTTCAGCTGGGTACCGCATCGCTGTTCGCACCCTGTAAAGAAAATAACCGCTAACTATGATTTTTCCGCGGCGCTCGGCTTCAATCCGTTCCCCACACTCAACGGCAATTTGCACCACGAATGCCGCCCCAATGTTGAGCGCCATCATGAAAAGCACGCCAAGCACAAAACTAGTTCCACCCCAATCGGTTGAATCTTGACCGGCACGATTGTGAAGTAACTCGCGCTGTCGCTTTCGTCGTCCGGTAGATCGTTTCCGGGCTACGCCCAGGAGCAGCCGAACAGTACTCCAGAAGTTGGGTCGGCTTTGTAGTGCAGTGGTCATCGCTGCGGGGGTCGGGAGGTCAATTGCAAGAAAATATCTTCCAGGCTGATTTCCCCAAACATAGATCGTAGTTCTTGTAGAGACCCTTTCGCCACGACTGTTCCTTCATTGATGATGACGGCGTGCGAACAGAGTCGGGTCACATGATCCATCAGATGAGTCGAAAACAGGACAGTCGTCCCCCGCTGCGCTGTCTCTGAAATGAGATCATAAAAAAGACGAGTTGACTCGACGTCGAGCCCATTGGTCGGTTCATCCAGAACCAAAAGCTTTGGCTCGTGTAACATCGCCAATATTAACCCGAGCTTCTTCTTCATTCCACGCGAGTAATCCTCTGCGTAGTTGTCGATGTCGTCCGTCAGCCGAACTTTGGCCATCGTCGGCGCAATTCGATCCATCGTCGCGCGTACGTCCAGTCCGTGCATCGCCGCACTAAGTTCGAGCACTTCTCGACCGGACAAATAGGAATAAAATACCGGCTCGTCCGGAAGGTATCCGATAAGCCGCTTGACCTCCACGCGCTCCTCAAATGCGTCGAGTCCATCGACGAGCAATCGTCCTTCTGTCGCCTTCAGGATTCCCATGAGGAGCCGGAACAGAGTCGTCTTTCCCGCGCCATTAGGACCAAGTAATCCACAAATCTGCCCCGCTGGAACCGAAAACATTACATTCTTGAGAGCGATCTTATAGCCGAAGCTCTTCATGACCCCAGCGACCTGTACTAGGGCAGAGGAATGCTGAATTGGATGTTCAGGTAGAGAAAGGACCCTTGTGTCTTCGGGGTGGAGATCAGTGTCTGACATCGCGGAGGTGCAAATCGAAACCAGAGTTCTTGATCTTATACTTCACGGCAGGCAAGAATTCAAATTTCAATCAATGGCAGCCATCACGGTTCCCATGCCCTTAAAGCAACGATTGTCAAAAACTTGAGTTGCCGTAGCCTTGGAAAGACCATGAGTAGACGACGCAAAAGAGAAAGCAACGTGATAGATCGCAGCCCAACCCTTAGAACGTGAACGCGATCCCGCCTCGCACTGCTCTAGCCGACTGCACTAGATACACTGTCCGCCCATCCTGTCCCATCACTGGAACGTATCCTTGGGCGAGCAGGTTTCTTACATCGAGCAGTGCATCCATGTGGCACGGCAGGAAGCCGGTGCCCGGAATGGGTTGTTTGAAGAAGACGTTCAAGTACGGATCAGTGCGACCCGCGGAGGCATTACACATATCGACTGGCGTAAGCGCCCGCCCGTTGACCCAGCCATAAGAGGCGATCCAGCGGGTCTTTGCGCCGGGCACCCGGCCGCTGACTTTTCCCGAAAGACTCTGTCGATTACGAACTACTTCCGACGCGCGTGCATCCGCCAAACTTACGTCGGCTTTATCCAGATCAAGCACGCCGCCATAACTGTAATCGGCAGTCGCAGTTATATCCGCAGCCAACTTGCGCTGCAGCACGATCCTCATGCCGCGCGTGTCCAGCTCTCGTCCTTGATAGGTGAACGTTCCGGAATAAACATCCGGCAGCGCCTCTCCACCATCGGACGAAAATTCCCCAACGCCCGTGAGCGCGGGATCGACAACTCGGTCGGAATAAACTGCAAACTGCAAATTCGTATTTGGATCAAGCCGCCGCGAAACCGAAAGCTCATGATGATGAGCCCGCTCGATAGCCGGTGCATAACCAGCGATGCTTACCCGAGGCTGAGCCTCGCTCAGATCTGCGGGAGAAGAATCAAAACCTTTTTCCAGGCGAGTGTCCGGCTCAGCAGTCGCATAGCTGTATGCAACTACCGTGTTCGGCGAAACATGCAAAGCTGCTGAACCAAAGGGCCG
>JAOAPI010000130.1 GCA_025462865.1 Candidatus Sulfotelmatobacter sp. | reverse complement strand
CGAATGGCTATATGAAATCAAACTTGACGGCTATCGCGCCGTCGCGATCAAGACCGGCGGAAAAGCTCAGTTGCGCTCTCGCAATAACAAGGATTTCAGCCTCCGTTATCCGCGCATTACAAAAGCTTTGGCGTCTCTCCCTGACGGAACCGTCATTGATGGCGAGGTCGTGGCGCTCGATGACTCCGGTAAACCATCCTTCAACACTGTTCAAAACTACGGCAGTGCTGAAGCCCCGGTCATTCTATTACCTCTTCGATGTGCTCGTGCTGAAGGGACGCGATGTGATGAGCGAACCGTTGACTAGCCGGCGCAAGCTAATCGAAAAACATATTCTTCCGAAACTCGCAGATCCTATCCGTTATTCTCCCGAATTACGTGCCGGTTTGGCGGGCCTGGTTCATTCGGTTAAAACTCAAGGCTTGGAAGGTCTAGTAGCCAAGCGTCGGGACAGTCGTTACGAACCCGGTTTACGGTCTGGTGCTTGGCAGAAGATGAGAATCAATCAGGGACAGGAACTCTTCATCGGAGGCTACACGCCGAGCGACAAGAATTTCGACACTCTGGTCATTGGCTACTACGAGGAAGGAAAGCTACTTTACGCAGGGCGAACGCGAAACGGTTTCACGCCGGCGTTAAGAGCGCAACTGTTTAAGAAGATCCGCCCTATGCAAATAAACGATTGCCCTTTTGCTAATCTCCCGGAAAAGAAAACCGGTCGCTGGGGAGCGGGATTGACGGCGGCGAAGATGAAAGAATGCAAGTGGCTGAAGCCGTCACTTGTCGGACAATTCGAGTTTGTCGAGTGGACGAGCGATCTGCATCTACGGCATACCAGATTTATCGCCTTAAGAGAAGACAAGCGGCCGCGAGACGTGAGGCGCGAATAACCTTTGGGCAGTGATTCGCTGCCCTATTAAGAACATGTGCTATCGGAAACGGGAGAGCGCTGGCATTACGGATCACATATGGACATTGCGGGAATGACTGTCGGCGGGGTCGCCACGGCCACCAAAACGAGAGGGGCCCGACATGGCCCTAATGCCGGTTCTAGGAAGCGAATTTCCATTTGTGACTATTTGTGTTTGCCTGTGATTAAATTCAGCACAGCATGACAGCTCTTGAACTCGCCACCGAAGACTTCCGCCGTTTGGCTACCAACATCGTCGACCTCTGTGCTGAATATTTGTGCACTCTGGACAAACGCTCCACGTTTCCCGAAACGACAGGTGCAGAAAGCGAGCGCATCTTCGACCTCGACCTGCCGGAGCGCGGCATGGGCAATCAAGCATTTGCCGCCCTTATCGATGTAATCGCCACTTCGCGCGCTCAGAATGGCCGCTTCTTCGGATACGTTCAAGGATCGGGAGAGCCGATTGCCGCGCTCGGCGATCTCTTGGGTTCAATTCTGAACCAGAACATTACAGCATGGCGTTCTTCGCCAGCAGGTGTAACCATCGAGCGCACTGTCGTTCGCTGGCTGTCAGAAGCAGTGGGCTGCCGTGGTTTCGTCGGGACGCTGACTAGCGGAGGCTCGACCGCCAACCTTATGGGGCTGGCTATGGCACGCGAGAAGAAAACTCCAGCCAATGAGCACGGTCTTTACAGCAGAAGTGCGGGCGTCATCTACGCCTCAGAGCAAGTGCACATGGCCGTGCCCAAAGCCGTGGCCATGCTCGGAATCGGGCGGGAAAACCTGCATTACGTCCCATGCGATGATTCCTACCGAATGGTCCCGTCGCTACTGGAGCGAGCGATCCGCCAGGATGAGGCGCAAGGCCGGGAGCCAATTGCAGTGGTTGCATCAGCGGGCACAGTAAACACAGGCTCAATCGATCCGCTGCGAGAAATCGCTGCCATTGCCCAGTCCCATGATCTCTGGATGCATGTAGATGGGGCCTACGGAGCCCTAGCTGCGATTGCGGTGCCCGAAAAGTTCGAAGGTCTTGCTCTGGCGGATTCGCTTTCTCTCGATCCGCATAAATGGCTGTATCAGCCCCTCGATTGCGGGTGCCTGCTCTATAGAGATGTCCGCTCGGCCCAAAGTACCTTCGATTATACGGGCAGCTATGCCAAACAACTCAGCTCTGATCCAGTTGAGGGCTTCGCATTTTTCGAAGAGTCGATCGAGCTTTCCCGCCGCTTTCGCGCCTTAAAGCTCTGGCTCTCTCTGCGCTACCACGGGTTGCACTCTTTCCGTGCTGCGATCCAGCAGAACCTCGATCATGCTAAACGCCTGGCGGCGGCAATCGAAGACTCTGCTTCGCTTGAGCTTCTTGGTCCCGTGGAGCTAAGCGCAGTTTGCTTCCGTCACCTCCTGAACAAGGATGCATCTGAAGAGGCGCGCGATCGCTTCAATCTGGCCTTACTGAAACGCATTGTGGCGCGTGGGAGGGTGTATCTCTCGAACGCAGAATTGAAGGGAAAGTTCTGCCTTCGTGCCTGCATCGTGAACCACCTTACAAGGGAAGTGGATATCGATGCGGTGGTTCGCGAGGTCCTAGAGGTTGCGCCTGACGTCATCTCAGAGCTGGCAATATGAGCTAACCGTCAGATTGTGATTCGATACCGAAAACGTTGCCTTTCCGTGTTCAGACGAATCGCATAATTCGCGTTCACCTGCGCCGCGGCAGTGACGTCACGTATTCGACAACATCGCTCTGTTCCTTGGTCCTAAGACCCAGGCTAAAGCAAGTGTCGTAGTGAGTCACAACTTCGGCCAGTGTCGCGAATCGACCATCGTGATAGAAGCCGCCCTTGGTGTGGGTCGACAGCCCGTTCAGAGGCGCGGTCCTGTACGCATGATCGGGGGCACGATTCGCCTGGAAGTCATCTACACAGACTCTGAGGCTTTATGCATGGTTCTAGCCGGGTTCCATGAAAACAGGGTCGGTATGACAGGTGCTGCATTTCGCTTTGCCACTGAACAGTTCGCGGCCACGATCTGCAGCAACGTGGGGTCTGTCAAAGGCATAATTCCGCAAAATTACCGACGGCGCGACGATTGCCACTGTCATGCGCCAGTCGGTGCGCCACGTTTATGTGAGTTCAGGCCTAAAGACCGATTACTCCGACGCTATGCAGGTTAGTACCGGAGACCCAGTGCCGGTGGTCGCGTGGGCGAGAGACAACAATCTGCTGACGGAGCAGGGGTCATCCATTCGGGAGATCAACCCGAACGGCGAACTCAAGGGGGAGATCACTTCTGAAAAGGAGTCTGCCCTGATGGAGCCTAGCGGCTGCAGCGATGGCCACCTTGTTTTCGCGCGCGAGATCTTGAAAACCCTTTCGGTGACCATCTGGCGCAGTGAAGGGAATTGCACCGGATTGCACCGTCTCACCGCGGGCAAGAGAGATATGTTTCCGATGTGCTCCCCGGATGCCAAAACCGTCTTTTATACGGATATGACCTTCCTGCCTATATGAAAGTGTCCGTCGACGGAGGTTCAGCCGGAACGAGTTATAAAAGATTTTGCGGAATTCAATGCCGGTTTTGACTTTGCCCGCGACGGAAAGACGGTTGTGCTGGGCACCTACGATTTCAAAGCCCAGAGGCCAATGATGTCCCTGGTCTCTGTTGATTCCGGCCAGGTCTTGCGAATGATCGAGTACGACCCGCGGCATCGGGGGCAACCCCGCTTCAGCCCCGACGGCAAAGGTATCGTCTACCCCGTCCGTGAAAAGCGAGTGGACAATTTGTGGCCGCAACCCCTGGACGGCGGTCCCGGCCGATAGTTGACGAACTTCGGTTCCCTCAAAATCTACTCTTATCAATGGTCGCCCGATGGCAAGAGCCTGGTCCTGGTGCGCGGAGATTCTCCTTCGGATCTGGTATTGATTCAGAATTCTCCAGGGTGGTAGTCAGAACCGGCTTTGGCCGACTCCGGAAAAAGTATCCATAACCGGGCTTCGGGGAAATCCCTTGATGGTGTGCTCGAAGCCAACTGCCCGGATAAGTTCCGGGTTGCCCGTTGTCTGTAAGGAACGTCGGGATGAGCGCGTACTTTTTCACCAAAGAATCAGATGCACAGCCGTGAACGCGGACCGGGGCGGTCCGCGCTTTCGTCTGCGGTGAAGTTAGCGGTTGCGCGTGTTGGCAAGCGCCCGAAGGATGATGCGGGTGTTTTCATTGATGGCATGCCGAAGATACATGGTGAGGGCGAAAATAACGACAAGGAAGAAGAGATCGACGCGAAGCAACGAATGCAGAAGCCCACCCAGAGTTTCTAGCGGGAACATGTGGAGGTGCATCCAGATGAAGGCGCCGACGGCGAGAATGCCAAGCACGACGACGATGATTCGAGAGAGGCGTTCCGACCTATCTGCGGCTGCAAGGGCCTGTTGGACGAAGGTGATTTCGGCGTTCCTATGTTCGGAGTTGGGCTGTTGGAATTCGGAACTCATAGTGGTTTCCTTTCGAGAGTGAGATGTTTGCGAAGTGTAGCGACTCCATAATGGAGACGTGACTTGGCGGTGCCGACTGGAACGTCGAGAATAGCTGCGGTTTCCTCGAGCGAAAGATCGTGCTGGTAGTGAAGAAGGAGGACTGCTCGGCTGGCGGGCGAGACGTGGTCGAGAAGCGAGAAGAAGGCGGCATCGGGTGGCCCGCCAAGGTCGGGATCGGGAGTGAAGGTTCCGGGTGGAGAGTCGTCGAGGGGTTGCCAGCGATGGGCGCGTTTGAGGTGGATGATAGCGATGCGCGAGGCGATACGGAGAGCCCAGGCATGGAAGACAGCGGGCTCGCGCAAGAACGGGAGCTTACGGAAAATTTGGATTGAAGTTTCCTGAAGAATGTCGTCGGCGAGATCGGCGCCAGCCAAGCGGGTGATGTAGCGGCGCAGCGGCGCATGGCTGTTACGGAGGAGTTGTTCCAGGGCAGCCCGGTCGCCGGCTTGGGCGAGGAGGACAAGAAGAGTTTGGTCGGGGGGCGAAAGCTCCTTCGGATGCGATGGGGCGTGCATGTTTGAAAGAGGGCTTAAAGGGAGTTAAAGTTCGGTTCCGTCGAAAAAATATGCTGGGCGAGGGCAGGACGGGCATCCGCTGTTCGCTGGAATCCTGTGAGAGCGCCCCGTGCCCATTTCCGCCAACAGGGCCGTATGTCATTTTACAAGTTATTGTTGTGTAGTCGGCAATGCGGAAGTTAGCTGATGGGGAAGCTGGCGAGGAGTAACTCCGCAGTTATCTTTTCACTTTTTCCCAACTGACTAATGCACGGGCCCGCACGTCCACATTCGGCGACAACGCGGAATGGGAAGTTGGCCTTTGTAACCCGCTTCCATGGAGCCAATCGCCAACGTGTCTTTTGTGGACCGGCTGGATGAAGCGGTTAAGCGAACAGATGAAACAACTCCGCAACAAAATGCAACCCAGACGCAACTGCCAGAAAAGAGCGAAGCGGACATTCCCTCGGAAGTCGCTGATGTGCGAACTGGCGGACGAATATGATGGACGCAGAGCGGTACCAAAGAATTTCTCAATGCTTTTGGAATCGTACCGAACCATCCTGAAGCGAAAAATCTTGGTCCGGCGGAAAGGCGTGCGAATTCAACACGCGAGGATTATTGCAGCGAGCTCACATCATAGCGGATTGGCCACCACTCTATATTGAAGGAGTCCGACCAGCATTGGGAAGAAGGCCAAGATGAGTCTCCTGAATTTCACAATCGTTGAATACAACCGAACGGGACCGCAGTTGCCACTACTGATGGACAACTGGCACGAAATCGCTAAACTTCCCAAGCGAGAATTCATGCGCCGGCGGCTTGGTTCAGCGTGAAATGGAGAAGGGACGTTCTCCGTTAGTGAGTATTCCGCCCTTCGGGCGGGGATTTCAAGGCATGGGGTCTTTCGGTAGTATCCTAATAGCACTAATAGGACACCACCGGTCTTTCGATCCGATGGAGGTTGGGCGGCGCAAGAATGAGTCCTCTCGCCCCCGTCCATCGATGAGCCCTACCGGGAATATCCCTCGGCATGGTTCGTCCCCACAGAGCCCGCTTCCGTTTCGCCCCGGCAAGATCATTGTAGCTCCGCAACGACCTGCCGTTTCTCAACATTACAATAGCTATTTCGTCACCCGAGATGCGGGGTTGCTGTTGAGCGTCGCGTCATGACAAAGACCATGTCGCTTCTCGCTCCCGTGGGAACTGGAAGAAATTGGTAATCTATTTTGCGACGAAGTACTCACCGCGGTGAAGCGGAGCATCGATGTTTTGAAACCTGAACGGCAGCGACTCGTACTGCCAAAGCCGCGGGCCTGATTGCAGTTGATAGTGCAGGTGTGGTCCGCCTGCGCTTCCGGAACTCCCCAACCGTCCAATGACTTGGCCCGTGGCGACCCGGTCCCCTACTTTGACAGTGACGGAGCCTGTTTGCATGTGCATCATGACGCTGTACTCGGAGTTGCCATGGTCAATGATCACGCAATTTCCCGCGTAGGCGTTAACCGGGTCATGGAGTGGTCTGTAATAATCATCGTCAGGGGCCTTTCCCGGTTGCGGGTTTTCGGGTACGTCATTGCGAGCGTAGACCACGGTTCCAGCCGCAGGTGCCCGGATCTCGCGGCCCCAGCCCGCATCCGCCTCATTAGTGTTGGCGTCACTGAGCTCCCCATCTTTCTCATCCAAGCCGTCCAGGTCTATGGCAAAGGCATTCGAAAACTGGTGGTGGCCGCCGGTGGTGATCCAGTCCTGCCCAACAATTCCATGACCACGAAAGGGAACGATGAGCGCTGTCTTCTGCTGGTAGTATCGAATCGGGATCCTGAGCATCTGTTCCGCCCGATGGCCCTTCGCATCTGCGACCGTTAGCCGGACCGCTGCAGAGTCAATCGCGAATGCTTGGGGATGGCGAAAGTAAAAGGGAACGTCAAATGCCTCGGGCAGCGTGAATGTCGGGAACGCGAACGGGCTGTCCGGCAGGATCCGATAGGTTATCTGTTTGCTCTTTGCCAGCATTTCGGTCGTCCAATCCTGGCTCTCGACGATAGATCCAGCACTCGAGAGTTCCAGGCGGGCGTATATCGGGGTGAGCTCACAGTCGGTGGAGCAAATCACCGCGATATTGAACACGAATGATGACGTATTCAAATTTCCGGGATCGTCTACTGTGTAAACAATTGCCGGAACGACCTGCAGATGGAAGTCGGGTTGACTGGCCCATTTAGGTTGGACGGCCAATAAGCACACAGGCACAACGAGAAGCGGCAGAGCTCGGTTCATGTCAGCGCAACTCCTACAAATGTAATTGCAGGGCATATTACTGCAGTTGCTAAGACGTCTTAAGTATGGTGCTGGTTAGCGCGACCTCTGCGGTACCCACATGAACCCCTCGGTAAGAATCCGCCGGTTCACGCAAGTATTTTGACACGGGATGGTGCGTGGGGGATGATTGGCGTAACATCCCCGATATGACTCATAATCCGTAGGTCCGTGGTTCGAGTCCACGCGCCGCCACCATTCAACTCTCGTGACTGCGAATCATGGATATTGATGCACTTCGAGCGCATCCACTGATGTCAGATGTCGTGTCGACCGATTCTTCACCTGAACGTGCTTGAACAGACTTTGTGTTTGCGTTCGCCCCAATCCATGCCCCACGCAGCGGAGCGGGCGGGTTGTTCGTGGAACTCAACCCAAACTATCTCCGTTTTGCCACATCTGCAACAAGCCCGTCACATTGGATTTTGCTAAGACTGATAACGCGGGTCAGACCTTTCACGAAGAGTGCTACCTCCTAAAGATTCATCCCAGGCCCACGATCCCGCTAAAATCCTAGCAATCCTGCGTAGTTTCGGGTGGACAAATAAACCCGCTGCGCTTTAAGATTGTGGTCTTCATGGCTACCGCATTCGACTACGAAGAACCCCTGACCTCCGAAGAAATCCAACGTAGGTTCAAGAAGATCATGGGCAGAGACATGACTTCCGAAGAGATGCACACGTTTTACTTGCGGGAGCCGCCTGAAGTTGTGGCCAAACGAGTCAATCCCTGCCCCACTAGCAAAAACTCAGCAACGCACTATTAGCACACTACCGGAACCCCGCCGCCCTCTTCGTTCTCTAAAACTGTTCCACTAACTTCAAGCCATCCTGAGCCGAGGTCCTGCGCCAGATGTAGCTGATGCATCTGCGTCCACCTGCGTTTTGCTTGGGGGCTCCAGTCTTACGTCGCAGGGAAACTTGACCACGCCGTACCACCCGCCTACTATCTGCCAAAGGGCAGGCACGATGCGCTAGCCGTGTCGTACGGGGCACACGCCTGTCAATTGTGTAGCGAGAGCTCCCATGCGTGGCATATCCATGGAGCCGGCCGAACGACTCCGCCGTGCCCTCTTTCCCGCGAAGGGTAAGCAGTTCGGCTGGCGCGTGGCTTCCGTCACCGTAAGCCTCGTCTCGGTGGCTCTCATCGCGCTGACCCTTGGGTACCGACTCCGCGGAGCTGAACTGCCCTCCGTACTCCTCCTCGCCCTGCTTGCGGCCTTTGCAACCGTTGTGCTGCTCCTCTCCAAGTTCCTGTTTTGGGCGCAGAGAGAAGAGGGTCAGATTACGGGCGCGCTCAACACGAGCGAGCGTGAATTCCAATCAGTCTTCGAGAATGCACTGGACGCCATTCTGATCCTTGATAACCAGGCGATCTGTCGCGAGGCCAATCCCGCGGCCGAGCAAATCTTCGGAATTGGGCGCCCGCAACTGATCGGCGAACCCATCGCCCGGCTTTATAAGAATTCCGACCAATTCCTGGAAGGCTGGCAACGTTTCCTCGCCCAGAAGTTCCAGCAGAGCGATGCCGAAGTCCTGAAGAATGATCAGTCGTCGGTTTTCGTTGAGTTCACGGCCAAGGCGGATTGCTTGCCCGGCCAACACGTCATGATTCTCCGCGACGTCACAGAACGCCGACGCGCGCAGATGTCGCTGCTCGAAAGCGAAGAACGCTTTCAACAGATGGCCAGAAACATTCAGGAAATCTTCTGGATGATCGACGCCGATACCAAGCAGGCCCTGTTCGTAAACCCCGCCTATGAGACGATTACCGGCCGCTCCTGTGAATCATTGCGAGAAAGCCCTTCTTCTTACGAAGAATTGATCCACCCCGAAGACCGAGTTCACGTGCTCACCAAACTTGACGAAGCTACGCGAAGCGGACAGTTCAATGAAAGATTCCGAATTGTTCGACCTCGAGGCGACATCCGCTGGGTGTGGGTGCGCGGCTTTCCGGTGCGGGATGCAGGGGGCAAGATCCGCCGGCTGGTCGGAACTGCCGTCGAGATCACCGCGCAGAAAGAAGCGGAAGAACAAGTCGCAGCCAACCTGGCCCTCGCGAAATCGGCATGGGCCGAAGCCGATGCTTTGCGCAAAGCGACGCTCTCGCTGACCGAAGACCTGCGGATGGATTTTGTGATGGATGCACTGCTGAGCTCCCTCGGAGAACTGGTTCCGTACACGTGTGCACGGGTACTGGTTCCAGAAGGTGGCCCGCATGTGCTTGCTCTTGGGGAAAGGTCTTGCCCAGAGACTCCAAAACAATCTCCCAGAGCCCCGCTGACCATCGTTGCCGACGAATCGTCTTTTCTGCACCGTGTCCTGACAGAACGGAAAAGCTTGCTCATCTCGGATACGAAGAAACAGGAAGGATGGCACGACTTCAGAGGACACAAGCAGTTTCGCTCCTGGTTGTCCGTTCCGTTGGTCGCGTCTGGGGATTATCTGGGATTGCTTTCCATCGGTCACAGCGAGGCCGACCGCTTTACCGAAGACCATCTCCGGCGCGCCCGACTGCTCGCGATTCCCGCCGCGGCGGCAATTCAGAATGCGAGGCTCTATGAAACTGCTCGCATCTACGGGTCGGAACTTGAAAAGCGTCTCGTCGACCTCAAACAGGCTGAAACTGCTCTGGCGGAGTCAGAGCACAGCCGGAAAATCTCGGAGGAGAAATTCCAGAGTGTGTTTCGTTCGAGTCCGATTCCTTTCTCCATCACGACCGTAAAGGAAGGTCGGTTCCTGGATGTGAATGCTGCCTTCGAGCGAAGATATGGGTATTCGCGCGACGAGGTGCTCGGGCGTACTGTCCATGAGTTAGAGATCTGGGAGGACCTGGCAGATCGGGAGTTCATGATCAAGCAGCTTAATAACGAAGGCCCGATTAAAAATGTCATGACCCGGCTCCGCATGAAGTCTGGAGAGATCAAAGTCACGGCCTATTCGGCGGATCGAATCCAGTTTGAGGGCCAGTCATGTATTCTCGCCGTCTCTGAGGACGTGCCTCAGCTCAATTCACGCAAGAGCAACTGAGTCCGAGTCATCGAGAGTAAGTCGCCAGGAAAACAACGTCTAGGAAAACGAAGAAAACACCCCTACCTGCACGGGTTCTCGGGCAGGGCCGTCTTATACCCCCTTGGCCCGCTCATCCTAACCTCTCTATTTTGAAAGTCCCTGCCCGAAATCCCGACCACTAAAAAGAAACTAATCGACGAACAAGAGAAATGCGTCAGGATGCTTCCCATCTTCGCATCCTTGAGCATGCTCTGCGGACATCCAGCGTCAGTAGTGGATGCCCATGATGAGCCGGCAGAGCACTTGGTGAATTCATTTTGCAGGACGAGACGCAGTTGGCTCAGCCAAATCACAGAGAACGCAGTTAGCGCCCCTTTGTGAAGTGAACACTGGCCAATCGCCGTGAGCTTTCTGTATGGCCGGTGTGGTCGAGCACGTTCGGAATCAGGCCGAAATCAATCCTCGCTTGCTGCCAGCCATTGACCAATTGCTTGTCGCCGCTATAAAGCTCGGACCACACAAGAAACACGAAGCAATTAACAAAATCCTCAAGTTGGTGCCGGAGTGGAAGCGGGGGGACTGCTGGCGGCGTATCCGGCAGCTTCGAAGGACCTCCGCTCTTGCAACGCCCAAGACGATCCAGGACTCGAAGGAACCCGGAAATAGCGTCTCCTGTCATCGAGCGCTCTCACGACCCTGGCTTCCAGAAGATGATGACAAGCTTCTAGATTGGGCCGGCTACGAACCAGTTATGAAGATTGCTCAGCGCCTCGGTCGTTCGGTCCGTGCCGTTCGCTTCCGGCTTGGAGCGCTTGGTATGAGCGCTAGAGTCAAGGACGGATGGTCCCAGCGCGCCTTGCGGAAACTGTTACGCGTCAGCCGAACCAGGCTGCGGCATCTCGTTGCAAGCGGTATCCTGCGGGTTCGCGATCCGCGCATTACAGCGTCTTCGCTGGCTGCTTGGTGTAAGAAGAACACCTCGGCGGCAGATGCCTGCGCCGTCTGCAGGCCCAGGACTGTTATTGACGAGGAGGGCTCATACTCTTGGAAACGAGCGGCCAAGTTCTTGGCAGTTACACTCGGGGATGTGCAGAATCTGATTTCCGCAGGCCAACTCAGGCTGGTGGATACATTCGTTACCGACCGATCATTTGAGGAGTTCTGCAGGAAGCATGGAAACGAGACCAACCTGGGGCTCATCGATCCCGCGACGAGAGGGTCGTTGGTAAGCGAATACCGTGTTCCAGAAACTGTCGACCGCAAGTTTGTCCCTCGGGCGCAGAAGCACGCGCTCGTGATCAGAGAATGCAGGTGCGGAAGGAAAATAGCCGGCAATGTCTATTTCAGACATGTGAGGCATTGCCGTTTTCTGGAAGGGCAGGCAATGCGTAAGGCCGTTTGAAAATATAAATATCTATGCTGGCCAATCCTAACCTGGATGGCGGAACATCCAGGAGTTGGTCCCTCGCGGTACTCGATGCTCAACGTGAGTAAAGGTGAACGAGGATTCGCGGGCGAGAGTCGCACTACACAAACCGTCAACCTGATTGCTTTGTACAAGGCTTTGGGTGGGGGTTGGCAATCCGTTACCCTGCAATAGAGATGCGCATCGAAAGCAGCATTGTCAGAATCCAATAGCAAGAATCTTTTAACAGTCTGGGACAAATTGCGATGGCCACGCTAGAGACCGCTTTCCTGCACGACCAACTGGAAGAACGCAAGCGCCGGTTGCAAGCGGCGCTTGCCGTCGCACCACCGAACGCGGCTTTGGCCGGACTGCTGCACCAAGTGGATTCGGCTCTGGAACGTATGGCCAAAGGCAGCTACGGTCTATGCCAGGAGTGCCACGAACCGGTGGAACAGGACCGCCTGCTAGCCGACCCGCTGGTGCGCTATTGTCTGGACCACCTAACCGTACCGGAACGGGCCGCGCTGCAGCGTGACCTCGACCTGGCCTCTGAGGTACAGCGCAACCTTTTGCCGCAAGCGGGCCTGCACGCCGGTGGTTGGGAGACCAGCTATCATTACGCGCCTGTCGGTCCCGTTAGCGGCGACTACTGCGACTTGATCCCCTCCGACGGACAGCTTTTTTTCGTGCTTGGCGACGTCTCAGGCAAAGGTGTGGCCGCCTCCATGCTAATGACGCAACTCCACGCCTTGTTTCGCAGCCTGACCGGTATGGCCCTGCCGCTCGGCCAAATGGTCACCCGGGCCAATCGCGTATTCTGTGAAAGCGCGCTGGCCGGGCAGTACGCCACGGTGGTGTGCGGCCAGGCTAAACCTACCGGGGAGGTGGAAATCCATAACGCCGGCCACTGGCCCGCAATCGTCGTCGGGCATGGCGGCGTGCTGCGCATCGAGTCCACTGGTCTGCCGCTGGGGATGTTCCGCGAACGCGAGTTCTCCGCTACGCGCGTGCAACTGGAGGTGGGCGACACCCTCTTCCTCTACACCGACGGCCTTTCGGAAGCCCGCAATGAGGACGACGAATACGGCGTGGACCGCGTCATGACCTTGGTGCGCCAGCAGGCCGCGCGGCCCCCCGCCGATCTGATCGCCGCTTGCCTCGACGACCTGCGCGCCTTCGCCGGCGCCGGTCCACGTCTGGACGACTTAACTATGTTGGCCATCCGGCGCCGCTGCTAAGCCGACTCTTCAGTACCTATATGGCCGACGGCCCGGGCATAACTTCCGTGGCCAACCATTCTCTCTGCGAACACCAACTGAAACCCAAGTGCACCGACAGCAACGGCAACCACGCAAACGATCACAACTGGCTCAAATCCCATAGTCCTCGGGGCGGCTTCCCTCAGGTCGCTGTGTCTGAAGCGCTGTACCGAGCGCATCGGTACGGTAGATCTTCACTCGTGGGCGCTTCAGATACAGCACTAAGACTTGCCCTTACTAATCCGTTGAGGCTCGTTTGGTTGGCTCCGTGTGACCGGCCCGTGCCTGGAAAAGGAGTCTCCCAACCGGCTGAGGGATATTTCACTGCGGGGGGATCGTGCTGGAGGAATTTGCTGTGACCTCCGCCAGCTCAGCGCGAAATCGCGCGGCTTTCTGCGGTTGATTCAAAGCTTCGTACTCGGCGGCGAGATCCTTTCGCGCAGCACGCATGAAACTCGTGGATGGGCTGCTCTGCTTGATCAAGATTTCGTAACCGGCCAGAGTCTCGGGTGCCGCATCCTTATATTTATTATGGCGAAGAAGCGTCCTACCCAATTTGATATGCGCGATGCCGAGGTTCACATTGTCAGCGGGGAGGGCTTCCTTATAGCGGCGGATCACTTCACGAAAAAGTTGCTCCGCACGCGAATAGTTCTTTTTGTCCCTGGAGATGCCCGCCAGATTGGACAGGGCTATCGCAACCAGATAGTGGTGATCGCCGTAGACGGCACGATAGATATCAACTGCTCGGCGGAATCGTGCTTCTGCTTCATCGAGCTTGTCACGCATGGAGGCCACGTTTCCTAATTCGTTGAGGTTTCAGCCACGGACGGATGTACCGGACCATAAACTGACTGCTGAATCGCAAGAGCCTGCTCAAGGGCAGCGACGGCTTCGTCATACTTCTTCTGATACGTTAGGGACTCGGCGAGGGCGGTCAAGCGGCCGGCGGTCTGGGGGTGGTTGTGGCCATAATATGACTGAGCAATCTCGAGCGCTTGCCCGTCCAACTGCTCGGCTTCACTGTAATAACCCAAATCGCGCTGGACGGCGGCGAGACTCCCGAGATCATCTGCGATCAGCGGGTGCCTTGGATCGTAGATTTGGCGATGCATCTCAAGGACGCGAGTGTACAAAGAACGGCAGGCGTCGTAGTGGCCGGCCGAGTAGTGGGCGTCCGCCAGCGTGGAGATGCTGGCGGCCAAGTCGGCGGGTGCCACGCCCGGAGCCGACTCCAGGCGCACAGCCTCATTCAGAGCGTCGATAGCTCGATCGTAGAATCCGCGCTGCGCCTCCACTTTTCCAAAGGCGAGAGTGGCTTTCGCAAGTGCCGGATGGTGCGATGGCACGTGCCGCCCGGTCATTGCGAGACCCCCTCGAACCAGTTGCTCGGCCTCCTCTAAACGCGCCTGATCGGACCGCAGTAAGCCTAGCGCGGTCAGGCTCTCCGCTACTTCGAGACTATCTGCCCCGAACAGCGACTTGTGTTGATCGAGGGCAGAATGCAGTAGTGCATCTGCTTCCTCGAACCTGCCAAGTTTCTGATCATTATGCACTTGACACAGAATGTGTTCTCAGCTATAGTTTTAGCATGAAACTGATAGAAGTCACAAAGGCTTTCGCTACCGAGGAACAGTGTTTAGCTTATCTTGAAGCTAAACGATGGCCGAACGGCGTGCGCTGCCTCACTTGCGGCTCTAAGGAAATCTCCCACATCACGCGCGCCGTAACGAAGAAATCCGACAACAAGCGGGCGCAAATCTATCAGTGCCTCGAAAAGACCTGCAAGGCTCAATTCTCCGCCACTACAGGCACGATCTTTAACGGCTCCCACCTATCGCTAGATAAATGGTACATGGCTATCGCCCTGATTGTGGATGCTAAAAAAGGAATGTCTGCCCTGCAATTGCAAAGGCATCTGAAAGTGAATTACCGCACCGCCTGGTATTTGGCGCATCGCATTCGGGAAGCGATGGACGACCCAGAGGGGCTAAAGCTGACAGGCACCGTGGAGATCGACGAGACCTACATCGGCGGAAAGCAAAAGGGCCACGCTCGGAAACTCCGCAACAAGGACGTGGTTCTCGGAATCCGGCAACGCGGCGGTCCTCTCCGTCTGGTGCAGGTAAAAGACAACAAGCAAGGCACGCTCTATGACGCAATCGAAAAGCACGTTGACAAGGGCGTGGACAAGATCATGACCGACGATGCGGGAGCTTACGATTTCCGGATTACGAAATTCCTCGCTGCGAAGCACTCGAAAATCCGCCACACTCGCGGCGAGTACGTTAAGGGCGAAGTCCACACGAACACCGTGGAGAACTCGTTCTCACTACTCAAGCGTGCTGTGATAGGAACGTACCACCAGCTTTCGATAAAGCATCTGCAACGCTATCTGAATGAGTTTTCGTACAGGTTCAATCGGCGGGAAGATGCGGACATGTTCGAGGCCACAGTGGCGCGTATGGCTGGCGTGAAGCCCATGCCGTACAGCAAGCTAATTGAGCAGCACGCTTTTACGCCCTTCGTGCGCCACGAGCCGAAGACTTCCGAGCCTTTCTAGGCTTTCGGTCAGGCTTGACTGTCGAGCGTTTCTGAGGCTCTGCCGCTATTAGTCTACTCAATACTGCGTCGAATTTTTGTTTGTCTACTTTCATCTTGACCAGTTAGTACCACTTATTACCTGAAAGCCATAGCCAATGCTGGAGTTAGCACCACCCTTGCGCAATAGTTAGGGTTTACTTTTCCAACATCATGCACAGAAAATGAGACATTTCCACAGCAAACTCACCTAACTCCATTGCATTCACAGTGCTCGCCGTGCTTACAATAGACATTGGCGTAAAAGTTGAAAAGGCAGCCCGGCAAGGCTGCCCTTTCGAGAATCTTTCGCCGTTTGAGTGGTTCGGTCGGGAAAGTTTCTAAGATGTCGTGATCTATTCTTAGTCACTCCTCCTGAACAAGTCAAGTGGAAAGGCTGTGGAAATCCTCCACAAGCGTGCGCCGAAGTGTGTGTGAACTGGAAAAGCCGATGAAGATAAAGACATAGCCGAGCGCATCACTGTACTCGCCGTGCGCGAAGCCATAATAAAAAGGCTCGAATCGCAGAGTCCTTTGCCGGGACGCGATTCGAGCCGTGGTGAGGCTCTTTCAGCGGAAGGTGACTAGCTGGCTGCTAGAAAACCGTCTTATACACGGTTAGTTTCCCTTGCGGGGCCTGAGGTCCGATCCCTCCACCTTCCGCCATTATATATGCACTAGGGATAACATTTCGGCTACTATGCAGCGCGAGCACCATATGGGCGAACTTAAAGAACAACTTGTCCGCATTTTCCCGGACCGCCATCCGCACCCATGGGTGCCAAAAGAGGGCGCAGCCTCTCTCTCCTATTGCCAGTTGGACATTCTGAACGCTTTTCGCAAGTACTGTGAGTGTTGCGCCAATCGCGATGTTGAAGATCCAAGGAAGATTTGCGTTACTCTTTTTGAGGAAAATTTCCCGAAATTGTTGAAGCTGTGGCTAAAACCAAGCGGCAAATTGCCAACTCGCAAGGCGCGGGCGAAAGTGGTAATCCCTTTGTTGCACGCTGGTACTTTCAATCAAGACCTGTACACATGGCAAGATGTTAGACTCCGCACCCTCTTTTGGCTTGAGGATGTCATAAGGGAACCGGACGGGATTTATCCAAACTGTGCGCAGGTGGTCGAAGGGGAGGAGGTCTATATTAAGCGATACAACAAGGAATTGTCAGACGTAAAATTGGTGTTCACCACGATTCGGCCCGGTGGGACTAGGGCCATCATCACATCGTTTCTGGATACTGCTTCAAATATTGGAGAGTATTGCGCAGAGAACCCCCTCTACTGCAGAAGTTGTCCTTCTAAAAATAACAGCCGCCTTTGACGGCGGCCGCTATTTGCCCAATTTGCCCCGGGTCCAGGGGAAGGCTCGGAATCTCACCGAGCGAAAAGCTGTCATTATGATCTACCATTACCTTCGTAAGCACAAGTGAAATCGTAAAGCAAGAATATTTTTTTAGTATCACCTAACCTTATGAACTAACAGTCTTTATGATACTTTGACAAAATTAAATTACCTCAGTTTTTAGGCTGCCCTAGTGCTGGGGCATCATTTTATCCGTACCCGCTAAATCTCATTCGTCTTTTGTTCACCATGCATCCCGCGAGGGAAATTGGTCGTGCGCTAGCGTACCGCCAAGACTCGTTCGTTGGGATACCATTTTTCCCGTTATGGATGAATTGGCGGAAGCGCTCTCCCGGCAGGAAGTGATGTCTCATCAGGAAATCCTCCAGCGGTTCAAAAAACTGTTCGGCCGCGAGATGACCCCCAGCGAACGTAGGACATTCTTTTTGCAGTGCATTCCCTCTGATCCCAATCCGAAGTAAAAATAGTGCAGGCACAATGGCCACCAAAAAGACAGAATGGGCGAAACGTCGCGAAGAGCGCGTAACTAAAATCTTGAAGCGCATGGCTGCTAATCGTAAATCCCGAAAGAACACAAAACAAAAGCAAGTGCTTCCCCTCAGGTGTCCTACCTGCGGTGCTGTCCTAAAGCAAAGGTGATCCCTTGTGGTATAACGTTGACCTTCCCCCAGGAAGGTAGGCGTCCAAAATGGCGCTCTACAAGTACGCTGTTTACATCGAAGCCTCCCAAGACACTGCGTTTGACCAACTCAGCCATCCGAGCACAACTGCTCGCTGGCCGGGAATCTATCGTTGCCACGCTTGTGGGCACGAAATAGCAATTGCTCAACACCATACCCTTCCGCCACAGAACCACCACCAACATAGGCCGGACCAAAGGCCTATTCTCTGGAGGCTAGTGGTGTCGCACAAACAGTACTAGGTTCTGGAAGCGGAGATCGCAACGTCACAAAACAACAAGGCTCCTGCGGGAAAGACCCCCAAAGGAGCCTTGCCACTTGCGGGATCGAATCGCTCACGCCGATTAGCTTTGAGGTCGGTACGTTTTCTTGCATGAACTGCAAAACAGCCTTCATGTGCTCATCCACTTCAAACGCAACCCTGTCACGGTGATCAGACATTACGTATTCTCCTTTTCTGTGTCAAGTGCATAATCATCAAGTTTCTGGTAGATACTCCCAAGAGTCTGGTAAAGCTCAGCTTGCACTTTGGGGTCATTATTAAGGTTCCTTGCTTGCTGTACTCCCCTGTCTACGACGGTGATTACGCGCAAGGACTCGGCGGGTCCGACCGCTGCATCTCCCCCTTGGAACAGATTGGTCATGAATTACTGAATGTGCAGGGTGCGTGTGGCTTCGTCCAGCGCGGTGTCGCGCGCCTTTGCCAGCCGCAGGGTAAAGAAGATGACCAGTCCAACCATCAGCATGACACTCGTGGCGGTTGCCGCAACTGCGCGTCGATGCCTCCGCACAAACTTGTTTACCCGGTACTGCCACGAGTCGGCCCGTGCCTCCAATGGCTCACTGCTCAGGTAATGGTCAACGTCGCGGATGAGAGCTTCAACCGACGGGTACCGCCGCAAAGGATCCTTGTGCATAGCGCTGAGACATAGGCCATCGAGATCAGCCCATGCGGTTTTACCTAACGATAGCGCGCGGGAGTTCTCCCCGGAGTCGGCATTCCCCGTAACCGCTGCAGATGGCTTGCCGGACTCATGCTCTGTGATGACCGTAGCGGCTTCTACAGGCGTCAGACCTGAGAGGTCGAAGGGAAGCCGACCCGTCAACAACTCGTAGAGAATGACGCCAAGGGAATAGACATCGGTACTGATTCCGACACGATCACCGCGAACCTGCTCGGGCGACGCATAAGCCGGCGTCATCATTCTGAAGCCAGTCATGGTTTGGTCCACTTGCAGATCCAGGCTTTCGAGTTGTTTAGCAATGCCGAAATCGAGCAGGCGGACCGAGCCGTCCTTCTTGACGAGGATATTGGACGGTTTAAGATCGCGGTGGATAACTGCGTGACTGTGTGCGTGCTGCACTGCCTGACACACTGACCGAAAAAGCTGGATACGCTGTTCAACCGAGCAATCAAGCTTTCGGCAATACTGAGTAAGCGGAGCGCCGTCAACGTACTCCATTACAAACCAGGGAGTTCCGTCATCCAGTATGTCGGCGTCATAGAGCCGCGCAATCGACGGATGGTTCAGTTGTGCGAGAGTACGCTGTTCGGTCGCAAAGCGTTCGCGGCGGGCCGGGGAAACCCAGGCGTCACGTAGGACCTTGACCGCCACTTGAGTACCAAGGTCGGTACGTTCAGCAAGATAAACGACTCCCATTCCTCCCTCACCCAACAATCGCAAGATTCGGTATGGACCGACTTCTTTGAGGATCAGAGATGCGGGAACAGACTTGCCAAGCGTCTCCTCTGCAATGTCGGCTAGATTGCGATCCAGCAACGAGTGGCCGTTGGCGTCCTGATCAAGCATGGCCAGAACCTCAACAATGAGTTCCTTATCGTCGCCGCATGCCGCCTCGGCGAAAGTTCTCTGCTTTTCTTGGGGCACGTCTGCCGCTGGAAGCGATGATCGCCGAGATTCGGGAACTGGGGCATACAAAGTGAATAAATTGGAGATTTCCTAGTAGCAAGACTCTTGACCTCTTGTTGCGGACCATCGCCGAGCATCAAGACGAAAAATGGTCATTGCGACACGGCGGGATACAGGCGAGGAAACGCATCTGAGCAACAACGCAAATGGTCGCTTGAGATGGAGCGATATCACGTCCGCTATCCGTGAGCGAGGCGACGGGAAAGGTTCCCGTCACGACAGGCAGTGCCATCCTCGTAGCCTGTCGACCACATTGCTGGCGTAAGAGCGATTCATCGTAGTGGCAGAGCCCCGAGTTCAAATCTCACGTCGCGGTTCAATCGCGATCATTCTTTCCGGCTCGAAAATCCCATGGCATAGGTAGGTTGTCATAGCTTGCAACGATGCTCCGCTTGCATTGGCTCATCGATATCATGCCCTCTGCCCTTGAACTCAGCGCGAATATGTCCGATTCGGTTTTACTTACCCCCACGGATTATTGGTCGTATGAGACGCGGGGAGTTGACACTAATCCGATTTAGGCTGGGCAGCGCGCCTTAAACTTTTCACGGTTGTCGCTGGAGCGGAGGGAGGTCACGCAGGAGGTCGAAGTGCCGTTGCTCGTGCAACTTCGGGCATGTAGCCGATCTTGTGGAGATGTGAGCCCCTAGCGACGCACTATATTTAGGGCTTGCTATCGTCTGTCCGAGTGCTAGACTCCGGGAGTCCCTTTACACATGCCTCCGCCGTGCCCGTTCCGGGCGTCGGTCTCTTGTGCAATTTGATATCCGCATTAGGGCCCACACTATGCTGCTCAACAGCACGCACGTGATTCCCCGGTCGAGACATGAAGAAGAGTCTGCCTCGTTGCAATGCAAGATCCAGGAACTGAACAAGAATACTGTCCGTCTGATCTCTGAGGCTGAAAAATTAATCCAGGAATCGAAGCAGCTATCGGAACGGATCAAGTCTTTTGAAAACACGAAGGCAAAGTGGCCTCCATCAACGCACTTTTAGGACACCGCCGACTCTACATTGTTAGGATACTACCTTTGATTTTCTAGTGATAGCCGTTGGCCCGCGATCTGTGGCATGAATCGACAGAGGTTTACCTTCTTTGCCAGAATCGCTTTCGCTTGCGGGTACGCTTGGCCAAGATTGTTGTACTTCCGAGGCTTCAGGCCCGTGCCCGTACAGACACTAACTCCGGGACTCACCCGGAGTTTGGATAGATCTCACCGCATCTTCGGCGGTGAATTTTCCTATCACGAGGGCGAATTTACGGTTGCTTGTCACGTGGATTGGGGTCGGATCAACTCGCTGCACATATTGAGGGAAGCGAGCGCGACATGGTTTACCTTCACAAAAAATTTGATGTTTTTATCTTGATGTCCTTTCCGGAAATCCACTATCGGGGGAACGGACAATAGGGATTCATTTTGCAAATCAGGCATTCGCACACCGCAGGGCACGAAGTCGCTGTTGTAGAGCGTCTCGAAGTTAAAGCTAAATCCGCTCCCTGACCCGGACCCAGGGATCTCCGGGAATCACCGCCGCAACGGAATGGCACCATCTAAGCGCTCATACGAATATCGGATCGGAAGGGGGCGGGGCGGACACAGTAAACCGGGAAAATTGCGTTATGTTATCTCGATGGGATGGGATGAAGAGAGAAAGCTGCGAAAGTTTTCGTGGAAGATACTCGCGATTGCTTTGGTGACCCTAGCGGTGTTGTACTTCATAGAGCGTTGAGGCCAATGCTGCAAGGCCGAGGGGATGAGAGCCTCAGAGAGCGATTGCCAGAGCTAGCGGCTAAAGACTTCGACTGAACAGGCCGATGATCGGTTTACCACGCCTCATCGAAGAGTTTGATCAATGGGGAAAGGCGAGCAGCAGAGCCACGCGACTGCTCGGCTCTGACGGGCTGACTATCGAAGGATTGTATTTCGGATTTCGTAAAAAATCAGACATGTGTTTTCCGGCAGACGGGTTCGATGGAATACTGTGCCAATGAAAGAAAGCACGGCTAATTCCGCAAAACGGAAACATCCTTATTCTCCCCCGAAGCTAACCGAAGTGACCCCCTGAGGAAGCAGAGGAGTTTCTGAAAGACCGTATCAATTGCAGCGATTCAGAAGCCCTGGACAACCTGGACACGCTTCGCCGGAAGCAGACTCACGGACAAGTGCGAAAGGCAAGCTAGATCAGCACGACGGGATGCATATTTCGGGAGTGGAAATTCATGCAAAGCGAGCTGAGGGCAAGTTTTGATGCAATTCCTTTCAGGATCAAGTTCGATAAGGGGCGGCAGACAGTGTGCGACCCGCTCTGCCCGAACTGCGATCAGGTCCTGGATAAACAGGTTGAGCGTGGACAGGACGCAATGCTAATGTGTCCCAGGCAAAATAAAGGCTGTGCAAACCCCGTGAAGCGTTTCGGTACTGAACAAGAAATGGATCAGTTCCTCGCCACAGCGTGCAAAGCGTTTGACACACGGAAAACTTAAAATCAACCTCAGTCTTAGAAAGTGTTTCCGCATAAAGGTTAAAGCCCGGACGGGACGATGAAGACCCCGGTCCCTTTCCCTCCCAAAAGGCGGAAGAGACCAGGACGGATATCTGAATAGAAATTGCTGAGAACCAAGCCGCGTCAATGCGGCACGGACAAGGGTTTTGCTTCTTCCACCGGGATGCGGTGCTGGTTGGCATACGAATCGTGACGTATTCCGGTAACCTGCCATGACACCTCTACGCCCGGCTTGCTGCACTCAATAACGGTAAGAATGGGTAAGAATGGATATCGCTCGTGAAGGATTGCGGGGGTAAGCGTGATGTTCTCAATCGTATGGCCATTACAAGAAGGTGCCGAACCACGTAGAGGCTTTTGGTTCGGATGGCATGAGCCTGGGTATTGTATTTGAAACCACCACGCCTTTTGAAACCCCGGCGGATGGAGGAATCAGTTGATTGGTTCAATCAGTCGGGCAGCGGTGAAAGAAACCATCGACTGATATTGATTGGCATCTTTATCGTGGTATTTCTCGTGATTCATCCCCTGAGTGCGCCGCAGCGCGAGGTAGTAGTTGTCCTTGTTTGCCTCGATGATTCCCCTATAAGGAACGTAACCTTACCCCGCACCCAATAGTAGAAGCGTCGTTAGGATGCGGGAGAGCCGGCCGTTTGTCTTTGAAGCAGACCGCCCGTAAGGAAAGCAGAACTGGGAATATTGGCAGGTGTTTTTTCTTAAGACCATGGCGAAGCAAAAAGACAACATTGCTGCCAAGGTCGAGGGGAGCAGGCCCTGCGATCGTCCTTGCCCGCCCTTTCGCGCCAGATACCGGAGCTCGCTAATACCGGCGACGAAATCACGGTCAGGGAAATAAGGATTCGACGGGGCGAACCGCAACACCATCAAAGTGCATGTGAAGAAACTGGCCGCCGATCACTACCTCATGCAAGTCGGCAAAGGTCGCGGCGCACGGTGTACCTTGAAATAGACGCTGGTCGATCTAGTGAATGAACCAGGCGACGTTGCGGAGGATCGGCACCCCGTCCTTTCTCGCATTCGGGAAAAAGCCAAAGACACCAACCCCAAGACGTTTTTACGGGCGGGTTCTCTCCAAGGCAAGTAGCTGGGGGCAACCGTCTATTTCTCGCGGCTGAGGAACATAAGACTGTCGAGGTGTTCGGCCTTCGGTCGGGGGCACGGACCCTAATATTGAAGGCTTCGGGCATCGCCTTATGACTCCAATCAATTAGTCGTCGCGGACGGGGATGATAGTGCGGTTCAGCTCATCAATCGCACGCGGAACCGTCCTACGATTCACCTCTTTTTTAAAAGCTGCGAGGAGCTAACTACGGTAAACACCGTAGAGCAAAATCGGTCTTTATAATAAATTCTAAGGTCACCGGTTACGGTTTCTGAAACCGCTTGTGAGCAAAGAGCTTTAAGAACGAATGAGCGCCACTAGCAAAATCAACATTCTCATGGTTGATGATGAGCCGGGCAAGTTGCTCACCTATGAGGTTATCCTGCGTGAACTGGGCGAAAACCTCATCAAGGCCAATTCAGGCAAAGAAGCGCTCGAACTGTTACTGAAAAATGATGTAGCCGTCGTATTGACAGATGTGAAAATGCCCGAGATGAGCGGGTTTGAGTTGGCGGATATGATCCACCAGCATCCTCGCTTTCAACAGATCCCCATCATCTTTATCTCAGCTTTGCTTGTAACCGACCTCGACCGCCTCAAAGGCTACCAAGCTGGAGCCGTCGACTATGTTTCTGTGCCGATTGTCCCCGAACTGTTGCAGGCCAAGGTCTCCATATTCGCCGAATTGCATCGCCGGGCTCAACAGTTAGAAACTCTCAATGGAGAACTTCGTCGCCTCTCTAACAGTCTAATTGCAGCGCAAGATCAAGAACGTCGCCGCATTGCACGCGATTTGCACGATAGTTTGGGTCAGGAACTCGCCGCGGCAAAAATGGCGGTGGATGGAATTCTGCTAGCGGATCATCTGACTGATTCCATAAGCAAACTAGCCGCCACCGAGGCGAGTGTAATGCTCGACAGAGCGATTCAACAGCTCCGAACTGTTTCCCATCTCCTTCATCCTCCATTGCTGGACGAAGTTGGTTTGGTTTCTGCCCTCCGTTGGTTTGTTGAGGGACTAACGAAACGCAGTGGCATCGTGACCTTTCTTGACGTGCAGCCTGCCGAGTTTCCAAGACTCGCACCCGCATTGGAAACCGCAATCTTTCGAATCATTCAAGAGGCTCTGACCAACGTCTTTCGGCACTCGGGTGCCAGGAACGGTTGGGTCACTCTAGAACGACAGGATGGCCAACTGGTCATCACGATCCGCGACGACGGGAAGGGTATTTCTAAAGGTGTAGCGGACTTTAAGTCTCGCAGCATCGGGGTCGGCCTTGGAGGCATGCGGCAGCGCGTCAAAGAATTTGGCGGCGTTTTACGACTGGAAAATACCAGTCCCGGAACGCTCCTGGAAATTACTATCCCTTCCAGCAGTTTGGTTTACGCAGAACCGACCGTTGTCCCTCTCTTGAAAGACACATTGCCAGATAAAGCTGTCGAGGTGGTGGCAATCACCGGTCCCATATCCGCATTGCCAGCAGCTGTTAATAATCCTTAAACAGCGCTTCCGTTTGCGCAAAGATCTTTCCACCGCAATTTCTTAACAACCTGGACGAAGTTCCCGCCTCAAGGGTTTCCAAGCTCCGGGGCAGAGTCGCGCTTCTATATTGGTCCAGTCATATTCGCTCCGACATAAGAAAAGAGAGAAATCGTCAACCATTTAAGGTACTTCGCGTAGGTCGAATAGGGAACCAGCAAGACACCCGCCAGTGATGCAACGCCAAAAATCACAATGAACAGGCTTATCTTTCCGGGCAACACGAGCTGAGCCGCTGCTCCCATTGCGCCGATATCAGCACCGAGATTAAACACGTTAGCAATCGCAACCACAACGAGCACACTATAAAGGAGAGGCTTCGGATAATTTTTTCGCAGATTTGCGGCAATACCGACACCCGTTACTCTTCCAATCCGCGCGCTGATCTCTTGAATTGCGACCATCAGCGGATAGGACAAGACCATCGTCCACAGCATTCCATAGCCAAATTGCGCCCCGACTTGGGAATAGGTGCCGATTCCGCTGGGATCGTCATCGGAAGCACCCGTCACCAATCCGGGGCCAAGCTTTCGAAAAAAGGATCGAGGACTCCCCGGTGCGCTTTGTTTGCCATTAGCGCTCCCTGGGCTTTTCGGTTCGGTTTTCGGCTTGGCGGCTTGAGTTTCCATCGGCGTTTTGCCTGGCGTAAGTCTCAAGCAGCCATCAACGGCCGGCTTGTCGGATTGATAACGATTAGTTGCCGCACCTGTTGGTTGGGTTGGATGATCGTCGAGATATAGCGAACCCGTTTTCTATTTTCATGCCCACCATCGGGATTTTCATCGTCTTGCCTCCGTCCCCTACTCCGACGCGGTTCTCAGTGAATCCACTTCTATAAGAATCCGTCGGACGGTCGGCTCTTTTCTGGCAAATACTTTTCTTGATACGCTAAATAGCAACTCGAGTTCCTGCACTGAATTTAGATTTTGGTCGGCAGATGGTAAGCAAACAGAAAATTAACCGCGAGAAGGTGCTGGCCGCGCTTAACACCTCTTGCCCGAAGTGCGGCTACGCGATTCCGCCCGCGGAGATCCGGCGTATTGACTTTGAACGGATGGAGTGTCCGCGTTGTGGTGAGAAGTTCACGCCGAAAAAAGTGTAGTGATACCTGGGGGTCCTGCTCGTCGCAAAAAACTGGACCTTCCGCGCTCGACCCTTATCCTCTGTGAATTATAGGGGAGTCCGATTGGCTGTAGTCGTCTTGAGTGTGCATTCTCCGAACGTGCTTCTCGAATGCACGTTGAATTAGCCTTCGAGTTTTTACTGTATTCCCGACGAACGCGAGATGACATTACGACACGCAAAGCAACTCCTCTCAAGAGTGGGTCACCGCTCGGTCTAAGAGCAATTAACAATTCCGTTTTCTTCATTGTGACTAAGCAGCGCTGCCAGCGTCGGAGCAATCCGAAAACGCTGGCAGCGGGTTATCCCCAAGTTCCTCCATTCTAGGCGCTCAGCGCGGGTTTTGACGCGTTTGCTTTTCTTTTTTAATGTTTTGGCGTAGTGTTCGTTTGCGAACGAAGTTCTAACTTTGCAGGGTGTAGACTTACCGGTTTTGCGGCACGCTGCAAGATTCTCCCGTCGTATTTGGAACTGGGGAGCAAAGAAATTGACTGCGCACGATCAAGAAAACTGGGTTGCGCTTTACAGAGCGGCTCTGGTGGAGCTTGAGCAGGCAAAAATAGCGGGCCGAATCAAAGATGCTCGGACGGAAATTGTTTGCCAGAGTTGCAAAGCTGCGAAACATGCCAGGATTGCACGCTGATGAGCGCCAGGCGATTACCGATGCGCTAAGCTCTCTGCGTCTCTTGGAACTGGAGGAGTCGCGTGAGGACAAAGAGGAATAACGCGAAACCTTGCACTCTATCGCTCCCACAATCCTGAAGACGGACAACAAAGACTAAAGCCCGACCTTAGCTTGGGTGGTATGAACAAACGAGTCTCCCAATCGCTACGGGTAGACCGAACACTTGTACCCCACCAATCACGATTAGTATTCTTGGATTCGCCGTTAAGGTCTCATCGTGGTGAAGGAAAAGCCCGAATTAGAATTGAGGCGGCTCCGCAAAGACCAAAGGAAAACTCTGCAAGACGAGGTCTTTGGAGGTCTTCCCAGAAGAACGTGCGGAACATAACGCAAGAGCGAAGGGCGGATTCCCCTCTTACAAGGCGAAATTCAGGCCAGCGCGATCGCCGGAAAAGTTCTCAGTCTGCCAAAGCGAAGCAGAGGCTTCAGTGCAACAAGGCGGTCGAAACAGACAGTCCTCAAGCTGAGGCTCAGCAGCCTCATCGCAGCCCGGCGAAAGATTCGGCGGGTGCCTTTATCACTTGCCTGAAGAACATCCCGCGGCAAGAAAACCGAGCCTGAACAGAACCGTGAGTAATCGGGGACGGTCCAGTTTGTGCGGTAGCGCACGACTATTGTGTCCTATAGTTGCATTAAGCTGTGAGCGCTAGCGGACCGACAGTGACATATTAAAAGCCTACCCTTCCAGGATCATGGCGCACGCCAATGAATCACCCAAGACAATCGCTGAGGTACTAGACGAGGTAGAGCGAATCCGCGAAGAGCTTCTATCTGTTCAACGATCACTGGAAAAGATGGAGCCGGTTGAGACGCCGGTGTCCTCGCTCTCCTCAGAGAATTAACAGGCTGGCAAGCCTTGTTCCCGAATCACCCTTGTGACATTATGTGTGCCGTGGAAAGCCCGCAACTCATTCTGGAATCCCAGCCCGAGAATCACTTCTTGCGTGCGCGATGCTCTCTCCGCCCGAGAGGTCGGTTTAATCTTGTAGGTAATACACTTGCGGAAAAGGCTCTCTTGCGAAGCGCGGCCCGCATAAAAAGCAAGTTGCATGAAAACTTTTAAGCGGATTATCCGAGTAGTGAGTAAAGTTATAGGCTACATCGCTGGATTCGTACTCTTTTTCTATTCCGTTCACGAATACAGGATTGGCGCTGATGGCTGTCTCCGGTGTGGTTGCCATGATTTGCTTTGTCGCTTATATGTCGTCAGAGCCAGAAGAAGACTATCCTCAAAATTCAAACTGATACATTACCAGAGTTCGCGAAACCACCGAGACTGTTCGGTACGGGTCATACTGTATTTTGGTGCGGCGATTGCCCTACCGACGCTTCGATGCGGCCACCGGCATCCGGCTGGTACTGAGCACCGGGCTTCGAGTTCGTAACGCCGCGGCTCGTATGTTGACTTCCCACCGCTGTGATGGCGACCAAGCCTGCGCGAACCTAGCACATCTTTAGCATGTCGCTACGGCGTGTCTGAGGACTCGCCACGAAGGGCTGATGGAGCCGGCTCCTCTTTAGGTCGGTGCAGTGATAGAAGTCTATGGACAAGAATACTGTTCTTTCGCTTAGTTCGGATCAACGTGCGCTCGCATCCCGGGAAGTTGCCCTACGGAATGGCGGCATGAAAGTCGTCTCCGTGATGAATCCTATCCAGGCCCGATTTGAGATCGAGATGGGGAGGTGTGGGGTTTTCCTGATCTGTTATCGGCTATCCGCAACAGACACGGGAGAGTTGACGAGGTTGTTTTGAAGTTATTGTCCGCAGGGAAAGATCATATTTGTAACCGAGTTGCCCGGCGATGAAAGAGTGCCGGCCGAAGCAAATGTTACCGTGCCCGAATCGAGCGGCCCGGAAAACATTCTCCGAGCTTTGGGTCGGGAACCGAACGCGGATGCCGTGGCAGGAGCAACAAAAGCTCAAACGCAGGGATGACTGACCTCGCGCGAGAGAATTTGGGAGCTAGGAGTGGACTTTGAGAAATTCTCAGGGAATGGGCCATGGAGATCAAGGTTGCGACTCGAAGCTACGAAGCCTGGATGCACGATTGCGGACCGGTCGTGGAATAACATCTGCAAGTCAAACACAGGAAGATGAAGGAAGATGCATTCCAATTCTTCAGGGGGACTTATTACCGCTGGGCGCAAACGTGGCCGGAAATATGTCCCGAATGCGTCACTGCGCCCCAGGTTATTTGCGTCGGTGATCTTCACGTCGATAGCTATGGGACTTGGCGGGATGCCGAAGGTCGGCTGTGCTGGGGCGTGGACGACTTCGACGAAGCCCATCTTTTGCCCTACACAAATGATTTGGTGCGGCTGGCGGCAAGCGCAAAAATTGCGCGCAAGCTTGGGCTGCTGACTTTAACGACGAGGACGGCTTGCGAAGTCATATTGGATGGATACTGGCAAAGTCTCAAAAATGACGGCTGCCCTCTCGTTCTTGCCGAGTTGGAGAGAGACTTGGAAAAGTTGGGTATCAGAGCCCTGAAGACCCCAAAGGACTTCTGGCAAAAACTCAGTGAGCTACCGAAGTTCCGCGGACCTGTACCTCTTGAAGCAAAGCATTGTTTAAAGGATGCTCTTCCGAAGAAAGACATCGTGTGTCGAATTGTCCAAAGAGAAGCCGGGCTGGGGAGTCTGGGTCAACAGCGTTTCGTTGCTATTGCTCATTGTGACGGTGGATATGTCGCCAGAGAAGCGAAACGCATAGTTCCTTCGGCTAGCCTCTGGCTTGAAGGGCGAATCAGTTGTCGCCAGACGTATTATCAAAAGGCGATGACATCAGCTGTGCGATCACAGGACCCATACCAGAGAATCTGGAAGTCCTGGCTCTTGCGGCGGCTTTCGCCAGACTCTAACCCCATCAAGATCGATGAACTATCGGCGAAGCGCGACGAAGAAGCGCTGCTTCATGCAATGGGCAGCGAAGCTGCGAATGTTCATCTGGGGCAACACCGATGCGCAAAGGCTATCTTGAAGGATTTAAGGAAAAGGAATTCCAACTGGCTTCATGCGGCAGCTCGCCGAATGGCCAAGATCACATTCCGGGAATGGAAGGAGTATCGTACTTGAGCCGCATTCGGCCGAACCGATTCCTGCGCGGACTCAACATCTTTAACATTCCAATTGAATTCTGATTTTATGGCGGTCTGACGTAGAACGTCTATATATCAAATTAGCCGACCGTCAATCAAAGGCGATACGAAGGTCGTGTCAGACGGAATTGAAAAGATTCCGTTCGCGTTTGGCATTCCGCGATTTCAGCAGAATCATTTGGCGCCTGAGTTCCGTGCTTTCCCGACGTGTCCAACACCTTCCCAGTGTCATCTCAGGCCCTCCAGTCCGTCTCGGACGACGAAAGGCCCACTTCTGCCCGAATTGAACGGTGACGCTTTGAGATATTTGAGCATCCAACCCTCGCCGTAAAAACATTCAAGTGCGGGAGGAAGTTATGTCGGAGAAGGGATTAAAAGAACTGTATATAGATGAGCTAAAAGACCTTTACAACGCCGAAAACCAGTTGGTTAAAGCCCTACCCAAGATGGCAAAAGCCGCGGCGTCGGAAGAACTGCGCTCCGGATTCGAGCAGCATCTGGAACAGACTAAAGGGCATGTGGGCCGTTTGGAGCAGATATTCGAATCGCTGGGAGAAAGCCCCAAGGGCAAAAAGTGCAAGGGAATGGAGGGTTTGGTCGAGGAGGGGTCGGAGGTTATCGACGAGGATCTTGAGGACAGCGTCAAAGATGCCGGTCTCATCGGTGCGGCCCAGCGGGTCGAACATTATGAGATCGCAGCTTACGGCACCGTCAAGGCCTTCGCCGATACCTTGGGACACTCTGAGCATGTCTCCCTGCTCGAGGAAACACTGGAAGAAGAAAAGGAAACCGACGAAAAACTGACGGATCTCGCAAAACAGATCAATTTGCAGGCCGGGAAGGCGGTTCGGTTAGAGTCAGCAGGAGCGGAGAAAAAGGCCAAGCGGGTTGCGTGATTTCTGGTTAGATTTCGCATGGACGAGGGACGGAGCGTGCGGCCGGCCTTGTCCATGGTTTTACGTGTTGCCGCAGCATTCGAATCTTGTAACCCTATCTTGGGCGGTAGGAGAGTACAGCGTGAGATTCACCAGGCGCATTTTGATGGGAACCGCGGCGGGAACCCTCAAGCCACAAGGACAAAAACGCATTTCGCCGCCAAAGGTACACGCCGCGGTGCAGCCATAGGTCTTCTCCAGAAGCTTGGCCCCGGCCTTATTAGAGGCGCATCCGACGATGATCCAAGCGGAATCGCGACCTATTCGCAGGTCGGAGCTCGATTCGGCTATGGCCTGCTCTGGATAATGGTGTTTACCCTGATATCTGTGGAACGCTGCTACTGTTAGAGCACAGGAAGTGTGGACGAAGTCAGACATTTTCGTGTTGGAGCGAGTTGTGCGTCGTCTTTGCGGTTCCTGTTATTCTACGGCTAGCCCTTGTGGTGAGTTTGCTGGTCAGGTCATAGCGGTAAGAGATAATTCCAATTCCAATGATTGAGCAGCTATCAGAATAAGCAACCCGATATGCCAAGTGTCACCATGGACAAGCGGCTACCCGTTCGTGTGGACGTTTCATTCTGTACTAACTCATTTGGAAATGCAGATCGGCTGCCCACTCGGTCGACCCCTATCATCGCCTGACCGCTGGCGTTAGCGTCGCCGAAACCTGACCGGCGCCGCGTCAAGCCACTCTTGGGAAATTATTGAGGTCTTTGCGCATCGTCCGATACTCAGGCGCGTGCCCGTTGGGGTTTCTTTTTCGCAAACGTCGGCGTCTTGTGTACTGGCTTCTTGGATGGCTTGGCATGAGGTTTCTTCGATTCAATTTGAGCCAAGCTCAAGCGAATCTGCTCTATCAGGTCCGGAGCATCTCTTCTTGGACTCGTTGGCATCTTTCGTGTCTCGATAAGATTGCTCATTTCCGAATCGATGATTTCGTGTATTCGTTCTTGGTATAAGTCTTTAAATTGCGTCGGATCAAACTCTCCCTCATAACCCTTGACTAACGCCGTTGCCATAGACAGCTCTTTTTCGCTGAATTCGGTGCTTAACTCCAAGTGTGGCGCCGGGCGTACTTCGTTCGCATAGAACATCGTATGCGCAACGAGGCAATCCTCCGAAGGCCGGAGAATCAGCATGTGCTCCCGCCGGTGCATCCCGATTCTGGCAATCCCGATGCACTCCTCTTTGCGCATTACTTCGAGCAGCAACGCGTAAACTTTTTCTGCACCAGAGTCAGGAACGACGTAGTACGACCGCTCGAAGTAAATCGGATCAACGTTTATCACTTTGACGAAGTGAAATAGATCAATTGTGTGGGAAGTCTCGATCTCTGCTGCTCCGATTTCCTGAGGATCGATAGCAGCGAATTCGTTCGGCGCGATCTCATATCCCTTTACCACTTCGTCTTGCCGGATTTCCTGGCCCGTTTCTTCGGATTGGAGGACTTGACGAACGGTGGAATACTGTCGCGCCACATGTCGACCATTCATTTCTTCGGGTGTGGATCGGGTCTCTAGGACTACCTCGTTGGGGTCGGAATCGTGATCTTCGCCGTCGTGCGAAAAAGAAGGGAAAGACATGATAGAGGGATCATCATTTACCGGTTTGCGGAAAAGCCTCCGGAAGCGCGTCGTCTTGGTCCGAGCGGCTACCAGGAGCCGGACCGGCAGCAGGACAAGCCCGAAATGAAGATGTCCCCTCCAAGCGGCAGATGGCATGGCATGAAACCTATTTGTAATGAGATGCAATCATGAACTGTAGGGCTGCTGAAATAACTTCTGATGGGCCGCATAGTCACGCTGAAGCCGTAGCAAATATCTATCGCTGGTTGGGAACTAGGCTGGCTGGGCGCCTGCACGGTCCTGGCAAATGGTCGCCGCATTAACAGCTGCCTTTCCCTCGCTGTCGTTCCTGATGGCGAGAAGATCACGACGAGTGAAGGCATCGCAAAAGGACAAGACCCGAACTGTTTCCCATGTTCTTCATCCTCCACTGCTGACGAAGTTGGTTTGGTTTCTGCCCTCCGTTGGTTTGTTGAGGGACTAGCGAAACGCAGTGGCATCGTGACCTTTGTTAACGTGCAGCTTGCCCGAAGTTGCAACCCCGGCCTGAAGAAAACGGACGAAGTCGTATGAGAGGCTACACAAGGCATTCCCAGCAAAAGAAGCAGCCATAGTTGTTGGTGGGTTAGGATGTAACCGAGAGGCTGCAAATGTATATTCCAAGGCACAACGAAGAGAACCGCGTCTCGGTCATGCACTCGCTGATCGTTTCCGAACCGCTTGGAACGCTCATTACTTTGGGGGGTTCCGGTCTTTTTGCTTCACATATTCCGATGATCTTGGAAAATGATGGCTCACAATTCGGAATCCTGAAGGGCCACATCTCCCGGGCAAACACGCAGTGGCGGGATTTCGTCCCTACGGTGGATGCGCTTGCGATTTTTGCTGGCCATCAACACTACATTTCACCGAATTGGTATCCCGAAACAAAAGAGCATGGCAAAGAAGTGCCAACTTGGAATTATGTCGTTGTGCACGCCTATGGCCCACTAAAAGTAGTCGAGGACGACCATTGGCTTCTGACGAACGTGGAGAAACTGACGAACATTCATGAATCAGCATCGCCAATTCCCTGGAAAGTCAGCGATGCCCCGGAAGACTTCATTAAATCTCAGTTGAAAGGGATCGTAGGTCTGGAACTACCGATCCGAAAGCTCGAAGGAAAATGGAAGGTAAGTCAAAACCGAACCACGCGAGAGCGAAACGGTGTAATAGACGGACTGACAAAACTCAACAATCCCGAAAGCCTCGCAATGAAAGCTCTGGTTCAGAAAATCTAGACTTCTACTCCGAAGTTATTCGGTGGCTCTGTCCAGCCGCAAGTGAGACATGAAGTGAAGTTCCGATTCAACATTCCCGGGGGAATCAGGGCCACGGTCGGTTTCCGTGCAAGTCAGCGTGACTGGAGGCAGCAAACTACTTTTAGCCCAACAGACCTTCTTGCTGTAACCCGCTGCAATAGCTGCTCGTGTGCCGTTGAAGTCGGTCGGGTACTCCTTAACAAAAATGCGCTGTTTCGGGCCCACGGTCGATCAGTTCACCGCCCTTAGCTTGCCGCAGTTGTTTCTGCTTCAGCGGTGGAACCGACGGCGAATACTCTTACGCGCCGTTGATCCACGACTCAAAACTGTTCAAGGGTAGCTTGGCTCTTTCGGTTGAGCCTTTCCCGAGTGCATGTGGTCAGTGCGTTTCCGGAGCACCATCTCCGTTCAAACTAAAAGCGTCTGATCCAGCCTGGCTCGCGAACATGTTCATCTTCTAAGCCTCTCAATCGTGCTGCCATGATTCCAGGCCTGCCCAGGTAGCCGACCACTCGTCGCGGATCATCCCGATCCACGACTGGCAGGCGTCCAACACTATTGCGCAGCATCTTGGCTGAAGCATCGTGCAACAACTCGTTCGGATAGGTGACGACGACATCGGCTGTTCCGGCATCCAGCACGCTTACTTCCCCCGATGGATCTTTGTCCAGCGCGCGTACCACATCGCCCCGAGTAATGACACCGACCAGCTTGCCTTCCGAATCTAAAATCAACATTCCTTGATGATGGCATACTTCGGGATCGCGGCGCGCGATGCGATCCGCTAACTCGCCCACCTTCATGTCCGCAGGAACTTTGGGCACATCTTTATCCATGGTTTCGGAGACCATCATCTGATGCAATACGTCAGCTTCGTATTCTTGGTGAATGTGGAGTCCCCGACGCGCCAGCTTCTCCGTCATGATGGAAGCTCTAGGCATCAGCAGCATGGCAATACCGTCAGCAATTACGCTGACCAACATCAACGGCAGAACCGAGTTGTAATCGCGGGTGATCTCGAAGGCGAAGATAATAAATGAGAACGTGGCTCGTGAAGCCGCGCCGAAGACCGCTCCCATCGCGACCAGTGCGAACGCGCCAGCCGACAAATTCGCAGCCGGAAAGATTCGATCGATCCCCATGGCGAATATTCCACCAAGTGCCGCGCTCGACATGAACATGGGCGCCAACAAGCCCCCAGAGGTACCCGAACCGAGTGAGATCACTAACGCCACCGCTTTGGCAACCATGACAACAATGAGTATTTTCCAAGCCAGATTCGCGTTCAGAATGTCGCCGATGGTGTCATATCCCACACCCAACACCCTGGGTACGAAATAGCCGATGATTCCCAGACCCAGAGCGCCTATTGCCGGCCACCAGAGCTCGTCCACCGGCAATTTTTCGAATTGGTCCTCGGTCCAATACAGCAATTTGCTGAATCCCACCGCCGCCAAGCCACAAACGAGTCCCAGGATCAAGTAAAAAGGCAGAGCGTGGGGAATTCCGAAGTCCATGGCCGTAACCTTGAACATGGGTCCTACGCCCAGAAGTTGCATATGCACTGCAGTAGCCAAGGTGCTCGCAATCACAAGAGGAATAAACGACCTCGCCTTGAACTCAAACAACAGCAGTTCGATCGCAAGAATCACTCCCGCGATTGGCGTGTTGAAAGTTGCAGACATACCCGCTGCGGCGCCGCACGCCAGAAGCACTTTCCGTTCCGAAGCAGTTGTATGCAAAACCTGTCCCACCAGCGAACCAATTGCTCCCCCAGTCTGAATGATCGGGCCTTCTGCGCCGAAGGGACCGCCTGTGCCGATCGCTATCGCAGCGGAAATGGGCTTCAGGAGCGCGACTCGCGGCTCGATACGACTGCGATTAATTAGCACCGCCTCCATCGCCTCGGGTATCCCGTGTCCCTTAATCTTGGAGCTCCCATATTTCGCCATAAAGCCAACGACAATTCCGCCAATGACCGGGATCAGAATCACCCAGAGACCGAGCTGGTTATGGCGTGCGCTCAGGAACGCCGTCGAGAACCGATGATAGAAGAAAATGTTGGTGAACAATCCGATCAGGTTGTAGAGCACAAAGGCGATCAAGCCTGCAAGCAGGCCGATGCCGGCTGCCAGAAATGAGACGAGGACCATACGGAAATGCGCGGGCTCGCCGAGCCTCACGTCTCCAATTTGGGCTCCGCTGGCTCCAATCGTGGCGGGACGCGAATCTCCGGTGCTGCGCCTATTCTCTACCATGCCTTTGCACTTTCTCTCCAGTTTTATTGGGTTCTACATCCTGCTATTCATGTTTTGTGACGCGTTCCAAGGCTGTAACGAGAGCGGGACCTTGCACGCGAAGTTCGGCCAGATGTTGGAGTGAGAGCTTTCGGAGTACGCTCTCTCCCTTGCGGGCCAAAGTAAGCAACACCTCCCGCTTGTCCGCCTCTCCTCGATGTCGCCGAACATACCCCCGCGCCGCGAGCCGGTCGACTAGTTCGACAGTACTGTGGTGTTTTATCTGCAGTCGTCGCGCTATTTCGACGGAAGGGCGAGTGCCCTCGGGCAGCCCTTTTTAGCGTCATTAGCTGATGCTGCTGTGGCTTTAGAGCGGTGTTCCGGGAGACTTCCTCGCTAAAGCGCACAAAGCGGCGGATCTGATGGCGCAATTCCGCAAGCGCCGCATAGTCTTGCACGCTTAGATTTGTTCGCCTCAATTCAGATGCTCCAATATATATCGTAGCACGACATATACTTCCCCGAAAGCCATGTCAGAGCGCATCTCACTCATTCAAGGCAAGAAGAAAAGAACACTGGATGGAACTTTGCGCTCAGGCTCCGATCGAACAACACGGCGAAAAGCTGATGAAGTTACTCGAACAGATCAACGGACTGCTGGAAGAAAAAGAGCGTCGCTTGGGTAATCCTTCCGCCTAAGAACGATAAACCCTAAAATTTCAAAATCGCCCACTACCCAAGCGCAGGTAAGGTTGTCCGCAGATATATATCGCGGTACGATGTATGTGACACTTCAACTAAGAATATTCTGCTTTGGTATCACGCGCGGTTTTTTCCATTGGATGTTAAGGAGCGGGGCAAATGGTGGGCTTGAAATTAGTGTGTATTCGCGCTGACGGCGGCTCCAGCCACTCTTCGTAGCCAATGCTCTTTGTTGCGCGGGGGGCACCCATGGGGGGCACCCTTCCACAAATCATGGAGCCTTGGCAGGCCTCTATGACACTTATCTTGAGAGGGACGCCATGAACGAGGGTGTAGCCGCTCAAATCCGCTTACCCAGTAAGGACGAACTGAAGCGAATGAGAGAGTTGTGGGCTGCGTTGAAACAGAAGAGTCTGCCTGCTTCAACTGACATTGGAATTGAGTTGCAGACGTATTTGGCTCATGCGGTCCGAACGATTGGGATTATTGCCGGGTTGCATCCCATTACCGGCGAACCGGCACTCACTGCTCAATTTCCATTGCCGGTCAGCAAAGACGGGCCTACACGTCTTCACGATTCGGTGCAATTATGCTCTGCAATCCTATCTCTGTGGACCACCGACAAAGGTACGGCACCGCCAAAAGATGCGCCTTAGTACCTTATAGGGCATTTCAGAGCGACCGCTCCCTCGTAATTTACAACTTGATCCAGCCTGTCAGCGCTCCGCAAACGCGGGTTCAAATCCCGCCGGGCGCCAAATTCAACACCTTACATAAGAAATGTCTACTCTTCGTTGGCGAAAAATCGCCATTACACTCATTGACTCGTGATGGGATTAGAGTGTAAGGGCCTCTTATCAACACCTAGCCGGGTCCGAGGGGTCGCTCTGGGTGCAACGCTCAGGGACCGAAAACGATGAGTGGGAAATTGCCTGCAATAAGGAAGGTGCGACAGAAGCTGTTTTTGAGGTCAACCTCTCAACCTCGTCACGCGTATGAAAGCCGCCCTAGCCTACTGGGTTCGGTTGGTGAATTTCTGCACCCAACTGCGCTTCTCCTTGGTCGCCGCGAGTTTCATGCGCAACTGCGGAACAACCAATGCTTGCTCGACGGTTGGCTGATTCGTCGCTGCCAACTTCAGCTCGAGGACATGCGCTCTGTCGTTAGCACCGGTTTGAGTGTAGGCCAAGATCAGTTCTTGGATTGACAGCGGATTCCCAGAGTCCTCCTGGAGATAGGCAATAGCCTCGGCATACTTATGATCTGCCAGGAGAACAGAACCCAATGCGCCGTAGTACGAACGTCGCAAAATTGCGCTATGAGTCGTATTCATAAGACCTTCCATTTGCTTTAAGGCCTGGTCTGAGGCTGGCTTTAGTCCGGCGGCCTGAGCACGGATAGCGCGTACACGCAATATCTGCGCCTGCTCCTCGTGGAGATCAGTACGAGGAGCATTCGCGTCTGCGGCCAGAGCGGCCTCCGCTGTATCGAGATATTTGAAGGCCACTGAGTTCTCCCGCTCGTACAAAGCCAGGATACGAAATGCCTCGGCTTCTGGAACCGAGAGGCGTGCGTCTTGCGCCTGTTTAGCAACTGCATTCAGAGCGGTGTTGGCTTTTCCCTGCTTCTTCTCCCTGACATAAGTAAGTGCGGACTGCAGCGCATAACGAATTTTGTCGCCAGCCACGCTGGCGCCGCGGATGGACTTGTCGTATTCGCTCCGAGCTGTTGCTTGCTCCCCCATGAGCGCATAGGTATCAGCGATCCCGATCTGCGACGGTTGAAACGCCGGATCGATTTTCAAGGCCTGACTATAATGCTCGAGTGCATCGCGAGAGTTGCCAGACATGCGCAGGATTTCGGCATAAGAGTTCTGCGGATTGGGCTCACTGGGCAGTAGGGTGACGTAACGCTCCATGGCTGCAAATGCTTTGCTGTAGTCGCCGCTGTATGCATGACAGTATGCCAGCCGGTTCCATGCCGGTGCATAAGAAGCGTCCAGAGCTATGGCGCGTTCGAGAAACCTGGCCGCTGGTTTGTATTGCTCTTGCAGGCTCAGCCATCGACCTGCAAGAAAAGCTATCCGCTTGTCTTCAGGATATTTGGTTAGTAGATCGTTCATTGCCCCGATAGCGGTCACGTACTGCTCTTCCTGCACTGCCATGAGCCATTTGATCAGGAGTTTTTCACCCGAGGTCACTGTCCCAGCAAGCGCCTTCGCCCGGCGGCGTTCGGTCTTCTGCTCTACGGGGTCGGAGGATGCTTCCGAGATGAAAAGATGTGCTAATGCAAATGAAGGATCTTTCTTGATTGCTGTCTGCCAATTTTCCAACGCTCTTTGGATGTGTTCGTTTTCAAATTCCACCATTCCGGATTCAAACAGCGTGCGGGCATCTGGGCGGGATGTGGTGATGCTTATGTTGGTCGCCTGTGAAGCAGTCGACTGCTTTCGCTCCGTGACGGGATAGGCAGAAAGCGTCGAGAGGCACATCAGGATTAGTCCGCACCAACGAGCACGCATAAGCAACTTCCCCACGTTGAGGTTGAGACTCAGCCTACCATGCACCTTAATGCCCGACAGATTACGCGGGTAATCGAAATTAAGGCGTTCTTGTCTTTCTTACCTCGTGCGCGAAAAATCCGGGGCACGCGCCATGAGTTGCTTTGAGCATTGGCTGTAGGAGTAGAACCCGATCCCCCGCTTATTGCCTGGACTCTTTGTCCATCGAGAATGGTCGAACCTCGTGCAATTGGTCCTTTTTAGTCTTCTCTGAGTGTCAACGTGGCGGGAATTTTGAGTGTAACGGCCTGTTTTCGTCAATTACTTCCTGGAATTCAGCTCTTCGTCATCGATATTTTCTGCCTGTGAGTGATCTGTCATACACCTGAACAGATCCACCTACATCGCGAAAGAGCATACGCGTTACCTTGCCATCCGGTCCTTTCTCAAACGTGATTAGATTGGAATCTCCTCGAATCACGAATGTGCTGTCGGACAATGCTAAGAATTCGTACTTCTCACTTTCATCCGATCCCTGTGCCATGAGTTTGTCGCCTTCAAGAGTAAGCGTGATTGTCGGGGAGGCAGGCGTAGCAGTCCAGACGCCGAGATAGGAGTCGAGAACCTTCGGATCGACTGGCCTCGCTTCCAAATCGGCGAAAGGAATGATTGCAACGGCGGAGGCAATCATTTGCCAGCCGGACCCGGTGCGCTGGTAAACCAATGTTCGTCGAATGTGCTGGTGAGTAACTGCGCTGGCATCCTCATGGTGGGTCCGCCTGAACACATAGGAAAAGATGGCCGAGTCGCCAATCTGGCTGAACATTGTGTCCGACATTTCCAACGAATCCTCCATCACCTGATGCTGCATGTGCGAAAGCAAGTCCTGCTTGCTCGCGACGGTACCGTTTCCCAACTGGAAGAGTGCGCCTTTGGCTACATTGCCGGACCACCGCTCCGTTTTGGTTGGGGATGCTAGGCGGACTGTTTCGAGAGTCCGAATTTCCTGTTCAGCGTTAGCGGTTTTAGGAGCCTCTTGCGCGGAGCAGCACAGGGCCAATAGTAACGCGAATACTGCCGAGCGTCGGTCGCTCACGATCTGTCTCCTCCTTTCCTTGTCGCCAGGGCAGCCGTACCCACAACGGCCAACACGAGAGTCACCCCGACTACTTTGAGGCGGCCATTCTAACTGATAGTTGGCGTAACATCGCCATTACACTCATTGATCGGGTCTGAGCGAAATTTCCGTCACCCATGGCTCCAGCGTCGAATGCGTAAAATAAAGGGAAGAAGCTGTGGGAATTGAAAGGCACAGGTGAGCGAGTGGCCATGAAAATACCGAACAAACGTAACCCCAAGTCAAATCCCACCGAGGCAGAAGCGCATATCAAAAGTGCTCATCAGATTCTCAAGGCGCTGCAAGAGAAGATCGGAGAGCATCCAGAAATCGGCGCGGCCATCACGAAACTGGAGATGGCGCTGAATGATCTGGCAGTACAGACTGACGGACTGCTGTAGCGGAAGGGACGGGGGTAAGATGCATCTGAGGCGCCAGCGGATTGCTGTCGACAAATCTCCATTACACTCATTGACGGCCCATCAGTTCTTCCAATCCTCGACACGCTGCTCTCCTTAAGTCCGCGATCCTTCGAGATTGGCGACCAGGCGTCTGCGCCTTATTTGTTGGCGATTTTGGACACTGCCTTCGCTTCGATAGTAACTTCGACCTGTGCCCCCAGCTTGAGACTCACCTTCTCACCGTTTTCATTGGTCAGGGAGTTATCGATGCGTATCTCCCGGTAAAGCGGACCGGCCCCGACGACGTGTATCTCGGCTTTTTCCGAAACATTCGGAAATGGGGACTTGATAATCGTTTCCACTGTTCCCGACATGACGGCACTCGGTTTTTTGTTCATAGTCTCCTTGGAGGACGAAAAATAGCTTGCCGTTTGCCCCTCAGCAGCTATTGCTTCGCCTTCTCATGTGTTTGTTGACTAAAGCATAGGCTGGGAAGCATTGGCTCTGCTGATCCAAACTGCTCAGTCCTGAGACGATTCGTCCGGCAGTTGGTAGCTGCCTCTCAAGACAGTCGCAGACTCTTGAGCGAGGCGCGAGCCGTTCCTCGACTGACGTCAGGCACAACGATCAATTCAAGAACGGTGACATCCGAGAGTTCAACACGGTATTCTTCCATCTCCCGCATTGCGTTAGGGAAACTGAAATTCCATTGCTGGCGCACAATTTCCCGAAACGAGCGTCCACCATCTTCCGACCAGCGCAAGACGAACTCTTGGGTGCGCTCAGTCTCAGTTTCTTCGAAGACGAGCGAGATACGTCTAAGGTTTTGCCCCTGATCGAAGATTAGCCGGATGGTCTGAGTGCCGGACTCGGCGGCACGCCAGCCACGTATTTCTCCCAACAGCGCAGACTCAACCGGATATTCTCTCTCTTCCGATGTGACCTCGACCACGGCTGCACCGTCGAGGTCGAGCCAACCTTCGTTGAGAGCCGTTGCAGCTTGGGGAATGGGCGTGATCAGGCGCTTGCGCATACTCTAGTTTACCTCCGGTCTTCACGCTCGATCGGCAATGACAGGCTCAACGACCGCCTACCGCGCGATATATTACTGTGTATTCTTATTTTCCAGGGGATGTTTAATCCAAATCAAACGGAACGTTCGATGGCCGAGGCAGGCGGTGGCTGGATTTTAGAGTCTATAGCGGCAACTGAAGCGGCTTTGCCCACGCCGGATTTATGGCGTTGCAGTCATTCCGCAATCTGATCCGCCGCGGAGTTCCGACCGGACGGAGGCAGACATCGGCAACGACGGTCTCAAGTGTTGGGCGCGCAGAAAGAATACCCAACACGTCGCCTGGCGGAGCGAGCGCTGGACCAGCGACTCACGGAAGCAGGGCTGAACTCACTCAATTACAAACCGCGTCCAACAGCCAACTCCGGGGAGTTTGCGATGAAGTGGCAAAAAGAGGATACGCCCAGAGCTTTAAAGCACGGAAAGATCTACACGAAACAGGCATGGCAGGAGCTCACCGACTTGAATGCAATGCAAAGCCTATTGTTTCTGTAGCCTTTTCTGAGTGGAGTGCGGATTCGTGCCATCAGGTACTCGAAGGGTTGGAAGATCCGCCCTCACGATCGGGCCCCCGTCGTATAGCGGGCCTTCGAATCTCACGAACGTCGGAATTGCCCCGATGGTCATCCAAATATGCGTGTCCGGGGGTTGTTTGCCAATTACGGGAGCGATGGCTCCGGCAACACCTCCAATCTCCGCGTGTATAGCAAAATCACAGGCTTTGTGTGGTGTCCCGCCGGCTGTGAACGATCGCTCGCCCTTCGGAGTGATAGACAATTTAATGAGCCGAGGTTTCGATGATGTGGTCAACATGGAGACTTTGGTTTCAGAAGTGGAAGGAGAAAGGTTTCGTAACAAGGTAAGAATCATTCCATCGGCGAGATCTTCCGGAAGGTCCATATGCTGAGTTGAATCTTTCTCTTTACCCTTGTCGCTCGCATGGAGGGTGATTTCGTTTTTCGAGCAATCAATGACGATGTCAATCGGATGTGGAAAGAAGGGGCCTTTTTGAATCAAGTGATCCGAGAGTAAGCGAAAAGTACGGTCCTGGGAAAAAACGGTTTTCTCGTCGTAGAGGGAACCGTCCTTAAAGTGAAACACTATTTCTGTGGTGACCTTATTACCGTCGGCTATCTGAATCATCTCGCCTGTTGCGAGGATCTTTCCATCAAGCGAGTGGATGACCGGAAACCCGTGTGAAACTCCTTCCTGGTGGTGCACCGCGATAGATTCGGCCGTAAGCGGGTGCGGGACTAAAACGATGGAGATCATCAGGAACGCGCATGGCGCAAACATGCGGAAGGGACTGTTATTTGCTCGCATCATCGACCTTTCATATGGGATGTTGGCTGGAATTCAATGCTCTGTGGGCAACGAACCAGTTGCGACGAAGGATGACGGTTTGTTGTCCGCAGGTATGCGAATCGCTTGTACGACGAATCGCTTCGGGGCCGATCCAATGTAGTGAAACGGGAAACATGTCACCAGGGTGAGATCCGATTGTGACGAGGAGCGAACCAGTTCGACATGCTCGGGGCCGACGACAGTCGTGTGTATAACGTGATATCGGTATTTCCCGCGAGGAGTTTCCAGCGTTACCAGATCATTTATCCGAATGTTTTTAAGCCCACGAAAAAATGTGTCCCTATGACCAGCCAGGGCAACCGTGCCGGCAGTATCTGGGGCGGCGCTTTCGGGAAAATGCCCCACGGCGTGCCGCAACGTTTTCTCGTCGACTCCCTCCGCGACTATTGCCGACACTCCAATGCGGGGAACTGAGATCTTACCAAACGGATCTCCCGGCTGTGACACCCTCTGCTGGACAGCGAGCCCCTCTAACGTTTCGAGTCGTTTCTGTTCCGTGGCTTGGAACGTATTGGACGACAATGAGACTAGCAGGAAGAAAAAGATCGCCAGTATGCCACCGAACCAACACAGGAATTCGACCGCGCGCAGAATGGCACGCCTGGCCGTCTTTCTAGTGCTACGGGGTTTTACTGACTGCTGATCCAGACTCATTTGTCACATTCTCTTGAAGGGCTGGTGCCCACCGGGGCGGACACCAGATTCTCTAGCCATTGATTAGGTTCGAAGAGTCGTCCTCAGAACCAAAGCCACGCCCAATAGAGCGAGTCCGACCAGTCCAAGTAACGGCAAGAAACTCGCTGTGTGGGGCAGTTGCGGTTCGTGCTGCGCAGCGACTTCTGGGTTCGCAGGAGGCGCTGGGTTCGCGGCCGCGGCGGGTGGATTTTGCGGTTCCGGCTTCGGTTGCTCTGGTGGAGGAGTTGCAGCGGGTTTCTCCGATGCAGTCTCCGTATTACGTTCTTGCAGCTTCGGATACTCTTCATCCCCGGCGGGGACTTCTCTCTTGTTCAGGCGTGAAAGCTGCTCGGCCTCCGATTTCGGATATACGAATTCCTGACCGAAGTTGTCACCTGGATAGAACCATGCAGCCAGGGCCATGGGTTGATCGGCAGGACGTTCGTCGTAGGTGAGAATAGTTTTACCAGCGGGTTCCAGCCGCTCATTGGGGATCGCCATGACTGTTGTAATCAGCGAGGTATGATCCTCGTTAAATATTTGTACGACGTGGCGATTCGATGTGCTGTCTAATAATTTGAAAACGTACGTGCCCGCCGGCAGAACCTTTCCCGGCACTTGAACCGGCTCCTTAAAAGTGATTTTCGTCGTCTTGTCCCATTCGTCGGCCTGGGCTACTGGCAAGTTCCCGAGAAGCAAAAATGCTAGCCCGAAAAATATGGCGAGCGCTCGAAATATCTTCATCGATGTGTCTCCTTCGCGGTTGATATAGCGGGAGCTTTAGTGAGCGAAAGACAGAACATGCTCCCATTCCACAGAACAACACACTGATTACCGCGTTTGAATTAGCTTTAAACAGTAAACTTAAGAGGTCTGCACTGTAGTCGCTAATACCCGCCAGACGTTCCGACGCGTCTCGACCAAGTGTGTATGCGCCCGATGCTATACGAATTAAGCTTTGCAGACTCAAGCACTTAGACATGGCAAACTCCCGAGCTCAGATTTCATCCAAAAAGCAGCTGCGCGGGAGGAGTTTTTTGTGCGAAAAACTGGAATAGCGCTAGGCACCCTGGTCCTTATTGCCATCATCGGTGTTGCAGTCTTTGCCGCCACCTTCGATGTCAACAAGTATCGCGGCACGATTCAGTCTGAGCTTGAGAAGCGACTTGGCAGGCCTGTAAACCTCGGGGATATGCATCTGAAGCTGTTCCCCCCGCGCTTTGGGGTACAGGATCTGGCGATTGCAGATGACCCACGTTTTAGCCCAGATTCGCCCTTCGTGAAAGCCAAAGAGTTGGATGTCTCGGTCAAGCTGCTGCCGCTCCTACACAAACAGATCGAGATTGATTCTCTGGATTTGCGCCAGCCGACTGTAAATCTCATAAAAAATGATGCAGCCCAGTGGAATTTCGCCTCTATCGGGCATCCTCCGGAAATTGGCGATTCTGGGGCTGGGCGGTCAACGACGCAACTTTCCAAAAGCAATCAGGCTCCGGTCACGAAAAGCCCGTCCGACACGCCCACGAACGAGTCGAATCAGCGGGGCCCGTCGGCCGAACAGCAATTCTCGCTTGGGGAACTGACGATTCAGGATGGGCAGATTTCTCTCCTCGATCAGACGCAAAGCAAGACGCCATCTTTGTATGACCACATCGATGTGATGCTGAAAAACATCTCGCCTAATAGCCCATTTACCGTGGACGCTGCCGCGCACATGGCCGGTAAGGGAGTGCAAGAAATTCACCTGCGGGGACAAGGCGGTCCTCTTGCCGAACAGGAGCTGGCAAAAACTCCGTTCCATGGAACTTTGGATGTAAAAGAAGTACAGATTACTGACTTGGCAAAGTTTCTGAATTCTCCTGGCCTGAATGGAACCGGCGGCGTGATGACCGGGCAGATACGAATCAGCAGCGATGCCGGGAAGCTGACTGCGGAAGGTGAAACGAATGTTCAGAATGCCAAAGTGCACGGGATGGAACTCGGATATCCCATCACCACACAATACGACATGACCGACGACTTAGCGGTCGACATGATCGCGATCCGTAAGTTCACTTTGAAGTTGGGTTCGACACCGCTAGAAATGACTGGTGCCATAAATGCCAAACCGACACCGGCGCAGCTCGATCTAAACGTTAGAGCGACGAATGTCTCGATTGCAGAAGCTGCAAAACTGGCAGCGGCTTACGGGGTGGCAATATCGCAGGGAACCGTGGTCACGGGCAACGTCGACGTGAATATCCAGGCGCGCGGTCCTGCGGACAAGTTAGCTCTGAATGGCACGATGACGGCCAGCAACCTTCAGGCGAGCGGCAAAGAGATAGCACAGCCCGTGCAAATTCAATCCGTGAACTTGAACCTGACCCCTACAGAAGTCCGGTCAACTCCCTTCAACGTGGTTTCGGGTACAACCACGTTAAACACTCAATTCACGTTGCACAATTATGGTTCGCAAACACCCATGGTGGATGCCACTATACGGGCGCCAAACGCTCAGCTTCCGGCGATTTTGGCGATGGCTAAGGCTTACGGAGTGACAGCGCTGGATAAAGTGAACGGGTCGGGAACAATGAATCTCGACATGCATGCCGCAGGACCTATCAAGTCGATTACAGCAGCCGAGATCATGAAAGCTCTAAACGGCAATATGAATCTGGATTTCAGCAATGTTAAGTATTCAGGCGCCGACGTCAGTCACGAACTCGCCTCAATTGCTGGATTCCTGAATGCAAACTCAAATGCTCAGACGACGCAAGGCATCACGAATATTCTAAAGATGACCGGCCATATTCTTGTGAAAAATGGAATTGCCCAGACCAACGACCTGCAAGCTCACCTCGACATGGGAACCGTTGGAGTAGTTGGAACGGCGGATCTCGCGAGTGAGGCACTCAGCCTGCGCGTTACAGCAGTGCTCTCGCAGGCGTCCAGCCAGCGCGTGGGGGGACAGAACGTTGGCGGATTCATGAAAACCGCACTCGCCAACAATCAGGGCGAGCTCGTCATTCCGGCCCTCGTTACCGGGACATTCTCCAAGCCCAGGTTCGAACCTGATGTTCAGCAAATGGCGCAAATGAGGCTAAAAGGGCTGGTACCCGATCTGAACAACCCAGCCTCAATAGCGGGCACACTACAGAATCTGCTTGGCGGTCCAAAGAATCCGCCTGAAGGACAACAACAAACGCAACAGCAACAACAAGCGAATCCTGTTGAGCAAGTCCTTGGACTATTCGGGAAGAAAAAGCAACAGAGCCAAAAACCGCCACAAAAATAATGGCGGCACTACCGTGCTCCGCAGCCGGGAAGTAGTGTCCCACGATTTTTGTCAAATACAATTTCTAAAACCCACTCCAATTCCCAACCTGCCGAACACAGTCGAAGGTGACTCGCCGCAAAGTGCGCGAGCGAATTACCGGATTGGCGCCGTGAAGTTCATTCCTGCCGACTGTTGCGACAGTTCTTGATGGAAAGAGGAGGACCTTTTATCGACATCCGCGTAAGCGATGAGCGTCCCCGTCCAGAATGTCTCTCGGCCTGGCAGCGCTGGGCGAGGGCATCGGTATGTATCACGCAATGCCCGAAGGGCATACATGGCTTCGTCTAGGGTCGAATGATCCCGTAGGAGTTGTTCGATTTCGTAAAAAAAGAATAGTGACTTGTTAGCGAAGAAGTACTCGATGAAATACTTTGAAAATGAAAGAAAAGAAGAAACGGCCTTACTTGCCCCCCAAAGTAAAAGAGATGAGCCTCGCGCAAGCGAAAGAACTCGTGAAAGATCTTGCCAATTGCAACGATTCAGAAGCTAAGAAGATCGTGGAATCACTCCACCGAGAACGGGACGAACAGTACCGGAAGGTTGGTTAAGACTCATCCTGAAAAGCTTTCGGCTTGAATTTCCCTAGGAGTCCGCAAGCTTCGCCGATGCGCAGGCGGCGGTGATCATACTCTCCGGCCTGTCGCTCAGACATCCTAACGTATGCTGCGGTTTGTAATGCTTCGGATTGTAGTTTAGATAGCGCTGCCATTTCTTCTGCGAGCTCTTTGGCTTGCCGCAAATCGACAACTATATTATTTGGCGACGCCATCAACGTACATCACTGGCTCGTCGAAATTGTGCTAACGTTACCGGCCCAAGGTAGCGGTCGAGCCAATCAAGTGTTTCTTTAGCCCCGGGCTGTGAGACCTACATCGCGATATCGCGAAAGCACTTTGTCAACCGGGGGAAACCCGATCCATGATTGAGAGAAATTATGACCGGGCTGTCACCCGGAGAGAATTGGAAGTTCCGCATTCCAAACAACTTTCTGCCCAGCAACATACTCCAATCTTTAGTGTTTAAGTGAACAAGCCCTTTGTCCGGACAAACTGCTGGTTGCGGATTCATTCTCGCCAGTGTTTTGAGGCAAATTGGCCCTCTTTGGTGCTGCTGCATTCCTTGGGACAAGCCCAAGCGGGCATGAGGAAAATAAAATGAAGCTGCCACGTGTAGTTCATTTCCTGGCATTCGGACTTCTGCTGTTAGTAATTCCAGAGGCGTTTTCTTCCTTGGCTGCGGCACAAATCGGCATCGGCATTTCTGTGCGCATCGGCCCGCCCCCATTGCCGATTTACCGGCAGCCCCTTTGCCCCGGACCTGGCTATCTCTGGACGCCTGGCTATTGGGCGTGGAGCGATGATGACGGCTACTACTGGGTGCCCGGCACCTGGCTGGAAGCTCCCGAAGTGGGCTTTCTGTGGACACCCGGGTATTGGCGCTGGAACGAGGGCTTCTATGCTTGGAATGCAGGCTATTGGGGCCCGCACATTGGATTTTACGGCGGCATTAATTACGGGTTCGGATACGGCGGCGAAGGCTTCGAGGGCGGGGAATGGCGCGGCCGCCGTTTCTTCTACAACCGGTCTGTGACCAATGTGAATGTCACGAACGTGACCAATGTCTATGACAAGACGGTCATCGTAAACAATAATACGCACGTGGCATACAACGGCGGACAGGGCGGAATAGCCGCGCGCCCGACGCCGCAACAACAAACGTACGCGCACGAATCGCATCGGGGGCCGGTCGCGGCGCAGATGCAACATCAGCAGGCTGCAAGCCGGAACCGTGCTTTGTTTGCGCGGGAGAACCACGGTCGACCGCCAGTGGCGGCCACGGCGCGCCCGGCCGACTTCAAAGGACGTGGTGTAGTAGCTGCCAAAGCTGCTGGAGGTACTTACCACGCTCCGATGATGTCGCCGAAGCAAGCGCGGGTATCAGGTCCGGCGGGAGGTCGAGCGGTGCAGAATCATTCATCCGGAAATGGTCCTACGGAAAATCGAGCGGCAAACCGCCCTGTTCAAAATCGGAGCTCATCGTCGAACGGTTCGAAGGCGGACTACCATCCGGTGACGCCGACCAACGGAAGGAATACGTCCAAGAGCAATACATGGGAACGGCCTCCAAGCGCGAATCGGCCGCAGAGCAATAGCACGATGAGTGCGAACCGCCCGTTCGAGAGCCATTCGGCGAAACCGTACTCCCCGCCCAATTCGCACACGTCGAACACGCAGCGTTTGGAGAGTGCGCCCCGTATGCAGAACGCGCGGCCGTCAAGCGAATCAAGGCCGGCTAATGGACAAGGTACGAGGACATCGCATGAATCGCGTCCTCAGAGCGCGCCGCGACCCGTACCCCAGGCACGAGAGAGGTCACCACGCCCAGCTTCTCAGGCAAGGGAGAATACGGCGAAGCCAAGTGCCAGTGCGCCGAGACCGCAAAGACAAAGCGAGCCGCCCAAGCGGGAGAATCCACCGAAAGGTAAAGGAACACAACGTTAAACGCGTAGTTTCGCGCCTGCCAAGGCCAGCGCTACTTCCGGCGCTGGCCTGTTTTCTGCATCGGCCCATCGTCAGCGCGGTCAGCCGCTCGGTTCGAGCTTTGTTACGAAACCAGAACGGATGATGGAGCGGCCGGCCGGAACCGCTCCATCTGCTAGAAAGAACGTGAGACCTCGCTGCATTCGGTCAACCCCGACCGAAATGCAGTCGATGAGCGAGAACGACTTCGAGTGTTTTGTCAACACCGGCGTAACGCGCCAGAGACAATATTTCCAGATTTGGATCCCGTAGTAGGTTCTCGAGAAGTCGACCTTCGGCACGACCGTGCTGCGGCGAGCGCTACCAAGTTCAATTTTTGGTCTTGACAGTTATAAGAGTACTATCGTACTCTTATCGCATGCGATACTCCTTGGAACACAAAGCGCAGAACCACGAGAAGATTCTTTCCACGGCCGCTCGCTCGTTCCGGGAGCGGGGCGGGGACACGAGCGGCATCGGGACGGTGATGAAGAAGGTGGGCCTGAAAAAAGGGGGCTTCTACCGGCATTTCAAGAGCAAGGACGACCTGTTCGTCGAAGCGGTGGCACGGGCACTCGACGAAACGGGAAGAGGCATGGTGGAAGTGGCCAAGTCCGCTCCCGAGGGTCAGGCTCTGCGGGCCGTCATCGAGCGCTATCTAAGCGTGGGCCACGCGAATTCGCCGGGAACCGGTTGCGTGCGCGCCGCTCTCGGGCCGGAACTCGCACGGAAACCGGTGGCCGTGCGGAAAAGGATCGAGGCGTTGTTGGAAGCGTATCGCGAGCGGATTCTGCCATTCATGCCGGGTCGAACGCGAGGAGAGAAACAGGCGAAGATCAGGTTGTTGTTTCCGAGCATGGCGGGTGTGTTGATGATGGCGCGCGTTAGCCCGGACGCTCAAAGGCGCGAGCAGATCCTGATGGAGGCGAGAGAATTTTTCGTAAAGTGCTTCGCTGCGGGCTAAATTTTTTTAAGTTTAAAAAGTACGAACGTACTCTTATAGAGAAACGGTACCAAACTGAATCGAGAGGATAATCCGATGAAATTCATGATCCCTTTGCTCATGGCAGTGCTTCCCGCCCTGTCCTTCGCGCAATCGCGACCCGAGGCTGGCCAAGGCTTGCCCAGCGGGGCCATACCTAAAATCACCGCAGTGCTTGTCATTCAGACTCCCAGGGAGGGCGTAACCGTTCAACAAGTCATGGCTGTGATTCCGGACGAGATTCAGGCGACTGTAAAGCTCTATCTCGACGGGAAAATTCGGCAGTGGTATTCGCGCGGCGATGGCAAAGGCGTCATCTTGCTGGTGGATGCGAAGACCGAGGACGAGGCGCGGGCCCTGATGGAAACGCTGCCCCTCGCGAAAGCACATCTGATGGATCACGAGTACATTCCCGTCGGGCCGCTGATGCCGCTGAGAGCCCTGAACCCAGCTGCCTTCCAGTGACTCCTCGAAATGGCGCCGCTGCAGGAGGGACGATCGGCGTGCTATCCCCAGTCCTGATCCGCGACTGAAGCCTGTCGCAGCCGCGATCTGTTAAGAGAAGAAGCAGGGCTATATCACTGGCTCGAATTTTGGAAAGGAGAAATTGATCATGCCACAACAAACACAATCCGGGGCCGCTTCAGGCGTGCCCAGCATTCCTACACCTAGAACCACAGCAGTACTGGTCATTGAGACTGCGAAGCCGGGCGTGACCGCGCCACAAATCATGGCCATCATACCGGCGGAGATTCGGGCCACTGTGAAGCTTTACCTAGACGGGAAAATCCGCGAGTGGTATTCGCGCGGCGATGGCAAAGGCGTCATCTTCCTAGTCGATGCCAAGACCGAGGACGAGGCACGAGCCATCATGGAGACCCTGCCTCTGGCAAAGGAAGAGTTGATCGATCACGACTACATTCCCGTCGGACCGTTGATGGCGCTTAGGGCATTGATGGTCCCAGTAGCGCAGCAGTGACCCTCCTCGCGCTACTGCAGCGAGGGAACCCTCTTGGAGAAAACGTTCATGAACAAGCCGAGAATTATTGTGACGGGCGCAACCGGGAAGACGGGTAGCGTCGTGGTCACCGAACTGCTGAAAGCCGGTTATCCTGTCCGCGCTATGGTGCACCGAGAAGATAGCCGCAGCGCGCGGTTGAAGGCAGCGGGGGCCGAGATCGTTGTCTCCGACATGAGCGATGTCGAACGCATCGCTGATGCGTTAAGGGATGTTCAGCGCGCCTATTATTGTCCGCCTTACGATCCCTACATGATTCAGGGCGCGGTCGCCTTCGCGGTTGCCGCGAAGGGATCGCGGCTCGAACAGATCGTTGGCCTGAGCCAATGGCTGGCCAGTCCCTCGCATCCCTCACTTGCAACACCCCAGAGTTGGCTCGTGGACCGGCTGTTCTCAATGACGCCGGGAGTGGCGCATACGATCGTCAACCCGGGCTTCTTTGCTGACGCTTACCTGGTGACGATTGGTTTGGCCGCGCATCTCGGCGTGTTTCCCTGGATGTACGGAAACAGCCGCAACGCGCCACCCTCGAACGAGGACATCGCGCGAGTCGCCTTCGGGGCCCTGATGAATCCGGCGCGACACGCCGGACAGAGCTATCGTCCCACCGGACCGGAACTGCTTGGCGCGGAGGCCATGGCCCAGGCAATCGGCAGAGCCGTTGGACGATCGGTCAGGGTTGTGCCGACGCCGACGTGGCTGTTCATGAAGGCTGCCAGAATGGCCGGCATGTCCATCGATCTGATGAGCAATGTCAGGTACTACATCGACGATCACAAGCGTGGCGGCTTTGAACTGGGCGCACCCACGACCGATGTGCTCAATGTGACCGGGCGCTCCCCAGAGGACTTCGAGACAATCGCCCGGCGTTATGCTGCGCAGCCCCGCAATCAACGCACGATTGGCAACTGGGTTCGCGAGTTCGCAGAGTTCATGATCTCCCCTGTCAGCCCTGGCTTCAATTTCGATCGTTACGACGGTGAGCTGCGCTGCCCATTCCCATTCGAGCCGCAGTCCGCGCCCGAGTCCAAAGTCTGGCGGCGTGAGCACGGTATCAGCGACCCTGCCAAGCCGGCAGCGTCGCTCCACAACCAGGCCCCTTCTGCCATCAGCCGCCCTAAATGGTTGGAATCCCAATAGGAGGAATTTATGCAAACGCAACTCGCTTTTTTCGTCAGCATTGTATTCAGCTTAATCGCCTGGGGAATCGTCGCCGCCCGGTACATCCGGCCGGAACTCCGCCTCCGGCCACAGGCCGAAGCGTTGCGGCCTCTGCTCATCTTCCACAGCTTCCGCTTCATCGGGTTAGCGTTTTTGATCCCAGGAGTCGTCTCGCCTGACCTGCCATCTGCCTTCGCACGTTCCGCGGCCTATGGGGACTTGGTAGCGGCGATACTCGCCTTGCTTGCGTTGATATCGTTGCCCAGTGTATCCGGCGTTGTCATCGCATGGATCTTCAATCTCTGGGGTACAGCCGATCTCTTCAACGCGTTCTACCAGGCCAATCATGCTGGGCTGAGGGCGGGTCAACTGGGTGCCACCTATTTCATTCCGACCTTCATCGTGCCCCTACTGCTGATCACGCATGGACTTGGCTTCCGGATTCTTCTGCAACATCAGAAGGTATCCGTAGTACGGCAAAGCCGGCACGCAGCCTAAATTAGCCTGGTTGAGATGGGTGTCTCGCGGATTTCAGACAAATACACTTCGTGCGAGGAGCACAGTGATCGACGGAACACGCATCGCGCTTTTTGTGAGTGCGGCGACGATACTTGCGCTGACTCCCGGCACGGGCATTCTTTACGTTTTGGGAAGAACTCTCCCCAGGTCAGCATCGTGCAAGAGCAGGTTACCGGCCTGCACTCGATGACGACCAGAATTCCCCGCTCTTCATAGCATCCAGAGAGGACGAGCGCCGCATACGCACGTCTCTGCACGTGGCGCCCGATCAGAGGTGGGAGGATTGTTTGCCATACCCGCATTCGTTGATGCCTTACTTCGGCTTGAGAAAACTATATGGCAATGGTCAGCGTAGCGGGCGATCGAGAAATGTAGCGAGATGCGGGTAAAGTCCGTGCGCCGGGGACGCCGGGATTGTGCAATCCGTTGGCGATCATTTAGCGTAAAACTACGGGATACTTCCATGTGATTTTAGTGCCGTGAGTGCTCCGTAAATGCTTGTGTTTACATTGAACAGGGGATCGAATCCTGGTAGTGGGCTGATCAAAAACAGCCCACTACCCGAATCCTACCTTGGCAGCCATTCTTCAATGGTTCGGGGCTTGCGAATTACCGGGCGGGCTACCACCTTTCCAACCAATCTTCCTCATTTTGTCTAGCTACATTCCTAAGCGCTGCTTAAAGGAAACAAATCACCGTGGATCTGAATTGTGTTGTCCGGCTTCGGACACCGTGTTTCGGGAATGGACAGTTTGCACTTCGGAACCTGCAATGAGACGCGGGTATTTGGCTGTGTTTCCCATCAGTTGGTCTACCTGAAAAATGGTTGACCGCATGCTTGCAGTGAATCGATGGACATCGCTCGACCTGAATTGAAACTGCAGAAACGCCGCCGCCAGATTGTGATGTTTGGGATTGGGGCGGTGGTGGTTGTAGCGGTGACGATCGGGGTGATGAGACTGAAGCCGGCGGCTCCGTCGGTGGAACGCGGAACGGTGTGGACCGATGTGGTGAAGAGAGGGCCCATGCTGCGGCAGGTGCGAGGGCCGGGATCATTGATTCCAGCGCAGGAAGCGGTTCGCCAGATTCCCGCGGAGACCGAGGCAACGGTGGTTCGCATCCGTGTGTTGCCGGGTTCGCAAGTGCAAGCGGACACCATTCTGGTCGAGATGAGCAATCCGCAGGTCGAACAGGCGGCGATTGATACGGGGCTTCAGTGGAAGGCGGCCGAGGCGGAATATCAAAGCGTGAGAGTACGACTGGACAGCGACCTGATGACCCAGAAGGCCGGCGCGGCTACCGTGACCGCGGACTACAGTCAGGCGCAACGACAGGCGGATACTGACAAAGCGCTTTACGAGCTGGGCGTAATTTCAGGGCTTGCCTACAAAGGGTCCAAGGGAAAAGCGGATGAGCTGACCACCAGAAACGATCTCGAAGGGCAGAGGCTGACGATTAACCAGAAAGCGATTGAAACGCAACTCGCGCAGCAGCAGGCGAAAGTAGATGAGGCCCGGACTCTGGCGGATCTGAAGCGGAAGCAACTGGAAGCGCTGAGAGTGAGAGCGGGAATCAGCGGAGTGTTGGTCGAGCTGCCATTACAGGTGGGACAACATGTGCAGCCGGGAACGATGCTGGCGAAAGTGGTGCAGCCGGAACATTTGATGGCCACGCTGAAGATCGCGGAGACGCAAGCGCGCGATGTGCAGTTCGGCGAGCCCGCGTCGGTGGACACGCACAACGGCATGATCGCGGGCACGGTGATGCGAGTCGATCCTGGAGTACAAAACGGAACGGTGACGGTGGACGTGAAACTAACCGGCGAACTGCCCAAGGGAGCGCGGCCGGACCTGAGCGTGGATGGAACGATCGACCTGGAGCGGCTGGACAATGTGCTTTATGTGGGACGGCCGGCATTCGGGCAGGAAAACAGCACCATCAGCCTTTTCAGGCTGGAAGGGAACGGGAAAGATGCGGTGCGCGTACCAGTGAAGGTGGGACGCGAGTCGGTGAATTCAATTCAGATTTTCGAGGGTCTTCACGAAGGCGACACGGTGATTCTTTCCGACATGTCGCGTTGGGACAAGACCGATCGCATCCAGCTGGAGTAGGCAGACGCAAGAGCACAACTTGAAGGCGAAAAACTTATGACTGAAACAGGGATGCCATTGATCCAGATTCAGGATCTAACCAAAGTTTTTTACACCGACGAAATCGAAACCCACGCGCTTTCGGGAGTGCACCTCTCTATTAATAAAGGAGAGTACGTGGCGATGTCGGGGCCATCCGGGTGCGGCAAGTCGACGTTGCTGTCGATCATCGGGCTGCTGGACACACCGACCGAGGGCCGCTACTTGCTGAACGAGAAGACGGTGGAGAATCTGGATTTTGCCGAGCGCTCGCGGATTCGCAACCAGGAGATTGGATTCATCTTCCAGAGTTTCAACCTGATCGGCGATCTGACGGTGTACGAGAACGTCGAGCTGCCGCTGACCTATCGGCAGAAAATGCCCGCGGCTGACCGGAAGAGACGCGTCATGGAAGCGCTGGAGCGAGTGGGCATGGCTCACCGGGTGCGGCACTATCCCTCGCAGCTATCCGGCGGTCAACAGCAGCGTGTTGCGGTGGCGCGGGCTCTGGGCGGGAAACCTTCGATCCTGCTCGCCGATGAGCCTACGGGAAATCTGGATTCGCGCAACGGAGAAGCGGTAATGGAACTGTTGCAGAACCTGCACCGCGAGGGAGCAACCATCTGCATGGTGACGCACGATCCTCGGTTCGCCAAGCACGCGCAGCGCGAAGTGCATCTGTTCGACGGCAAGGTAGTGGCGGAAGAACAGCTAAAAAAATTGATGGCGGATGTGCAGGCATGAGTGCGCTGGTCCAGGACGTTCGCTACTCTTTGCGCCAACTTCGGAAGAAGCCGGGGTTCACCGCAGTGGCGGTGATCACGCTGGCATTGGGAATTGGGGCAACGACCGCAATGTTCAGCCTGGTGGACCGCATTCTTTTTCGCAGCGTGCCTTATCCCGCTGGCGATCAACTTGTCTCCGTCGGGGTTATCGCACCCATTATTGAGGGAGAGTTTCTCTTCGCCCGTTCGTACCTGACCTGGAGGCATCAGCAGACTGCGTTCAGCGGCTTCACATCGTCATCGGGGGTGAGTGATTGCGATCTTAGCGACGAGAATCCAGTGCGCGTGTCGTGTGGGGCGGTGGAGTCCACGTTTTTGCCAACATTCGGAATCCAGCCGGTGGCGGGGCGGAACTTTACTCCGGCTGAAGACCAGCCACAGGCTCCCAGGGTCGCATTGCTTTCGTACGGGTTGTGGCAAAGCCGATTCGGAGGCGACCGCGGGGTGATAGGCCGCAGCATTTCACTGGACGGGCGGCCGACGCGAATTGTTGGTGTCTTACCGGGCAATTTCGAGTTTCCAACGCTTGCGCATGTTGGCGTATTGGTGCCGCAGGCGCTCGACGAGTCGATCGTGCAGCGAAACTTGATGGGGCCGGTGATCCGAGTGTTCGGGCGGATGCAGCCGGGAGATACCGTCGAGCAAGCCAAAGCCAAGCTGCAGCCCCTGTTTCAGGACTTCGTGCAGTCGGCTCCGCCCCCATTTCGCAAGGTGCTGCGCCTGCAAGTGCACACCATTCAGGATTTGCAGGTTCATGACGCGCGTCGAAGTGCGTGGCTGTTATTGGCATCAGGGTGGGCGGTACTACTGATCGCTTGCGCCAACGTGGGGAACCTGGTGTTGTCGCAGAGTGTGGGGCGAAGAAAGGAGTTTGCTGTCCGCGCCGTGGTGGGGGCGGGGCGCGGCCGCCTGTTCCAGCAAAGGCTGACGGAGAGCATCGTCCTCGCGCTAGCCGGAGGCGCAGCGGGTTGTGGGATCGCGGTGCTCATTGTGCGAATGTTTGTTGCACTGTCGCCGGGAGGAATTCCGCATCTGTCCGAGGCGAGCGTGGATGGGCGCGTTCTTGTTTTCGCGGGGATCGTGTCACTCATTTCAGGCGTGGTATTCGGGACAGTGCCGGCGCTCGAAAAGCCGGCGACGGAAACGCTGGTGGTGGCGAACACGCTTGGCGTCCGCCGCTCAGCGTTGCGCCAACTATTTATCGTGACGCAGGTGGGCATCGCTGTGGTCCTGCTCTCTGGCGCTTTGTTGCTGATTCGCAGCTTGCGCAACCTTCAAACCGAACCTCTGGGGATGAACACGCAAAACGTTTTGGTGGCGAAGTTTTCCCTGGGGCAGCAAAAGTATCCGGATGCCGGGCGTCAACGCGCCTTCTTCGAGGTACTGGAGCAGAGAGTGAAGCAACTTCCGGGGGTGAGCGAGGCGGCGCTCAGCGATTCGCTTCCTCCTGAAGAACCGGCGCGCACCATGCCGCTTATAGCACTGGAGGCAGAGGGCCATCCGCCGCTCAGTCCGGGCGAAGGGATTGGTGGTGTCGTGGGATGGCGGGCGGTGACGCCCGAATATTTTTCAGTGCTGGGCATCCGCCTCCTGCGGGGACGAACATTCGCAGAACAAGATCGCCTCCCGGCTGCAAACACGCTCGTCCTGAATGAAGCCATGGGAAGGCGCATGTTCCCTGGAGAAGAGCCGATTGGGAAAATCGTCCGGCTACGGGCGGACGACCAACACCTCGGAGTGGCATTCACCGTCATCGGAATTACGGGAGACACGCAGAATCAGGGACTAGGGGGACGGGTGGTTCCCGAATACTACGTGGTGCGCAAGCACCGGGACGACGACATCGTGTTTCGTTATCCGGATTCTCAGCATATCAGTGTGGTTGCGCGCACGGCGATTGACGCGCCGACGTGGGCCACGGAATTGCGGAATTCCGTTGCGGCTCTTGATCCGACGCTGCCGGTAGAGGTGAGCACATTGGGACAGAGCGTGGCCCGGCTGGCAGAGCGACCACGTTACATAGCGGCGCTGCTATTGCAGTTCGCGATTGCAGGACTGCTGTTGACGGCGGTCGGTATCTATGGAGTCGTCTCGCTGCTGGTGACGCAGCGGACGCAGGAAATCGGCATCCGCGTGGCCTTGGGAGCAGCGCCCGGTAGCGCGACCCGGCTCATGGTTTTGAGCACATCGATGTGGATTGGCGTAGGAGCTGTAGCAGGGATCCTGGGCGCATTGATAGCGGCGCGCTGGATGGGATCACTGTTATTTGGGATCGCGCCGACTGACGCCAAGACTCTAGCCGAGGCCACATTGTTATTGCTGGCGGTGGCGCTGCTGGGAGCGTGGATTCCCGCGCGGCGCGCCACGAAAGTCGATCCGGTAGTGGCACTGAGGTATGAGTAGGAGACGGTGATTCGGATGAACGGACTGTTACAAGACATTCGCTACGCGATTCGCCAATTGCGCCATAGCCCCGGCTTTTTCGCGATTATCGTGTTGACCCTTGGACTCGGCATTGGGGCGAACACGACGATTTTCAGCATGGTGGACTGGCTGGTTCTGCGCTCTTTGCCCATCAAGGATCCGCAGCAGATGCATTTTCTGGCCTTTGCCAGGCCTGGCGGAAATTCCGAAGTTCAATTCTCGTATCCGGAGTTTGCGGAGATTCAGAAGCAGACTACGGATGTCTTTTCCGGAATAACATCATTTGTTTTCGGCGGTCTGGCGGGCGCGCAAAACTCTCAAAGTGGCATGAGTGTGGACGGGATCACCGAGTCGGTTCAGACCGCTTACGTGGGCGGCGATTTCTTCTCAGTGCTGGGCATTACGCCGGCAGCCGGCCGCTTCATTCTGAGCACGGAAGGCAAGGTTGTAAGTGCGGACCCGGTAGTCGTTCTGAGTTATGACTATTGGCGGACTCGCTTCGGTGGCAGCCCCGCGATCGTCGGGAAAGCCGCCTCGATTAACGGTCATCCCGTTACCGTCGTTGGAGTCGCGCCCAAGGGGTTTCTTGGGCCGACGCCCATCCTTGAGATCCAGGCATATCTTCCGCTCAGCATGTTTCTGATCGAGAGAGGAGTCGCCGCCGACTTCCTGGCAAATCCCGGCACACGCAGCATGATCGCCATTGCGCGGATGAAACCCGGCGCGAAAGTGAAGCAAGTCCAGTCCGAGATGGCGGTAGTGGGCCAGCGCCTGCTGAAGCAATATCCCCGAGACCGGGGAATTGGCGACCTGCGCGCCAATCCCTTGGGGCCCGCGGGAATCATCTCGGGAAGTACGAATCCTTTCCCCAAGCTGGCAGCTCTGTTCATGACTTTAGCCGCGCTGGTTCTGGCTCTCGCTTGCATGAACGTCGCTAATCTCTTTCTAGTCCGCGCGGCGGGACGCCAACGTGAGATGGCCGTGCGAGCCGCGCTGGGCGCAGGGAATGGCCGGTTAGTTCGCCAACTGTTCACCGAGAGTCTGGTGGTGGCTGCGCTCGGTTGCGGCCTGGGACTTCTGCTCGGTCTGGGCGGAACGCGATTACTCGGCTCGGTCTCTTTGCAAACTGAGTTGCCCATTGTCTTGAATTTCGATTTCAACTGGCATGTGTTTGTGTATGCATTGGCCGTCGCCGTGTTCACCGGGATGTTCGTCGTCGTCATGCCTGCAGCCCGGGTGTGGCGAGGCAACTTGCGCGAAGTCCTGCACGAAGGCGGACGCACCTCGACCGGCGGACGCCAGCGTTTGCGCGGAATTCTGGTCGCCGTACAGGTTGGCGGATCGTTGACATTGCTGATCATCGCAGGTCTTTTTGTGCGCAGTCTCCGCGGCGTTCAGAGTAGTGATTTGGGGTTCGATCCCCAGGGTGTCCTCAATTTGACGCTCGACCCGAATGAGATCGGCTATACGGAAGTGCAGGGACGGGCTTTCTATCGAGCGATGCTGGAGCGTACGCGAGCTCTCCCCGGAGTACGGTCTGCGAGCCTTGCCTCGGTGGTCCCGCTGAGCGATTCCGTGCAAGGCAGCGACCTGGCGATTCCGGGCTACGTAACTTCCTCAAACCAGGAGGCCCCTCATGCGGAATTCAATGCTGTGTCCCCGGACTATTTCGGAACTATGCGCATCCCGCTAAATCGCGGCCGTGATTTCAGCGACGAGGACAATGAAAACTCGCCTCACGTGGCCGCGATCAACCAGGCGATGGCGGAACGCTATTGGGCGGGCCAGGATGCCCTGGGCAAATCTTTTGCGGTGACTTCCGATCCCAAGCATCCCGCGACCATTGTCGGAGTGGTGCAGAACAGCCGAATGGGCCAGCTTTATGGGGCATTCGAACCGATCTTCTATCTGCCGGTCGCGCAGAGTTACGCGCCGTCGGAAACGCTGCAGATACGCTCGGAGCAAGGCTCCCAGGCCATCGTCCCACAGGTGAGAGAAGTCGCGCAGTCTCTGGCGCCGGCGGTTCCAATCTACGGCGTACGAACCATGACGCAAGCCCTGCACGGAGGAAACGGCTTATTGTTTTTCGAAGTTGGAGCGAGTCTGGCTGCGACGCTGGGATTGCTGGGGCTGACTCTTGCAGTTGTTGGCGTGTACGGAGTGATGTCGTACGCCGTGAGCCAGCGCACGCAGGAGATTGGTCTGCGCATCGCTCTGGGCGCGCAAAAGCGCGACATCCTCCGGATGATCGGACGCCAAGGCGCGGTAATCATCGCATCCGGCTTGACCGTTGGCCTGCTAACGGCGTTCGCCGTGGGCCGCATGGTCAGCGATTTTCTCGTGGGCGTTACGTCCAGTGATCCGATTACTTACGCGGGAGTTTCGGTTTTGTTGGCTGCGGTAGCGTGTCTGGCCACTTATCTGCCGACGAGGCGGGCAACCAACGTCGATCCCATGGTGGCACTGAGATACGAGTAGGAGATGGTGATGAGGGGAATATTTCAGGACATACGTTTTTCTCTACGCCAGTTTCGCAAGAGCCCGGGCTTCGCCGCGGTGGCGGTGGTTACGCTGGCGCTGGGGATTGGCGCGAACACCGCCATCTTCAGCGTAGTGAATGGGGTGCTGCTGCGGCCGCTGGCGTTCAAAGATGCTGGCCGGCTGGTTCGGGTGTGGCATGTTCCTCCGGCGAAAAGTTTTCCGGGAATGCCGACCTTCTCGGTTTCCGCGGCGAATTATTTGGATTGGGAGCGGCAGAATCAGGTTTTCGAAGGGATGGCGATCTACAGTTTCCGGGGATTCATTTTGACAGGCAGCGATAAGCCAGAGCAGGTCGATGCATGTAGCGCGTCGTCCGGGTTCTTTTCGACGCTGGGAATTCAGCCGATGCTGGGGCGTGTGTTTACTCCCGAAGAAGATCAAGCCGGCCGCTCCAATGTCGTAGTACTGAGTCATCGACTCTGGCAAGAACGCTTCGGAGGAAATCGCGACATTGTGGGGCACAACATAAACCTAGATGGCCAGAGCTATCTGGTGGCGGGCGTGATGCCGGTGAGCTTTCAGTTTCCCGACTTCGCGCAGATGTGGACGCCGATGGCCTGGACGGACAAGGAACGAGCGGTGCGGGGAGAACATCACTCGGTGGTGGTTGCCCGTCTCAAGCCGGGTGTTGATTTGAAGCAGGCGCAAGCGGCGATGAATACGATCTCCAGCCGACTGGAGCAACAGTATCCGGAGGATAACAAGGGATGGGGCGCCGTGGTGGTGCCTTTGCATGACGATCTGGTCAGCGATGTGCGGCCGGCATTGCTGGTGCTGCTGGGAGCGGTGGCATTCGTCCTTCTAATTGCCAGCGTGAATGTGGCCAACCTTGCACTGGCGAGAACGTTCGGGCGCCAAAAGGAAATTGCGATTCGAACCGCGCTGGGCGCCAGTTCGGCACGCATCCTGCGGCAAGTGATTACTGAGTCTGTGCTGCTCGCGCTGGCGGGAGGGGCGTTGGGGCTGACCTATGCGCATGCCGGGGTCCGACTGATCATGGCGTTTCTGGCGGACAAGCTTTCGCATTCGGTTGAAGTCAAGCTGGATGCCAAGGTGCTCGCTTTCACAGCCATCATTTCTGTAGTCGCAGGGATTCTGGCGGGAGTTCTTCCGGCGCTTCGTTTGAGCCGGGGGAACGTGAGCCAGTCGCTGAAACAAGGGCTGGGGCGCACGGATGCGGATTCGAGCGGGCATGGCACGCGCAGCATTCTGGTAGTGCTGGAGGTCGCTCTGTCATTGATGCTGCTGGTCGGCGCAGGTTTGATGATCCGCAGTTTTCAGAGACTGCATGCTGTGAATCCAGGATTTGATTCGCACAATGTTTTGACGATGAGCGCGATGGTCTCGCGGGCGAAATTCCCCGAGCCGTCGCAGCAGGCAGGCTTCTTCAGACAGGTGTTGCAGCGAGTGCGACGGTTGCCGGGAGTCGAATCCGCGGGCGTGATCGACGACGTTCCCCTGGACAATGGAGGGTCGCATCAACCGGTAGCGATCGAAGGGCGGCCGATCCTGCCGATGTCGGAGCAGCCGGAGGTTGATGTACGGCTGAGCACGCCGGGTTACATGAGCGCGCTGCGGATTCCGATTTTGCGTGGGCGCGACTTCAGCGATACCGATTTGGCGGGAAGACCGACGGTGGTGCTGATCAGCGAATCGATGGCTCGACAGTTTTGGCCGAACGAAGACGCTTTGGGCAAGCGGCTTACTTTAACTTTTTTTCCAGATGCGGTGCGCGAAGTAGTGGGGGTGGTGGGCGATGTGAAGATGGACGGCCTCGACCAGACGCGCCCGAGCCCAACTCTTTATTTTCCGCTGGAGCAAATTTCCGCGCCCGCGAATGGAGGATGGAAATCGTTTCCGATGACGCTGGTGGTGCGGTCCGCTTCCGGTTCGGCGGGGATGGCGACTGCGGTGTCGAATGCCGTGCACGATGTTGATCGCGAGATGCCGCTGCGCGACATTTTGAATATGGATGATTTGGTGGCGAATTCTCTTTCGCAGCAGCGGTTCAATATGCTGCTGTTGGGCGCTTTCGCCGGGCTTGCGCTGTTGCTGGCGGGAGGGGGCATCTACAGCGTGCTGTCTTACAGCGTAAGACGGCGAGTAAGAGAAATTGGAATCCGGCTGGCTCTGGGAGCTCGGGTGGGCGATGTGCTGCGCATGGTGGTAGTCGAGGGGTTGAAGCCAGCCTTGCTGGGCATGGCGATCGGCGCGGCGGGAGCGCTGGCTTTGGGTCGTGTGTTGTCGAGTTTGATCTACGAGGTGAAGCCCGCCGACCCCATTACTTTCTTTGCGGTAACGGGTCTGCTCGCGGCGATCGCTTTGTTTGCCAGCGTCATTCCCGCATATCGAGCGACGAAGGTAGATCCTATGACGGCGTTGAGATACGAGTGAGGAGGAGTCGAAAATGAACGGCGTACTTCAGGATCTTCGTTATGCGTTTCGGCAAATCCGGAAATCGCCGGGATTCGCGTTTACCACGCTGCTTTCACTCACGCTGGGAATCGGGGCCACTACCGCGATCTTCAGCGTGGTGTACGGAGTCCTGTTCGATCCCTATCCTTATCGAGATGCAGACCGCATGGTGCATGTGGAGATGCGGGACAAGAGCGACCGCGGAGACTTGCTCTTCGTCAACGGCGCGGAAAATCAGGAACTGCTGCGGGCCTCTTCGATAGACGATGTTTTTCTGCAGAATCAGCGGCAGGAAACCCTGACGGGTCGGCAGTTCCCGATCTCCGTAAGAGTCGGTCAATATTCCCCCAATCTGTTCACCTACATGGGGGTGCCGGCTGCGGTAGGACGCGGGTTCACTCCGTCGGATGCGCCTGGGGGCAAAGTATCTCCGGTCGCGGTGTTGAGTTACGTTTTCTGGCAGCAGCAGTTCGGGGGAAATCGCAATGTGGTGGGGCAGACAATCGAGCTTGACCACGCTCTCTATTCCGTCATCGGAGTAGCCGCTCCCCGCTTCACGTGGGGCGACTCCGATATATATGTGCCGGGTACGCCGACTGCGGATCCGCACGACTACTGGATGTCATTCATCAAGTTGAAGCCGGGTGTGAAGCATGGGGTTGCCGCTGCTGAGCTGCAGGTGCTGGTCGATCGTTTCAGTAGGGACGATCCCAGAGATTTTCGACGCGATAAAAAAGTCGCGATCGTGACGCTTAACGAAGAGATACTGGGCCGCTTTTCCGGGAAATTGGTACTGCTGTTCGCGGCAGTGCTGGCGCTGCTGGTGATCGGTTGCGCCAATGTTTCCATTCTGCTGCTGGCGCGAGGAATTGCGCGGCAACACGAACTGGCGGTTCGGGCTTCGATCGGCGCCAGCCGCTCGCGCCTGATTCGGCAACTGCTTACAGAGTCGGTGCTGCTTTCTGTTGCCGGGGCGGGACTTGGGGTGTTGGCGGCCTACAGTTGGGTCGGAACACTATCTTCCATGCTTCCGCTGTACTCGTTTCCGCATGAAGCGGCGATTCGCGTGAATGGGACTGTGCTTGTCTTCAGCGCGACGGTTGCCGTGATTACTGGGATCCTTTTCGGTATCTCGCCGGCCTGGCAGCTTTCGCGCCCACCCATCAGTGAGCTGATACAGGCAAACAGCACGAAACACACAGGAAGCGCGCGCAGCCGCAATACGCATCGGATTCTGATCGCCGGACAAGTTGCCCTCACTCTGCTGTTGATGGCGGGCGCGGGCGGAGCGATGAAAGCATTTGTCGCCCTGACACACACGCCGTTGGGCTACGACCCCGACCACGTCTTTGTGATGGATGTTTCCATGCCGCAGGGAGCGTATCCGACATGGCAGGCACGTCTGAATGAAAACGAAGTAATTCGGAAGGCCATCGCCGAAGTGCCGGGGGTGGAGAGCGCCACTATATCGACTTCATGGTTTCCGCCCTTTGGAGGATTCACCGCAAAAATCGACATTCGGAGCAAACCGTCGCTGACAGGTGCGGAATCGTTGCTGGGGCTGGTGAGCCCACAGGAATTTTCCACGTTGCGCGTTCCGCTGCTGGCGGGTCGAATCTTCAACGATCTGGAAGTAAGTCGGGCGGCTCATTTGGCTCTGGTGAACCAGGCATTCGTGAAGCAGTTTCTGGGCGGCGAGAACCCGATTGGCCAGGGAGTGCGCAGTTCCATGCTCAAAGTGGAGCGGCCCGACCTGCTGCTGACGCGAGCTCCAGACGATTGGCTCGAAGTGATCGGAGTCGTAGGCGATGCGCTTAATGACGGGCTGGATCGTCCGACCAAGCCCGCCGTGTTTCTTCCCTACAGCTTCGTTTTGCCGCCGGACGAATCGCTATTTGTGCGCTCCGCCGGCAATCCAGAGGCGGCACTACTGGCAGTAAAGCAACGGCTGCGGCAACTCAATGCAGATTTCGTTGTAGGCCAGGACCACACTCTCATGTGGATGTTGGAAACGCGAGGATGGGCGCAAGGACGTTTCATCGCAACTCTATTCTCACTCTTCGCGATTCTGGCCCTGGCGCTGGCTGCAACCGGACTTTACAGCGTTGTCTCGTTTGCGGTGACGCAACGCACACAGGAGGTTGGCATACGGATGGCTTTGGGCGCTCCGCGTACCAGCATTCTGCGATTGGTAATCAGTTCGACGGCGTTAATGCTTGCGGCAGGGATTGTAGTCGGGCTTGGGCTCAGTGTGGCGCTGAGTCGCGTGGTCGGCGCGTGGACGGGGGGCAGTCCCCGCGATCCCCTGACTTTGCTGGGCGCGGCCGCCATTTTAGTTCTTGTCTCGGTGGTCGCCTGCGTTGCTCCGGCGTGGCGCGCCGCGTCCGTCAATCCGGTGGTGGCGCTTAGATATGAGTGAGGTACTAAATGGAAACAATCTATCAGGATGTCCGTTATGGATGGCGCATGTTGCGCAAGAGTCCGGGCTTTGCCCTCGTGATCGTGCTGATGCTGGCCTTGGGGATTGGCGCTAATACGGCCGTCTTCACGGTTCTCAGCGCGGCTTTGCTGCGACCGCTTCCCTTCGAGAAGCCGGAGGAATTAGTGCAGGTCTGGGAGACGCGGACCTCAGGAGTCTTTCAGCAGATGGAAGCGTCCTATCCCGACTTTGTGGATATGCGAAACAGCCAGGTGTTCGCGCAACTCGGCGCCTACTCGCGGACCACAATGACGCTGTCGCAGCCCAGTGGAGCGGTGCAAGTGACGGTCGGGGTAGCGAGCACCGGGTTCTTCGAGACGCTTGGCGTGCGCCCGGTTTTGGGACGGACGTTCGTACCATCGGAAGAAACGGAACAAAAGACTGCCTCCGTTCTGCTTTCCTATGGCGGATGGCGGAGACGCTTCGGCAGCGATCCGATCATCGTCGGGAAGACTCTAACGCTGGATGGAGTGCCTTCCACAATAGTCGGAGTGCTTCCCAAGGAATTCCAGTTTGGCCCTACGAACTCTGCCGACTTCTGGCAATCGCTGCAGGTTTCAGGTTGGAGGCTGCGAAGAAATGCGCATTGGCTGTATCCCATTGGCCGGCTAAGGTCCGGAGTTTCATTACAGCAGGCGCAATCGGCATTGTTGAGCGTGACCCACCGGTTGGAGAGTCAATACCCCGATTCCAATGCAGGAGTAGCAGTGCGGCTCTTCTCTTTGCGAGACGAACTCCTGGGACCGGTGAGGCTGGTTGTCATCGTGCTGATGGCGACGGTAGGATTTGTACTTCTCATCACGTGCGCCAACATTGCCGGCTTGCTGCTGGCACGATCCGTGCCTCGGCAAAAGGAGATCTCGATTCGCAGCGCGCTGGGCGCCGGCCGGGCTCGCCTTGTCCGTCAACTGCTGACAGAGAGCGTGCTGCTGTCGGTTGCCGGCGGAGTCGCGGGTCTGGTGGCCGCCTATTGGGCCGTTCCGGCGATTGTTGCCGCAGTTCCAGAGACCGACCTTCTGGCGATGCCAGCCCTGCAGGGATTGAGAGTGCAAGGAAACATCCTGTGGTTTTCGCTGGCGTTGTCGCTGCTGACAGGGATTCTGTTTGGCTTGGCGCCGATTCTGCAAACCTTCAAGATCGATCTTCGCCAGTCGTTGCAGGAAGCCGGGCGCACAGCGACAGGATCCTTTCATCACCGATTGAGGGGCGTGCTGGTGATCTCGGAAGTGGCTCTGGCGGTTGTGCTGCTCGTAAGTGCGGGCCTGATGCTCAAGAGCCTGAACCGTGTCTTGAACAATGATCCCGGCTTTAACACAGAAAACCTTCTGACTCTGGCGCTATCCCTACCGGACAAGGCGTATACCGATGGCACGCGCCAGCTGGGGTTCCAGCACCAGGTGCTGCAAAGAATCAATAGTCTCCCCGGAGTGAAAGAAGCCGGGGCAGTGACTATTGTCCCGCTAAGCGGAGGAGGCAACACTTCGCTGTTCGATATGGTTGACCACCCGAAGAGTGGCGGTGGCACGGAGTATGAGGCGAATACTCGTTCCATTACCACGAATTATTTTTCGGTGATGGGAATTCCATTGCGGGCAGGCCGTTTCTTGAATGCCGCGGACACCGAGAGATCGACTCATGTCATCGTGATCAACCAGGCCCTTGCGGACGCCGTATTTCCCCGGCAAGACCCGCTTGGCAAGCAGATCAACTTCACCTACACCAGCGATCCCAACGTCTGGCAAATCGTGGGAGTGGTGGGTAATGAAAATGTTGGCTGGTTGGACCGTAATCCCAGCCCTGTGATTTATGAAAGCTTCGAGCAGGATCCGCCGGCCGCTTTCAGCGTGGTGGTACGAACCCAGCAAGCTCCTGCGACACTAGCCAACGCCATAACCCATGCCGTCAGGGAAATTGACTCGGATGTGCCGGTTTACGCGATCGCCAGTATGGCCCAGATCATCGCGGAATCCCCCACGATCCTGCTGCGCTCCTATCCCGCATACCTGCTGGGCGCGTTTGCCGGTTTGGCTTTGCTGCTGGCGGTGCTGGGTCTCTATGCCTTGCTGGCATATTCCGTGGCGCAACGGACACGGGAGTTGGGACTCCGCATGGCGTTGGGCGCGCAGCAGAAAGATGTTCTGCGCCTCATTCTCAACAGCGGTATGAGGCTGGCAGTGATTGGGGCGGCCCTGGGAGTTGCCGGTGCAGTGGCAGCCGGACGAGTGATTGCCAGCTTGCTGTTCGGTGTTACTCCGACGGACGCGACTACGTTTGGAGGGGTATGCCTGGTGCTCATGACCTCGGTACTGCTCGCGAGCTATGTTCCCGCGTATCGCGCGACCCGGGTCAATCCCATGGTTGCGCTACGCAATGAGTGAATGACATGAATGCCATCTTCCAAGACCTTCGTTATGCGTTGCGGCAATTGCGGAAGAATCCAGGATTCACTGCGGTTGCATTGCTTACGCTCACCCTTGGAATTGGGAGTAATACCGCAATCTTTTCCGTCGTACACGCGGTCTTGCTCAAAGCGCTTGGACGGCTGGTAATTGTCATCGAGGGAGCTACGCCGGTGCGATTCGACGAAATGATGGCGGGTGTTCCAGGTCAGAGCTACCGACCCGGCTACGTTTATCGGTATCTCAATACTATTTGTTGTGGTCGGAATGTCCGCGAGTTATATCCCGGCGCACCGGGCGGCGAAGGTCGATCCCATGGTGGCGCTGAGGTATGAGTAAGACCTCTGAATTGAGAGTGAAAATGATTCAACTGAAAAATATCGAACGCAATTACAAGACCGGCGCGGGCTACACCTGGGTGTTGCGCCGTGTGAATCTCGCCATTCAGCAGGGAGAATTTATCACCGTGATGGGACCATCGGGAGCAGGGAAGTCGTCGCTGCTTAACGTGCTCGCGCTATTGGACGACCAGTGGACCGGGGAGTACTGGTTTCGCGAGGAAGCGGTTCACCATCTGAAGCGCAAGCTGAGAGGCGAGGTGGCGAAGCGGAATGTGGGCATGGTGTTCCAGAGCTACCATCTGCTCGACGACCTGACCGTTGAGGAAAATATTGATCTGCCGCTTTCGTATAAGGATATTCCGCGCGGGCAGCGGCAGAGTTTGGTGGCGGACACGCTCGATCGCTTCCAGATTGTGGCGAAAAAAGATCTGTATCCCAGCCAGCTTTCGGGCGGTCAACAGCAGCTGGTGGGTGTGGCACGAGCCGTGATTCACAAGCCGCAGCTCGTGCTGGCCGATGAGCCGACTGGAAATCTGCATTCCAGCCAAGCCAAAGAGATTATGGAACTCTTTCGTGAGCTGAACCAACAGGGAACAACCATCGTGCAGGTTACGCACTCGGAAGCGAACGCGGCTTACGGCAGCCGCACCATTCAATTGCGGGATGGATGGCTGGTGGGAGATACAGCCAATCCGGTACTTACCCAACCGGTGGAGGTAAGCGCATCGTGAGGTTCCAGGGTTCTGGTTGGTGGCAACGGAGGATCGCCGTTCTGTGTGTGGGGGGGATGTTGGCGGGCAACGGGTGGGGGCAGGCGGCGATGCCTTCGCCGCCGCGATCCCAGACACAAGGCTCGGACACGGTTCCACAGAGCGCTGGGCGCCTTCAGTTTGAGATGCCGAAATCTCATAACCCACTCGATGCGTATTCGCCGAACACGGTGCCAGAGCCTGAACTCGCGAACTCGACGCGGCTTTTGCAACTCGTCCGGGATGGCAAGCTTTATCTTTCGTTGAAAGATGCGATTGATCTTGCGCTGGAAAACAATCTCGATTTGGCCATCGCCCGCTACAACTTGCCCATTGCCGACACCGATATTCTGCGTACCCAGGCAGGAGGGTTTTTCCGCGGTGTGAATACGGGAGTGGTGCAAGGAACTCCAGGTGGTGGTGTGGGAGGCTTTGGCACGGGAGCTCCAGGGGCCGGGGCCGGCGGAACATCCAGCGGGGCGGGCGGCGCGGGGGCAGGCGCTTCTGGTTTGGTTCAATCCACTTTGGGAGCCGGCACTGTGGTGTCATCGTATGATCCGGCAATTACTGCTTCGGTGGGAGCGGAACATCAGACCACACCGCTGGCCAACCTGCAAATTTACGGCGTGCCTTCGCTGCAATTGAATACAGGCCAGTTCAGTTTTAGCTACCTGCAGGCGTTTTCGACGGGGACGAACATTTCTTTCCAGTTCAACAATAACCGCCAGTCAACCAATAGCCCTTTTCTTTTTCTGTCGCCCGCCACCAGCGGGATGTTTCGCTTTACGATCCAGCAGGAGTTGCTGGCAGGCTTCGGCTTCGGGCCAAACCTGCGCTATCTTCGCATCGCGCGCAATAACAAGAAAATTTCCGATATCGCATTCAAAGATCAGGTCATCGCCACAGTCACGCAGATCGAGAATATTTATTGGGATCTGGTCAGCGCCTACGAGCAGACGCAGGTCAACGAGCAATCTTCCGCTTTCGCTCGACAGACTCTGGGGAATGCGCGCAAACAGCTACAACTGGAGAGCATTCCGCAGCTGGATGTGATGCGAGCCGAAGCTGAAGTTTCAAAGCGCGATCAGGATCTGACTGTCGCCCGGACGAGCCTTGAACTGCAAGAAACCCTCATGAAGAATGCGGTGACCAAGAATTTGTCCGATCCGCTTCTGGAAGCGATGCCGGTTATTCCAACGGACCGCACGAAGACCGATCAAATCCAGATTGTTTCGCCGATTCAGGATTTGATTGCAGAAGCTTTGCAGCACCGCCCCGAGCTGGCTGAGACTGACGTAGACCTGGTCAACCGCCAGATCAGCCGCAGAGCGGCACGCAATGCATTGCTGCCATCGCTCTCACTGGTAGGGTTCTACGGCGGCTCAGGGCTGGCGGGGCCGCTGAATCCTCTGTGTCAAGGATGCACTTCCAATGTGCCGGTTGATTTCGCGGGAGCAATGGGAAACACGTTCAACAATTCATCCCCGGATTACTATATCGGGTTGAACCTGAATCTTCCCCTCCGGAACCGTGTGGCGAAAGCTGATCAATTTCGTTCCGAGCTCGAATACCGCCAGGCGGAACTGAGGCGGGAGCAGCTGAAAAAGCAGGTCCGCATTGAGGTTCGCAATGCGCAGTATGCGCTGGAACAAACCGGTGCGAGAGTGGAAGCCGCCCGCAAGGCGCGGGACCTGGCGCAGCGCACGTTTGAAATCACGGGGAAGGAACAGGAACTGGGAGCGGGATCGAGTTATCAGACACTCACAGCGCAGCGTGATCTTTCACTGGCTGCATTAGATCTGGTGAGCGCCGTGACCATCCACGAAAAGGCGAAGGTGGAACTGGATCGCGCCACGGGAACGACGTTGAAACATAATGGCATCCTGCTGCAGGATGCGGTGAATGGCAGCGTCAGCGCGACGAGTCCATAATTGAGCATGCAAATTGCCAGGCCGGAAGAGATCGCCATCGCGCCGAAGACGAAGAAGGATCGTCCCCGCATCCTGGCCGCCGATGACCAGCAGCATGTGCTCGAGGCCATCGAACTGCTGCTTCGTCCGCAGGGTTATGTGGTGGAGACGGCGAGATCGCCGGTGCTGGCGCGGGAAGCGCTGGCCACCAACTCCTACGATTCCGTGCTGATTGACCTGAACTACACGCGCGACACCACTTCGGGACGGGAGGGCCTCGACTTACTGTCGGAGATCGTTGCGCTGGACAGTACGATGCCAGTGATTGTGATGACGGCTTGGGCCAATATCGATCTGGCAGTGGAGGCCATGCGCCGGGGGGCTCGGGACTTCATTCAGAAGCCCTGGGAAAATGAACGGCTGCTGGCGATCTTGAGAACGCAGGTGGAGTTGCACCGCGCGCTCCGGGATGCGGAGCGTCTGGCTGCGCAGAATCGACTGCTGCAGACGGAAGGGCGGCCTCAATTTATTGCGACAGCGCCTGGAATGCAGCCGCTGCTTGACGCCATGACACGCGTCGGCCCTTCGGATGCGAACGTTCTGGTCACGGGCGAGCATGGGACCGGCAAAGAGGTGGTGGCGCAGACGCTGCATGCGCTTTCTGCGCGGGCTTCCCGTCCAATGATCGCGGTAAATACGGGCGCTGTGCCGGAGGGATTGTTTGAAAGCGAACTCTTCGGACACGTGAAAGGCTCGTTCACGGATGCACGCTCCGATCGCATCGGACGCTTCGAGCTGGCGGACGGTGGAACGATCTTCCTGGACGAGATTGGCAATGTGCCGCTGCCTCAACAGGCGAAGCTGTTGCGTGTGCTGGAGGCCGGTGAGGTTGAGCGGGTTGGATCCTCGCGGCCGCGCCGGATCGACGTGCGCGTAATCTCCGCTACCAACACTGACCTTAGAGCGGCGTGTGCATCTGGTCAATTTCGCGAAGACTTGTTGTTCCGGCTGAATACGGTTGAGATGCACGTGCCTGCATTGCGGGAGCGCCGGGGAGACATTCCCGTTCTCGCCGTGCATTTTCTCTGTCGCTACGCTGCGCGTTACCGGCGCCCGGTCCAGGGATTTGAGGCTTCGGCTTTGCAATTGCTCATGCAATACGCCTGGCCGGGAAATGTCCGCGAACTGGAACATACGCTTGAGCGCGCTGTGTTGATGTGCCGTGGGACTGAGATTCAGCGTGCCGACCTGGGATTAGACGCGCTGCGTCCGCCGAACCAGAATCTCGAAGAACTCAGCCTTGAATCCGTGGAAGCCATTCTGATCCGGAAGGCGCTGCAGCGTTGTCAGGGTAATATTAGCCAAGCCGCTGAAGTGTTAGGGCTCAGTCGAGGAGCTCTTTACCGGCGGATGGAAAAGTATGGGCTCTAGCCCTTTAGGGAAACCCGATCCAACGTTTCGGAAAGCCCCCCGCAAGCGGGTTCGCCTGCTGTATGAGCGGCGAGTCAGTCTCTTCTCACTCTTTGTCGCACTCCCTGGCATGCTGGTCAGCGGCTTCTTCACGTGGCTGCAACCTTGGTTGTTAGAGTCCAAGATAGCGCTGACCTTCGCTGAATTGTTCGTGTGGTGGTTGCTGGCGATGGCTCTGCAGGAGCAAACCACGCGGCCGCTGCAGACTCTGTCTAATGTGATCGCAGCCTTGCGTGAAGAAGATTATTCGTTTCGAGCGCGCGGCGCGGCTACCGATGATGCGCTCGGTGAACTCTCGCTCGAGGTGAATGCCCTGGCCGACTTGCTCGCCGACCAGCGTATTCGCGCCATTGAAGCAACGGCGCTGCTGCGGCGCGTGGTCGAAGAGATTGAAGTGCCGCTGTTCACATTCGATCCGGATCAAGTTCTTCGTTTGGTGAACTCGGCTGGAGAACAGCTGCTGCAGAAGCCTTCCGTGAGACTGCTGGGGCGGACTGCGAAGGAGATCGGGCTGGACAAGTGCTTATCGGCGGAGAGCGAAACCCTGGTTCCACTGCACTTCCACTATCCGAATGCCCGCTGGCTGGTACGGAGGAGTTCCTTTCGGCAGAAGGGAGTGCCGCACACTTTAATCGTTCTGTCGGACGTGAGCCGTGCTCTGCGGGAAGAGGAACGTGGCGCCTGGCAGCGCCTGATTCGCGTGCTTGGCCACGAACTCAATAATTCGCTTACTCCCATTAAATCGATTGCTGGCAGTCTGAACGCGCAGGTCTCCAAGACCGTGTCCGATGCGAATGCGAGGCAGGACTTTGAACGCGGGTTAACCATTATTGGAACACGAGCTGATTCCCTGAACCGCTTCTTGCAGGCGTACCGTCGACTGGCCCAGATGCCCCCACCCGTTTTCCGCAAGACCGATCTCTCCCCGATTGTAGAGCGGGTTGCTGGCCTCGAGACTAGGCTGAGAGTGCAAGTGATCCCCGGCACCGAGGCGCAGTTGATGATTGATTCCGATCAGTTTGAGCAGATGCTCATCAACCTGGTCCGAAATGCGGTCGAAGCGGCTCTCGAACCACCGCATGCCGCAAGGGGGAGCGAAGAAGTTGAGAGTGTGCTCCCTACCCGCGTTGATCCGCAAGTGGTGATGCAGTGGGAGGTTACTGAGAAGGAGTTGGTTTTCAGCATCGATGACAACGGGCCCGGGTTTCTTAATCCCAGCAACGCGTTTGTCCCCTTCTACACCACCAAGCCTGCGGGCAGCGGCATTGGCTTGGTTCTCTGCCGGCAGATTGCCGAGGCCCATGGAGGCTCGATTGAACTTTTAAATCAGAGCAAAAAGAGAGGGTGCCGTGCAAGAGTCGTGTTGCCGCGAATGCAGCCCGGCCTGTAAGTGCCGTGGTGATGGGGTTGGGAACCAAATAGCCCGCGGTTTTGGGGAATCAGCAGTTCGGGCGAAACCTCGATCCTCCGCGCGATGTTCGCTGATAAAATGGGGCGGCCGCCGCAACCGCCCTACCAGCTAGAACGCTCCTGAGAACCGAGCTTCTAGGAATTCCCCGAGCTTGGCCGTAGCCTTGAATTGCGGGATGGCGTCCAGTTCCTTGAATGAGGAGGTAAACGCGTTCGAGAGACTCCAGATCGTTCGCGGCCGGAATTCCTCGTACCTAGGCTCGAAATACAGGTCATGGACGGTGCGGGCAAGATGTTTGGGAGCTTCCAGCCTACCCTCCACGAACGCCTCGTAGATGACTACTTTAGCGGTGACGTCCGTCAATTCACTTCTCTGCCAGGTTTCCACCTGCTTTCGCATCGGCTCGAAGTTTCGCTGCATCCGGTCGACCCCGACCGAAATGCAGTCGATCAGCGAAAACGACTTTGAGTGTTTTGCGAGCACCGGAGTGAAGTCTCCGGCAAACGCCATGTTCGAGCATACGAACACGCGATAGCCACAGGTCATCGCCAGACGCATGCTCTTGTCATGCGAGTTGCGCAGCCCGATGGAGAAGCGGCATCCTTGCATCTCGGTTTCGAGATCGAGGACACCGAAGACTTTCATGCCATCCGGTGATACTGCGTACTCGTCATGGACAACTCCGATGTGGCGAAACCCAAGAGTCTCGACCAAGGCGCGTACGATCTCGTGGTGCGGGATCGGACGGTGCGTTTCCGTTGCGGCTGGTGTCGGCACCAGGGTTAGTTCTTCGCGGCCAATCGTTCGGCCGCTATAGCCAATGAGCGTACTCGTTTCTGACATACTGCTTTCCTCCTTGTTGATTTGAACTGCGATTTCTGAAGGGCGGGAAAAAGGCGGGGCGTGTTCGCAACCTCAGCTCACATCATCCGAACAGCGACGCTTGCTCCGGGACAGCCGGCTTCCCCCGCGGCCTTCTGCCCGACAGGGAACCGGGTCGTTGCCCGAAGATCAAGACCGAACTCCCAGCGATGGCCGCTCCGACAAGGGCCGCGTGTTCAGGCTGAGCGCCCGGCAAGATAGCCGGTGCTTCGATCGGGGAGACATCTCCGTCGGAACGAGCGGTTGCGGGAAACAGTTTCTGGTGTTCCGCGTTGAGGGACTTCCAGACGGCATCGGCCGTCTCCCCGATTCCGTTTCTCTCGACCAGTTCGCGTGCCATCGCCGAGAGCATGTCGTCGTCTTCGTCGATGTTCTGTAATCCTTCGCCCGCGAACTTGCCCTCCATGGTGAGCGCCACTAAAAGTTTCTTTCCCATCAGGCGCAGACAGGCCGTCTGCATGGTTCCTTCGTAACAAAGAAACTTCACCCGCACCGGTTGCCTCTGTCCGATGCGCCAAGAACGGCGGCTGGCTTGCCGCAAAGTGTGCAGCGAATATCCCGACTCGTAGAAAAGGATGGTAGGGAAGTCTAGGAGATCGAGTCCGGTTTCAACCAGCTTGGGATGGGAGATTACGACCTGTATTCCTTCCTTAATTTGTCGCGCATACCAGGCTTCGCGTTTCGAGGTATCCACGCTCGCACGTAAAACAGCGGTGCGGATACCTTCGTTGCTCAGGATTCGATGCTGCCGGGCAGTG
>JAOAPI010000101.1 GCA_025462865.1 Candidatus Sulfotelmatobacter sp. | reverse complement strand
CCGACGCTTTGCTTTCTGTGAGATGCGGAAGAACCACGCCCTGCGCAGGCGTGGAGTCGATGAATACGCGCGAGCACAACGCTTTCAGCCGCTCAATCTCCGCCGCGTCAAAACCGTTCGTCGCTTCCATGACGTGACGCGCAATCTGCAAATCCAGATCGCCACTGTCATCGTCATCGGTCTCCGTCCGCTGCTGCTGCCCGGAGTTGAGCGCAATTCCAATTTGAACTTTCGGACCCGGAGTCTGCGAAAGCTCACCACTCATCCGCCCCAAAAGTTCCAAACACGATCTCAATTCCCGCAACGCACTAATCGCGCTCGCCCAGCTTTTGTTTTTCTTCGCGCAGTTCGCAATCTCTCTTACTTCAACGATCAACGACTGGACGCGCGACAGTAAGCTGATCGCTTCCACTGACTGCTGCGCTTCAAACGGAGCCGCGCGCACGATTCCTTTTGCCATGCAGTTTTTCTTATGCCTTTGCAGAGAGTCAACAGATAGTTTTGTTTGAGCCGCGATCCGACTTAGGGGAATTGCGCGCAGGATCGCGTCTTCGGCAGGCAACTTATCAGGAGATTTACAGACGGAGCAAATTCGAGGCATTCGCTGATTCCGCAAGAGTTGGAACGAAAAAGGCTCTCACAGACTGAGGGTATCAGAACGCGTTACCTCCGCGAAAACGAGGAACGGAATTCTTACAAGGTTCAATCGGGCAGGGAAGATGCGGAATTGTTCGAGAACACTGTGGTGCGCATGGCTGCGCCAAGCTGACTGTCTGCATTCCAGTTAGGGAAATTGTTTTTAATCTTGAACACATCGAAAACCTATTGCGTCGTTCTGCACGTCCTGTTCCCGATTGCGGTTTGTCAATCTAACAAATTCCTCAGTGTTTTTCCACGATCCCCCGCGCAGCACATGTGAACCACGTTCATTTTCTTGTCCCCCTCGGGTTTCTTGAATTGGATCAGGTGGCGTGGGGTTCATCGAATAATACTTTGGGTCGTACCAGTCGCGCACCCACTCCCAGACATTTCCCAACGTATCGTATAGCCCGAGATAGTTAGGACTATGCTGCTTTACTGCACGTGCTCCCCTGCCCCTACTATTTTCTTGATACCACATGATCTTGTCTGGATCGCCGTAGCGTGGGACTGTACTCTTGCCTCGCGCTGCGAACTCCCATTGCGCCTCAGTTGGCAGATGGCCTTGATCTGTGGCGCAAAAAGTACCAGCTTGATCCCATGTGACATTTACTATTGGCTGTTCCTCTTCTCCCCAATTTGGATTGAATGAGGGAGCGGGCGGCATAGCAGAGTGCAAACGTTTGTATGCAAAGACCGTGACCTCGGTTTCTCCGATCCAAAACCCCTTGGTAATTGTCACATTGTGTTGCGGAGTTTCTTCTGGATGCTTTTCACACCACTTATCTTGCTCTTGTAAACAACCCATACTGAAAGTTCCGGGGGGCACCCAAATGTAGTTCAGCCCAGATTCAGGACTGGTCTTCGAAGTTCCACCATTGACGATATTGAGACGCGGACGAAAGAAATAATAGAAGGCTGCTACCGATACACCCAAGCTTACAAAAGCGATGACGATTGCTATCCCCGCCTGTCGCGCTCGGAAGTAGGGAATCCCTTCCAGTGGCATCTTGGGCCTCCCGACAATTCGAAGATCAAAGCCCAATGGGGGTAATGCAGCGACGATTGCAGCAGTAACGCCGATTACCGTAAGTACAAGCATCGCAATTCCCATTATCTATGCCTCCACGTCACAAGTCTGACAGCCTTTACGACGAAGAGCATTCTACGCCCGCTACATACTCATCGAGCGATGGCGATTGACGAGTGTGCCGTGCAACACAGACGGGAGTGATTGTCCGTTTAGTGGACTCTCTGCCTGCCTACATCTTCACGTTCTTTGGCAATTGCCGTGACGGGGTTACCGTATTTCGTTGTGTCGTGGGCACCAGACCATGACGCCGCTTTTGGAATGCAGCGCACAAAAATAGGTGGTATAGCTGCTGCCCGCAGTATCTTCATAAACCACAGCACCGACGACGCCGAAGCTTCCGTCGGTGTCCATAAGAGCATTGGCGATGTTTTTGTCGCCGGGAATTATTTGCGAGGAGTAACTGACGAATGCCTGCGACTTCTGCGGGTCGGGAATGATGCCGGGAGGAAGGATAATTTCGCTGCCAGATTCAAATTTGTGATCCTTGATGGCCGCAAAAAACTCATCAGCTTGATCAAGAACGCTTTTGGTAGTAGCAACCAACAATTGCCCATTCGATTTTTCTTTGATAGCGGGCGTCTTCCCGTAATTAAGGAAGTAGACGTTGACTCTCAGAGCTTTGCCGACCTCCATAGGTATGCTGGCAAGTTCGCCGGGCCACACGTAAGGTCTCTCGGACTTAAGAAACTGCTCCCTGCTGGTGCTCAATGTTTGATCAGCCGTGTGAGCCAATCGCTTAGTGAGGCAGCCCTGCCAAAAAGTAATCCCGGCGTAGATAATGACGGCAATGAGGGTAAGCACCTCGACAACAAATTTCCTCTTCCCTTGGGTCTTGTCTTCTTCGCGTTCGGTAGTGTGTTGCTGTACCGCGTCTGGTGGAACGTTTGTTTCAACCCGTCCCCTGATGGTAATGTCGCCGTCTATGTGGCGCTTGTATTGGTCTCTGCCTGCCTTATCTGGATCGGCATGGCCTTTATTGGCGTGCGATTTGGACTTGTCAGTCATAGGCATCAAGAAACTCGTCCTGCCGTGACAGGGCTAACGTTGGCATTTTTCGGTAGGTTCGAGTTCGGAATTGACGTCTTCAAGATTCCCTTCGCTGCAATTCCACACGTCCCCTTGATCATTGGTGACGTAGAAGCAAAATTTCTTCCAGTGGTGAACGTTGAACGCATCGCAATAGTCGATACGACCGACAACAAATTCGTACTCCGATCCGCCAGTAGGATAGGTCTTGATCGCAGGGCATATCAATATGAACGGAGCGTTCGCTGTGGAATTTGGAGCGATGACGCGCGGAACCGGACTTTGCGGTACGGTCGCAGGGCCGACGTTGCCATGCTGGTCTTTCTGGGTGTATTTATCGAGAAGATATCGATCCTGAGCGCTCGCCATTTCAGAAGCATTGAATTGCTCACTCCTCCCAAGCGTCTCAGCTTTAACGACAATATCAGTAGCAACAGTCTTGCCGACATTCTTAGGATAGATGCTACAAGTAAATGCTGTCGGAAACCGGGAGTCCCCCTTAAGGCGAAGGACTGGTTTAATCGGTTCAATTTCTACCCATGCACGTTCATCAGCCCTGAATTGTTCAACGCTATTCCGCAAAGCGTCTTGAGCAGCTTGGGCAGCTTTCTCGGTGGATCGCATCTGGCAAATGTTGACGACGAGCAAGCCGAAGGCAATCGTGACTGCGGAACCTTCGAGAAGTTTTTTCCAAAGTGGGGTGTGATCTTTGCCCCGATAGGGGTGTTTGGAATTTTCTGGAGTTGGTTCAATATTCGCAGTGGTCACCGTTTGCTTTTGAGCGTAAGTGTTTTTGCTGTGAGTGCTATCTTGTGGATGTACGGACTTGCTAGGTTGATTACGCTTTGAGGGTAGCAATGCGAAAAGTAGAGTACCGAGAAGGGCCAAAGGCCACAGAGAGATTCGAGAAGGGGATGAAGGCTCTATTTCAGGTTCCAAAAGTTCCCCTCCAAAAAGCAGAGCAGCAGGATAAACCTATCCTTCTGCGAAGAAACCGAAATCTTCCGACAGGGACTTAACTCTTCCGCGTCGCTGCTACGTCAGGAGAGATGCTCTGCACGACCACGGGAAAAGGACTCGCGCACAAGTCCAAACTCTTGCTCAGGGAATCACTCGAAATGGCTTGTTACTTGTGAGGATGGCGTTCGGAGTGGTCACTGTCAGGAATCCCGTGGTCGCACCGGCGGGTACGCTGGCTTTGATTTCGGTGTTCGAAACGATAGTGAATGTTGCTGCGGTACCGTTGAAGGTGACAGCGGTTGAGCCCGTGAGATTGTTGCCGAGTATGAGAATGTGCCCTCCCACTTTGCGCAATCCGGGCAGCGTCTCCACGAACGGGCCCAAACCCACCGAAAAGCTGTAAACCGTTCCAGAGCCGTTGTTCGCTCCACCGCCTATTGTTGTCCCGTAGAGACTTCCGTCAGTGTATTGAATCATCCCGGCATAGGGAAAAGCACCGTCGGAATTGTCGAATCGATGAAGAGTGGTCAAGTGTCCAGCTATGGTGATTTTAAAGATCGTCCCTGACCGCGTGGAGCCGCCACCAGCAGACGTTGTTCCGTACAGACCCCCGTCAGTGGCTTGAACGAGCCCCGCTTCTGGATACTCACCTTCGGTCCCGCTAAAGCTGTGGAGCGTCGTGAGTGTGCCCTGCGGAGTGATCTTGAAAACAGTACCTTGACCCTGTGTTCCGCCTCCACGGGTCGTACCGTAAAGACTCCCGTTCTTGGCCTGAACGAGGGAGGAAGTCGGTGCTGCCCCATCGATACACAGATTTCCAACGAATTGGGTACAGAAGGTATAAAGCGTAGTTAGCGTCCCGCTTGGCGTAATTTTGAAGAGCGTTCCACTGCTGTCGGCACTGCCTCCATAAAGGGTGACCCCGTAGAGATTCAAATCAGCACCTTGAACCAGTCCAGCAACGGGATATTGACCATCGGTACAACCAGCCTGGGAACAAAAGCTGTAGAGCGTGGTGAACGTGCCCTTTGGGGTAAGCTTAAAGACGGTTCCGCAACCGTCGAAGCACTGGTCCTTGTTAGCCCCGCCATAGAAAGTAGTCCCATAGAAATTTCCGTCGATGCCGAGAACCACTTCTGCATAAGGGCTCGTGCCATCCGTGCAATTGGTTTGGCTACAGAAGCTATAGATGGTCGTCAGTATGCCGGTTGGAGTAATCTTGAACACTGTGCCTAGCCTGTTCGCTCCGCCGCCGTAAGTGGTCCCATACAAGTTTCCGTCCGTGCTTTGGATCAACCCCGCTTGTGGCGAACCCCCGTCCGTGCAGTTAGGCTGGGAACAGAATAAGTAAATCGTCGTTAGCACTCCGTCGGGAGTCACCTTAAATACTGTTCCACAACCGATCACAGAGCAGAATGAACCGCCAGTACCTCCGCCGTAGAGGGTGGTCCCATATAGGTTCCCGTCTACCCCTTGCGCCAAGTACCCGTAGGTCGGTTCAGCACCGTCCGTGCCATCGAAACTCACAAGGGTAGTGAAGGTTTGCGCATTCAACGGCCTCGCGATTGCCGCAAAGAGTAAGAGGGTACAGCTCAAACCGAACATCCAACCGCCTCGCAATTTCGTCATATGAGTGCTCCGTGTGGGCACTGATTGTCCTCCCAGCCAGCAGGAGCGTCAAGATGTAGGATTTTGCAAGGGCGTCTTGAGTGCGCCGGGGGGGAATGTCCCTCGCGGGGTTTGACTAACAATCGCGTTTTCTCGACGGTCGCCCGCTAGAGTTTCGGTGCTCGATGTAAATTAAGCTGTAAATTAAGGGCCGACTGAGAGGCTTCTCGCCCATTTGAGAGGGGTCTAGCTGCTCGTAAGTGATTGAATCCGCGCGGCAGGATTCCGAAGTGTTCCCCTTTTAAGGCATGGGTCGCAGGTTCGAGTCCTGCCGCGCTCACCACTGCTTCGGTTCTTACACTTTAAGTTTCCAGCACTCCCGCCACTCCTCTTCCGACTCATCTTCTTCCGACTCATCTTCGCGAATAGCGTCGTCGCATTGCAAAGTACCGCTGCGACGTGCAAGCTGGTAGCCATGCCCGAGCTGCCGGACATTGTCGCCTATATCAGCGCGCTCGACTCTCGTATCGTCGGTCAGCCCCTCGAACAGGTGAGGCTGAATAGTGCTTTTCTTCTGCGAACCGCGCTACCGCCGATTGCTAGCGCAGAGGGCCGCATCGTCAAGGAATTGCGGCGAGTTGGTAAGCGCATTGCTATTGGATTGGAAAATGATCTGTGGCTGGTGCTCCACTTGATGATTGCAGGCCGGTTGCACTGGCGGGCTCCACAGGTAAAGCTAGCCGGCCGTAGGAGTCTGGCGGCGTTCGATTTTCCTAATGGTTCCCTGGTTCTCACTGAGGCTGGCACGCAACACCGGGCATCTTTGCATGTCCTCAGCGGCGAGGAAAGCTTGCGTTCCTTCGATGCCGGAGGAATCGATATCTTCTCCAGCGACCTCGATTCTTTCCGCGCGAAACTCACTGCCGAGAACCATACGCTAAAGCGGGCATTGACCGATCCACGTTTGCTGAGCGGAATCGGCAATGCCTATTCCGACGAGATCTTGCACGCGGCGCAACTCTCCCCCATCACACTCACGCAAAAGCTTGAACCACTTCAGTGGGAGAGACTATTCGCTGCCACCCGGCACACGCTACGTTTCTGGATAGACCAACTCCGCACGGAGGCGAAGGCCGCGTTTCCTGAAAAGGTCACGGCGTTTCGGAAAGGGATGGCGGTTCACGGACGCTATGGCGAACCGTGTCCTCGATGCGGCGACAAAATATTGCGGATTCGTTACGCTGACAAGGAAACAAACTACTGCGCCCGCTGCCAGACTGGTGGCAAAGTCCTCGCCGATCGAAGCCTCTCTCGGCTATTGGGATCAGACTGGCCGCGGACCATGGACGAACTCGAAGCTCTAAAGCGCCGCTAGAAGCGAGAGTTAATTCTAGCCCCCGGCCGGAATCTTTTTTCCCGCCTCATCCCAAATGCGCACGTTACGGGTCTCGCGCAGGAGCAGGCTCCCCACGATAAATGTCATGCCCGCGACACTCATCGGGTAATACAGACCTGCGTAAATATTGCCGGTAGCCGCGACAGTCCATAACCCAATCAAGGGCAGCAATCCCCCAAAGACACCGTTTCCTATGTGGTACGGCAGAGAGAGAGACGTGTATCGTATCTTCGCCGGGAACGCTTCAATTAAATACGCAGCGATAGGACCGTACACCAAACACACATAGAGAACCTGCACGAATACCAGCAAAACTAACATCGGTAGGTTCGGATTCGGAGCTTCCTTCGCAGGCACCAGTGCACCGTTCGCCCCCCGGGTCATGGCAGTGAGTTTGGTCGCACCAGTGACTTTGTCGCGGGTGGACGTTACCGTGACAATATTGTTTCCTGCGGCGCGTTCCATCGCCTCATAGATCGGAATGTAGGTCAATGCGGCTAATAGACAGCCCGCCATCATAAGCTTCTTCCTGCCGATGCGGTCCGAAAGCGCTCCCACCACGGTGAAGAACGGCATTCCGATCAGTACAGCGATCGCGACCACCTCGTTAACGGTTTTCGCATTCAGTTTCAGAATACTTTGCATATAAAACAGAGCGTAGTACTGCCCGGTATACCAGACCACACCCTGGCCCGCAGTGGCTCCGAAAAGCGAAATCAGGACGTTCTTCAGATTCGGCCACTTGGTGAATGCATCTTTCAGCGGCTGCGTGGAAGTCATTCCCGTGCTCTTGAGTTGCGCAAAGATAGGCGACTCCTTCATCTTCAGGCGGATGTAGAGGGAGATCAGCACCAAGATGATGGAAACCAGGAAAGGAATGCGCCAGCCATACGCAGCGAAGTCTTCCTTCGACATCGAGTATTGCGTAGCTAGAATTGCGATGAGTGATAGGAAAAAACCAAACGAGGCAGTGATCTGTATGAAACTTGTGTAGAAACCACGCTTGTTGTCGGGGACGTGCTCGCCCACGTAAACCGCAGCGCCGCCATATTCTCCACCCAGCGCCAATCCCTGTAAGACGCGGATCAATAGCAACACAATCGGTGCGAACCAGCCTGCCGTAGCGTAGGACGGCAACAGGCCGATGGCAAAAGTGGAAAAACCCATGATGGACAGAGTTACGATAAACGCATACTTGCGCCCAACCAGGTCGCCGATGCGGCCGAAGAACAACGCGCCGAAGGGCCGCACCAAAAATCCGACTGCAAACGTCGCGAGATAAGCGATGTAAGCGAACGTGTCATTTCCCGGGGGATAAAACTTCGGGCCTAGGATGATAGCGAGGCTTCCGAAAATGTAGAAGTCGTACCACTCGATCATGGTGCCAACAGACGACGCCATAATCACTCGCCAGATGCCGTATTCTGCGTTCCGTGTCCCAAACGCCTGCGCAGCATTTGCCATAATTCCTCCCGCGATCTGCAGCGGTCCGGTCCTGGATTCTTGCCTGTTAACACCAAAGCGATCCACTCTTCGCTTTGTGGTGTGGATTGTAACCCAGTCCTGCCGTTGCACAATATTTTTCTGTGAAGGGCGAGGGCCAGGAAAAATAGGGAAGAAAATTCAGAAGGGAAGTGTCTTCAGGGAGTGTCTTCGGAAGCAGAAGGGCGTACCGTTTTCAGGCACGCGCCGCGGCGTGGCGCTTATCCGCGTTGGCCTTCTCGGTTCGAATGTTGATGTCGTCAATCGATGGCATGGATTCGGGAAGAATCAGTCTGCGTTCCGGCGGTTGCGCTCCACTGCGGATCGCCTCCGTCAGCATTTCGAGCGCCAGGTCGGCATTGGGACGAATGTAAACTGTTGCGGCAAGGACTCCACTGCGCACCCAGGATTCCCCGGTCTTCGGTAATCCATCGCATCCGGTGAGCGGGATCTTCATCCAGCGCTCGCGTTCGTCCTCCCCCATTTCGGTGAATGCTTTTCTCGCGCCCGCCGCCATGCTGTCGTCCTGCGCCCCAACAAGATTAAGGATCGTTTCCTGCGAGGTACGCAGCCGCAACCAGGAACTTACGGCGCGATGGGCCCCCTCCAGGGTCCAATTGGCGCGTAGTGTTTTCACGTGAATATTTTCCGGCTTTGCCAGGTTCATTCCCGCACTACGTTCTTGCGCAGCAGAGCTATTCGCAGGACCTTCGATATACAGCACCGATCCGCCCTGGGGCAGTAGTGCCGCAAACTGCTTGCCTTGAATCTTGCCCACCTCTTCGTGGTCGCAGCTGATCGAAAAAACCGGAACATGAGACGCTTGCCGGAGCTGGCTGAGATAGTCGGCTTCGTGATTCAGGACGACCCATCCAATGTCTGCCGCCACAGCCGCACGGGCCACCTGCGGAAACGCCGTTCCACCTGAAGGCTCAAAAACGATCGCATCCGGGCGCGAAGCTGCGGAACCCTGAATGAAATGAAGGAGCTGCTGACTTTGCGTAACCGCGTCGTTGCTGGCATGAACGATCTGGAGATCAACCCCCAGTCGTCGCGCAGTCTTCTCCGCTGCCGCCGCCTGCTCTTGCTGGTAATCGTTGTCGTCGTTGGTCAGCGAGACTAGAAAGCTAAGTTTTTTCATACCTGTCCTAGCCTCGATCTTATGCCAACTTCGCGGATGTCAATGGTAACCGGAGTAACCAACTCGAATCGGAGCTTGCACCGCCTAAACCTTCCCTCCTGAATGCCCAGCTTTAGTTCTTACGATCTCGCAGTTTCGCACCCATGTTGTCTGAAAAATTGCTTGCGGTATCCCACATCGCGGAAAGCCTCGGTGCCACCCGAGCGCGTCGTAGACAAAGCCCCAGCCAAATTGCCAGCCTGAAGGCACGCGGACAATGCCGTCCCCTTCACATACTCGTGAAGAAAGCCGGCGTCGAAGCTATCCCCGGCGCCGACCGCGTCCACAGCGTCGACTTTGATCCCGGGGCTCATGCACCGTTCTGTTCCACATTGCGCCAGTGCTCCCTGGCGGCCGAGTTTTACAACTACCAGGGGCACCATGGCGGCGAGTTTTTTCACGGCCGTTTCAAGGTCGCTTACCCCTGCCGCTTTCTGCGCCTCGCGCTCGTTCGGCATAAAGACGTCAACATAACGCAGCGCGTCATGGAGACCGCCCTCCCAGGCGTCATCGGGATCGTCATTCGTGTCGAGCGAGGTCGTAAGTCCCGCATCCTTCATTCTTCGGAACAGCTCCGGCACGCGTGCTCGCAACCCGCGTTGAAGATAAAAAGATGAAAGGTGAAAGTGACACGAGTCCGCCAGATAATCGAAATCGAGATCATCCCACTTCAAACTTGCTATGGTGCCCGCATACGTCACCATATTTCTCCAGCCTTCGCGCTGCAACGTTACCGTAATTCCCGTCTTATCGGAGTTCTCTGCACGAATTACTCGCGAAACATCCACTGCGCTGCGCTGCAAAGCACGCAAAGCAGTCTGGCCCAGATCGTCATCGCCGATGCAGGACTGAAATCCTACTCGGCTGCCCAGCGCCGAAAGGTTATGAGCCACAATCGCCGACGATCCTCCCAGCGTCAACTCCATTTGATTTGCCAGCAGCTCGCGCTCCCGCACCAGTTCGTCGGGAAGCCCGTACAGGATCAGGTCGAGATTAATTTCGCCGGCAATGGTGACGTCAAAACGTGGCATTAGAATTCCTGTGTGTTGTTGAAATCGCAGAGCTGCTTATCAAGCAAACGCGAACCATACTCTCTACCGCGAGAGCACGCTGCATGAAAAGATTGCTTGCGCCTGAACGGCGACTTCACGCACGCGCCATATCCGCACTTACTGCCGCTTTCCGCAAAGGCTCCGCAATGGCCTTCATCACTTTCTCAAATCCGGCGAAATCCAGCGACTGGGCCCCATCCGACAATGCCCGCTCGGGACAGGGATGCACTTCAATAATCAGTCCATCGGCGCCTACCGCAACCGCAGCGCGTGAGACTGCGGCAATCAAACTCTGCTTGCCAGTTCCGTGCGAAGGATCTGCCATCACCGGCAGATGTGAAAGATCGCGGGCCAGCGCCACGGCAGCCAGGTCGAACGTATTGCGCATCTCCGTTTCAAAAGTCTTGATGCCCCGTTCGCAAAGCACAACTTGGTTATTTCCTCCAGACAGCAAATACTCCGCAGCCAGCAGCCATTCCTTCACCGTCGAAGAAGGACCGCGCTTTAACAGCACCGGCTTGCTCACCGTCGCTAGTCGCCGCAGCAATGCGAAGTTCTGCATGTTGCGCGCTCCCACCTGGAGCATATCCACATGCTCACAAATAATGTCCACATCTTCCGTGCTCATCACTTCCGTCACCACCGGCAGTCCGGTTTCTTCCCGCGCATCGCGCAAGATCTTCAACGCTTCCAAACCGAGCCCCTGAAAGTCATACGGAGAAGTTCGTGGCTTGTAGGCGCCCCCTCGCAGCATCGTGGCACCGGCCTCCTTCACTGCATGCGCCGTGCTGAGCAACTGCTCGCGGGATTCCACCGAACACGGTCCGGCGATCACCACCACTCCCGGCCCCCCAATCGAAACTCCGCCAACATCCACCACAGTCCGCTCTGGCTTTACCTGGCGACTGACAAGCTTGAAGGGTTGAGCGATGGCGACCACGTTCTCCACGCCGGGCGCAACCAGCAGCGCCTCGATCTCATGACGGCGTCCATTTCCTACGGCCGCCACAATCGTGCGCTCCACTCCTCGCGTTGCATGAGGTTGGTACCCCGCCTCGCGAATGCGCTCGATTACGTGCGCAATCTGATCTTCAGTCGCTTTCTCGGACATATTGACGATCATTGCTTCGCTCCTGAATTCCGGAATTAACTTCCACCGCAAAATACAAAAGCCGCGATTCTTGAATCGCGGCCTCGGACCAAAACTTGCTTCGATCTAGGGGATCATCTCAGTTCGATCTCCTCGCAAGTCCTGCCGCAGCCGCTACTCTGGCAAACCAGCAGTAGCGAAACGGCCCGGTAAACGAGATAAATCGAGTCATGAAATAACAATCCCGCGCACACAAATGTTGAGCCTGGGAGGCTTGAACAACGTCCGAACACTGTTTTGTCTTTCAAACTGACTTCAGCTCTGACGACAGCCTACTGTATGGAACTGGCGGTGTTGGAGAAGACATTATTGGCGTTCGATCCGATCAGGCGTATCGTGCCTACCACCAGAACCAGGATCACAGCCAGCATGACCGCGTACTCAGCGATGTCCTGCCCCTCATCTTCCGACCAAATCCTGCGAATAAATTCTGACATGTGTTCCCTCCAATCCGTGCATCTGTCCCTGTAAGAGGGAAGAACCTGCAATGGACGCACCCATGATGCAGCAGCCTCCAGTACTTGTCAATTGTGGAAAACCCCGAGGCGACGTGCGGGGCGGAACCCGCGCCAAACGCCCCATCCAGCCTTTCATTCCACCCGACCAAATCGCGCCGCATTGCTTGATGTAAACTGCTGAGTACGCCGACCGGCGATCACTACAATCCTTCGATCAAAATATTCCTTGGCGTCCGATACAAAATCCGTTCCTTTGGGCGCAGGCACCGTCGGACTTCTTCATAACAGGCTAATTTCGAATCGCCGGGTATCGGTTCTGACCAACTGGTTCGCAAAACTGCTCCCTCGAGAAGTCCGTGTGCTCGATGTCGGTTGCGGCGACGGACTGATCTCTGCGCTCTTGCAGCAAAAACGCCCCGACATTTCTGTGCAAGGCATCGACGTTCTTCCCCGCCATTACACTCACATTCCTGTAGAGATTTTCGACGGCTCGGTGTTCCCATTCGCCAATGACTCGTTCGACGTCGTTCTGTTCTCCGACGTCCTGCACCATACTCCGGACGCGACCGTCCTTTTACGAGAAGCCCGGCGCACAGCCAAACAACATGTGCTCATTAAGGATCACTATCGCGAGGGAATCGCGGCCAACGCCCGGCTTCGTTTCATGGACTGGGTAGGGAACGCCAGGTTCGGAGTTGCGTTGCCCTACAATTACTGGACTCGCCACCAATGGCATGCTGCCTGGCAGCAGATTGGGCTTCAGCCGGGACAAATGGTAACGAAGCTCGGCCTCTACCCCAAGCCCGCCGACTGGATATTCGGCGCGCAACTTCACTTCATCGCGCTGTTGCAGCGGACCTGACTCTGTCTGGTTCAACTGACTTCGGCTTCACCAAAAACCGTCCCGAGTAATCCAGTCGCTGCAGAGGAGTCTCTATCCCGCGCGCTTGCATAAAATCGTCGACAGCTTTCCGCGCCCCCTGCCAATATCCGTAGTCATCCAACTGGATAACGCCGCCCGGAACAACCTTGTCGTACAGCAAATCCAGGCAGACCTTCACGCTTTCATACCAGTCGCCATCGATATGCAGAACCGCGATGCTCTGTATTGGCGTGACGGGCAGGGTCTCCTGGAACAATCCTTTGACGAACGTGACGTTATTCGTCACGTCCAGCCGGTCGAATAGTCCCCGCACTTCAGTCAGGGTTCCGACGCATGTGCCGGTAAACATGTCGGCAATTTCGAAATCCGGATCTTTAGAGCTCGGGGCGGGCAATCCCTCAAATGTATCGAAAAGCCAGAGCTGTCGCGGGACTTCAAGCTGACGAAGAGTCAAAGCCATCAGCGCCGCACTTCCGCCGCTCGCGCATCCGCACTCTACGATGTCGCCGTCAATGTTCTTTTTCACAACATGGAGCACGGCGCTGTGCAACCCGCGCAAGCGAGCCACGCTGCACATGGTTGCGCCGCGAACCTGGCGATATAGCGAGGCAAACTCGGATGGAGAAACTAAATTCCACGCTTGCAACAACGCCCGCAATCCGGTGTCGACCACAAGCCGCGGATCGCGAGCCCGGTGCAGAATCTCCCGCCATGGGTGCTGCCCGCGCCGCCCCGCACTCGCCAGCGGTTTTATCTGAGCACTGCTCTGACTCATCGCCGCCGCATCCCCAGCACGCTCATGAAGAAGCTGGCAAAAATTGTCTGAGCTCCCAGCGTTAGCAATAGCGACGCCGGGATCACCAGCCGCATCGTGCGCGAATAATCGAGGCCACCGAAATGTTGGCTTCCCCATGCGCCGACTGCGTAAGCGGAGCTCACCAGCCCGGCGATCGTGAGGCCGGCCCCAACCGTGAGTCCGACTTCCAATGTGATGTATTTGAAAAGCCTGTCCAGCATCGGATCCGGCGGCAACAATCCTTCCGAGATCGCAAACATTTTCGTGAACACGGCGAAGGCAATCGCATGAAACCCCAGCATCACGAACGCGGCGGCATACACCAGCGTGTGGACGTCGAACGTAACACTCCCCACCGGCCTTGGCCCCGGCAGCAACCACAACCCCAGCAAGAATCCGGCCAGCATCAGCGCGATTCCCGGATACAGAAACAACCACCGCGGACTATATAGCAAGAAGAATCGCAACGTTCGCCAGCCATCGCGCCACGTCCGCAGATGCGGAGGACGATTGCGGCCGTCTGGCGAAAGCGTCGTCGGAACTTCGGCGATTCGCAACCGCAGCAGCGTCGCCTTCACTACCATCTCGGTCGCAAATTCCATGCCGGTGGTGCGCAGCCCCATACGCTCATACGCATCTTTCCGAAATCCCCGCAGGCCGCAGTAAAAATCTCCCACCGGACTGTGGAAGAACAACCTTCCTATTTTTGTCAGGACAGGATTTCCAAAGTAACGATGTAGCGCGGGCATGGCATCTTTCTGGATTCCTCCGCGAAACCGGTTTCCCATCACCACGTCGGCGCCCTCGCGCAACTGCTCGACAAACCGCGGGATGTGCGCGAAATCGTAGCTGTCGTCGGCGTCACCCATAATCACGTATGTGCCGCGAGCGCCGGCAATCCCTCCCATTAACGCGTTGCCATATCCTTTGGCTCGCACGTTTACCACCCGCGCTCCCATCCGCTCCGCAATCTCCACCGACCCGTCGCTGCTCCCGTTGTCGGCCACAATAACTTCTCCGGCAATATCGGCCTCGCGAAGCGCGCGCAACGCCTTGCCAATGCAGGTCTCCAGCGTTTCCGCCTCGTTCAGGCACGGCATCACCACCGACACTTCAATGGCCTCCGCCTCTTTCAACGGCATCGCCACCGGCTGAAAATTCTGTTCCGCTCTGAGCACTGCTCCCACGGTTGAATCCTCCTGCGTACACTGCGGATGTGTTGGGGTTGAATTACCGGAATGATAGCAGCAACGCGGAGAAATTCAGCCCTACTTCGGGAAAAAATAGACGTAGTAGTTGGAGTTTGAAATTTGCTTCCAGCCTTCAGACTCCTCTCCCGTCGGCGCATTCCAAGTAACGATCACCCTTGCTCCAGTGCTTCGGATGGACTGGTAGGCCCGCGCCTTCAAATCGGGAGACGCAGCCCAAAACTCCCGTCGACCAGGATCGAGACATTCAATCTGGGATACAATCTTGAATTTTCCCAGATATGCCCAGTAGTCTGTGGTGCCGATGCCGAGCACCGCAACCTTGTCGCCTTGGCGCAGTCCCATCTTCTGCAAACCTTCAGCAGCGTCGAGCTGTTCCTTATCTGTCGCGATAGGTCCGACGCTCAACGCACGGTAGGCGCCGTGCGCTACGCTAGAAGTCAGAGACATAAGCATCGTTAGAATGACGGCGATGCCTATGTAGTTCGAAACTGCCGCAACTTTGGCATCTCGAGGTAAACGAACTCCGGCCAAAATGGCGACCCAAAAAAGGATTGCGAAACTAGCAATATAGCGCTCCTTCACGAGGACGAGCGCATAGATACCTCCAGCTCCGCACGCGACCACCAGGAGCGGCCAGTTTCGAGCAATCGCCTTCAGCGTCGATCCCTTGCCAATTTGTAGAAAAATCAGAATCCCGGCAACGAGAGCTGCACACCCCTCTAGCACTTTCCCGTAAGTGAGGGCGCTTTGTACCAGAACTCTTATCTGGGAACGGAGTCGAAAACGCCAATGCAAGCCATCGCTCCAATACGAGGAGTCGTACCAAGGTGGATATGTGCCGTTGATCGGTTCGGCAAATTCAAAAACCGGCGGGTGATCCATCAGTTGTCTGGTCGGGTGAAGCGCAACCCCGCCCTCAGGATCACCTTGCCAATTGGTCTCTGGACTACCCGGGCTCACCACGCGCGCATAGGCGAGTTTGCCCGTGTCCCCGTAGGTCAGTCTGCCCTTCGATTTAGAAAGGGCAACTACGAACGGCGAAGCGACAGCCAAGAAGACTACGGCGGACAGCAACACGCCTCCCAGCCGTGTTCGTGAACTGTTTCCGGAGAACCAAAGCACTCCGAGAAAGAGGAATGCCAGCGGGAACATGATTCCCTTCGTCAGATAAGCGAGGCCGGCGACCGCACCAAAGATCGCAAACTTCGCGATCGAATGCCGATCGCGCAAATCCATAATCAGACCCGCTAGCAGAAACACCAGCGCAGCGACCAGAAGGTCGGGGGTCACAATTGAGAGGTCAATCAAGTCTATTGTTCCCCACAAGAAGAGGCAGTTGCCCAATCCGACTAATACCCATGACGGCAGGGGAGCAGCATCACCAAAAGTGATGTTATTTTTGTTCTTCAGCCAAGGGGCCGCCGAGCGAAGAAAAAAACGAAAAGAGAATAACGCCAGTACAAAAATGACAAAGTTCAGGATATGGGCAACTGGAAACTCCCAACGCAGCGACGGCCTTAACATCCGCTTCGAGAGGCCTAGTAGCACGGGGTATACGGGACTCCAATATCCGTTAACCACCGCCCTCCAACCAGTTCGAATGAAACCATCCGCGATGTCGAGGTACGACATTCCATCAGGCGTCAGGAAGTACCGTCCGAAAAAAGCCTGAATGCTACCGAAGATTATGGCGAGAATCAAGAATAACCGCTCGATTCGGAGGACGTCCTTGCTGGTGTCCTCAGCCTCGGATTCCATCACGGGTGACTTCACCGTCCCACTCTCGGGGAGCGCTCTGCATCTACGCTTAGCCGGAGGCGTGTCCGAAGCGCGTCATCTAGCAGCATCGGCTCGCGATACCATGCGCCAATCATGAGCACCATTGCGCAACCGACGTAAAACACTCCCCAGAACCGCTCCTGCCCCGAAGGAAATAAGAGAAAGTGGACGATCAGGTAAAAGGTTGTCACGGTCGCGATCGCCTGACCTACGCGTTGGCGTCGCGCGCAAATGCCCACCACTCCCATGAACACGAAGAACGGTAGGGAGCCGTTCATGGTCTGGGACACTGCGGTTCTGAAAGCATGGACGTAGTCCGCTCTGCCAAATTTTGCCACGAGTTCACCGGGCGCTAACGGTATCGCAATAAAACTGCGGTAATAGAGCATGCGCAGCCCGTAATCTCCAGCGAAATGATTGATCAGCAAAACAGAAACCGCAGCCAGCAATGCCAGCATCGCCGCCTTTGTCTTCTCTAGCTGCCGTGAAACAAGAGAACAATAGGCAAGCGCGCCAACAGCCAGCACTGCATTGTCAGTTCGCACGTATACGGAAATGAGCAGAAGCGTTATGCCCCAGAACATACGGCCGCGCTCGAAGATCAAGTACAGCGCTGCAAGACTTACAAGGCAGGCAAGCGCATCAGGAGTATTAAAGCGTGCAAGCTCCAGGATTGGCGGGCTGAGCATTAGAAGAAGCGAGCCAAGCGCAGCCCGCTCCACGCCCGCATATCGGTAGATCCAAAGAAAAATCAGCACTCCAATCATCCAGTAAGAGCCGACGGCGAGCACGATGGTCGCCCGCACCAGGCCCATCCCCAGTCCGTAATGCAGCACGTAGATCAGCTGGTTGAAGATTGGGCGGATCGCAAAACAGGGCAGATATTCGGCGAAGTGTTCCGCATTACTGGCGCGATCCTGGCGTGACTGCCATTGCGATGGCGGCCCAAGCTTATCCCGCCCCAGAAGATGGTCTTTAGCGGCTTGCGGTACCTCCGCTTCGACGGCCTGATAGGCGGTATCGTGAATCTGGCGAATGCTGGCGCCGCTCATGGCGACTGCATTACCGATGTATCCCATCATGTCCATGTCAAAGAGGGAATAGGTATAGGGCCGGCTCGCCAGTAGAGTGAGCAACAAAAGATAGACAGCGATGACGATCTTTTGACGTAAGCCGACCTGCATAATGGGAATCCCCTGCTGCGACACGCTCAACGACAATCTCCGATTCAGTATTTTTTGGGGCGCTGGTTAGTCTCTCACAAAACTAAAGACACTGCGCAATCACACGGACATCCGAAGGCGATAACTCACAACTGCCGCGCTCCCTTGACGAATTCGCGCCGATCCTCCATCCTCTTCGCCATGGATCCCCACATGTTTGTCGCCGAAGTCTACCGGCGCATGGCTTTGCGAATGGGCAGCACGGAACGCGAGCCTCCAACACGCAAAAGAATTGAGGAAGTTGCCGATGAATACCGGCGTTTCCTTCCCGCAAAGAAGGATGCAGCGATTCTCGACATTGGTTTCGGCAATGGATGGTTCATGGCTGCTTGCTTGCATCTCGGCTATACAAATGTGTCGGGAGCGGAATTCGCGCCGGAGAACAAGCCGTATCTAAAAGAATGGAATGTCAAACTGCATAAGATCGAAAGCGAAATCGGCGAATTCCTGGCCAAGCATCCCGGGGAATACGATTTCATCCACATGTCGCACGTGATTGAACATATTCCCAAATACTCGCTCCTGTGGATCGTCGACGCAATCTATCAGGCACTAAGGAAACAGGGCACGCTCTTTCTGCGCACCCCTAACATGGAAGGACCGTCGGCCAATTCGTCTTATTACGTAACCCTCGCCCACGAGTACGGATTTAGCGGCTCGAACTTGAAATCGCTTCTGTCTGTTTGCGGATTTGACGATATCTGTCTTCACTCGCCTCCTTCACCCAAACCTCTGCGTCAACGGCTCGGCGCGTTGGTGAGATGGCCCTACATCCAGGAGAGCCGGATTCGCCACCGTCTATTCGGAGTGAACTTTGGCGGACATTTTGGTTCTGAACTTATCGCCACCGCGAGGCGCGGCGACTTTCCCCCGCTCTTCGACACAAAGTACAGATAATTCGTCCAAAGCTTCCCATCTGAGACAGCTCTCTGTCTTACAATCTCTGCAGTGCCCCTCTTCCGCGATCTTCGCGTGACGCTCGAGATGATCAAGTGGGAGCATTCCATCTTCGCTCTGCCTTTCGCACTTTGCGGAGCCATGCTCGCCGCCTCGGGACTTCCCACCGTCCGTCAACTGCTGTGGATCATCGTTGCCATGATCGCCGCGCGCTCCGCCGCCATGGCTTTCAATCGCCTCGCGGACGCTTCCATTGATGCCGCCAATCCACGCACCAGCGCCCGCGCCCTTCCCGCTGGACATCTGTCGGCTTCTTTCGTGATCACGTTCGTCGCCGTTTCGTGCGGCATTTTCGTTCTCGCCGCCGCCCAACTCAATCGCCTCGCGCTGTGGCTGTCGCCGGTCGCGCTTGCAGTGGTCCTCCTTTATTCCTATACCAAACGCTTCACCCGCTGGTCGCACCTCGTACTCGGCTTTGCTCTCGGCATCGCGCCTGCCGCCGCGTGGATCGCCGTTCGCGGCTCCCTCGACGCTCGCATCCTTCTTCTTACCGCCGCCGTTACTTTCTGGGTCGCCGGGTTCGATATTCTTTATGCCTGCCAGGATTTTCAATTCGATCGCGACGCCGGCCTCCATTCCATTCCTCGTCACCTCGGCATCTCTCGCTCGCTCTGGATCGCCCGCGCTTTTCACGCCATCATGCTGCTTCTGCTGATCGCGCTGCTCCCCGCCTTCGGCCTCGGGAAACTTGCTCTCGCCGGCGTGATCGCCGTAACCGTACTTCTGCTTTACGAGCACTCCTTGATCAAGCCCGACGATCTCTCCAAGCTCAACGCCGCTTTCTTCACCATGAACGGCGTCATCTCCGTCGTCTTCGCCTGCTTCATCGCGGCGGATCTGCTGCTGCGGCGCTAGGAGAGATGCAGGGAAGCCGTTCGGAAATCGACGTATCATGACCGACCCGTGCCGCCGAGGAAGGGAAGAAGGGAAGTATGATGCCAAAAAAACAAACCGGCGCCCCCACCCCCTGCGGCGGGAACCCCGGTTTCTCCATTCCCTCCGGTGACGGGGGCCTGAAGGCTTCGATCACGATTCCGATCTAGGTTCAGCCTGCCTCACCGCCATTTCTGATTTGTCAGATGAATGTCTATACTTTGTAAAACTTCTGTCGCCACGGGTCACGTCGTTCCCTTCGTAATCAATTCCGCGCTCCCGAAACTGGTAGCATAAATATTCCCCCATCCAAACCGTGCGCAAACTGCTCAATTTCGGCATTCTCCTTCTCGCTCTCCCGCTTTTGGCGCAGAGCAACGCCGGAGAACTTCGCCTCAAGGTCCGCGGTCCTGACGGCCTCCCGCTCAAAGCCTTCGTCGAACTTTCCAGCGATGCCCTGGAGTTCCACCGCTCTTTCTCCACCGACGACGCTGGCGAACTCGTCACTCGCAATCTTCTGTTCGGTCCCTACCGTCTCCAGGTTCGAAGCGAGTCTTTCTCTGCCTATGACGGCATCATCGAAATCCATTCCTTGCTTCCCATCGAGTACGTCATCAAGCTCAATATTGCTGCGCTCAGTACCGCCGTGAACGTCACCGCCGGGAGTACTCTGCTCGATCCCGAACGCACCACCACCATCAACCATCTGGATTCGAAAGCTATCGCGGACCGTCCCGCTTCGCTGCCCGGCCGTTCGCTTCCCGACCTCATCGACTCTCAGCCCGGATGGCTTTATGAAGGCAATGCCGTGCTTCATCCGCGCGGCTCCGAATATCAAACTCAGTTTGTCGTCGACGGCATTCCGCTTACTGACAACCGCTCGCCGAGCTTTGGCCCCGAGATCGAAGCCGACGATCTCGATTCCCTCACCGTCTACACCGCCGGCATCCCCGCCGAATACGGCCGGAAGATGGGCGGAGTCATCGAGGTCAGCACACTGCACGACGCCCACCCGGGCCTGCACGGTCAGGCCGTTCTTTCCGGAGGCAGCTTCGATACCGCGGGCGCCTACGCCAGCATTCAGAATTCCTGGGGACACAACACAGTGAGCGCCAGCGCCTCCGGCAACATGACCGCTCGCTACCTGAATCCCGTCGTACCCGAAAACTTCACCAATCGCGGAACCACCGCAGAGTTCTCGTTGGGCTTTGATCGGGACCTCACCCCCAAAGACCGCCTGACTCTCGGCGTTCGTCACGAACTTTCGCGCTACGAAATTCCCAATGAGCAGTTCCAGCAATTCCCGCAGCTTCAAGACCCTCCCGGCGTTACGCGCCAGCTCCAGACAGCTGGAAATTTTGAGACCATCGGTATCGCTTCCTACCAGCACATCTTTTCACCCAACGTCCTTGCCAACATTCACGGCATGTTCCGCGATAATTCCGCCGACCTGAATTCCAACAACGGCGCGTGGCCCATTGCAGCTTTCCTGCACAACGACTTCAAAGAGGCATACTTCAAAGCTGCCATCTCGATCCACCATGGCCGCCACGAATGGAAGGCCGGCGTTGAGTCCGACAATTTATTTCTTCACGAAAACTTCCACGACCTGATTACTGCAAGCCTGAGTGATCCGAACTATCCGTTCGATCCCGGCACGCCATTAAGCTTCGCCTTCACCGGCAATCGTCCCGATCTCGAACAGTCAGCCTTCGTTCAGGATCTCATCCACCTCGGCAAATGGACGGTCAACCTCGGCCTTCGCTGGGATCACTACCAGCTCGTCGTGAACCAAAACGCTTTCAGCCCACGGCTTTCCGCCGCGCGTTACTTTCCTTCCACCAACGTGATTCTCCACGCCTCGTACGACCGGGTTTTTCAAACTCCTTCTTTTGCGAATATTCTTCTCGCCAGCTCACCGACGGTCGTCTCGCTGAATCCTAGTGTGCTCCGTCTTCCGGTTGAGCCTTCCCGCGGCAACTACTTCGAATTTGGCGCCACCAAAAGCTTCTTCAGTCAACTACGCTTCGACGCAAACTATTTTCGCCGCTACATGAATAACTTTGCCGACGACGACCAAATCCTTAACACGGCCGTAAGCTTTCCCATCGCATTTCGCAAAGCCGTTATCTACGGTGCGGAAGGCAAGCTCGAAATCCCACACTGCGGACGCTTCTCAGGATTTCTAAGCTATTCCTATATTGTGGGGAATGTCTGGTTTCCGGTGAGGGGAGGTCTATTCCTGGGCGACGACGCGGTGAATGCCACCACCCAACTCACCGGACACTTTCCCGATTCGCAGGATCAGCGTCACACCGGGCGCGCGCGCATTCGCTATCAACTGACTTCGCGGGTCTGGCTGGCCGCGGGTGCCGAATACGGCAGTGGCCTGCCGTTCGCTTTCACAGGAACCTACGACCAGGCCGTCGCTCAGTACGGCCAGCAAATGGTGAACCGCATCAATTTTGCCGACGGACGCATCCGTTCCACTCTTTCTGTCAACGTCTCCGCCGGCGCCGATCTATACAAAAAAGAAACTCGATCTCTTCGGCTGCAAGCTGACGTCGAAAACCTGAATAACCGGCTCAACGTCCTCGACTTTGCCGGCCTGTTCTCCGGCAGCGCCATCGCACCACCTCGCAGCTATTTCCTTCGCCTCGCCGCCAGCTTCTAATTTCCTGGGGAGAAGGATAGAGCGAAGTGTCATCCTGAGCGAGCCATGATGGTCCGGAGGACAATCATGCGTAGTCGAAGGACCCCTTGCCGGCCGGCACCACCGGAAGCCTCGCAAGGAATTTCTACCCGTGGCACGAATGGTTCGTTATCCCCGCTTGAAATACTGGACTGCGCGCTCATGCTTCTGCGCCGCCGACCGGGAAGAAAACGTTCCCAGATTCCTCCGTTTTCCGGTCTTTGCATCTTTCTTGCGCGAATACAGACGATATTCACCAGATGGTAATTTGCGAATCATGTAGAAAAAGATGCCGACCACCGTTCGACGGTTGGCAAACAAAAAAGGGACGCTTGCGCGTCCCCAATTTGTGAGTTACTCAATTTCTCCCGATCTTAACTTCCCGCAACCATCTCCTTGGGAGCTCCGCCGTCCACGTCGGCCTGATTGAACACAACGTTCGCTCCCATATGTGCCGGCCGGCCGGCCAGCATTTGCTCCTTGCGGTAAACCAGATTGCTGGCATTGAATGTCGCCAGCTCAAACCCATGCCCGTGCGTAATCGCGTCCGTCGGACAGGCCTCCACGCAGTACCCGCAGAAAATACAGCGGTTGTAGTCGATGTTGTAAACCTTGGCGTAGCGTTCAGCGCCGCTCACCCGGTGTTCGTCGGTATTGTCGGCGGCCTCGATGTAGATGCAATTTGAAGGACAGTTGGCCGCGCACAAGAAGCAGGCAACACATTTCTCCAAACCATTTTCATCGCGCTGCAGCACGTGAGCCCCGCGGAAGCGGGCTTCGATGCGCGCCCCACGCAGCGGACCTTTGCCGTCAGGATAATTTTCAACCGTCGTGGGCTTGAACATCTCCAAAAAGGTGATGCTCATACCCTTGGCGATAGCAGCGATGTTTTTCAGCACCGGCATGCCCTCAGTATACCGGATGCCGAATCTGCATGGGACCGGAGGGAGGGGATTCCGCACGACGGTAAGGCGTTTGGAAGCGGTTTCACTCTTGTTTTCCTTGAGAATGCCGATAGATGAGGAGTAATCGCGTGGATGGACTTGCGCGGGCTTCGAGGAACCCTTATGGGAACGAGCGGCGTTGGTCAGGGCAGGGAACGGCCGGTCTCGGAACGGCTGCGGGCGGCTACGGATGAATTGCAAAAGCTGGAGCAGTTGGTAGTCTCCGGCGACTGCTCGCCGCGCGTTCTAACCGAATTTCGCGGTGCAGTCGATAGCATTCGGCAGACGGCTTGGGCGGTGCAGCAATGGACTGAACTCCAGTCCCAGCATCGCGATCCCTATACAGTCCTGGGAATATTGTCGGAAGAGCGCGTCAGGCGCGCAACCCAACTCTCCAGGGACTTGAGAATCGATCTGGAATCGCTGGAACTGAGTGTGGAAACGGAGGGGTTAGACAAATTATTTCAGGCGACCAAGGGTTTGTATGAGCGGCTTGCGCCGCTGTTCAGGAACAGCGGCTTATAGCGCGAGATATCGCAGGCAAATAGATTCAAAGCAAGAGCAAAAGCGGCGGACGGAAATGTCCGCCGCACCCCTCTAACTTTTCAATCCGATGGCGGCGGCTTCTAGTTGGTCGTGAACCTGCTCGGCGCGACTGAGCGCGGACTGTACGTTGTTGCAGATATTTTCCGCCCCAACGACTTCCTCGAACTCGGCTTGGTGAATCAGGCTGGCGGGTTGCTCGCGCGCACCACAGAGGATCAAGATTCGATTCGTGGCTTGCAGTTGGCGGGCAACCTCCTCAATGGCGAAGAGTCCAGTGGCATCGAGCGCGGTCATATTGCGCAACCGCAGGATGACGACGGGAGGAAGCGTGTGCAGATCCTGAGTGACTGCATTGATTTTGTCGGTGGCGCCAAACAAAAATGGCCCGTGGATGCGGAAGATGGTGGCGTAATAAGGAATGTCTTTATCTTGCAGGATGTGGATGCGGCCGTCTTCGACGTACTCGTCGGTGACCTGGGAAACCGTGGTGGTGGCGGCGACGCGGCTGATGAAAAGCAGTGCCGCCAGAATCATACCGGCCTCAACCGCCACCGTAAGGTCGGCGAAGACCGTGAGGGCAAAGGTGACGAGCCAAACGCTGATATCAGTCTTTGTTAGTTTCAGCAGTTGCGGAATTTCGCGCCACTCGCCCATGTTGTAAGCGACGACCATGAGAATTCCAGCGAGCACGGCGAGCGGAACGTGGCTCACCCAGCGAGCGGCGAAGAGCAGGATACAGAGCAGCGTGAGAGCATGCACCATTCCCGCGATGGGAGACTGGGCGCCGGAGCGAATGTTGGTGGCGGTTCGGGCGATGGCACCAGTGGCGGGAAGTCCGCCGAACATTGGCGAAATAACGTTGGCAGCGCCCTGGGCGATGAGTTCCACGTTCGGATTGTGATGATCGTTGCTCATGCGGTCGGAGACCACGGCGGACATTAGAGACTCGATCGCTCCGAGCATGGCAACTGTGAAAGCGGGTCCCAGCAACCCGTGGATGAGGTCGGCCCGGAATTTTGGGATCACGAAGTGCGGCAAGCCTGCAGGAATTCCGCCGAACCGGGAGCCGATAGTTTCGACGGGCAACTTGAAAATGATGACTGCGGTGGTTCCGAGCAGGAAAGCTACGATTGCTCCGGGAATACGGTTGGAAATGACTGGGCAGAGAGTCATTACCAGCACCGTGCCTGCGGCCAGCGCGGTGGTGGTGTATGAGAAAGTGTGGAAGCTTCCAGCCAGTGCTTCCAGACGCAGCCAGAATACCCCCGGGACTTGCGCGAGCTGCAGGCCGAAGAAATCTTTCACCTGAGTGCTGGCAATCAGGATGGCGATGCCATTGGTGAAGCCGATAATCACGGGGCGCGGAATGAACTTTACTGCCGTGCCCATGCCAGCAACACCCATGACCATCAGCAGAATGCCAGCCATCACCGTGCAGAGAAAGAGCCCGTCCACTCCGTGAAGCGCCACGATGCCCGAGATTACGACTACAAAGGCGCCGGTCGGTCCGCCAATTTGTGTTTTTGAGCCGCCCAGCAATGAAATCAGGAAGCCGGTGACGATGGCGCAGTAGATGCCAGCCTGCGGTGTGAGTCCGGAGGCGATCGAGAAGGCCATGGCCAGAGGCAAGGCGACGAGGCCGACAGTGATTCCGGCGATCAGATCGTGGCGAAATTTGTTGGCGTTATAGTCGCGGAGACAAAGAACAGACTTCGGAAGCCAACGCTCATCCAGGAAAATACGATCCATTTTCTTATTATCAGGCAAGCATCGGAGAAAAAATGAGAATTTGAAAAGCGGCGAACACACTAAGGAACATGACCCCGTAAAACTGACCAGCCTACTGCGAGCGAATAGCTCTCCGCACCCTCCGCGGCTCTTCCCTTTGATCTCCGCGTTTCAAGCTCTTGATGAGGTCGGCAAGCCGACAGCCTTAAATCGCGGAGTACCAGAGCACGGCCACGAAGCGCGCGAAGAAAAATTCTCAGCGTTGCGCCAAGCCTCAAGTTTCGGCACAATGCTGCACTAGATGAAGATGAATAAGACACTTGCGATTCTGGCCTGGGGAATGATTGGACTGTTGGGCGCGGCAGCGCTCGCGGTGATCGCCGTGCATCGTGGCGAGCCCATCAATGCATTGTGGCTGGTGACGGCAGCGACTTGCTGCTTTGCGCTAGGCTACCGCTTCTATTCCAGGTTCATCGCGGCGAAAATTCTTAGCTTGGATAGTTTGCGTGCAACTCCGGCCGAGCGGATGGAGAACGGGCGCGATTTTCTCGTCACCAATAAGTGGGTCGTGTTTGGTCATCACTTCGCTGCCATTGCAGGGCCGGGACCACTCGTGGGGCCGGTGTTGGCGGCGCAGTTTGGCTATCTGCCGGGAACGATGTGGGTTCTGGCGGGAGGAGTGTTCGCAGGCTGCGTGCAGGACTTCGTAATCCTGTTATTTTCGGTGCGGCGCGACGGAAAGTCACTCACCGAGATGGCCAAGGACGAGATCGGCGTCATCGGAGGATTCGTAGCTTATGTGGCAGTGATTGCGATCCTCATCATCTTATTAGGCGTGGCTGCGCTGATTGTGGTGAACGCGCTGAAAGCAAGTCCGTGGGGAACGTTCACCATCGCAATGACAATGCCGATCGCACTATTGATGGGCGTCTATCTTCGCAGAATTCGGCCGGGCAAAGTGCTGGAAGTGTCGGCGCTGGGGTTTGTACTGGTGCTGGCAGCAATTTGGGGTGGGCAATACATCTCACAGAGTGCCACCCTGGCGCGCCTGTTCACTTTCAGCGCTCCCACACTGGCAATTCTGATCATGGTTTACGGGTTCGCCGCATCAGCCGTTCCGGTGTGGCTGCTGCTGGCGCCACGTGATTATTTGAGTACGTTCGTGAAGCTGGGAACAATTGCGCTGTTGGGCGTGGGAATCGTGGCGCTGCATCCCACGCTGCACATGCCCGCGTTGACCCGCTTTGTCGATGGTTCCGGGCCAGTGTTCGCGGGAAAGATATTTCCATTCGCCTTCATCACGATTGCCTGCGGAGCCATCAGCGGATTCCATGCTTTGATTGCGAGCGGAACCACTCCGAAGCTGATTGCGCGCGAAACCGAGACTCGCATGGTGGGCTATGGCGCAATGATGTGCGAGTCGGCGGTGGCCGTAATGGCCGTTGTTGCGGCATGCGTAATGCAGCCGGGAATTTATTTCGCGATCAACAGTCCGGCAGGCATTGTCGGGCAGGCTCCTGCAGCGGCGTCTGCAACGATTTCCGGATGGGGCTTTCCAGTGACCGCAGCCGACATGCAGGCGCTGGCTCACGCAGTCGGCGAGCAGACGCTTTTCAACCGAACCGGCGGGGCTCCCGCGTTTGCGGTGGGCATGGCTAGCATTTTCTCGCACAGCCTGGGCGGCGAGACGCTGATGGCGCTGTGGTATCACTTCGCGCTCATGTTCGAAGCGCTGTTCATATTGACCGTGCTCGATGCTGGCACTCGCGTTGCGCGATTCATGGTGCAAGATGCGCTGGGGCATGTGTATGAACCGTTGGGGAGGACAAGTTGGTATCCGTCAATTCTCGGGACGAGCGCGGTGATCGTTGGCGCCTGGGGGTATTTCTTGTGGCAAGGAGTGAAAGATCCGTTGGGCGGGATCAATTCGTTGTGGCCGCTGTTTGGAATTTCCAATCAACTGCTGGCGACGGTTGCGTTATGCGTCGCCACGACAATCATCATCAAAATGCACCGCGCTAGGTATGCCGTGGTAACGCTCGCGCCGCTGGCATGGCTGGTGGCGGTAACGTTCACCGCGTCGTGGCAAAAAATGTTCGATTCAAATCCGCGCGTGGGATTCCTGGCGCAGGCGCGGGTGCTGGCCGCGGGTCCAGTGAATGGCGCAACAGCGCGGCTGATCTTTAACAACCGGCTCGACGCGGTGGTTACGGGATTGCTCGTCCTGATGGTCACGCTGGTGCTAGTCGAGTCTTTGAGGCAATGGATGGGAATTCTCAGTGGGACGAGGGAAGCGCGAGTGAAGGAGTCACCGTTTGTCAGGACGCGGCTCGCCGAGGAGCAGGGATGAGGCAGATTATTTCGGGCTGGCGCACTTTCATGGACGCGTTACGGGAAATTTTTGATGAGGCTGCGTATGCGCGGTTCCTGAACCGCGCCGGGGTGGCATCGTCAAACGAGGCTTATGCTGCATTCCGGCAGGAATTGGAAAAGACTAACGGGCGGCGGCCTAAGTGCTGTTAACCGTCGTCTATCAGACGCAAGACCCACGGAACTGATCCAGGCATGAATCGTGAATTCCCACGCAGTCAAAGTGCTCCTTTCCACGCTAGCGCGGGTCGTCCAGCCGCAGCCTATGAGGGCGTCCTTCCTGTACGTCGTGCACCAGTTCGGTTCTATGATCTATGGCGGTTCCGCGCTACACTGCACTCACATGCGAGTGTTGGGCATTGATTGCGGCGGGGAGTACACCGGGTACGGCGTCGTTGAGATGCATTCCGGTGGCCGCTTAGTGTGCCTGACGTGCGGAGCGATTAAGCTGTCGCCCCGCGATCCGCTGGCGCGGCGGCTGGCTCGTATCTATGACGAGCTCGGCGTTCTTATCGCGGAGCATCATCCTGACGAAGTAGCGATTGAAGGAATCTTTTACGCGCTGAATGTGAAGTCGGCGTTGAAGCTTGGGCAAGTGCGCGGAGTCGCCATGCTGGCTGCTGCCGCAGCCGGACTCGACGTAGCGGAGTATTCACCTTTGACGATCAAGTCGTCGGTGGTTGGATACGGGCGGGCGGAGAAGCAGCAGGTGCAGCACATGGTGACGCGACTGCTGGGCCTAACAGAGCCTCCCGAGCCGATGGACGCCTCCGATGCACTGGCCATTGCGATTTGCCACTTGCATACCGCCGGCACGCTTGCGAGGCAGGGAGTTGCAGCCCGGTGATTGCGCAGGTTTCACCGCGGTCGGAATCTTTGCGTCGAGGGGCGTCGCCGCGAAAGATTTCGATCAAAAAGTCTTCTTTCCAAAGCATCAGATCCATGGCCGCCACGATAGAAATCCTGGCGTTTGTCGCGATAACGTCGCCCTTGATCTCGCAGGAAGCATCGACCGGCAAAGTTGCGACTCCCACAGTTACGTTCACCCTCGACTTTCCGCAATCCACCCCCGACCACTACTTAATCGCCGTCGAAGCAAATGGCCACGCGCTCTACGAGTCCACGGGAAAAGTGGACAAAGACTCCGAAGACGAACCGTACCGGGCCGAATTTGAAGTGTCGGCAGGGAATCGCGAACGGATTTTTGACTGGGTTAAGCAGGCGCATTACTTTAGCGCTGACATCGACTCCGGCAATCGCAAGCTGGCATTTACTGGAGACAAAGCTTTGACCTATCAAGACGGCCAAACATCCCACCGATCGCAGTACAACTATTCAAAGCTGGAGCCGGTTCGGCAATTGACAGCGCTGTTTCAAGGCATGGCAGGAACGCTGGAATATGGGCGGCGGCTGGCCTATTACCATCACTACCAGAAACTGGCGCTGGATGAGGAGTTGAAGCGGATGGAAGCACAGGCCAAAAATAACGAGCTCAGCGAAATACAGGGCGTCGCGCCCGTGCTGCGGGAGATTGTTGAGGATGTCTCCGTCATGAATGTGGTGCGGGCCCGGGCCCAGGAGCTACTCCAAATGGGCAATGGGACTGCCGGCCGACGCTGACCATTTAGAGACAACACCCCTTGAAAGACGTGCTCTAATAGGGCGAGAATGCCTGGGTAAGTAAGGGTCGGTCTAAGCGTGGCGCACGCAGGCTCGGTCATCGGATGCATTTGTGGCATTGCGGAAAGCGTTGCCTGGGTTGCCTGATTCTGAGTTGCCTGATTCTGAGTTGCCTGGTGAAGACTGGCCGGATGCGGATACGGTTGGAAACGGATTCTGGGAGGCTGCTATGTACAGAACACGTATTTACGCGATGGTAGGGACAGCCATGGCCTGCGCGCTTTTCGCGCTGCCCGCCGCGGCTGAATCGCAGGCACGCATTGTTCGCTTGAGCGACGTGCAGGGTTCGGTGCAGATCGATAAGAATGCGGGGCTGGGATTCGAGAGAGCCTTCGCCAATCTTCCCATCACGCAGGGGACACAACTACGAACGCGGGAGAACGGCCGGGCTGAGATTGAGTTTGAAGATGGCAGCACGCTGCGCGTTACGCCGAACACCACAGTGCACTTCAGCCGCCTGGGGCTGAGCGACGCGGGCAAGCGAATTTCTGCAGTGGAGTTGGCGCAAGGCAAAGCGTATGTCAACTGGCTGGGAAAAAGCGGCGACGAGTTTGTGCTTAATTTCTCGCAGGAGAAGATTGAGCTGAAGCAGCAGCCAGCTCACTTTCGCGTAGCGACCTCTGCAAGCACATCGGAGTTTGCCAGTTTCAAGAATGAACTTGAGGTCGCAGGTCCGTCAGGAACGACCAACGTTGGCAAGAAGAAAATGGTCACCTTCGACGCGAACGATAACGACCACGCAACGCTGGCGAAGAAGTTGCAGGAGGATCCCTACGATCAATGGGACAAAGAATCGGTTGAGTATCACGACCAGTATTCCAAGAATAATTCGACGCCTTATGGTTACGGCTACAGTGACTTGAGCTACTACGGCGGATACCGCAACGTTTCCGGCTATGGCACGTTATGGCAGCCGTTCTTTGCGGGTGCCGGTTGGAATCCCTTCATGGACGGAGCGTGGTCTTGGTATCCGGGTATGGGATTCATGTGGGCCTCGGCGTATCCGTGGGGCTGGATGCCTTATCATTACGGGAACTGGATGTTCGTCCCCGGGTTTGGCTGGGGATGGCAACCCGGCGGATGGAATACATGGCAGGGCGGAATTCACTATGTAGGTGCCGCGGCAGCAGGATTTCATCCTCCGGCAGTGCCCACCGGGACGACGAGCACCGTGGTGATCGGAAGAGGTGCGCCTGTAGCCACGAGAGCGCCTGCCATCGGCACACTGGTTACCCAGGGATCGGCAGGGTTAGGGCTGGCCCGCGGATCATATGGAAACCTTCATCAGTTGAACACCGCGGTGGCAAAGACAGGCTCAGTGCAACTGCATGCGGCGCCAGCCTTCGCGGCGAGTTCGCACGCGAGCGCATACGGTAATTCTGCTCCCGCGCATACCATGGGTTCCGTAGGGCACGCCAATACGGGGTCCGCGCCCCATTCCTCCGGAACAGGCGGCCACACCCCACACTGACCGCGTATTTGCGGAGATGAAGATAAAGTTAGGTGGGCGACCGAACAGCCGCCCACCTCTAACCTTTGAATCGGTGCGGACATCTTTTCTTGAAGTCGTCGCAGATCAGCGGTAAGATTGCGGGCTCAAGCACTCCTTAAGAGAGTTAAGGGCCGCAACTAATTTATGCCGCAAAACTACGTACCCATTTTCATATTCATGGCGGTCATCGGGGTGCTTCTCCCCATCACGCTATTGGCGGCGAAACTGGTTCGCCCCGACAATCCCAGCAAAACGAAGCTGATGCCCTACGAGTGCGGCATCGATCCCATCGACAATGCCCGTGGCCGCTATACGGTCCGCTACTACATCGTCGCCATTCTGTTCGTGGTATTCGATGTGGAAACTATTTTTTTATTCCCGTGGGCAGTAAAGTTCAAAGCCCTCGGCGTTTTCGGCTTGGCCGAGATGCTGATCTTCCTAGTAATCCTGATCGCCGGCTACATCTGGGTCTGGAAAAAAGGCGCGCTGGAATGGGTGTAACGCCGTCCACTCCCACAGCCGAGCCACAAGCGCAGGTTTTCACCGCCAGCCGCTTTACCCAGGGAAATTTTCTTTTTCCCACCCGCATTGTGGTCAGCCCGCTGCGCGTGAGCCGCGTGAAGTCGCGCTGGTTTGGCAGCAACGACGAGACCATCGCCATGTCGAAAGTCGCTTCGGTGCATATCTCCACGGGAGTGCTCTGGTCGGAGATTCGCATCGAATCCACCGGCGGCACGGATCCCATCACCAGCCACGGCCATCGCAAAGCCGACGCGCAGCGCATCCGCGATCTGATCGAGTCCTACCAGTCGCAGACCCGTTCCTGATCCGTTCGCGGCGTTAACCAGAAATTCATTATCCATTAACCGCGCCGTAGCAATGGCCGTGTCTACTCCTCTTTTGCGAGAAATTCCCCTTGAGAGGAGTATTAGTGTGACTAAACATCTTGTACTCGTACTGTGCATTTCGCTATTAACCTGCAGTCTCGGCTTCGCGGCCGGCGGTGCGGAAAACGCCGCCCCGGAAAAAGACATTCGCCACGTATTGCTGATCAGCGTTGATGGTCTGCATGCCCTGGATGTCGCCAAATATATTGCTGCCCATCCTCATTCGGCTCTGGCAGAACTCGCCAGCCATGGCATCACCTACTCCGATGCCAACACTCCGCAAAATTCCGATTCCTTTCCCGGCCTTCTGGCTCTCGTCACTGGTGGCTCGCCGTTAACCAGTGGCTTGTTCTACGACGTCAGCTACGACCGCAATATCTTCGATCCCACGAACACGACCTGCACAGGAACCGCGGGCAACATGATGGTTTTTGACGAGAGCATTGATAAGTACAACTCGCAGAACGTCTCTTTAAACGTGATTGACCCGGCCAAGCTGCCTCGTCACAGAGACCAGAATGGCAACTGCGTAGCTCTGTGGCCCCACAGCGCGCTGCGGACTAATACCATTTTTGAAGTGGTTCGCGAATCAGGCGGGCACACCGCTTGGGAAGACAAGCATCCCGCCTACGATCTTGTAAATGGTCCCTCCGGATTTGGAGTCGAGGATCTCTATACTCCAGAAGTTACAAATGTCGGCGGACTCGACAACACTCACAGCGTAGTTTGTACGGTCGGAAATGACCAACTGAAGGTCCAGGGCATCATTAACGAAATTCACGGTCTGCGCCACGATGGGAAGCCTGGCCCCGGTGTCCCTGAAGTTTTCGGTATGAACTTTCAAGGCGTGAGCGTCGGGCAGAAGCTGGCTATCGACAACTATGACGGCAGTTGCACCACTGACAACGGCAGCTTGAATGGACAGCCAGGCGGCTACACAGACGGCTCCGGTACGCCGTCCACGGTTTTGGCTTACGCTCTGGATCAGACGGACGCGGCACTCGCCAGTATGATCCAGGCCTTGAAGAGCCAGAAGATCTACGACTCAACGTTGTTCATCGTCACCTCCAAGCACGGTCAGTCCCCGATCAATCCTGTCAAGACGAACAAGCCCGGACACTTCGCCGATGTGGTCGCTTCTCTCCCTGATGGCAAAACGAATCCCGCCGCGATCGCTATCACCAATGCCAATGCCTGCGCCACCGGTCCTTGTGGCTTCGTGAACGATGACGACATCGCACTGATCTGGCTCGCCGATCAGATGATGGGTCAGCAGGTCAGAGAGTACTTGAACACCAACGCCATTCCTCTTTTCATCGACGAAGTGCTGGGTGGAGACGAATTGACGTTGCGGTTCAACAACCCCCTGAAAGACAGCCGTACACCCGATGTCATCGTGCGGCCCAACTACGGCACGATCTATACGACTTCGACGGCGAAGAATGCGGAGCATGGCGGCTTCAACTACAGCGACACGAATGTCGGCTTGATCGTTTCGAACACCAGTATGCCGGCGAAAACGTTGAAGGGTCCCGTGACCACAGCTCAGGTTGCGCCGACGATTCTGCGCTTCCTGGGACTCGATCCCCAGGCGCTCACGTCGGTTCGCGCAGAAAAAACACAGGTGCTGCCGGGTCTTGGAATCGAGGGATCTGAGAATAAATAAAGGAAGCAAAGGGAAGAGCTTTCGTGCTCGCTCTTCTCTTTCTCTCCAGGCGGTCGGACGGGCTGCTCAAATGCAGCCCGTTTTTCATATCCAACGCCGAAATTTCATGTTCAATAGCACGACTTTAATTTTGGAGAGCATCTGTGGAGAATATCTTCAGTTATTCTCCACAAGTGTGTGGCGTCAAGCTCGTTGACACCGTATCCTCAAGCTGATAAAAGTTAACGTTCTCTCCGAAACCCCGCACACCGGAGGTTTGTGCCTTCGCAGCTATGCCGGATGAAACAAAATCGTCCTCTTCGCCGCCGCCGGAAGGCGGGTCGAAACCGACGGCGGATCAAGCCGCTGTCCCAGGAGGGGTGAAAGCTACCGCATCCGGCTCGGTTCAATCAGATCCCAAGTCTCCGGCAGAAAAGCCAGCGTCACCTCCCTCGTCTTCCGATCCCGCGAAACCGGCCGCCGCGCCCACAGCGCCGGCCGCTGCAAAACCTGCCGCGCCTGCAAAACCTCCTGCACCCGCACCAGTTCCCTGGGATTCGCCAATGGTCGCGAAGCTCAAGGGAAACTACGGTTCTGGTATAGAAGCGCTCACTTACGCCGGCCAGAACTATATGCTGGTCAATCGTTCCCTCATCCCGGAAATTCTTCAGGTTCTGCGTAACGAAGAGCAGTTTGATTTTTGCGTGGACATTACCGCGGTCCACTATCCCCAACGCGAAAACCAATTCGACGTCTTGTGGATACTTTATTCTTTCGCGCGCAACGAGCGCATTCGCGTCAAAACGCAAATTCGGGATGGCGAAAGCGTCCCCAGTTCCGTCCCCATCTGGACGGGAGCCAACTGGCTGGAGCGCGAAGTCTACGATATGTTCGGTATCAAGTTTGATGGACATCCTGACATGAAGCGCATCTTGCTTCCCGACGGTTGGAAGGGACATCCGCTGCGCAAAGACTACGGCATCCTGCAGCAGGATAATGAGTGGGTGCAGATTAACCTGGGCATTGAAAGCGGCCAGTGAACTTCAGTATTTAAGACCAGTAGCTAAGGCAGTGCAATTAAGAGAGTAATGACCGACCCCAACAGCTCGCTCTCGAATCTCGATCTGGAAACTCCCGAGAAGCCCTTTCTGGATGCCAACGAGCTGGTCATTAATATGGGGCCGCAGCATCCCGCCACGCACGGCGTGCTGCGCGTGATTCTGCGCCTCGATGGCGAAAAAGTTCTCGGTCTGGAATGTGTGATCGGCTATCTGCACCGTGGCGTGGAGAAGATTGGCGAGCATCGCACCTATACGATGTTCAATCCCTACGTCGACCGCATGGATTACGTTGCCGCGGTCTCAAACGGCCTTGGGTACTGCGAGACCGTAGAGAAGCTTCTCAACGTTGAGGCGCCCCCTCGCGCCCAGCATGTCCGTGTCATCCTTACCGAACTTAACCGCATCGCCAGCCACCAGCTCTGGCTGGGAACGCATGCCCTCGATATCGGCGCAATCACGCCATTGTTTTACACGTTCCGCGACCGCGAAGAGATTCTGAAGATCTACGAAAAATATTGCGGTGCGCGCCTGACGACCCACGCATTCCGCATCGGCGGACTGCAATACGAAACCTACACCGGATTCGAACAGGAAGTAAAAAACTTTCTTCAGTTCTTTCGTCCCAAGATTGACGAATACGAAGAATTGCTTACAACAAATCGAATCTGGGTCGAGCGTACTAAGAACGTGGGCATAATTTCCGGTAAAGATTGCATCGCTCTCGGGGTCACCGGACCTGTACTCCGCGCCAGCGGCGTGAAGTGGGATCTGCGAAAAGCCCAGCCTTACGCGAATTACAAGAACTTCGACTTCGATATTCCCATTGGAGAAAACGGCGACACTTACGATCGGTACCTGGTTCGCATGGCCGAGATGCGTCAATCGGTGCGCATCATTCAACAGGCTGTCGAGGCGCTTCCCGAAGGTCCGATCATGGCGAAAGTTCCCAAGGTCATGAAGCCGGCGGCGGGCGAGGTTTACCACTCGATCGAAGCCCCCAAAGGTGAGTTGGGATATTTCATCGTCAGCGATGGTTCCACGCAGCCGTATCGCGTGCGTGTGCGGCCGCCTTCGTTTGTAAACCTGCAAGCTCTCGATGTAATGTGCCGCGGCCAGCTCGTGGCGGACGTCATCGCCGTAATCGGCACGCTTGACATCGTTCTCGGTGAGGTAGACCGCTGATGCGGGCGATCATCCAATACATCCAGTCCTACCTCGGTAGCGACCAGACGCCCGGCGCCGCCGGAAACATGTTCTGGGCGCTCGTTTATATCATGGTGGTCTTCGCCGGACTCTCTGTCGCCGTGATCGCTATGAACTGGCTGGAGCGCAAAATTCTCGCCCACATGCAGGTGCGGCTCGGGCCGATGCGCGTCGGTCCGCACGGACTACTGCAGCCCATCGCGGACGCCATCAAATTATTGCTCAAAGAAGACATCATGCCGTCCGAAGCCGATGGCTTTGTTTTTTGGATGGCTCCGTTCATCGTTGTGCTTGCAGCGTTCACAGTTTTTGTTGTCGTCCCATTCGGCCCCACGCATGCCATCACCGACATGAATATTGGAATCCTCTTCATGCTCGGCGTCTCATCGTTAAGCGTGCTCGGCATCGTGATGGCCGGCTGGGCGTCGAACTCGCACTATCCACTGATCGGTGCGCTGCGCTCCAGCGCGCAGATGGTTTCCTATGAAGTCGCGATGGGATTGGCAGTCGTCTCCGCTATTTTGATGACCAGCCTGAATGCCGAAGGAACCGGCACCCTCAGCATGATCGGCATTGTTCAGGCACAGCAGGCGCAAGGGGAATGGTTCATCTTCAAATTTTTTCCGCTGGGCCTGATTGCGTTTTTTATTTTCGCCGTCGCCATGGTAGCGGAAACCAACCGCGCGCCCTTCGACCTGGCCGAAGCGGAATCCGAGTTGACCGCCGGCTTCCACACCGAATATAGCGGCTTCCGCTGGTCGCTGTTCTTCCTGGCTGAATACTCCGCCATGATCGCCGTGTCTTCGATCGCCGTCACTCTCTGGTTGGGCGGATGGCTGCGGCCGTTCCCGAATTTTCTGAGCGGCGCAACCTGGGATAGGGCCTTTTCACTTTTCCCTGGCGTTGTTTTCCTGCTGTTCGCTGCCATGTGTTTCTACAACGCAGTCCGGATGCCGAAACATCCTTTATTCCGCATTCAAACCATCGGCCTCGCGGGATTTGGAGTTGTCCTCGGGTTGATCGGTCTGGTTCTGTTCGTTCCAGCGGTGAGCCTGCGGGTTCAGGATATTTTCTGGTTCTCTGCGAAAATCGCCGGCTTTATGTATCTCTATATCTGGTATCGTGGCACGTTCCCACGATATCGCTTTGACCAGCTCATGCAGATGGGATGGAAAGTCCTGTTGCCCCTGGGATTGGGCGTCTTAATTCTGACGGCCACTGTAGCGCTGCTCCAACAAAGAATATGGCACCCGTAGCCACACCATTTTTCTTTTACCTGTTTGCCGCGATCATGGTGATCGGCGGCGTCATGGTGATCACGCGCAAGAATCCCGTGCACTCGGCGCTGGCGTTGATTGTCGCGCTGTTGGCTCAGGCGTCCATTTATCTGATGCTCTATGCTCCATTCGTCGCTGGCGTGCAGATCATTCTCTACGCCGGCGGCATCATGGTTTTGTTCCTGTTCGTCATCATGCTGGTGAGCATTGATCGCTCGATCAGGGAGCGGCAGTTTAACAGCCAGTGGGTCGTGGGATTGATCGCTGCGACCGCCCTCGGCGGATTGCTTATAGCCGTTTATACGAAGGGTACGAATATTTTCCCGGAGCACGCACTATCAGTGGTGGAAAACGACAATACACAACAAGTCGCCACCATGTTGTACGGCCAATACATGTTCCCCTTCGAAATCGCCTCCTTATTGTTACTGGTGGCAATCATCGGAGCGGTCGTGATGGCCAAAAAAAGGATTTAATCGTAGAGACCTAGCTTGCTATGTCTCTTTTGCAGAGACGATGGAATCGATACTCCACATCACGACACTGCACTACCTGGTCCTCGGCGCCGCCCTGTTTCTGCTGGGCGTCATCGGCGTGCTGACCCGCCGCAACGTCGTAATCGTGCTGATGTCGATCGAACTGATTCTCAACGCTGTCAATCTGAACCTTGTCGCGTTCTCCCGCATGTGGGGAGGATTGCACGGCCAGATTTTCGCCATCTTCATAATCACCGACGCCGCCGCCGAAGCCGCGGTAGGCCTCGGCATTCTAATCGCCTTCTTCCGCAACAAGGAGACGGTGAATATTGACGAAGTGAATTTGCTGAAGTGGTAAACGACAGCTTCTAGCTTCTAGCCGCTAGCTCCTAGCCAGACCGAACGGGTCAAGCGGACGGAGCTAGAGGCGAGAAGCTAGAAGCTAGAAGCTGACTTTATGTTTTTTCTCTCTCACATCTGGCTCATCCCGCTGCTACCGGCGCTCGGCGCGGCCATCATGTTCTTCTTCGGCCGCAAGCTGCAGAAGGCCACGGTCAGCGCCGTTTGCGTTGGCAGCATCGTGCTGGCATTCATCATGGCGTGCGGAGCGGTCTGGCAGTACTCGGCGTGGTCGTCTCCCGGTGAGCATTTCCACCAACCCTATCAAACCATCCTCTATACATGGCTCGGCACCGACACCGGCCACTTGACCTACACGACCCACGACGGGGCACAGGCTCCGTTCCAGGCAGATGCCGGGTTCCTGCTCGATCCTCTCTCCAGCATCTGGCTGCTCTTCGTTACCGGCGTCGGCATGCTGATCCATATTTATTCCACCGGATACATGGCGCATGAAAGCGGCTACTACCGCTTCTTCGGATATCTCAACCTCTTCATGTTCTCCATGCTGACTCTGATTCTAGCCAACAATTATGTGCTGATGTTTGTAGGATGGGAAGGTGTGGGCCTCTGCTCGTATCTGCTGATCGGGTTTTATTTCCACCGCAAGTCGGCTACTGACGCGGGTAACAAAGCTTTCATCGTCAATCGCATTGGTGACGCTGGATTTCTGTTAGGAATGTTCTTCATCGCCTGGAACTTCGGCTCGCTGCGTTTCGCCGACGTCACGCAGCTCGCGCACAGCGGGCGCTTTGCCATCGGCGATCCCTACATCACCGCCGCTACTCTGCTTCTTTTCGTCGGAGCCTGCGGCAAATCGGCACAGCTTCCCCTCTATATCTGGCTGCCCGACGCCATGGAAGGCCCGACTCCCGTCTCAGCTCTCATCCACGCGGCAACCATGGTGACGGCTGGCGTTTATATGGTTGCAAGATCGAACGCCCTCTTCGTGCTAGCTCCCGCATCAATGAAGACCGTTGCCATCGTGGGCGCGCTCACCGCCATCTTCGCCGCTTCCATTGCTCTCGTCCAAAACGACATCAAGCGCGTCCTCGCATACTCCACCGTCTCGCAGCTCGGATACATGTTTCTCGCGCTCGGCGTCGGAGCCTTCGCGGCCGGCGTCTTCCACGTCTTTACCCATGCCTTCTTCAAAGCGCTGCTCTTCCTTGGCGCCGGCTCGGTCATTCATTCCATGAGCGGCGAGCAGGACATGCGCAACATGGGAGACCTTGGCCATCGCATTCCCATCACTCACCGCACCATGTTCATTGCGACGCTTGCGATCGCCGGCATCTTCCCGTTCGCCGGATTCTTTTCGAAAGATGCGATTCTCTGGGAAACATGGTCGCGCGAGGGCGGTGCGTATCGCCTCCTCTGGTATGTCGGATACGCCACCGCGTTGATGACGGCCTTTTACATGTTTCGTCTGATGTACCTGACTTTCCACGGCCGCCCGCGCATGAGTCACGACGCGGAGCATCACATCCACGAATCGCCCGTTTCGATGACCGCGCCCTTGGTCGCGCTGGCACTCTGCGCCATCGTCGCCGGATGGCTCGGATGGCCCCACAGCCTCGGTGGCTCCGATCGCTTCACCGCATTTCTTGAGCCCGTCTTTGCAACCGAAGCCAACGTGCTTCAGCAACAGGGAAGAACCACACAGTTAGAGGCTGGAGCGAAAGAAGAAGAACGCAACACGACCGGTGAGTGGGTATTGATGGGTCTCTCCCTGGCAGCCGCTGGCCTCGGATGGGGCATGGCGTGGCGAAATTATCGTCATGCAGATAAGGGTTACACGGAGCCGATCGCTGCCGTTCCGCCGGTCTATAACACGCTGCTCAACAAGTATTACGTGGACGAAGGCTACGACTACGTCTTCACCGGACGCCGCAAGCTGGGCAACGCCCGCCTCGGCGTGCTCGGGCTGGGAGAAGGCTCCTCCTGGTTCGATGTTCATATCATCGATGGCTTAGTGAACGGCGCAGGCTGGATCACTCGGCTCACCGCAACAATCTCCAGTTGGTGGGACAAGTGGATTATCGACGGCATCGGCGTGAACGGTCCTGCGATTCTGGCGCGCATGTTTTCGTATCCCGCGCGCCTGTTCGAATGGGGCTTGGTCCAGTGGTATGCGCTGGTGATGACCGCGGGCTTAGTAGGTTTCGTGTTCTATTACGTGTATCACTGAAATGCAGCTTCTAGCTCCTAGCTGTTAGCTAGAAGCCAGTTGCTAGAAGCTAGAAGCTTAACTTCATGCAAAACCACATACTCTCGATCATCCTGTTCACGCCGCTCGTCGGCGCGCTTGTGCTCCTGTTCGTTCCCAAGGAGAACAAAGACGCTATCCGCTGGATCGCGAATCTGTTCGCGCTCGGCGGCCTCCTGGTTTCGCTGCCACTGGTGCCGATGTTCTGGTCGCAGATGCAAAGCGCCGACCGCTTCAAATTTATCGAGGGCGTGCCTAATAATTGGATTCCCTCCATCGGCGCCGGCTACGTGATCGGCATCGATGGCATTTCCTTCCTGCTCATCATGCTCACCACGCTGCTGGGCTGGATCTCCATCCTTTCCTCTTGGACCGCCATCGAAACTCGTGTCAAGGAGTACTACGTCTGGTTCCTGATTCTCCAGACTGGAATGCTCGGCGTTTTCATGGCGCTGGATTTTTTCCTGTTCTTCGTCTTCTGGGAAGCCATGCTCGTGCCGATGTACTTGCTGATCGGCATCTGGGGCGGCCCTCGCAAACTTTACGCGGCAATTAAGTTCTTCCTCTATACGCTGGCAGGTTCGGTCTTGATGCTGCTTGGCATCCTTTTCCTCTATTTCCATCATCACGCCTTGACCGGGATCTACACCTTCAGCCTTACCGCCCTGTACGAAACCGCGCCGAAGATTTATTCTGATCCAGCTTATGGCCCGGGTATTGCGACGCTATTATTTTTCGCCTTCTTTTTCGCTTTCGCCATCAAGGTTCCCATGTTCCCCTTCCACACGTGGCTGCCCGACGCCCACGTAGAAGCGCCGACCGCCGGATCCGTCATTCTGGCGGGCGTTCTACTGAAGATGGGAACCTACGGCTTCATCCGTTTCTCCCTCCCATTCTTCCCCGACGTCCTGATGCATACCAAGGTCCGCGGCTGGATGATCACTCTTTCCATAATCGCCATCATTTATGGCGCCCTCGTTTCGCTCATGCAGAAGGACATGAAGAAACTGGTGGCTTACTCCTCCGTCAGCCATCTAGGCTTCTGTACCCTGGGAATCTTCGCGCTAACGCCGTTAGGCCTCAGCGGATCGGTCTTGCAGCAAATTAATCATGGCATCTCCACGGGCGCGCTGTTCCTGATTGTCGGCATCCTCTACGAGCGCCGCCACACCCGCGAAATTGCCGAATACGGTGGCATATCGAACGTGATGCCGGTTTACGCCACCATCACCATGATCATGTTCCTCTCTTCGATGGGACTGCCTCTGCTCAACGGCTTCGTCGGCGAGTTCACCATCCTGCAGGGCACTTTCATGGAGAACTGGCGTTGGGGCGCATGGGCTGTCCCAGGCGTGGTGCTTGCCGCCGCGTACCTTCTCTGGCTTTACCAGCGCGTCTTCTTCGGGCCGGTTACGAATCCCAAGAATGAAAAACTTCACGATCTCACGCCGCGCGAAGTGCTGACGTTCGTGCCGCTTTTGATCATGGCCTTCTGGATCGGCCTCTATCCCAAGCCGTTTTTCGAGATTCTTGAGCAGCCGGTAAATCAGATCGTGCAAGACGTGCGCCACCCACGGTCCGGAGCTGCGGTTAACGCCGCGCTTCAGGCGACGCCGCCCGCAACCGCTGCAGTCACTGCCTCATCGACGAGAGGGAAGAACTAGTGGGCGCGCTTTCCCAATTCAATTGGAACGACTACCTGTTGGCGCTGCCTATTACTCTGCTGACGCTGTTTGCTCTCGGCATTCTGCTGATCGATTTGATGCTCCCACCCGAATCCAAGTGGGTCAATGCGGTCACGGCCCTCATCGGAGTCGTATTCGCCACAGCCGGCGTTGTAAAGATTCAACTGTGGCTGCAGGCAGGCCATCTCCCTCCCGGAAGCGGCTGGCCCGGCTTGATGGGCACGATATATATGGACCGTTTTGCCCTCTATTTTTTCTACCTCTTTCTGGCTGGCACGGCTGTCTCCATCCTGATGTCCATGCGTTACATGCAGACCGAGCACGAAAATCATGGCGAATACTACACGCTGATGTTGCTGTCGGTGGTCGGTATGATGTGCATGGCCTCCGGCTATGACATCGTACTCATCTTTATCGGTCTGGAGCTGATGGCCATCTCCACCTATGTTCTCGTAGGATTCTTACGCCGCGACCGCCGCTCCAACGAAGCGGCGTTGAAGTATTTACTGCTGGGAGCATTTTCGTCTGGCATTTTTGCCTACGGCCTTTCCTTGCTTTACGGTCTGACGGGCAGCACGAACCTTGGTGAGATCAGCCGCGAGCTGTCGCGCCTTCTTTACCGCGACCCTCACAATGCGGTCGCCATCGTGGCCTTGCTCACCACCATCACCGGACTTCTATTCAAAGTTGCTGCCGTTCCCTTTCATCAGTGGGCGCCTGACGCCTACGAAGGCGCGCCGACCTGCATCACCGGATTTATGTCCGTCGCTGTCAAAGCAGCTGGATGGGCGATGCTATTGCGCATCCTTATCTGGGGACTCGGCCCCATGCGCGCGGTCTGGCTTCCGCTTCTCGTGTTTGTTTCCATCGCCACCATGACGGGAGCGAACTTCGCCGCGCTCACTCAAACCAACACCAAGCGCCTGCTCGCCTACTCTTCCATCGCACACGTCGGCTACATGCTGTTAGGCTTGATTGCAGGAACCGCCACTCAGCTAAGTCCCGACGGGATTAAAGGCATCCTGATTTACCTGCTGGTCTATACGTTCATGAATCTCGGCGCCTTCGGCGTGATCACTTCGCTGCGTCATCGTAATGTCATCGGAGATGAACTGGACGATCTCAATGGCCTCTACGCCCGCGCTCCTGTGGAAGCCGTGCTCATGCTGATCTTCCTGCTCTCGCTTGCCGGAATCCCACCACTGGCCGGCTTCTGGGGTAAATATTTCATCTTCCTCAGCCTGATCGAAACCGGACACTACGCACTCGCATCTCTGGGCGTCCTCTATTCCGTCTTCGGTCTCTATTACTATTTGAAGATGGCGAATGCCATCTTCATGGGCCAGCCCGAGGAACGGGGGCTGCTACCGGTGAGTTGGACTATGCGCGCCGCGCTCGTCGTAACCGCTTTTGCCACGCTCGTGATCGGAATTATGCCCGACCGCTTCATTCAAATAGTGAACTGGTCCCTAGGCCTTGCACAGAGTCCCGCAGTCGCGAAGCTAATCCGCTAACCGCCTCACGACAGCCGCCCTTCGGCGCCACGCTGCACTCACGTTCGAGTTAAACCTTTCGATCCCCGACTAGCGTAGAATCCAATTTGTTTTGGACTGACGCAGATGCCCGCCCCACGCGATCCGAGCCCCGACCCCAAGAACTCCGGCCGCAATAATGTATGGGTTCAAGTCGGCCGTTACAGCCAGCTGGCGCTCGTGCTGCCGTCAGCAACGATTGTGGGATGGCTGCTCGGCACAGCTCTTGACCACTGGTTGCATACGTCGTGGATAAGCATTGTAGGATTGCTATTGGGCAGTGCGGCGGGTCTCATAGAAGTAATTCGCACCGTGCAGCGCGACACAAAGTAGAACCCGCCACTGGCTTGCATTCGCGTACCATGATTTCTAACCGCATGGAGTTCGACAATACACACTCCGCCGATCCAGCAAGCCCCGCATCAGTTTCCGAAGATAACTTTTATTCAGGTGCGACCGCACGCATCCCGCGGTTCATGATCGGTCTGGGATTGATACTCGCTGCAATCGGCTGGTGGCGTTTCGGAGTTTCACCTGCCCTGGGCTTTCTCGCCGGGTCCGTGATTGCTTTTCTAAATTTTCATTGGCTGAAGAGTGGCGTAACCGGACTAGCCGATCGCGTCACCAATGCAGGCAAAGCGCAATCGGGGAAGGGAACTGTCGCTCGATTTCTGCTGCGCTATGTTTTGATGGGCGCTGCTGCGTATGGTATATTAACCAGTTTTCCCGCGAGCCTTGGGGGGCTGTTTGTTGGTTTGTTCCTGCCCATTGGCGCAATCGCTTGCGAAGCTACTTATGAAGCTTATGTAGCCTTAGTACGGAAGAACTGAGCAACCCACTGTCAAAGGGTTGCGAAAATAATCCAGGAGCTCTCGTCGTCAGGCCTATGCCCGAACAACTCTGGTTCACCGCCATTCTGAACCGCCTTTTTGCGGGACCTGTTACTTCGTTCTTGCAGGCCATTCATATCGCTCCCAAACATCCGGCGGCACCCATCCCGAATTCCGTAGCCATGGAACTTCTGGTGTTCTTTTTTCTGTTGGCTCTTTTCTTCCTTCTGAGGTCCCGCCTTTCGGTGGACTCCCCCAACGGCTTGCAACATACATTCGAGAGTATTGAGGGCTTTGTCCTTGACCAGAGCCGTGAAATTATCGGCCACCACAGTGAGCCTTACACCGCATTCTTTGCGATCTTGTTTATTTTTATTCTGGTAGCAAACCTCATCGGGCTGATCCCCGGTTTCGAATCCCCCACCGGCGTTCCGGTAGTACCACTGGGCTGCGCCATTTGTGCCTTCGTGTATTACCACACGCAAGGATTCAAACACGCCGGCCCGAAATACCTCATGCATTTCTTCGGACCTCCGATGGAAGGCATGCCTCTGATTGCCCGGATTTTTCTGGCGGCGCTGATGCTGCCAATTGAAGTGGTCAGCCATTTCGCCCGTTTGCTGTCGCTGACAGTTCGTCTGTGGGCAAACATTTTTGCCGGAGACTTGATCACTCTCGTATTTTTTTCCATGATTCCGATTGGCATTCCCATCATCTTCAGCGGCCTTCACATCGTCGTCGCGGTATTGCAGGCCTATGTGTTCATGCTGCTGTCGATCATTTATGTCTCCGGCGCGGTCGCCGAAGAACACTGACTTTACAGTTGTGGCCGCAAGCGTGAGGGCGTCTGCAAGGTACGGCGTCAACCACCCACTGGCGGCAAATTGATACAAGGAGAAACTACACGATGCGTAAATTGAGTTATCTGTTCATGATGCTGTCAGCCCTGTGCTTTGCCATGCCTGCCTTTGCGCAGGGTGGTACGGGCAGTGAGACTAACTGGATTGCAATCACCGCTGGATTTTCAATGGCGATCGCCTCCGCAGTCTGCGGTCTTGCTCAAGGCAAGGCCGTAGCCGCTGCCACGGAGTCTTTGGCCAGAAATCCTGCCGCTCGCCCTGGCATTCAGTTCGCCCTCATTTTGGGCTTGGTTTTGATTGAGTCGCTGGCGCTCTACACTCTGGCGATTATCTTCCTGAAGGTAAAGTAGATTTCGCGCAAGGATAAAGCCTCTATTCGCATTTGCGGACAGAGGCTTTAGTTTTCTCTCAACTTGTAGACTATCTAAAGTTTCCGCTGCCCGCTCCACTGCGGATCACTTTGTTTGGGAGCGCGGTTGATGGCCTCCACCAGCAATCGCCGCAAACGATAGCGGCTTTCCAGATCCGTACTCACAATCTCAAATCCCACTTCGTTCACCCGCGCCCGGCGTAGTAGCACATGCGCCCGGATTTTCGTCCGCATTCCCAAGGAGATTTCCAGGTCTGCTTCGCTGCCGATTCGCAGGTTGTCTTCCTTCGTCCCCATGCCACCGCCCAGACTCAATTCGCGGATCAGAATGCGGGACTTTCCCCACGAGCTGCCAATCGTAGCGCTGACCGCACGCGCCAGCACCATTCGTTCGTAGCGCCGCTGCCGTACCCAGGGGCACGCCGGAGCGGTATCCAAAGGCGCAATTGCCAGCTCCGCCGGTTCGATGCCGCTATCGGCAAGAATCTGGCTGCTGTAGCGGGGGTCGGTCTTGGAGAGAGACTGCGCCGCTGCAATTCTCAGCTCGCGGTGATGAGTCCATCCGAATGTTTTCTTCGCTTCTACAATCTCGCGCAAAAGCGTCAGGCCTTCCGTATCCCGAAGCCTCCCAAGGGACTCGATGGCCTTCAGTTGCACAAACGGAGAACGGGAGGCCGCTTCGCCCGGCCGGCCCATAGCGAGCAGCGGCGGCGCCGCCGTGAGATCACCGCTCATCCCAATCTCGTCAATGGCCTCAGGCAGCACCACCGAATCCAGCACCTCTGCCAGCTCCAGCAGCGTACGCCCACGGTCCGCTGCGGCGCCGTATGCGATCTGGCGAACGACGATGTCGTGGTAGAAGCGATTCCATTCCGGCAGGCGCATGGGCAAAAGTTCCAGCAGTGTTCCCACATCCAGCCGGCTTAATATTCCCACAACCGCCGAAGCTTGCCGCGCCTGACCAGTTCGGAGAATTTCTCGCAACTGCGCCAAAGCTGGCGTTCCCATTTCTTTTACAAGCTCGACCATCCGGTCGCATTCATCCCGGCGCATGCAGCGAAAGAAGCGATCGGCAAGATGTTCTGCTCCGGTTTGCGACGTACGCCGTAGCACGATCAGCAGTTCGTTCGGCACTTTTTCGTCGCGCAACGCTTCTTCAATGAACTCTGGAATTCGGTTCTCCACGCCCACTCGCGGTCGCAGGTCGCTCACCAATATGGGACGCTGCTGTTGCAGCATCTCCATGCCGGCGCATACCGCATTCACCGCCTGGTAATTCTTCGCCTCGCTGGCTTCCTGGCTGAGACGCACAAAAGCCGCGCTCAGCAAGCTCTGCAGCTCGGGATCTTTCTCCACGCACAATTGATCGGTCACTTTGCGGATCGCTCCGCCCATTGCTTCGCCACCTAATCGCGCGTAGAGATCGGCCAGCTGGCTCAGCCCAATGGCCGTCTTGCGCCGGGCTTCCGTGTCCTTTGTGCCCAGGCAACCTGAATAATTCTCTAGAATTTCGGAGGAGGTTTTCTTATCATCGCGATCCAGCAAAACTTCCAGGAACTGCCGCAGGTTTCGCGGAGGCACGCACGGAGCTTCATTGGAAAGCAGTACCGTCTTTTTTCCTGACTCCGGCACTTCGGCCCAGAACATCCGGTCCAGGATGTCGGCATGCGACTCCACCAGGATTCCGGCCTTATTCATCTTGTCTTCTTGTAATTTCAGAATCTGGCGCAGCGAGTCCATCTGCCGGCTCATGTGCTCCATCATCTGGTGCACAGCGTTCACTTTCACTTCGCCTTTGGAATAACGTTCCAGAGCGAAGCGGATTGCCATGTGCTCAGCTGCTTTCATCAGCAGCGGCGTATCTTCGTCTTGCTTCTCAGCCGTAGCTTTGGCCGCAAGACTTCCCAGCAACTGTTGAAGGTTCAGCCGCGTGTTCGAATCGGTCTCGCCCACTTCTTTCTGCAGAGCTTCCGGACTAATACTAGGATCGCCCTGCACCTGGCCGAATCGGGTCAGCAGACGAATTGCCTGAACAACTTCTGCTTCCTGCAGAGGTACTACTCCGCCTTCCCACACTGGCGCCGCCGCCGTTCCCGTAGCGGCTCCTGGAGCTGGCCCCTCAACCCAATGCCCACTCACGTTGGGAACGCTTCCGAACGGAACCGAAGTGCCACCAGCTTGCCCTGCACTTCCGGAGTTGGCGCCTTCCGCCGCGGCAATAAGCTGCAGCAATTTCTGTGGATCGTTCAACCACTGCTTGAATTCCGGTCCCAAGGTTTGCGCAGCGATCTGTGCCGCCACGCTGATATCGCCGGTCAGCGGATCGGCCGCCACAAACTTAACTTCATTAATCTTGATCGTGCTTTTCTTGTTTCCAGAATTGAGCGCTTCTTTGATCTGCTTGGATACATCCTGTGCTTTGGACCCGGCCAGCGTGAAGGCGCGAACCAGTCGCGTGAAGTCTTCGATGGTCACGTCTTTCGAAAAGTGCAGGCTTGCGAGTCCGGCAGTACTTAAGAGCTGACCGAAACTGCGCTCAACCTGTCCCGTTTCTAGCGGCACCCCATCCAGCAACAACATGTTGTCGGAAACCCCAAGCAGGAATCCACCGTCTCCAGCGATCGGCAAGCCTTGCTGTAGTTCCTTCCAGGCGATTTCAAACTGGCCTTCCGTGCGCTTGTGTTCGTACCCATACATGCGCGCGTACTTAATGAGGATGTTCAGGCTATGAACAAAGGCGCGTGCGGAGGCTGCCCGGTTAGCGTGAAATGTGGTGGCGTTGTTGATAAGGGTCTCCTCAACCCGCAGCTCGGGCGTAAGCCCATAGAAAGGTTAAATCTATCAGGTAAGCGCCGCACGTTACGGAGGTAACGGCAGCCGCAACTGGTGTCGACCTCGTGCTTTCAGAAATCCTTCATCTGGAATCGCTATTATTGGCAAGCCTGTGACCCGAATGGTTTGGTCGAATCGGTTCAGCCAGTGGAGATGCGCCCGGGCGCAAACGGGTCTGGCTAAGGTCCTCACACAAAGTTCTCAAAAATAGGGAAGGCGGTTCCATGACACTTTCGAGCATGAGAGTTTCGAGCATGTGCAGGCTTGCGGTTTGCACCTTATTCATATTCTGCGGGGTAGTTGCGATGGCAGCTCCGCCGGCGAGCGGTTACCACCTGGTCAAGAAAGTTCCTTTGGGAAAGGCCGCGGGTGGCGCGGAGTACTTCGACTACATTACCGTTGACGCCGATGCGCGCCGCATCTACGTGAGCCACGGTTCAGAGTTCAAAATCCTGGATGCCGATAACTTCTCGGTTCTGGGCACTATTTCCGGCCTTAAACGGTGTCACGGAGTCGCGCTGGTGCCGGAGTTGGGCAAGGGATTCATCACCGACGGCGAAGCCGCCAGCGTTGTCGTATTCGATTTGAAAACGCTTAAGAAGACGGGCGAAATCAAAAGCTATCCGGACACAGACGCGATTTTGTACGACCCAGCCTCCAAGCTGATCTTCACTTTTAACGGCGACAGCAAGAATTCCACCATCATCGATCCGGCGAAAGAAACCGTCGTAAAGGCGCTGGACCTGGGCGGCGCCCCGGAGCAGGCGGTTCCCGACGGTAACGGCATCGTTTACGACAACATTGCCGAGACCAACGAAGTGGCGGTCATCGACACGAAGTCGCTCACGGTAAGATCGCGCTGGAAGGTATCCCCGGCGGGTGAGCCCGTTGCGATAGCGCTGGACCGGGAACACGGGCGGCTATTTTCGGCGGGCCGGGGGCCGGCAATGCTGGTGATGTTGGATGTTGATAGCGGTAAAGTTCTTCAGTCGCTCCCGATCAGCGAAGGAGTGGACTCGAACGTCTTTGATCCCGACTCCGGCATGGTGTTTTCCTCGAGCCGCGCAGGGAAAATCCACGTCTTTCACGAAGACTCGGCTGACAAACTCAGCGCAGTGGAGACTATTAATACGGAGTATGGCGCCAAGACCATGGCCATCGATCCAAAGACCCACAACCTGTTCCTGAGCACATCTGATTTTGGTCCTGCTGGCGCGAAGGGGAAGCGTCCGGCGATTTCGGGAACGGCACATCTTCTAATCTACGGAAAGTAAAAGACACCAGACACCAGCGAAACATGTTGCGATAAGCGGGGCGGTTCAGGAACCGCCCGCTTATGTTCCCTGCCCGATAGTGCAATCGAGGAGACAAATATCTATGAAGCCCATGAAAAACGATCAGAGCGCGGATACGCCGTCGAGTAAGGGATTCTTGGGACTGACCCGGCGCGGCTGGCTGCGGAATACAGCCTGGATCATTGCCGCGGGAGCATTGTCGCGGGTGACGGCGTGGGCCGCAGCCGAGATCAGCCCGGTTATGGAGAAGCTCAGCGCCTACATGACGGAGGCTCGCAATCGCGAATTGCCGGAGAAGGCGCTACGGGAAACGGAGCACCATATCCTTGATACGGTGGCAGCCATGGTCTCCGGCTCCGACCTTCTTCCCGGACGCGAAGCGATCAAGTTCGCCCGGAACTACGGGGGAGAGAAAATCGCGACGGTGGTGGCTTCGAAAGTTCTGTGCGGACCGATCGAGGCGGCCTTGGCGAACGGGCAACTGGCTCACTCTGACGAAAGCGACGACGATTACACCGCGGGAGGAGCGCATCCCGGCTGCGCGGTGGTTCCAGCAGCGCTGGCCGTGGGCGAGCAGTTCGGCATCAGCGGCGCGCATTTCATGCGAGCCGTGGCCCTGGGGTATGACATCTGCATGCGTTGCATGAAGACCATTGGTCCGGGTATGAAAGAAACACATAATCTAGTCGGAACCATGGGCGCGGCGGCCGCCGCTGGGTGCGCTGCCAGTTTAAATGCCCAGCAGATGCGCTGGCTTCTGGACTACGCAGCGCAGCAGGCGGGCGCGGGCATCGGGGCGTGGCGGCGCGACACTGAGCACATCGAGAAGGCTTTCGTGTTCGGAGGCATGGGCGCGCGCAATGGAGTGACCGCCGCGTTGGTTGTTCATTCGGGATGGAGTGGGGTCAACGATGTTCTCGCCGGTCCGAACAATTTCGTCGAATCCTACAACGCGAAGGCCGATCCGGCCGCGCTGATCAATGAGCTTGGTGAGCGTTACGAAGTGGTGCTGACGACGCTGAAGAAGTGGACGACGGGAGGTCCGATCCAGGCGCCGCTGGATGCGTTGGATAATATGCGGAAGAAGCATCCCTTTGAAGCGGATCAGGTGCAGAAAGTCGTGGTACGCGCCGCCACCAGCGCCGCCTACACGGTCAATAACCGCGACATGCCGGATATTTGTCTGCAGCATCTGGTGGCCATCATGGTGCTAGACAAGACTGTCAACTTCCGCGCGGCGCACGACAAAGCGCGGATGCAGGATCCAGCGGTGCTCGCCGTGCGCGCCAAGGTGGAGCTTGTGCCGGACGAAGCGCTGGAAAAACTTATTCCGGTGCGAGTCGCGATCGTTGAAGTTACTTTGAAGGACGGGACGCAGCTCAGCGAGCGGGTCGACGCGGTTCGTGGGACGCCTGACAATCCAATGCCACGCGAAGAAGTAGTTGCGAAAGCACGCGACCTGATGACGCCGGTGCTGGGAGCCGCGGATTGTTCGAAGTTGATCGAGCGCATGCTCCAACTCGACAAAGTGAAAGACATCCGGGAGCTAAGGCCGTTGTTGCAACGGGGCTGAAACGGCGCTCTTGGGCGGTGTAAGTCCTGAGCAGTCCAACGACCCTTTCGTGCGAGCAGGGTCCGAGGCTCAAAGAGGAGCTTCTGCTCTCGGTTTTTCAACTTCCGAATGGCCACCGATTCTAGAATTGCCTGATCCTGGGACAGAAGCGCATCAGTGCAAGTGGTCGCAGCGGCACGCCACACGCCGAAAAGCTCATAGCTTTCCTCGAAGCATAAGGCACACCTGGATTAAGGCTAGGAAGAGCATGACAGCGGTAAGAGCAATATTCACCCTCCACAACCTTGTGCTCGACGCATCCAGCCGGATGACTGACTTTCCGAGAGAAGCGACAGCTCTACGAAGCGCGAAATCGTGGATATTTGAGCCCTCGGTTTTATCGGCCAATATCTCATCAAAGCGGCGGCCTAAATCGTCTGTCGCCATCGTTCCTCCTGCTCTTGACGAACGCCTCGGCATACGACTTAAGTAAACCCCCTGTCGTCATCTATTGAAATTCTTAAGCAACCACCATCGCCGAGCAGCGACGACTGCCCACGCAGCCTCTAGCAAGCCAAACGGCCAAGCCCCCTGCAGAAATCCGTATGCCGATCCCAGCAAGCAGGAAAACGAGAATGCCAAGACGAACCACGAACTGCGTTTCTCCAGCGCATAGAAGATCAGCATTGCGGTGACTGCGAAGAGGCCGAAGATCGTCAGAGCATTCATCTCAATCGCAGCACCTCCCACTTCATGGCCGCGACTCCTTCATTCGCAAATGAGAGGAACCCGCAAGTGCTCCCGCGACGACCGCAACCCGTCCTTCCACGGTGTTCCAAGCTATCGGGAAGTACTCCAGGAGTCTTCCGCGTAGAGCCACAACTCGGCCCGTTAGCTTTCTAATGCACCTGGTCGTGGGGTACGGTGATAGTAGTCGCTGCCGAACCGAGGTTGCCGGCCAAATCCTTGGCGCTAACAGTGATCACGTACTGTCTACCGTCCTTGTCGCTTCCATTTCGTGACGCCTGAAGTGAGACTGTGAACGTGTAGCTTCCACCAGGTCCCAACGTTACTCGACCATTCGGATTAACAATGCCATATTCGTCCACCACCGCAAAGGTGGCGATGCTGGTGTCAACCCCTGACAAGTTATCCGTGATGCTGCCGGAAACAGTGACAGTAACCATCTTGCCGTTCGGTGGCCAGATCGACGACGGACTGGCGGAGACGTTCACTGCTGGAGGCGTAAGGTCGATTTTTACCGGCTGGCTCACCAGCGAGCTGATATTGCCAGCGTTGTCGAGTGCACGCAGGTTCACGGTGTTCGCGCCCTCACCGCTAATTTGCGTCGAGGCGCTGCTTCCCGCGACTACCGTCACCTGACCATTGTTGATCCAATAACGTAGTTGTTGGACGCCGCTGCCGGCATCGGTGGCGCTCAGATTTACGCTAACCGGACTCGAGTTGATCCAGCCGTTTCCGTTGGCCGAAGGGTTCGTGCTGATCGACCCCACCGGCGCTATGAGATCCACATTCACTGGCGCAGGCAGCAGCACGACTCCCGTGTCGGCTGCGAGTGTAAGCGCCACGTTGCCTCCGCTCACGGAGTACGTCGCACCGCTGATGGCGTCTTGCAATTGCGAGCCTTCATTGAACAGGCCGCCCACCGGGATGGTTGCTGCGTTGCTGGCTGAGCCATTGTTCAGCGCGACCAGCGCTGTTTCGTAGCCATTGAGCACACGCGCATAGGCGTACGTGTTCGACGCACTTGTTGCCTCTTGCGTGTCGCCGGTCAAGAGTGTGATAAACGAACCGTCCCGTAGCGCCGGATATTGTTTGCGCAGGTGCGCCAGCGTCGTGTAGTACGACTGTACATTGGCATTCGGCGGTCCGTAGATACTGGGATCGCCCGGCTGGTCGGTCCACGGGTACGGCGGTCGCGTATAGGGATCGCCGAGCGGCCCATTGCCGCTGCTGGCCAGAGAAGGTGAGTTCACAGCGACCTCGTCGCCGTAATACACCATCGGTGCACCGATGTAGGTGAACTGGAACAGCGCCGCCAATTGAAGCCGCTCCGTGGCCTGAACCAGGCCCGTGTCGCCGCTCTCTGTCATCACGTACAGTGCTCGATTCACATCATGCGAATCCAGCAAGTTCAACATCGCGGCGGTGGCCTGCGGAGGATAGTCATCCCGCACCGCGCGTATAGCGTTGTCGAACTGGCTTGGCGTAAGTCCCGGGATGTCATTCGTGCCGTTATTGTTGTCGTCGTGCCATTCGGCGTTCCGCACGAACCCAGTAATGTTCTTGCGGAAGCGATAGTTCATCACTGCGTCCATCTGGTCGCCAGCCAGCCACTGGCTTGCATTGGGCCAGATCTCGCCGATCAGCGGGCCGTTATTGTTGTAGGACTTGGCGTAAGTGCGATAGTCGACCCACCAGGAGTGGGGGAAGTTGCCGTCGTCGGCGACATCAAAGCGCCATCCCGATGCACCCTGGTTGTACCAGTGTTGGGTCACATTGCCGGGAGCGCGGTAGAAGAAGTCCTTCACACCGTCAATCGTATGATTGAAGGTTGGGAGGCTGTCGAGTCCGAACCACCCGATATAGTCGGCGGACTGGCAGGGCACATTGTTGTCGGTGAAGTTGAACCAGGTTCTCCACTGCGAGCCGAGCGATAGACACGCTCCGATATTAGGAGCTATGCCTCCGTTGCGGTCGTAGCGGTCGAAGTACATGCCGTCGGACGATGCGTGGTTGAACACGCCGTCGAGGATGAGTTGCATGCCGCGCCGGTTCGTCTCAGTAGCAAGCGAGGCAAAGGCGCTATCTCCGCCCAATGCTGGATCAATGTGGAGATAATTGTCCGTGTCGTAACGGTGGTACGAGCGCGCGGAGAAAATCGGATTCATGTATATGGTGTCCATGCCCAACGACTGGATGTAGTCCAATTCGTTTTGAATGCCGAGCAGGTCGCCGCCGTAGAACTGGTTGCTGTACTCGCCTAAGCAGCCGGAGGTAGAACTGCGAGGATCGCAGATCTGGGTATTCCACTGGCCATAGGTGAAAGCCTGCTGGCTGCCATAGTAGGTCGGACACCCCGTCGTCGATCCCGCGCGGCAGTAGTCGTTGGTCTGGTCGCCATTGCGAAAACGGTCAGGCAGGATGTGATAGACGTTTGAGCCATGCAGCCACGCCGGTGTTGTGAAGGCGGGATTGTAGACCGTGATCTGAAATGACGGGAACGGTTCGCCGTCGGTGGACGCTCCGGTGCCGTCTTTGTGAACGTTGTCGTTGTCATCCAAATAGTCGTCGCTGTACCAGCCATTGGTCGTATCCCGATTGATCTTGAACTTGTAGTAGAAAACCGTTGGGGCGGACGGCGTCGTGAGGCTTGTTTTCCAAACGTCGTATTCGGTCCCGTTGAGCGTGATGTTCTGATCAAACGGCATCGCCGTATCGACCGGCCCCGTGGTTGTGCCCGACGCGGTGTCGAACAGGTAAGCACGGAGCGTCAAACCCCAAATGCCGCTCGAGTGCAGCGTGCGAAAGCGCAGCGTAACCTGCGTGTTCTCGGGAACGGCGCCTTCCTGATCGCGATAGAACGGGTCAAATGTATTGTGGTAGAAGCCGGCCTTATCTGAGGCGCTGAAACCCGCCGGCTGCTCCATCGAAAACGGCGGTGTACTCGTACCATTGTTCGTATTCACCACGGCGAAGTATTGCGTCGCAGTGGCGCTGGCTCCGGAGAATCCTCCAATGTTGTTGTCGTTTGGAACCTGACCGTAGACGTAACCGCCGCTCGAGGTCAGATATCCGAAGAAAACAAAAGTAGAGGGTATTCCTCCGCCGCTCGTGATGGCGTTCCAGGGGATCGCGACTTCGCGGGTGTTCTGGTTACTGCCGTTGTCTGCATAGCTACCGTAGTAGGAAACGGGCGAGGTCCATCCCCCGGCGCCGTCCGAGTTACGGTACTCGCGGTAATCGGTCTTGGCATACGTAACGAATTTCGCGCGGAAGGGCAGCGAGGCGAAATCGGTGCCATCGTAGTTAAAACCTGTCAGATTTCCATCTGCGTTGCTGCAACAGGTAGGCGGATTCTGCGGATTACCCGCGACGTAAATCACCGCGGATTCGCTAATATTCGCGTTCACAATCCCGACGTAGAGATTCGTCGCATCCCATGTCATGTACCACGTCTGGCCGGTATTGCCCGCATTCCCCAGCGAGTTATTCGATCCATATTCGCCGGATGCAATGGAGCCATCAATGGTCGGAGTGTTCCACTGCGCCCACACAGGCGCCGCCGCAACAACCATGATCATGAGAACGAGAGCAAGTCTCAACGCAGTATGCCGCATATATACCCCGCGAATTGTTTGGAGATTGAACAACTGGAAGTTACTCGGAATTTCCCGCTTTAACTCTCAACGGGCCCACAGTATATACCCGTCCAGAGATTTCCCCGCCATTTTTGCGGCTTCATTAATGCGCAGGAATCTGCATACAAGTTCGCTTGTGGGTTTCTCAAGACTAAGTCTCAATCGGACCTGGCGACCGGTCCCTCTCAACGCTGATAGATCACCTTGCCATCGAAGATGGTCATATCGACTCTAGTCTTCTCGATCGCCTCCGGCGGGATTGTGAAGATGTCGTCAGAGAGCACCACCAAGTCTGCCAGTTTGCCCGGTTCGATGGATCCCTTGACCGTTTCCTGGTGTTCGGCGAAGGCGGACCCCATGGTGTAGGCATGGACTGCCTGCGCAACGCTGATGCGCTGTTCCGGGATCCAGCCGTTAGGGTTTTTTCCGTCGAGGGTGCGTCGCGTAGTGGCAGCATAGATGCCCATCACTGGATCCAATGGTGCGACTGGCCAGTCGGAACCGAAAGCAAGTTTTGCGCCTGCATCCACCAGGGATTTCCAGGCATAGCTCGACTTGATACGCTTCGGCCCAATGATGGTTTCAGCCCACCTGCCGTCATCAATTGCGTGGAAGGGCTGCATAGAAGCGATGACGCCGAGCTTTGCGAAGCGCGCGTAATCCTCCGGATGAACGTGCTGCACATGTTCGATACGGGATCGGCGATCGGCGGGGCCATTGTCTTTTTCCAAACGGCCATAGAGATCGAGTATCGTGCGATTGGCGCGATCACCGATGGCGTGAATCGTAAGCTGGAGTCCGGCCTTGTCGGCCTGCCGCATTGACTCATAGAAATGCTCGACATCGAGAAGATCGGGACTGGCGAGTCCGCTCTTTGCTGGATTGTTAGTGAATGGCTCATCCATCCAGGCAGTTTCAGAACCAAGGGCGCCATCCGCGAAGGCTTTCAGATTGCCGAGCCGGAGATAAGCACTGCCAAAAGGCGCAACGATGCCGGCATCGGCCAGCGTCTTCCAGTCTCGGACGGGAAGAGCCTCATAGATGCGGACCGTCAATTTGCCGGCGCGCTCCATCTTCTGAAACTCGCGAAAATTGTCCGGTTGGCTGGTGTCCTCAGAAGTGTTGGCCATGTTCTGCACGCTGGTTACGCCGTGAGCTGCTGCTTCGCGCATGGCTGCTTCCATGGCCTGGTCGTCTTCCTCGGGAGACGCCCGAGGTATGACGCGCGCGACGAGAGCAGTGGCAGCGTCTTTGAGAATGCCGGTCGGGTTGCCATCTTTGTCGCGCTCGATTTCGCCGCCCGGCACATCCTTCGTGTTTCGGTCGATACCGGCGAGTTTCATGGCCTGCGCATTCACAAGAGCCATGTGACCATCCAGTCGCCACAGGAATGCCGGATGATCGCCGCAAACATCGTCAATCAACTGGTGGCTGGGTAGAACTGGCGGATTCCAGCGTTGATGGTCCCAAAGCCCGTTGCGAAGCCACGCACCTTTGGGCAGGGTTGTGGCGAATTGAGCGATGCGCTCCTTGAATTCGGCCTGGCTGTTCGCGGTCCCAAGATGCACGCTGATCAACGATCCACCGCCAATGAGGAAATGCACGTGGGAGTCATTGAAGCCCGGCAGGAGAAGGCGCCCGCCGAGATCGATGATACGGGTGTCGTGGCCGGCGAGTTTTCGAATCGCTGCGTTATCGCCAACCGCGAGGATTCTGGCACCATCGAGCGCCACAGCCTGGGCGGTGCGCTGCACCGGATTTTCGGTCCATACCTTTCCGTTTACCAGAATCACGCTCGCCTCGGTCGCCGATGCACTGCCGGAGCAGACGCCGACCACAACAATAAGCGAGTACAGCCAGGAACGCTTCATGGCAACTCCCTCTAGGGAAACCCGCTAAGAGTAGCCATCGAGAGAGTGGCCAGGCAAGCACAATCGCGCCGATCGCAAAGGGCCCAAGAATATAACGGTTTTGAAACGTCTTTATCTACAGTCGCGGTCGCACCTGCCACGTCCTAGATTCGCGACGTACCGTGGGAAGTCGTTCTGAATGGAAGGAAATGCAGGGACAGACGGGACGTTCCCCCTTTTTCAGGGCTTAAATTGGGGTCAGTCCCGTCTGTCCCCGGTTTATCCCGGTTTATCCTCCCAATTTCCCGTCAGGAGAAACGTCCCGTCTGTCTCCTATTTCTACCCATTTTTACCCGAAGAATACTGACTATGGGAACAATTCGGAACAATTCGGGGACAGACGGGACTGACCCCGATTTCTCGGCAGCAAACATTAGGTGAACGTCCCGTCTGTCCCCGGTTTATCGTCCGGGTTGATCCTCCCCCCGGTTTATCTCAAAATCTGCAAATCGCATGTCGATTCCCCGCCACCCCGTTCGACTAGTAAGTGGAGCCGCACCGCGCACCTGGCGTCTGGCAACTTTTCAGGCCCAGCGCGGTCCTGGCTCTTATATAAAAGTAGCGGCACTGATACGGTGTCCGCACAACACACAATACTTATTCCAACAAGGAGAACGCTATGCGCTTCATGATGATCATGTTTCCGAAAAGCTACGAAAACGCAAAACCCGGCTGGGTACCCAACTTCAAAGAGATGGAGGCAATGGGCAAGTACAACGAGGAACTAGGAAAAGCCGGCGTGCTGCTCGCTCTCGACGGGCTGACCCCGCCCGCGACGATGAGCGCGCGCGTCACCTTCAAGAGCGGAAAATCGAAGGTTACCGACGGCCCGTTTACCGAAACGAAGGAAGTGATCGGCGGCTACTGGATCATCCAGGTGAAGTCGCGCGAAGAGGCGCTCGAATGGGCCTCGCGCATCCCCGGAAAGGATAACGAAATGGTCGAAGTTCGCCGGATGTTTGATCTAACCGACTTCGATCCCGAGACCCAAAAGGAGATCCAAAAGAAGTTCGGCGACGACGTCGCCGCTGAGATGCGCCTGTAAAAAAACTCTCCAGGCGGGCCACCCGCCGAAAGCAAGTGATGGTGGGTGGCCGACAACATTTAAAGGGGATCCAATGAGAAATGTAATCTACGCAATCAACATTACTCTGGATGGCTGCTGCGACCACACCAAACAAGTTGCCGATGACGAACTACTTGAGCACTACACGCGCCTCTTGCGAGAGGATGCTGGCGTGCTCGTCTATGGGCGTAAAACCTATCAATTGATGGTTCCTTATTGGCCTGATGTCGCAAAAGACCCTTCTTCGACAAAAGTAGACAAAGAATTTGGTCAAGCATTTGATTCCCTCAACAAGATTGTTTTTTCACGATCATTGGCCAGCGCAGAAGATAAAAATACGAGAATTGTTCGCACGAACCTTCGCGACGAGATACTTAAATTGAAACAAGAACAAGGCAAAAATATTTTGGTCGGCGGTGTGGATGTTCCTTCACAACTGATGGAGCTTGGTCTGGTTGACGAATGTCGTTTTGTCGTTGGGCCAATCCTTGCAGGAGAAGGGAGACGGCTGTTAGAAGGTGCCAGCCTGCGGGAGAGCTTACAACTGAAACTTGTTGAGTCAAAGATCTTTAAATCAGGATGTGTTGCGCTTCGTTACTTGAAACAGTGACAGAAAAAACTGCGACGACAAAACCGGGGACGGACGGAACGTTCCCCAATTTTTCGACGAGTGGAAATTGGGGAATGTCCCGTCTGTCCCCCAGTTTTGTCGTCGTTGGGCCAATCATCGCAGGAGAAGGGAGACGGTTGTTGGAAGGCGTCAGCCTCCCGGAGAAATTACAACTGAAACTTGTCGAATCGAAGATTTTTAAATCAGGAAGTGTTGCGCTTCGTTACTTGAAACAGTGACAGAAAAATCTGAGCAATTCCTGCAAGAGCGAAGTCGGCAGCTGAAATAAAAATTGGGATAGCTGTCGATTTTCCATCTCCCCAACGACTATAGGCCAAAAGAACGATGAGCTACGGTTCCTCAGTGAACAGGAAACGAGTCATCGGAAACAGGCCACAAGAAAACAAGCCAAAGGAACCAAGGAGAAAAATTCATGCCACAGTATCTGGTTGCTAACTACCTTCCCGACAACTTCGACCCGTCCACCGTAACTGAAGCGATGATGGACGAGATCCACGCGCTCAACCGCGAATTGATTGCTGCCGGCGCCAGGAAGTTCGCCTGCGGCATTTCCCCGGCCGCCAACGCAAAGACGCTGCGGAAGCAGCCCGACGGCAGGGTGCTCGTCACCGACGGGCACCAAGGAGCACATGGGTGGATTTTGGATACTGGAATGCGCTGATATCGACGAGGCGCTGGCATGGGCGAAGAAGGCCGCCATCGCCTGCGATGTGGCCGGTGAGGTGCGCGAGCTTCTTTTCTACCCGGCTCCGGACAAAGGAACGGAATAGTCTCATCCGCCGCGACTTCGGAATATGCACCATCTTGGCCACAAAGGCCGCCCTCAAAGCCAGCCGGATGCCCCATTTCTCGCGTTCTTTGCGAGAAGTGGGGCTTTTCGCCGACACCCTACCAAACCCTCAGCCTGCGCTCCGCCGAATTTTCTCCTCCCACCAAATCCAGTCGTTGATCCGAACCAACCCCGCCTCTCCGTATGCATAGGACCGGTAGCTTCGGTCTGTCACCGATTGTGATTTCAGTGCCCTTACCGATAGAGTGGCGTCTCGGAAGAAATCCCCGCTTCTAATTACAATCATGAGGATCAGCTGTGATGTCAGATAAGGATTCCAACGCGATCTCGAACTTGCCATCGGAATTCGCCGGCCACTCAGAGACCCCGGCAAAAGATTATCCGTTGCGGCGGGACGTCAGCGCTTTGGGCGCGCTTCTGGGACAAGTGTTAGTCGAGCAGGCAGGCCAGGAACTCTTCGACACCGTGGAAACGTTACGGCGACTCATGATCGAACATCGCTACCGCATTTACCGGGGCGTCGCGAACGCAAGCGAACTTGTAGTGCAGGCTCAAGAAGTGATCGCCAGGATGACTCTTGAAAGAACTTATCAGGTCACCAAAGCCTTTGCGATTTACTTTGGCCTCACGAATCTCGCCGAAACCAACCACCGCAAACGGAGATGGCGCGCATCCCAGTCTGGCCCGGAGAACGGTCCTCCCGCGGCTTCTTTTCACGGAACGCTGTTGCGCCTGAAGCATGCCGGGCTTTCCGCGAAACAGGCGTTGGCCGCTTTGCAGGCAATTAAAGTTACTCCCGTATTCACTGCGCATCCCACCGAGGCTGCGCGCGGTACCGTGTTGCTCAAACTGGGCCGCATCGCGGAGCAATTGGAACGTATGGATCGGCTGTCGCTCACCCCGGCAGAAAAAGAGAACTGTGATGATGTTATCCGCGCGGAAATCACTGCGCTATGGCAGACGGACGAGGTGCGGAATGCCAAGCCTACTGTGAACGACGAGATTCGCATGGGACTGCGGTATTTTCCGCTGTCTCTGTTCCGCGCTCTGCCCGCGCTTTATGCGGGACTCGCACAGTCATTTCAGCATGTCTATGCCTGCGCTCTGGATGAAAGCGAGCTGCCGAACTTAATCCACTTCGGTTCGTGGATTGGGGGCGATCGCGATGGCAACCCTTTGGTCAAGCCCCCGTGCACTGAGGAAGCGCTCGCATTGGCGCGCGGTGTGATTCTCCAGGAATACATTGGCGATGTCCAAACCATCAGTGACCGCCTGAGCACCTCTCTACGTCAGATCGGAGCGTCCCCACAGATGCTTGCTCGTCTTCAGGTTTTTGAGCGAGACCTTCGCGACGTACACCTGCCCTGGGGAAAACAGAATGTCGCCGAGAGCTACCGCCGGTTTCTTGCTTACGTTCGGCACAAATTGCAACAGAGCCGCGAACCCGAGCATTATGTTACCTACAGTCGTGCTGAGTTCGGGCACGATCTCATGTTGGTGCGCGACAGCCTGCTGGCCCATAGGGGCGAGCGGCTGGCGCGGTATTGCGTCGACCCTCTCCTGCGCAAGCTGAAGACCTTCGGCTTTCATCTTCATGAGCTCGATATACGGCAACACGCTCGAGTGCACGCCCAGGCACTGGCGGAGATCCAGCCCACGCTCGGCAAAAACAAAGGCCTCTCGCAACTGCAGAACGAAGGCTCCGCGATAACCCAGGACGTAACCGAGACCTTCCGCACAATCGCGCGCCTTAAGCGTGCGCATGCTGCATCCGCAATCAGCCGTTACATTGTCAGCGGCGCGGATAACGAGAACGATGTGTTGACTGTGGTTCGCCTCGCGCAGGCCTGCCAGGTTCAAGTGCCGGCATCCGCCGAAGATCCCGGTCTAATGCCGGTTCCATTGTTCGAATCCATTCAGGCGCTCCGCTCGGCGGGCGGCGTGATGCGCCTTTTGTGGCGGCGTCCGGAATACCAGCCTTTACTCGATTCCTGGGGACGCTGGCAGGAAGTCATGCTCGGCTACTCGGATTCCAATAAAGATGGAGGGATGCTTACCAGCACGTGGGAAATTTATAAAACTCATCGTGAGCTGCATCGCGCGGCTCAGGAGTGCGATGTGAAACTGCGACTCTTTCATGGCCGTGGCGGCACCGTAGGCCGCGGCGGCGGACCGACGCATTCCGCAATCCTGGCTCAGCCCCACGGATGTTTTTCCGGGCGCATCCGCATAACCGAGCAAGGCGAGGTGTTGAACTGGAAATATTCCGACTCTGCGCTCGCTGCCTGGAATCTTGAACAGATGATCGCAGCCAGCTTGGAGTCGCTGGTAAGGCCCGCCTCCCGGAACGCCGAGGACCAGAATCGCTGGGAGGAAGCGATGGAAGAAATATCCAGCGATGCCTATCAATTTTATAGAAGCCATATCGCCGACAATGCTGAAGTTCTCGAGTATTTCGAGCAGGCCACTCCCGTAAATGAATTAGATACTGCCCGCATCGGCTCGCGCCCTTCTCGTAGAAGCAAAGGGCGCAGCCTCGACGACCTTCGAGCCATCCCCTGGGTTTTTGGCTGGATGCAGAGCCGTCACGCCGTCCCTGCCTGGTTTGGTGTTGGACACGCTCTTGAGCGCTTCGCCGAAAAAAGTAGCGGCCATCAGAAGCTGCTTGGCCAAATGACCCAGCGTTTCGATCTGTTCTCCGAATTGATTCGTAATGTTGAACTGGGCATGGCGAAAGCCGATTTGGATATTGCGCGGCTTTATTCCGGACTGGTCAGAAACGCGGACCTGCGGACGCGTGTGTTCGCTTTGCTGGAAGAAGAATTCATTCGCACCCGCCGCTTGGTTCTGCAAGTGTCGGGGCAACGGGAATTGCTGGAAAAGAATCGCGTGCTGGCTCGGTCGATCCGCTTGCGCAACCCTTATGTGGACCCCATGAGCCTGATCCAGGTTGAACTGCTGCGTCGCAAGCAAGCGGGCCTCAACAGCGCTGAACTTGACTATCCTCTTGGCGCCACCATCAATGGCATCGCCGCCGGTTTGCACAACACCGGGTAGCCTTGCCTCTAGTGACTCATGGAAATTGCAGCAATCTTCGTCGCACCGAGGAAGACTGGTTGCTGCAGGTTGTTCGTATGCGCTGACTGCCCCATTTCTCGCGTTCTTTGCGAGAAGTGGGGCTTTTCGCCGACACCAGTAGTTGATCCGAACCAATCCCGCCTCTTCGTATGCATAAAACAGGTAGCTACTCCACTGCTGGTGTCATTGTGTATGTTGCATGTGCAACACCATTATGTTGTAATAGCAACATAGGAACACCATGAGCGACATCTTGCAAATGCTCTTCCATAGGCGAGCAGTCAAGGCCTTTGTGCCGGTCGAAATCCCACAAGCACTCCGCGAACAAATTCTCGATGCAGCCCGCCATGCTCCCTCCAGTTTCAATACGCAACCGTACCGGTTCTTTTGGCTAGAATCGTCGCCGAGCAAGGCAACCGCGGCGAAACTCTGCCTTGGACAGATGCCTGCAGCAACGGCGTCGGCGCTGGTGATTGCGGTAGCCGACATCGGGTCGCTGGCGGCGACCTCGCAAGCCCAGTTGGAGTGGATGCGCAGGAGCGGCTTCAGCGATGCCAAAGTCCGAGATTACGAGCGAACGGCAAAGATCGGCCGGATTCTGTTCATGCCAGGACCGTTGGGCATTTTTGGGGCGGTCAAGTGGGCAATTTTTCGACTGCTGAATTTGTGGAAGACGATCGGAATGCCACCATTATTTCGACAGGACTTGTTAAAGTGGGCAATGAAGAGTACATCGTTGGCATGTGAGAATCTGATGATTGCCGCCGAAGCACTCGGGCTCAACACGTGCCCCATGGAAGGATTCGATGGCCACAGACTCTCCAGATTTC
>JAOAPI010000066.1 GCA_025462865.1 Candidatus Sulfotelmatobacter sp. | reverse complement strand
ATTGCACGCATCCCTGACGCAAAGTTAGAGGATGCGTTCAGCTGGAAGCGGCCCCCATCCTCGCGTGAGGATGGGGCTCAACCTATCCTAAGCTAGACATCTCAATCAGCTCGGAATCAGAAGTCTTCATGAAAGCGAACTTCTCCCTGCACCGCACTTTGATAGGCGGAGACGCGACGCTCAAAAAAGTTCGTCAGCTCCTGCACGTCTTGCAAATCCATAAACGAGAAAGGATTCTTTGCATGGAAGGCCGGAGCGATACCGAGGCGTTGGAGTCTGGAATCGGCCACGTATCCCAGATACTGACGCATGTCACGAAGTGATAGTCCAGCGACGCCACCGGATAAGAGGTCCTCAGCAAACTGAGCCTCAGCGTCGACAGCCTCGTGAAGCATCTCAACAATCTGTGCTTCCAACTCTGCGTCCCAGAGGTCAGGCTCCTGTGCTCGCACAACATTGACAACCTCGAAAGCAAACTCAAGGTGGCAGCTCTCATCACGGAATACCCAGTTGGTGCCAGCAGCGAGGCCGTGCAAAAGACCCTTCGATCGAAAGAAATAGACGTAGGCAAAAGCTGCAAAAAAGAAAAGTCCTTCGATGCACGCGGCGAAACAGATCAGGTTCAGCAGGAACTGGCGCCGATGTTTGCGAGTCTCGAGCTGCTCGAGCTCCTGAATGGAGTCCATCCACTTCATGCAGAAATCGGCCTTCTTTGAGATAGACGGAATGTTTTCGACAGCTGCAAATGCTGCGGCACGCTCCTCAGGAACGGGAACATAGTTGTCGAGGAGTGTGAGGTAGAACTGAACGTGTACCGCCTCCTCGAAGAGCTGCCGCGAAAGATACAGGCGGGCCTCCGGGGAGTTGATGTGCTTGTAGAGGTTCAGTACTAGATTGTTGGAGACGATACTATCACCGGTCGCGAAGAAGGCTACCAGACGCTGTATGACGTGCACCTCGGCGGACGAAAGGCGCTGCTTCAGATCTACGAGATCCGTTTGAAAGTCGACCTCTTCAACGGTCCAGGTGTTCTTGATGCCGTCGCGAAACATATCATAAAACGCGGGGAAACGCATCGGCCGCAGGGTCAGGCAAAGGCCCGGATCGAGTATGCGATCGGGGGCGGTAAAGGACGACGACGAGCTGCGGGGAGTGGTAATCGAGGTCATGGAAACTCGCTTTCAGGGTATAGAGAGGCAATTGTGAGTGGAAAAGCCGCAGCGAACAGAGCCCTACTGACAGGCCTCGCAAGACCCAGGGTTTTCAAGTGAGCAGGTTGCCGCCCCAGCAGAAGAGCTCGTAGCCGGAACTGGCTCCGCTGACGGACGTGTATGACTCTGGACGGTTGTCTTCGCGATCTTCGTCGCTGGACGTGAGCGGAGATAGTACGTGGTCTTCAAACCTTTTTTCCATGCATACATATACATTGACGAGAGTCTGCCAATGTTTGGCGATTCTGCGAAGAGGTTGAGTGACTGCGACTGGTCGATGAATGCGTTGCGCGCCGCAGCCATGTCGACCAGCGAGCGCATCGGAACCTCCCAAACGGTGCGGTACAAAAGCTTGAGGTCATCAGGAAGTTCGGCAATACCCTGCACGGAGCCTTCAGACAACTTGAGACGCGTCCGCATCTTCTCTGTCCAAAGGCCACGCAGTTGCAACTCCTCGATCAGATAACGGTTGACCTGGAGGAACTCACCCGATAGTGTCTCCCGCTTGAAGAGGTTTGAGATCTGCGGCTCGATGCACTCGTAGCAGCCGACGATGGACGCTATCGTGGCTGTGGGAGCGATAGCGATGACCAGCGAGTTGCGAACACCGCTACGCATGATGCGTGTTCGCAGCGCGTCCCACCGCTCGGACTCACAAGGCTTTACGTTCCAGAGATCGAACTGGAAGTGGCCTTGTGCGAGACGAGTATCGGCGAAGGTCTCGTGGGGTCCGTTCTTCTCGGCAAGCTCACAGGAGGCCACAAGCGCGTGATAGTAAATCTCCTCCTGGATCTTCGTCGAAAGAGACTGAGCCTCCGGTGAATCGAAGGGCAGATGAAGTTGAAAGAAAACATCCTGCAGCCCCATCAAACCCAGGCCCACCGGTCGCCACTGTGCGTTCGAACTGGCCGCCTGTGCAATCGGATAGTAGTTGATGTCGATGACGCGATCGAGCATCGGGATCGCGGTCCGCACGGTTGCTGCAAGCTTTTCAAAGTCGAAGCAGGGAGCACCACTATCGTTCGTGGTCACGTGGCGCGCTAGATTGATAGACCCCAGGTTGCAGACTGCGGTTTGATCTTGGGACGTGACTTCGGTGATCTCGGTGCAGAGATTCGACAAGTGAACGACATTGCCAGGCTTGCCGGTCTGATTGCACTTCAGGTTCGTTGCGTCCTTGAAGGTCATCCATCCATTACCGGTCTCGGCCAACGAGCGCATCATGCGTGCGTACAGGTCACGAGCCTTTATCTGGCGGTGATAGACCTTATCGGCCTCGGCGTTTTCGTAGGCTTCGGTGAACGCATCGCCGTACAGATCGGGAAGCTCAGGGACATCCTTTGGATCGAACAGAGACCAGATGCCGTCCGCTTCGACGCGCTGCATGAAGAGGTCGGGAATCCAGTTCGCCAGATTCAGGTTGTAGGTGCGGCGAGAAAGGTCGCCGGTGTTTTCGCGAAGTTCGAGGAACGATTCGATGTCGGCGTGCCAGGGTTCGAGGTAGACGCAGCAGGCGCCCTTGCGCTTGCCTCCTTGATTGACCGCGGCCACGGAGCTATCGAGCGTTCGCAGCCAGGGGACGATGCCGTTCGAAAGTCCGTTCGTTGCGCGGATGAGCGAGCCCTCCGAGCGCACGCGATGGAACGCCAGGCCGATGCCGCCGGAGAACTTCGAGAGCATGGCCACGTTCTTGTAGGCATCGTAGATGCTCTCGAGCGAGTCGCCCGGGGAGTCATGAAGGTAGCAGGACGACATCTGTGCGTGCTTCGTACCGGAGTTGAACAGAGTCGGCGACGAAGGCATGTAGTCCAACGATGCAATCAAACCGTAAAATTCAATGGCCTCGTGCGGCGTACCGGCGAGACCGCAAGCGACTCGCAGAAAGAAGTGCTGAGGTGTCTCGATCACACTGCGCGAGATGGGGTCGAGGAGAAGGTAGCGGTCGTAGACGGTGCGCAGGCCAAAGTATTCGAATCGGTCCGAGAAGCTGTCATCGATCGCATGGTTTAGTTTCCGCGCGTGCGTCTGGACGAACTCTGCAGTCGCCTTGCTTACGACGCCTTCCTGATGCCCGTACGCGATGGCCTGGGAGAACGAATGAAGGTTGAGGGCGGAGACCTCCTTCACGATCGTTGCAAGCAGGAGTCGGGCGGCAAGGCGCGAGTACTGCGGCTCTTCGGCGATCAGTGATGCTGCCGTGTCGATGGAGATGGTATCCAGTTCGCGTGTCGTCGCGCCATCGTACAGGCCACCGATTGTCTTCGAAGCGACTCTGATCGCGTCTACTTGGGTCAGGCCGTAGGCTGACCGCTGGACTGCGCGGACAATCTTGTTGACGTCCACAGTTTCGAGCGCTCCGTTGCGCTTGCGGACGTGCATGATGGGCGTCTCTTCACGCGCGGGAAAGCCCGGCGTGAGATCGGAGAGGCTGGTCTGGATCCCGATTTTCTGGGTAGCGATCTGATTTGTAGTTGCGGCCATTGGATGAATCTCCCTGGCCTCAAGAAGTTTGCGAAGAAACAGTGGATTTGTCCCTCAGGAAGAGGACGAACCTGCCACTGCCACCTCGCCTCCCCTCGGAGGCGCTAGCGATATTTCCATGGCAGGTCTTCGGACTCTGCAGGTTCGAACCTAATCGCCCTAACTTCCCAGATTCGGAGGAATCCAGTGTCATCCTGGGCTTTCGTACCTGCTTACCGCTGCGGGGCAGTTCCGGACTTTCACCGGATTCCCTTTTCACCCTCCCGAAGGAGAGACCGTGGAATAGAGCCACTATATCTTGACGCCTCTTCCGCGACAAACCCACTGGTTGTGGATATGTCGCCGAAGCACAATAGCAGAGCGGCTAATAAATTTCCTCGACACCCGGAGATTGTTGTCCGAGGGAGCTAAACCATGTAAAGCCGTTTGCTCCCATCGCAGTCCAGGCCCACGCTACGAGAGGGGGGTACCCCCCTGGGGGGTATTTTGGGCGTAAGTTGCTTTTATTCATAAACTTAGACGACACAGGATCTTGCAAAATAGTCATTCCAAAAGGGTTACGGCTAAAATAGCCATTACAAACGACTTATGATAGAACCTCGACTCCAAAGAGAAAAGCCCCGGCAATGACCGGGGCTTTTTAGCTCTACCTTTATTGTAGCTAAATGAGTGGAACTAATACGCCAACTTTGCAGAGAAAACATCCGTTTTGTTATGTGGCAGTTATGGACTTATCCACAGATTTAGGGGCTTGACAACTTTCGCCATCGAAAAAATGGCTACGGAGGATTGCGCGGCCTGCGTGACTCCTATCATCGCAGTGGAATTTCGATTACGGTCACGCTCGCGTTGGGAAACTTGTGCGTGAAGGCGCCGTGGATGGCTTCGGTGCTGGTAACGGGCTTCACCTGATTCGGATTCTCCTCGTCGTTTTCGGCGAGGATGTTTTCCCCGGTGAGCGTCGTTACTCTGGCGGTTTTTCCCTTCGCGCCAAGGCTGGCGAGATCGAAGCTGGCTGTCAGGGGTTGTGTCAGGTGGCGATTTACGCAGAGAAGAACGAGCGACTTTCCGTTGCCGGACTCTGCAGCGACTACGTCGAGGAAGGGCACGCTCGCAATCTCAGGCAGACGGTTGACACCGTGAGAGACCGAGTAGGTTGGAGTGTTCGATTCCACACTGAGCAAGGTCTCTGGATGAGAATTTGCGTACTCTCGCAGAACCCAGTAGGCCGGCGCACCATAGACCTGTCCGCGCTTGCGCCAGATTCCGCCGAATTCCATGATGCCTGTCATGTCCGAGATGGGAACGATGTCTGAGTTGCGAACGATCATATTCAGAAAGCCGCCGGCGAAGAGCGCGCCTCCCAGGTTCGTGAAGTTTGCCCCGGTGCGGGAGTTGGAGATCATCAACCATTCCGTGAAAGCTGTATTCACATGATCGCGATGCGGAGTTTGCTGGATCTGTTCGTGGATGGCATGCATCTGTTTCTCCAGCCCAATGGGGAGAGCGAGGCTGGCCATGGTGCGGAAGTCTGCACTGGCGTTGCGCATTTGCGTGTCATCGGTGACGACGAAGTGTGTCGAAAGATAATCGAACGTTCCGGGGGGATTGGATAACTGCGCTGCGTTCCAATCATGAAAGTTGTCTTCGTCGCCGCCGGTGGCAATCAGACGAGCTGTGGGGTCTACGTGATGCACGGCTTCGCTTACGTTGTGCGTGATGTCGGCCACGCGGCCCATGGTCGGATAGCCCACCTGAAAGTCGCCCCATAGTTCATTGCCGAGTTCCCACAGCAGGCCACCCTTGTGATCTCCCCAGTGCTGATTGATATATTGCACCCAACCGGCGGCCTTTAGCGGAGTGTCGGTGCCAAGATTGAGCGCGACTTGAGGCTGTGCGTTGACGAGTTTGCAGAAGTCTAAAAACTCGTCGGTGCCGAAGGTGTTGTACTCCGGAATGCCCCATGAGATGTTCAGCTTGCTGACGCGCTTGTCCTGCGGACCGATGCCGTCCTTCCAGTCATAGGCCGATGTGAAGTTGCCGCCAAACCGGATCAATGGTGAGTGCAGATCGCGTGCCATGGCGATTACATCCGGGTCCATGCCATCGATATTGTCGGCCGGCATCAGGGATGCCTGGTCCACCTGGACGCGTGCACCGTCGCTGAGCGCGATGACAAAATCCACTGGCTCAAGTGGAGCAACTTGTCCCGGCTTGAGCGCGAGTTGAAAGGGAAACTTCGTCCACGCTGTTGCCGCCGCGTCGACGTCCTGCATCGCAAGGATGCGGTCTGCCTGTCCATGTGCGCGCAACGATACCGATACTTTGGAAGGACCCTGATTGTGTTTCAGCCAGACACTTCCGGTGTAAGTAAGCTCGCGCTGTACGGGCAGGTATACCATTTGACGGATACCGACCTCTTTGTCTGGCAGCGACATGATCAGGAGCGAACGGTTCGAGTTTGCTGCGTCTCCCCAAACGGGCAGATAGCGCGCTCCCTGCGCCTGCTGCAAGGGCTCCCATGGCAGCGGTATGCCGAGATCTGATGCGCGCCGCAGCTCCGGCCTGGAACGCAGCATGTTGGCGATGTTGCCAGCGCTCCATAGTCCGTCTTCAAAGCTGGGATTCTCTAGTGCGTCAGCCCATAGACCGCCGTAGGTCGAGTGGCCGATCGGTTCGAGAAAGCTGCCAAAGACAGTAGCTGGAATCGTCTTCGGCGTGGCGGAGCGGGTGATGTGGATTTGAATCGGCGCGCTGGAGATGGCGCCGTTGCCGGTGACCTGTGAAGAGGCCGGCAGAACTAACAAGACTGCAAACCCAGCGAGTATGACGAAAAGTGGAAGAGGTTTGGCGACGAAAGGGGTCCGGCTCACTAGAAAGTCTCCTTGCAGAATGCCCAGTCAGCAGAGTCTCTGGGATGACTGTCGAGAATACTCGTTCAACAATTGCTCTGCCTGATCGACGTTGCCCTTGCCAGCAAGCTCGCCAAAGAAAACTCAACTTCAGCAGATGTAATATCCGATGCGGGTGCCCCCCGCAAATAGGCGGAGCGAGACAACAAAGAGAACAGGCAACCACAAACTGGAATCCAGGCGCACATAAACAGGAGTCAGGAAGGTGGGGGGACTTTTCGTTCCTGCCACCCGGTTAGACGACAACTCATCGGAGCCGCCACGATACAGCATGGCGGCTCCAATCTTGTTTAGAAGGTGATGCGTCCCGTGATCTGGATAAACCGGGGAGTGTCGATAAGTCCTGTTGGGACACCGAAGCCGTTGTCATAAGGATTGGTGTCAGGAGACGCGAAGACGTGACGGTTGAAGGCGTTAAGGAACTCGCCCTTGAGTTGGAAGTTGATGCGCTCTGTAATAGGCGTGTTCTTGATAAGGCTGAAGTCTTCGTTGTAGTACTTGAAGTTTCTTGCCTCACTGGTCACGCGGGGCACGTTCCCGAACTGGAATGCTCCGCCATTCCGATAGAATGGAGCGTTTTGACTGAAGAATGCGGGAGCTGGCTGGAGTGCTGCATACCCTGGAGCGTCGGGTCGGGCCAGGCCGTTGAAGATACTGTCGACCTTCGGATCAGGCCCGGCGCGATTGAACCCTAGCTTCCTTAGAGCGAACACATCAGGGTGCTTGAGTCCGCTGGAGATATGTGAGCCAGGAACGCGTGAGAAGGAGATGCAGTTGTCAAAGCCCGGGATACCATCTGCGCATCCGAAGGATATTGGTTCCCCGGATTGGTACCGTTGAACTCCGCCGATCGAGAATCCGCCCACGAGGTAGTTGAGAATTCCGCCACCATTGAGGAACATGCGTCCCTTGCCGAAGGGCAATTCATAGATATAGCTTACGACGAATGTATGAGGAATGTCCTGAATAGAAAGCGCCTTCTGACTCTTGGAGTCGAACGGGTTTTGTTCCTGGTTCACACCGCCATTGATACCGGGAAGTGAGGAATCAGCATTCGTGATGTCTTTTGACCAGGTGTAAGAACCCTGGAGATTGAGACCATTTCTGAAGCGCCGCTCCACAGAAGCTATAAGCGCGTTGTAGCTGGCATGGCCCACGTTTTGGAGGCAGCAGTCAGTCGCAATGAACCCGTACTGTGGGAAGGGTCGAAGCGCCTGCTGCACCTGGCCATTGAACCCGGCGTATGGAAGAGGTAGTCCCGCGGCAGCCAGATCGTGTTGAGTGAGTTGGTCCCCACGAGAGAACTGAGAGATGGGAATATTGTTGATGTTCTCTACGCCTGACCGGAGATGCGATGCAGCCTGGCCGATATACCCAATGGTGAAGATCAGATCCTTCGCAAATTCTTGTTGGACCTGAAGGTTCCATTGATTGACCATCGGAGGACGGCCATATTTAGCCGCAACATATGAGCCATCGACAAATCTCGGCGCGTCTGCATTGCCATTGTCATAGAGGCCTGGATCCAGATTTGGCGTGCTGGCAAGGGGAGCCGGCAACCCTGAGTCAATCGTGAATGCGGGATTGAATCCATCTGATCCAAAGTTGTTGCTGGCGGCATAGCCTTGAATAGTGGAACCACCAAAGTCAGAGTACTGAAGCGGCCCGTAAAGGGTTGAGAATCCCCCCCGGACGACCATCTTCCCGTTCCCCCGCTCAGGCGCAAAAGCAAACCCAATGCGTGGAGCAAAGTCCTTGAACCAGGTGTCCGCCCATCGATTGTTGCAATTGCAGTTGGTGCCGAATACGAATGCACCCGGCCGGCCATTGTGAGGGTCAATCGCGGTAAGGCTGAAGTTCGATGTGTTATTCAGAGCCTCACGGCGTGGCTGGTCGATATCGTAGCGCACACCAATATTGAGCGTTAGCGACTTGGACGCTTTGAAGTCATCCTGTATAAATCCAGCCCAGTAGTTTGATATCCACCTCGGCTGATGCAGCCGCTTGCTGGAGCCAGCCGAATCGACGTCTCCAAGCAGCAAGCTTGCCAAGCCATTACCAGTTCCGTTCAGTAATGCAGGAATATCGCTTGATTTAGTCTGATTTGCACTAAAGCTGAAGGTGCCATTCTCGCCATCGTGAGCAATGGCGGAATACTGTTGGTAACGATAATCGAAGCCGATCTTGAAGCTGCTGCGACCATGCTGCCAACTGACGCTGTCCAGGAAGCGGCCCCCATTATCTACATTGAGGTCGGACTGGTTCTTGCTGAGTTGAGGAATTCCCTCT
>JAOAPI010000049.1 GCA_025462865.1 Candidatus Sulfotelmatobacter sp. | reverse complement strand
GAACCGGAAGATGAATGGCTAGCTCCTGCAATCTCCGTTCAGCGGACATCGCCTGCGACGCGTGTTCAATTGTCGTTTTCATAAATGTGTCTCTTATCTACCATCTGTTGTTGTACATGCGGGCATCGACACACGGGATTCATTTCGTCGGTGCCGACAGGGGCATCGTGCAGCCGCCGTAGATGCAACTTCAGGACCGAGGCTAATACGGTGAAACTGTGCAGGTAGCTGCCAAATATCAGTGGCCACTGTCCACGGGCGGTGTCCACAGACCGACGCGACATGAAAAGTCGGCGCATACGAACAAGGTAACTTAAAATTTCGCCGCCCTGGGAGCGGCGCTCAGAACGCCCTCTGAACTGGAGGAATCGTAAACGCGAAGGTGGCGCCCCGGCCCGCAGTCCAAAGATTCAGCCCTGCGGTGTAGCTGCGCGCCGCTGTGGATTTGCCGGCGCCACTTCGCCAAGTCAGCGGGCCATCCAACCACTGCCCATTCTGACGAATGGCGGACTTGCGGTGCCCGCGAGTCGACTTCAGCCACCGAATACCTACGGCTGCTCTCCATCCAGACGCTTCCCGTTCGCGGAAGAGAACGGAAAGCCCATTTTCCTCAAGGACGACTACAGCCTTTGAACAGTGCATCAGTGGTGCAAGTAGGGCAGAAGGCGTGCAAAATAGGAGAGATCATGCCGTCTCCAACAAACCCGAGGGCCCCGGACGCCAACACTCAAGCATTCCCGCGTTTGACGTCGACTCAGATCGCCCGCATTCGTCCGCTTGGCCATATCCGGAACGTCCAAAGCGGTGAAACGCTATATAAACCAAACGATTCGGCAGTCCCGTTTTTTGTAGTGCTCTCAGGCCAGATGGAAGTGTTGCGGCCCACACTGGATGGCGAGCGGCTGGTGACTACCCACAACCCGGGCTGCTTCACGGGCGAAATGACTATGATTGCGGGCCAACGATGTTGGGTGCATGGGCGTGTCACTGCGCCCGGCGAGTTTCTGGAATTAAGCAGGGAAGCGATGCTGGCCCTTGTGGCGAGGGATGGGGAACTGAGCGAGATTCTGATGCGCGCCTTCATCCTGAGGCGTCTCTTACTCATCCGGGAGGGTTACGGCAACGTCGTCCTGATGGGTTCGCGTCATTCCGCGCAGACGTTACAGTTGCGCGAGTTCTTTAGCAGGAACGGACATCCTTACACCTATATCGACCTCGACACCGATCGAACCGCGCGGGAACTGTTGGACCGCTTCGAGGTGAAGGCATCGGACGTGCCGGTGGTGATCTGCCACGGCACAGTGCTGCGAAGCCCTTCGATTCAGAAGGTGGCGGATTGTCTAGGCTTCAACGTCAGCGTCGATAGTACCCGCCTGCATGATCTCATTATCGTAGGTGCGGGTCCCGCGGGCCTGGCAGCAGCAGTATATGCGGCATCGGAAGGACTGAATGTACTAATGATCGAGGCCCAGTCCCCCGGCGGCCAGGCAGGATCCAGTTCGAAGATCGAGAACTATCTGGGTTTCCCCACCGGTGTATCCGGGATGGAATTGGCCACGCGGGCTACCACCCAGGCGCAGAAATTCGGGGCGAACATGCTGATCGCGCGGAGTGTAACACGGCTCCACGGCGACAACTGCCCTTATCAGGTAGTGCTCGACACTGGAGAGCTTCTGGCAACCAGGGCCATCATCATCGCAACCGGCGCACAGTACAACAGGCCCAAACTGGAGAATCTCGCGAGGTTTGAGGGTGACGGAATTTACTATGGTGCGACGTGCATCGAATCGCAGTGGTGTGAAGGTCGGGAAGTAGCGGTGGTCGGGGGAGGAAATTCGGCGGGGCAGGCTGCCGTGTTCCTGTCGCAAACTGCTCACCGCGTACACCTGTTGGTGCGGGCAGGGGAATTGTCGAGCACCATGTCGCGATACCTGATCCAGCGCTTGACTGAGAATCCGAACATCGAGCTGCATTTCAATACTGAGATTGTTTCTCTCGAAGGCGAATCCTCTTTGGAGCGGATTGCATGGCGGGACAGAAACACTGGCGAAGTCTCTGCCCGCGGTATTCAGCATCTTTTTTTGATGACGGGTGCGGCCCCCCGCACCGAATGGCTGCGGGGATGTCTAGCGCTGGACGACAAGGGCTTCATACTTACAGGGCGCGATCTGGATACCGCCGGGCCGCAAGGAAGCAGCACCTGGCCGCTCGCACGTCCTCCCCAGATGTTGGAAACCAGTTTGCCCGGTGTGTTTGCCGTCGGAGACGCTCGCTCGGGTAATGTTAAGCGGGTGGCGTCGGCCGTCGGTGAGGGTGCGATCAGCGTTCACATGGTTCATCGGGCTCTGGTCGAACTCTAAAAGAACGCAAGATACACGTGAACGCAGCAAGCCCCGGCTCAGCGCCAACGCCCACCTGCTCTCGTCCTGAACCAGGAGGCGGCGAATCGGTGAATCAGTTCGTGAATGCATCGGTTTGTCAACGTCCCGTTCCCCGATTAACAGATTAAGGCATAGCCCGAGCACCGGAATCGGTGGTTGCACCTGACCGAAATGGCATGCATCCGCGCGCAGAAAGTGGCTCCTAGCGCCCACTCTCACGTGCCGAAAGGTCCGCTGAGTGATCTCCTCCTGCCGGGAGCGCCGTTTGTTGCGGTCCCGGCGAAACCGGGTCCACCTGGACGGTGATGTAGTCCGATGGCCTGCTCACAGTCTTATAGCTGACCTTGTCCTTGCAGGCTGGGTCCTTCTGAATCCAGTTGCCGTCCACGTAGTTTCCATCGCAGAAACTCGAATTTGCCTCGTCAATCACCGCTGCCCGAACCGGGGCGCGAGAGGTCGCCACATTGAAATAAGTCGCCAGCTCTGCACGCTTCACTTTGCCTGTGGAGAGGGCTGTTCGTAAGGCTAAAGGCAATTCTTCGGGCCGAAAATAAACTTGAAATGTAAAGTAACGGCTGCCATATTCATCCGACGCTAGCGGCTGGCCCTTAAAGGAATATATGACCTCGTAAGCGGGCGCGGGCGACTCGTCTTCTGTATAGGGGCAATACATAGATCCACCTGGGTCCCTAAACGGGAGGTCCTTGCAGTAGCCGGAATCTATTGTGGATTTCTCCTTGGTGAAAACTCTCGTAGCCTTCACTTTTTCGAACTTGATCCTTTTTGGATCAGAGCTTGCCGGGATGGAAGCGAAGTGCGTAAAGGGATGAAGGTCTCTGATCTGTGTTTCTACGACGCGTTTAGAGACGGCGGCCGAAAGCGCTAGCGAGCTGTTGGCAAGGTTCCCCACGAGGAACGGCAGCGCCGTTATTCCTATGATGATCAATGCGAGAATCACAGGTCGCCGGTTCAATCTTGACCAATACTTTGTCATTTGCTGTTGTGTTGTCATTGTTCGTCTACCTCTGTTTTGCGATTTTGAAGAGTCGGCACTCCTAAGGCTTCTGCGGCACTGCCCTTTCCTGTGATTGGGACCGGCGCTACTATTCGCACCGGCAACGCTGATCTTGGCCCCCGATTTATACCGAGCCGCTTCATCTTGGCCATTAGGGTCGTCCGCGGCAGACCTAGCCGAGCAGCAGCGCCATTCGGGCCACCCACCACACCTTCCGTCTGTTGAAGAGTCTGAACGATGTGCGACGCCTGCGCCTGTGCCAGACTGACAGGCGATGATGCCCTTGACGACTTCAAGCAATCCAGTGTTATGTGGTTGAGTTCGGGCGGCGGCGGACCATGCAGCACAACGCCAGTTGACAGAATTATCGAGCGTTCAATGAAGTTTTGCAGTTCCCGGACGTTGCCCGGCCATGAATGCCGCGCAAGCGCCACGAAGAAGTCCTCTGAGAAGCCCGTAATTCGTTTGCGCATGCGAGCAACGTAATACTTTGCAAAATGGTGAACTAACGAACGGATATCTTCGGGGCGATTGCGCAGCGGCGGTAGTTCAATGGGGAACACGCTAAGCCGATAGAAGAGATCGGCGCGGAACTGACGTTCATCGACCATCTCAACAAGATTCCGATGTGTGGCGCAGACCACGCGCACATCGGTGTGAATCGTGGCGCTGCTTCCCAGGCGCTCGAACTGTCTTTCCTGCAAAACGCGCAGAAGCTTTGGCTGCAACTCAAGCGGAATGTCGCCGATCTCGTCTAAAAACAACGTGCCCTTATCGGCCCGCTCAAACCGCCCGATACTGCGTGTGAACGCGCCAGTGTACGCGCCGCGTTCATGACCGAACAATTCACTTTCAAGCAAGCCCGAAGGAATGGCGGAGCAATTCACCTTCACATACGGGCCGTTCGATCGGTCGCTACACTTGTGAATCGCTTCCGCAATCAGTTCCTTGCCGGTTCCTGTTTCCCCGTAGATCAACACCGTGGCCTCGGTCGGGGCCACGAGCCGCACCATACTGAGCACCCGCCGGAGAGCGGCGCTGTTCCCCACAATGCGGGGTAAGCCGCTATCGTAGAGTTCGTTGCCGTCGAGAACGACTTTCGCCGACGTCGCATCCGACATTTCAAAGGATGCGTTATGGTTGACTGCGGGCACTTCACGCGCCCAGCTTGCTTGTGTCGTCATTCTTTGCTCTTCTCCTTCGTCCCCTATACTTTCGACGCACACACACCAAGCCCTCCTTAAGCGCTAACCACCGCGTCGTTGTCTCGTTATCCACTCGCGGATGTATCCTGCGCAATTCCCAAGCATGGTGCTGTTCGCTTCATCTCGATGCTAGTGTCGTGGTCCGTCCCCCGTTCTTTGGAAACCAGTTGTTTCAGGCGGCGGTTTTCATCATCGAGCGCCTTCAACCGCTGCGCTTTCGCTGACATCCATCCCCCCGTACTTGCTCTTCCAGGTGTACAGCGTCGCTTCGCTGATCCCGTGCTCCCGGGCAATGTCGGCTACCTTCTTGCCCGCCTCGTGCTCCTTCAACATCCCGATGATCTGCTCTTCATTGAACCGGCTCAGCTTCTTGTTGACGAACTCACCCATGCCGAGGGCAGAGAGTTCACGGCCATAACCGGAATTCTTGACTCCGCCGAATGGCAGGTCCGGGGCGGTCCATGTCGCCTGATTAATGAAGACCATTCCGGTGTCGATCTGACGCGCGATCCGCTTGCCACGTCCGATGTCCTTGGTGATGATCGATCCACCCAGTCCATGTGGAGAGTCGTTGGCGAGCTTGACGGCTTCCTCGTCCGTCTTCACCCGGAAGATCAGCGCCACAGGAGCGAAGAACTCTTGATAGTAGGCTGGGTTCTCCTTCTGGATGTTCGTCAGAATTGTCGGCTCAAGGAAGTAGCCCGGCCGATCAACCCGCTCGCCGCCGAGCAGAACAGTTGCCCCGCCCTTGATGGCGCTGTCGATCTGTCTCTGCACAAGCTTGAGGGCACCGTTGGTGCACAGGGGAGCAAGGGTCGTATTGGGATCCGCAGGATCGCCAGGGACGAACTTCGCCAACTCGCTCTTGAAGCGGCTCAGGAACTCGTCAGCAATCGTCTCTTCCAGAATGAAGCGCTTTGCGCCTATACAACACTGGCCGGCGTTGTTCATGCGGCCAATGATGGCCCATTCGATCGCCTTGTCCATGTCAGCGTCGTCAAGGACGATGAACGCATCACTCCCTCCGAGCTCCATGGTGGTCTTCTTGAGAGCCTTACCCGCTTCCGCAGCCACGGCCGAACCGGCGCGCTCGCTGCCGGTCAGCGCGACACCCTTGATGCGGGTATCGGCAACCACCGTCGCGGCCTGCTCGTTGGAGATGTAAACATTGGTATACGTCCCCTTCGGAGCGCCGGCATCGAGGAACAACTTCTCAAATGCCGCCGCGCACTGAGGAACATTCGGCGCATGCTTCACAATCAGCGTGTTGCCGAGCATGAGATTCGGCCCCGCGACGCGTGCCAACTGATAGTAGGGGAAGTTCCACGGCTCGATGCAGAAGAGCACGCCCAGCGGCGCGCTCTCGACAACGGCCTCGCCGCCCGATACTTTCAGCTTCTCGGGAGCCAGGAATGCTTCCGCGTTATCCGCGTAGTATTCCAGGATGTCGGCGCTCAGGTCGACCTCGACCCAGGACTCCGTCATCAGCTTGCCCATCTCGAGCGTGATGTATCCAGCGAACTCCTCGCGCTTCTTGCGGAAGATCTTGACGGCATTCTTCAGGATCTTCTTGCGGTCTGCCAGAGTACGAAGGCTCCAATCGTTGCGGTAGGTGTTGTCAGCCTGGGCGATGATGGCCCCCAGCTGCTCGTTGGTCTGCTCCGTGAAGGTCTTAACCATCTTTTCGGTGAATGGATTGATTGCTTGATAAGACATTGAATGACTTCCTTTCTTCCTCGAAGCTCATCGGTATCTCCGCGCGGGCCAGCCCCTTCTGCCCCAGCCACCGATGATGCTGATCCCTTTCTCACTGCCATGCGAGTTCTCTAAGCGCAAATGGAGCGCCATTTGTACACCTATGAAAAGAAAGAAAAAGCGTGGCGGCTAAGTCTCTATGTACGGTGATTTCACCGTTTTCGGGGACTCGTGGTGAAGAGTTCTCTACTCGGGCCTGAAGTGATTCTTTCGGATTTGCAATGCTTTTATTTTTCGGTCGAGCGTGGAGGGCGGGATTCCAAGCATTGCCGCCGCTCCGCAGGGCCCAGCGATCCGCGCGCCACATTCTGCTAGTGCCGCTTCGATCATTTGCCTTTCCTTATCGGCCAAGCTTTCTGTGAACTGAAGCGGCTGCGGAGGCGATGGGTGGTCGTGAGGTGTTTCCTTAGTAAGCCAGGCTCCGTCAACGGAGAACACATCGCCGGAGCACAGGATGACAGATCTCTCGATCACGTTTTGCAATTCCCGAATATTACCGGGCCAGTCATACGCAAGAAACAGTTCCAGTGTCCTCTTGTCGATCCTCCGGAACGTTTTGCCTATCTTGTTTGAGTAACGTTTGACAAAGTACTCGAGAAGCATCACAATGTCGTCCCTGCGCTCTCGCAGCGGCGGCACTTCGATCGGGAACACATTTAGCCGATAGAACAGGTCCAGCCGGAAGGTCCCACTAACTGTGGCGGCCTTGCAATCGCGATTGGTGGCGGCGATGACACGGACGTCTACCCGGATGGGATGTCCACCGCCGACGCGTTCGAATTCCCGCTCCTGCAGTACTCTCAGTAGCGCGACTTGTGTGTCGGCCGGGAGTTCGCCCACCTCGTCCAGGAAAATGGTTCCGCCATCAGCCAATTCGAATCGGCCAAGGCGGCGTTGCGTAGCGCCCGTGAACGCTCCTTTCTCATGCCCGAACAGCTCGGATGAAATCAGTGATGGCGCGAGTGCCGCACAATTCACGCTCACGAATGCACCGCTCGACCGCTTCGATCGTTTATGAATGGCCCGGGCGATAAGTTCCTTGCCCGTCCCGGTCTCGCCGGTGATCAGAACGCTGGAGTCGGTAGCAGCAACCTTAGATATGCGGGAAAGCACCTCTTGCAAGGGTGGCGAAGTTCCCACGATTTCCTCGAACATCGATGCCTTATCGATTTCTTCGCGTAACACAACATTCTCGTTCTGGAGTCGCTGCTCAGCCTGCTTGCGATCCTCGATATCCGTCGCCGCGGCATCACTGAGTGAGGCGTCCTTGTTCATCAAGAATCGGCTTATAGCGGAAAAGAAACCAGCGATACTGTCCGTCTCTTCTCCTTAGCCTTACTTCGATCTCGTACGGGGATCCGCTTAGGAATTTGCTTGGGGCTTCGATCTTCACGCGTTCCGCATCCTGTGGATGAAACAGCCTATTCAAATCCGCGCTCCGCCACTCCTCAAGCGTCATACCGTGATAATCAAGCGCGGCCTGGTTGTTATAGAGAGGACGTCCATCGGGCCCAAATTCGGCGATGATCTGAGGCGAGAGGTCAAGGAGCTGTCGCAGCTCCCGTTCGCTTTGCCGGATCTTCTCTTCCGCCTGCTTTGCGACCGTAACGTCCATCAATGTCCCGACAAATTCTACGAGGTCGCCAGACTCGTTCAAGACAGGATGGCCGACAGAATGCAGATGCTTGATGGCTCCGTCGGGAAGAACAATACGGTAATCCGCTTCATAATCGGTTTTGTCGATTTTGCTTCCTTCAAACAGTTCCTGAGTGCGCTTCCGGTCCTCAGGATGAATTCTGTTAAACCAAAAATCAGTCTTCGAGATATTCTCATCTGGGCTGGTACCGAATATTCGATGGATTTCCGGCGAGACTATGACTGCCCGCGATGCAATATCACGTCGCCAGCTGCCCGTGTGGCTTAGTCTCTGCGCCTCAAGCAAAGATTCTTCACTGCGGCGCAGCTGCTTCTCCGCCTGCTTTGCTGCAGTGACGTCCGTCACGGCGCCCACGAACTCCAATCCGCCCGATTCTTCCCCTGAGGGACGGCCCACAATCCGCAGATATTTGACAGATCCATCAGGCATCAGCAGCCGATGTTCAAAATCGAACTCCGTCTTTGCGCGTGAAACGCGTTCGATGACTTGCTCCATACTCGATCTGTCTTCGGGGTGAGTTCGTTGCAGTACCAGCTCGACTGTAACCTTGGTTGTCGGTTCGTATTCAAATATTCGAAACGTTTCGGGAGACCAGTAGATCCCTCCGCTGCAACCCTCCCAGCCGAAACTGCCTGTGTGGCTCAATTTCTGCGCTTCGGACAAGTAAGCTTCACTCCTCCGTAG
>JAOAPI010000021.1 GCA_025462865.1 Candidatus Sulfotelmatobacter sp. | reverse complement strand
AAGCTCCGGAGCCGTTGGTCTAATGCGTGAACTTTTCTTTCCTCCATGACCCAACCTGGCACAGGCGGGACGCCAGTCCAGATTGAATTAACGTAGTAATACTAAGACCGGTGCAGAATCCACGCCGCCAGAACTCCCGGAAAGCCTCCGGCAGAACGAATTGGTACCGCTCTTCAATTTGTGTGAATAACTGTTCCATGGCCGAGACGCATGCCTGGGGTCACTTTTATTATGCAACCACCAATTCCTTTATTGAAATACAAAAATCAAGCCCCTCCGGGCCGCATCGACTCGTGGCCCTCGGTTATGCCTTTTAGAAACAGCCCCACTTTTCAGCGCAGCTCGGCGAGCAGGGCGAACATCTTCCCGCCCCCCCGGCCAAGCCAGCCAGCCAATCCCCGTCAAAAGCTCCAGCGGAGCGACATAGTTATAGAACCCCCGGCCCTTGATCCCCAAGCTCCGTAAGGAGCGACATTAACAGCGGCAAACACTGTGACCCAGCTCCCTCGACCACCGAAACATCCAGCCCCTAAGTTCTCCAACTTATAGATCTGCACGCGCGAAAGGACTTATAGTGCCTGCTCGATATTCAATTCTACAACGGAAGGGGTTTGGACTTCGGCAGCGATGCGCACGGGCTCGGCACCAAGGTATTTCAAGAGATTCTCAAGCGTTTTACCGTGAACGTGGCTGTTCTTCTTGTATAACTCCTGTGCGCGCTTGATAAGCTCTTGATCAGTGAAGGCGCGACTGTACCAAGCAACAACAAGAGCAGTGACCTGTTCCCCATGTTTGGATAACTCGTCGAAGCGCTTGATGACAGCTTCGACGTCAGTTGCATTAACCGAAGCAAGACGTCGTACGTCATCTCGCGAAACGATTTTCTGGGCCGCGAGTGTCGATGCGAGCGCACCTCGAACCAACGTGGATTCACTGTGTTGCCAGAGTGCAAACATTCGTCCGAGTACGTCCGGCGTTCCAGGAGGAGACCAAGCTTGGTGATGTCCCAGTTGATAAAGTGCCCATCCCGCGACATAGTTCTCTTTGTGATCCTGGGAGAAGAGTAGTGGTAAGCAGGCGTCGCCGATTTTTGGGATTATGTCCGAATTAACCAGAGCCAGTCGGTGCTCTCGGTCAAGTAATCTAACACAGCCAAGTCCTCCTTTACATCGAATGAGATGCTCTGGACTACGGAGCATTTCGATAAAAAAAGCAGCAAGGTGAGAAAGATCGAGGCTATCTTCATTGTCCACTACTTGCCACCACACCACCTCTTTTAAGGACCGTGAAAGCGCGGTGGATTCCTCCCCGGATAGAAATGCTCTTTCAGCTTCGTCACGCAACTCGTCTCTATATCGACCGTGCGCCAACATTGGTAAAAACGGTGCACCATTGGATCCAAGTCCGCGCTTTACGAGCGCCCGTAACGCAGCACGAATGGTTTCAGGACGCGCTGCTGCTTCGTCTGCCAGACAATTACCAAGAGCAACAAAGGACGCCGGCCATCCTATGTCGTAACGCGTTGGCAAATCACCTATGTTAAAACGATTTGTTAGCTCTTTGATCAAAGCTTCAGTCGCTTTCCCACCGAGTGATGCCGCGAGCGGAATCACTTCTCGCCATTTTTCCTCATCGAAATGAGGCTCAAGCACATCTGCGAGCGTGTCTTCGTCACTTCGTCCGGGATGCCAGCCTTCCACCATAGCCCTGGCGGTTAAAAACTCTTGGAACGTGAGGTGGCGAAACTCGAAAAATTCAACGAGCCTCCCATCCTCCACATCGAGTCCTGTCATCATGAGTAGGCTGCTGCGGTCTTCTACTCGGTGAATGAATTCTTCTACCGTCCCCTTCACATAACCAAGCTCTGTAGGCAACGACGCGCGTGCGTCTTGAATCAATCTCGCCAGCCGCGGGCGACTTACTCTCTCCTCTTTGGCGATCAACATAGCCGATGCGACATAACAAAGCTGTGGAAGTGCCTCTTCTTCTGGTATCGGCTCGTGGCCCTCTGTATTCCACGTAATCAATAAGACTTCGACTGCCTTGCCATAAAGCACCGCGCGACGGGTTGGAAGCGATCCAACCCAGCGTTTTACGAGAAGGAGCGTGGTTAGGAGAAGTGGGTTAACGGCAAGACGCTGGATGCGGTCATTTAGCGCAATCGTGCTCGCAAGCTGTTCGGCATCGCCTCGAATCTTCTCGGTGTCGCCGACAACTTCAGTGTGCCATGCGATACTGAGGCGTCGAATATCGTCAGCATTGAAAGGCGAAAGCGTGGCATATGTGCAAACCGGCGCTAAATGTGCGGCAACGTGACGAAAACCTGCTTCTCGTGATGTGATGATGATCGCTGTTCCGGGATACGCCTGTAGAGCTGTCCGCATGGTACAGACAAAGGCAGCTCTATCCCCAGCGTCAGATATTTCATCCAGTCCGTCCACCAGAAGCAGAACACGACCCTCAGCTAACGAACGGTCAACAAGTCCGAGAAAGGAGAGGGAGTGCTGCCGCACTGGTTCTCGCTGCGACAATGCCTCAAGCAGCTCCCCAAACGAACCGCGGGCCAAACCGCGCAATTCTCGGCATCGAAAAAAAAGCGGAAGCCAGTTTCGATTCGGCAAATCATCGGCGACCTGTCCGCGCCTCGCAGGGTCAGCGTAAGCGACGGCAAGCCGCTTGAGGAGCGTCGATTTTCCTCCACCTGGGGCAGCCAGTAGCGCCAAACGGGAGTGCTCAACAAAGACGGCTCCAATCGTTTGGCGCAGTTTTTCTCTTTTCGGGATATCAAGATGCAGCGGAACGAAGAGGTTTTCTAACTTCAGGCGGCGAGAACCTACATCACTATCGGCGGGAAGACCATCAAGTTGGATGAAGCCGCATTCTTCAGCTATGAAGCGCCCGTAGGCTGACAGGGCCGCAGCCTCGCAATGAGGAGCGCCGGTTCCTGCGGCTGGGGGTGGATTTAAACACTTCAAGTGGTAAAGAGTCCCGCTATACGCTTTATCGGAAGCGATGATTTGTTCGGCAAGCGCCAAGGCAAGCGGAGTTCCATCGGCATGAATAAGAACGAAATTGGTGCGAACTTTGCCCGCTGAATAATAGACAATCCAAATCCATCCTCGGTCGTGCGCAACTAACTCCGGCTTTCCGTCGAGGGCGAGATGATCATGGCCAGCACAACACCGACCCGCCAGATCTGTAGCACGTTCGCTAGGAATAATGATTCGTCCCTTTACAAGCTCGCTAACGACCTGTTCTCCGGTCAGGGTAATTAGCTTGGTGCGGCGGCGCTGTTTCTCTTGTTCGATGGCAGTCTCTTTGAAACCGGAAAGCGAAATGAAATAACCACTGATTTGGACCTTTTCGTCGTGTTCAGCATCCAATACACCCACGAACTTATTCAAATCGTCACCTCCAATAGTATCTGCCGTTGCTTTGCATTCGCCAATTGCCCGCCGTGGCTCGAGACGATGGTTTGCGGAGAGGTCTAATTCGCGCCCCGACTTGTGAATATTCATCCTGGGCTGCTCGTAACCAAGGGCCACGAACAGATCCGCCATCAACCGCCCAAAAAGATCGCCGCGTCGGTTTGTATCATTCTCAAGAATTCGGATCGCACTCATAGTTCGTTGTATTGGTCAATACTTGAGCTCGTTTTTCCTCCGTGCCAGTTTCCAACTGGTGAAAGCAAATTTCTGTCCGTAAATTTTTCTGATTGCACGAAAATGCCGCCCGAACTGGAAGATGTGGGATTTTTCGTACGCACCATTTCCGGTTTTATATCGGGAAAGGATAATGGTTACAACAAAAAGGAGGTTGTTATGAAAACGGGTCACCCGCACAACCACATATTTTATAGCCGGTTAGACTTCCCCTGCGGACCATGGCGGGAACGCTTCGGTTGGAATTACTTGCCCCATGGCGCCCTGAACTAACGCAGGCTTGAAGCGCCGACGCCAGAGCGATGCTCAAAAACTTCGAGTGGCCGTTGTGGCGGAAATAACCGGATGCGCATACCCTGAGGGACTTTGCTAATTTTTCCCATACAACTTGGGAACAAAACCCTTCCATTTTTCTCCTATTAACGACCTGCTTCCATTCCGCGGGAATGGAAGTTGTGTCAAGCCGGATGGGGCAAACTCGCGCTGCCTCATGGACCCCGGTCCGCGCAAAATTCA
>JAOAPI010000173.1 GCA_025462865.1 Candidatus Sulfotelmatobacter sp. | reverse complement strand
ATCAATCCCTTCCTGGAGAAATTGAACATTCGTGACGAACAGGTCGTCGCCCACGAGTTGAATCTTGCCGCCCAATTCTTTGGTCAGGTTCTGCCAGCCATCCCAATCGCCTTCGGCTAGTCCGTCTTCGAGCGAAACGATGGGATAATCTTTCGCCCACTTCGCCCAGAATCTCACCATTTCATCTGAGCTCTTCGCAGACTTGTCTGATTTTTTGAAAACGTACTTGCCATCCTGATAGAACTCGCTGGCCGCGGGATCGAGAGCGATCGCGATCTCTTCCCCTGGCTTGTATCCGGCCTGCTGAATCGCTTCCAGCACGACTTCAATGGCTTCAACGTTCGACTTGACCGAAGGAGCGAATCCGCCTTCGTCGCCGACAGCCGTGTTGTAGCCGCGCTTCTTCAGCACTCCTTTGAGCGTGTGAAAAACTTCAACGCCCCAGCGCAGCGCCTCGGAAAATGAAGGCGCTCCCACGGGCATGACCATAAATTCCTGGAAGTCGACATTGTTGTCAGCGTGCGCTCCGCCATTCAGAATATTCATCATTGGCGTGGGGAGAGTGTTTGCGCCGGCTCCGCCGAGGTAGCGGTAGAGCGGCAAGCCATATTCCGCGGCGGCTGCGCGTGCGGCCGCCATTGAGACGGCAAGAATCGCGTTGGCTCCCAGACGGCCCTTAGTTTCGGTGCCATCTAACTCGATCATCTTTTGATCGAGCGCGCGCTGATCGGAGGCATCCCAGTTCGCCAACGCATCCGCAATTTCTCCATTCACATTCTCGACGGCTTTAAGAACTCCTTTGCCTAGAAATCGCGCATTATCTCCGTCGCGTAGTTCGACGGCCTCGTGCTCCCCGGTCGATGCGCCGCTGGGCACAATCGCGCGTCCAACCGCTCCGCCGACCAGTTGTACTTCCGCTTCTACAGTAGGATTGCCGCGCGAATCCAACACTTCACGCCCGATAATTGCTCCAATATTCGTCATGCTGCGCTTACCGTCCTTATCTAAATACGCTTGTTGTGAGTCATCTTCCACGCGCACGGCGTGCCTTGGGGCGCCAGAGTCGAAACTCAAACGCCTCCCAGTCAAATAGCCAATGCCGCGATAATCTTTGCCCATGATGGGGTGGTTCCAAAACTCACGATTATAGCGGATGGGAGACGATGACGCGGTGATGGCCCGTGACGCTATTGAGTGAATGTTCGCGGCTCGGGATCGGCGCACCTGGGGAGGCTCCGGACCCTTGCCTTCGCTGGTTCCATCGTTCCGCCAGATATTGTTCCAACCATCTTCGCTAGTCTAGAGTCAAAGCAACAATCGCGATATGCTGTAGCGGAACGGCCTTAGGAGGAGTAATGAAAAAGTGGACGGTTCTACCTTGCATCCTGCTGGCGGCGGCAATGGCGACGGCGCAGAGCAGCTCGCCCGTACCTGCGGGCACAGCTCTGATGGTGAAACTGGAAACAACTCTTGCGACCTTCAGCAACAAGCCGGGTGACCTTTTTCAAGGACAATTGATCAATCCAGTAGTGGTGGATGGTAGAACAATGATCCCGGCGGGGACTAAGATCGAAGGCCGTGTCGCCAAAGTCACCGAGCCACGCCGCATTTCGGGCAGGCCCACCATCAAGATTGTGCCGGAGACGCTGGTGATGGCTGGCGGTGAACGATTCCCGCTGGACGCGACCTTAGTAGATACCAACGCGGGGCGGGATACGGACGTCAACCAGGAAGGCGAGTTTAAGGGATCTGGCCATGATCGCCGGGACCAGATGGAAACCGGCGGCGGCGCAGCGGGTGGAATGCTGATTGGTGGATTAGTGGGCGGGCCTCCAGGAATCGTAATCGGAGGACTGGTTGGCGCAGGCTCGGCAGGAGGTCATTGGCTGAGCAAGCACCGCTCCGCAACACTGCCCGCGGGAACGACGCTTACCATTGAACTCAATCGGCCGCTGGCGATGGTGCCTGTTGTGGCCAGCCCGGGACAGTAGATTCAGATTTGAAAAAACGCCGGAAGCTCAGCTTGCGGCGTTTTTCTTTTGGGGAAGCATAGTACGATCGCATTCACATTCCCGCTGCCAGCTCGGCCTCGCTCAGCAATTGCAGTTCGATCCAACCTTCGACTGGCAACGCGTCCACAGGCAGACGATTTTGCCATAGACTAAAGCGCAACTTTAATTTGCTGGTTGCTGGAATCGCCGCCGCTCCGGTCTTCGCCAGACTGGAATGTTCCCCGTTGTTCTCGGAACTGACGCTTGACCCTGGCGTGGCAAGCAGCCAACTCAGGGGTAAACGGAACTCAAAGTTTCGAAGTAGAGCGGATTTTGCATTCTCGTCGGTCCGATTTGAAGCTGGTGTATGAAACTCTTCCCGGCCGTCGACTTTCCAGTTGGTCAGCTTGCGGTCGTCGACTTTCGCATCCAGGCGAAGGGTGCGCCGCGGACGCACCTCTCCATTGGCCCACGATTCCAGATTCACTACGAGATCAAACTCCATGTCGGGAACAGGTCCGGCAAAATCCAATCGTCCGTAGACGAATGCGCTGTCGATGCCGGCATAGACCGAATCCAACAGGAACTGTTTTCCGTGCATGGCTCCGGCACGCTGGTCGGCGGTGAAAATGGCTGCTCCCATCCATTCGAAGTAGCGGATCTTGTCGCCCGAGATGCGGGGATGGATGTAGGCCGTCTGGGGCGTGAAGGCCGGACGCACTTCGCCGGCTGTGATTGGTTGGGATAGATAGTCCGGCGGTGCCGCTCCCAGAGCTTGGTACACGTTCGAAAGATGTTTGCGGTAGAGCTCGTCAAAATCGCGGTCGTTGGCAGAGTGGTGCTCGGGACCGTACCACCAGTTCCAGTCGCTGCCCTCAGCAATCATGATTTCTTCGAAGGCCAGTTTGCGTTGGATCTCGGTGGCATTGGCCGCATGCTGCGCATAAAATTCACGCGCGTGGTAAAGGTAGTCCCATGCGCGATTATCTTCCGGGGCGCCAATCCAGACATTGAAGTTCGCATTGATCCAGGATCCCGGCACCAAGGAGGGTAATGGCGAAACATTGCGATGTCTTGTGATCGCTTCTGAAACAGTGACCGCTTCCAGGCCGCCCTCACTTTGCAGCGCGTCGTAGAAGCGGCGCAGAAACTCGCGCCCGGACTTGGGATAATATTCCCAGGCATTCTCGCCATCGAGAATCACCGAGACGACGGCGTCCCGCCCCTGTGCCAGTACCGGCTGGGCCGCTTCCTTGATGTTGTGCAACAGGTGCCCGGCTGCATCCCGCGGATCCATGCCCGAGTAGACAAAGCCGATGAGATCCGAAATGGTGTGGTCGCGAAACACCATGTGCATCGCGGTCTCACCCTTCTCGTAGCGATGGATGTTGTAAAGCCGTTCCGCCAAATGCGCCGGCAGACGACCGTTCCCATCGCGCTGAAAAAATACTCCCGTGCTGCGGCCGAGCACGCCTTCATCGGTGGCCATCCACTGAATGCCAAGGCTGTGCGCGATGGCTAGCGTCTCCTCCGAGACGCTGCCCTCCGACGGCCACACCCCTCGCGGCCGCACGCCGAAAACTTCCTGATGGAGGTCGAGCGCCCGTACCAGTTGTTCGCGCGCGTCCTCGGGATGACGAAACCGGTTCTGCGGGAGAGGCAGGCCCGGCGAAGAAGCAGCTCCTGCGTTGGTGTCGCAGACCAGCGGAAGAATGGGATGGTAAAAAGGAGTTGCCGAAATCTCTATCGATCCTTTTTTCGCAGCGTCGGCATATGCAGGCAAAACCTTGCCCAGCAATTCTCTTTCGCGCCTAATGACAAAATTCTGATCGTCGAGAGAGTAGTTTCGCTCTTTCTGGATCAGCCCGGCGACATCCTTGTCTTCCAGAAAAAATTCATCGAACCATGCAATCTGCGACAGCACCTGCAAGTCTGTGAAGTGCTGCGGCTCAAAATACTTCTCCGCTTTCTCCGCCGAGAACCCGTGCTCACGGAAACGCTCCCGCAGTTCCCAGTAGCGCGGGTAGCGTCCAATCACGTTCGCCGGGTTGGCCTGAAAAAGATATTGCAAGGCGAACTGGCGTTCCTTCTGCGTCAGCTCTTTGGCCGGCTTGGCCGCAACTTTCAGAAACGGATCCTGTGCCGTACCCGCAACGTAATCCTGAATTTGCGTGATCAGCGAGGGCACGAGATTGAAGTTCTGGTGGACGTTGGGAAACTCGTCCAGCAGTTTCACCATGCCGTAGTAGTCCTTAAGCGCGTGCAGGCGCACCCAGGGCAGGCGATATTCGCCCGTCACCAGATCCTTATAAAAAGGCTGATGCTGATGCCAGAGAAGAATCAGACGCAGGACGGCCATGAGCGGAAAATTTAGTCTAGCATGCGGCTTCGGCTCGCCCCATAAC
>JAOAPI010000017.1 GCA_025462865.1 Candidatus Sulfotelmatobacter sp. | reverse complement strand
CGTACAGTGGAATGGAAGCTTTACGGATCTGACCAAAAGGAAGATCACATATACGATGGTTGGAACGGACCCCAGTAAGACCAACACTTCGACCACAATTCCCGTGATCCTTGTTCCCATCAAGATGGTTTATGGAGCGACGAACGGAAATACCACCTTTGATCCAAAAACGCACATTGTGCCCGATGGAAAGTCGGTAACGGCAGACGTAGTAGCATCGCCTATCTTTAACCCAGGAGTGAATTTCACCCAGGGCGGAACTAACTTGGGCACCACACAATACATTGATGCTTACCAACGTGGTAATTTCTGGAAATCAGTCAAGACCCACACGGGCTATCACGTTCTGCTCGGCACCCCCGCTGTCCAGGCAGAAAAGACCATTCGTGTAACTGCAGCACAGGGAGGCGTATTCAGCAATCCATTTGGATCCGGCGTAGTCGGCACGATGGATATTAATGCCTTCGATGCAAAATTGCAGGCGTACATGATTGCCATCAAGAAGGTCAACCCCGGCGTTTTGCCTCTGTTCATTACCTATAACATTTACCTCACTGAGGGCGGCGGTTGCTGTATTGGTGGCTACCACAGCGCGAACGGCGCCCAGCCAACTGGTCAAACCTATTCCTATGCCACGTATGTCGATAGTCCGGGTTCGTTCTCGCAGGATGTCTCCGCGCTTTCCCACGAGATTGGCGAATGGCTGGATGATCCGTTTGTCGACAACAACGTGAACTGCCAGGACAACAGTATTATGGAAAATGGGGATCCGCTGGAAGGTAACGCCAATTATGGAGCCTATCCCTACTCTTTAAATGGTGCCACCTATAACCTGCAATCCTTGGTATTCCTCGGTTACTTCGGCGCACCGAAGGCCACCTCTGTCCATAGCTGGCTGGCTTTTCAGAATGACGAAGCTAGCGTCTGCCCCGGACAATAGGAATTTATTCTCAAACCAAAAAGAAGCCCGCTCCGTGTTGAGCGGGCTTCTTTTTGAAGGTAGCTGTCCGATCAGGATTGAAATTGGAAAATAAAGGTAGCCAAAGTAGCCAGAGATAAATCTCAGATCTGTATTAGGGGAGAGGAGATGTGTAGATATAAGAAAGGCCGCTCCTGGCGGCCTTCCTGCTCGTTGCGCTCCATGCAGCTCCCAGGACTGACTTGGCTGTAGGGTGCCACCGTATAGTGCCACAGCATGTATTCGGCTTGCCGCTCTCTGCTGGTTCAGTGCGCTCAATACTTGTTGGGGCGTTTTGGTCCGGACAGTGATCTTAAACGCTGGGGCACGCGAATGTTCGAGCGTGGCGGCAAAAACAGCAAGAAACGAGCGATCGTTGCGGTCGCCCGAAAACTTGCTGTCATTCTCCATCGGCTGTGGATTACGGGCGACACGTACCATCCTCTTCATAACGTCGCCACCAATTCCGCCACGGTGTGACGCGTCGAGGTCTTCTGCGTTGCCGGTGCCGACCAAACCAATGCACGTGGAATGAAGATGCACAGTAGGAGGAATGAAGAAACGTACCGTGTTCACGGTGACTGCGTGTTTTTTCCCGGGCCTTCGAGGCCGACAGAAAGATTGCAGCGCCAGCCTGATACTGAGAACCCCAATGTGCACCCGGCTTCGACAAACGCCGAATAAGTGCGAATGGAAGCGTGGCGAATCAGTTGAACACGTGTTTTGGTTCATTCTGAAATAGAGAGTGAGTTCTCGGAAATGGATATTCCGCGTTCGTTGAAGGCATTCCTCGCTCGATCGAGTATTGACCGCTGGAAGGAAGCGTCATCGCGCTTCTGTCTAGCTCGAGATCATCGCGGCTCGGACTCTATTGCTCTCAAATTCCGGTTTGCCCGTGATCCGGGCACCATCCCGAAAGGTGCCGCCGGGTCGACTGAGGAGCGGTTAAGGTCATCAAAACTCAAAGTCAACTGAGAACTGCAATTGCCTCGGCATGCCTGCTTTGTTTGCCGTAGCGAATACTGGAGTGGGGACACTGTCCGGACCATAGAACTGGTTGAGAGCGACGACACTTGTATGGTTGAGCAGGTTAAAGGACTCCACGACAAAATCTAGCTTTCCGTGATCACCGACTTTGAAGAACTTCAGCACACGCAAATCCAATTGCACCTGACTGGTAGCAGCTAACGAGTTCCGGCCAAACCCAAGGGGACGAGAAGAAAACGGAAATGCGCCGCTACGGTTCGCATCGAAGCCAGTCAAGGGATTGATTGGCCTGCCGCTCCCGACTATCAGAATCGGAGCCGCTTCAATGTTGCCGAGCAGCTTGGCAATCACCCCAGAGGACTTCTTGCCCTCTTCTTCATCAGCGAACGGTAGGTCGAAAGTCCCGCTGAATACAAACCGATGCCGCTGATCGTTGGAAGACAAAGCCCGTTCGGCATGGAGCGAGTACGGGTTTTCTGGCTGTTCGTTGAAGTCGGAAGCGTCGTCAATGGCTTTGGAAAACGTATAGCTCCCGGAAAACGACATCTCATTCGAGAGTCTTCGATTCAGGGACAACGACAACCCGTGGTAAACCGAACTGGCGTGGTTCTCCCATTGATAAATGTTGTCGAATTGAGATAAAAGGCGCGTGGGCGGAAAGACAAGCCTGCCAAGCTGCTGAGGAAAGGGATTGGGAATCCCGAGGCTGGCAGCGTTGGCGAGAGTAAGCACGACGGGTCGCAGAAGGTTTACATTGCGAGTTCGAGAAAGTCTTACACCGCGTGCGAACAAGTACGTCGCGCTTGCGGTCAGATTATTAGTGATTAAACGCTCTACTCCAGCGCTGGCAATTTCGCTGCGCGAAGTCTGCAAGTTTGGGTCAGCGGTAAAGATCGACGGACGAATCGAGGAAATGGGACTTCCAGCGCTTCCGCCAAGTTCCGACTGGAAGATTTGGGTCGCAGCTTGCCCATCTGCGACTTGGTCAAACGCTTGCAGACCATTCTTCTGCAGCGCACTGTTTGCCGCGGCCAAAAGGTAGCGGTCAAAGAAAACGCCGAACCCAGCCCTCAGTGCCCATTCCGGTAAAGGGCTGTACGCTAGCCCGATTCGAGGCGCGAAATCGTTTGTATCGTGCTTGAATTGAGTTGGCAGATGCTCGAAGTCGTAGCGGATGCCCGCATCCACCGTGAAGCGCCTGGTGAGTGTCCAGTGATCTTGGATGAAGCCAGAGTATTTGGGTGTTGCGAAATTGGTGCTGGGATTTCCGAACGTTTGTCGGTATTGATCCGGCTGACCGCTTAGAAATGCAGCGAGGTTCGGGAAGACATATACCGCGCCAAAACCGTCAGAGGCGGAAACGTTCTCACGTATCCAATCCAAGTCCGCCCCAAAGCTGACTAGGTGCCGCCCCTTCGCCAACGACGCTACATCGGCCAATTCGTAGTGATTTTCTCGCCGCTTGTCGTTTCCGTCATAAGAGGTACCGAAATCGATCAAACCAGCGATGCTGATTTCCGGCCCGATCTGGTCGGTGGTTCGCAACATGGCTCTGCGGGTGCTCACTTGAAATCGGACGCTATTCAGGGCGTTGTCGCTCAGAACGGATGTAAGAGACCCCGTTAACCCTTGATCTTCTACAAAGCTGCTGCCCCTACCGCTCGGATCGACCAGACCACCCGTATTGAAGGCGTCTCCGACTTCGCGGTTGTTGGTCAACGCATACTTCAGCAGCAAGGAGTGTTTGCTTCCGAGGTGATGATCCAGCCTGCCGGAGACCTCCGTCTCTGCGCGCGCCACTCGAAATACGCCTGGATTGATCGCGCGGGTAGAGATTCTCGGGAATGCCCCAGACCCGAGAATGCCATTGATCGTTTCCGCCATTGAAGGCGGGATCAGGGAGCTATCGTCGCCGTGTGCCCCTTCCTGCTCACCAGCAAAGTAGTAGAAAGTGCGACCACGAACAATCGGGCCGCCAGCGGACAAACCCGCTCGAAATCGGTCCAGGTCTGGAGCACCGGTCTCATTCGTGAGAGGGTCTCTGGCATTCAAAGCACCATTTTGGACAAACGCGAAGGCGTCCCCATGGAGAGTGTTCACACCACTCTTCGTAACGACGTTGATGGGGCCGCTCGCGCCTCCCCCCGACTCCGCCGAGAGGCCGTTATTGACCACCTTAAATTCCTGCACGGTCTCAGGAGAAAGCTCGGTGCGTGCCGAGCCGGTGAACTCATCGTTGTTCTCGACGCCATCAATGTAGAGGCTGTTGCTGCGAGAACGTAGACCCGCGAAGCTGAACCCGCTGTCGGCAAGGGCGCTTTTGCCACCAGCTGCTCCCTGAACATTTGACCGGGTCAACTGGGGAGCTAAGAGCACGAAGTCGAGATAGTTGCGGCTGACCACTGGTGACTCCTCAATTCGGTCGTGGTCGATGGTCGTGGTTTCCGTAGTCTCGGTGGGGTCAATCGGCGACGGTTGCTCCGAAACAGTGATCTGTTGCTGCACCGTTGCGGGGGCAAGCCGAACTGCTATCTGAACTACGGTGCCGACAGAGACCACAATCGCATTGTTTACATAGGGAGAAAAACCAGATGAATCAACGCGAAGCTCGTACTGACCCACCGGAAGCTCGCCGGCACGAAAAAAACCCTCCGCATTCGTCACTATCGTCCGCGTCTGGTTTGTACCCTGGTTGCGTAGCGTAACCGTGGCAGCGGCCACGGCATCGCCAGTCTGGTCAACGACACTCCCCTGAACTGCTCCGGCAACGCGCGAAGTCTGTGCCGCGCAGGAAAAAGCTATCGCAAGAACCGCAACTCCCAAGAGTAGCAATTTCAACCATTCTCTTCTTCCCAGTGAAAACATGCCCACCTCGGTGTCCATTTTCAAATCCATCCGGTCGTCCCGTGCGGGATGCTTTCACTTGCGGTCGAAGAGCAAGGAGAGCCTTCGGAGTCCGTGGACTGTTTCTTGGATTTGCTCGCTCCTTGGGGTGAACGCGACAGTCACCCCGTATGCGTGTTGTGAGCGATCAAATATAGGAAGTAACGTGTAGCTGGACTCATCCTGATGTGCCGAGGAGTGATGCCGGACGACGTAGCCTCCAATGAGATATCCGAAGGTACTGCCGACCACCACATCGGAAGGAAAGTGTTGTCTTGCAGTAATGCGGCTGGCGCTGATCGCGGTCGCAAAGCCGTAGACGCCAAGTTTCGTCAGCCATCCCGGATACTCGGCGGCGATGACCCGCGCCAGAGCCCAACTGGCAGCCGCATGGCCAGAAGGGAAAGAACTGTCGAGAGAGTAATCGCGTGTTCCGTGCGGCCAAAACCGACCTGTTCCAATACCTTCATTGGGGCGTTCTCGGTTGGTTGCGAGCTTCAAGCCCCCAGCGACGAGCGAAGCATCAGCCACAGCCTCCGCCCCGAGAACGCCGGTTTCTCGGAGATGATCGTTGTGCTTCAGCGCTCCTAAGAGGTACAACGCTCCGGCCTCGCCAAACGTTGCATACGGAGAACCGAATTCGGATACAGTTTCACTCTTATCTATGAGGCCCTTGTTGGCCGTACCGACTTGGCGAAGCGCATCTTGGTCATAGGCAAATGCCGCGCTGGTAGATCCGGCGAAGGGAATAAGCCAGACAGTATCGTGGGAGTTGACGCGTAGCGGGCTGGTCCAGATGCCAGCTTGGTCGTGTGCCAAATCCTTTAGGCACTGATCGAGTTTTTTCAAACCGCAGCGTTCGTGCTGGCTGCTCGCCGAATGTGGTGATGCCGCTGACGTGGTGTGCTCAGGCTGGTCTTGGGCAAAGACCTGGGTACACAGCAAGAGAAGACCTGCAATGGCTGTAACTTTTCTCAATTATTTCCTCTCATTCGCGGTTCACGTATTAAGTGCAGACGTGAAACGACACGTGTGCGGCCAGCACGACTGACTGGTGAGAACGGCGTGAGGCGTCCGAACAACCGGAGCGTTCAGGGGTTTGGTATCAGATGCGAAGAGCTACGGGAGGAGAGGCCGTGAGGTCCGGCGAGAAAAGAACAACATGTTTTTTCCAGAGTGCGCGGAAGCATAAACCTTTAGGTGGTTGGGTTGCAATAGATACAGGAAGGGCCCCCAACATTTGCGTCGACAGAAAAATTGCGCCTGCAAACGTGAGCACAACAATGGCCTGAAGCTCAGAATCGGATGCCGGGGTCGGGGCATCCCAATGATCGAGAGATTCAATCACCGGGTAGGCAAGCGCAAAGGCGACCAAGCATACGAGAACCACGATTTGGGGAGTCTTGGGCGACACAACTGAATGTGATCCTACAACGACAATCAGAAGCGGTGCAACTGCCGGGAGCCGGTACCTCCCGTATCGTCGGCAATCCGGAAACTACCCACTTTTTTGGCTCTCGACATCGTGGTGGATACCGCCTTTGCAAACACGTCGTTCTGAGAACCGCTTGCCTTCGTTTTGCGGAAAAGCATGCAAACGGGCGAGGCACCCGTCAAGGTTGCCCTCCGGCTCGCTTCGCTCGACCTGTGACTGAACCCTCGCCCGTTTGCTGACCACCTCTCCGCTATGAAACGAAGGCACACAATCGAAGCCCAAAACCAAAACTTCGGTTGACATCACAGCGCCTTCTCATGGA
>JAOAPI010000011.1 GCA_025462865.1 Candidatus Sulfotelmatobacter sp. | reverse complement strand
CAAATAGCCCCGAAGAAAGCCCCGTCATTTTTCTCTGAAGATCACACATGGTACCGCGCTCGCAGTACGCTTACCCATTCAGAGCCCCCGTTGTTGATCGCATCGCCTCGCGAAGCCACACGTGACGGGGATCGGTATTGAGTCTTGGATGCCACGCCATCAGGAAATGAAACGGATGCAACTCGTGCGGTGCTTTCACAATCCGCAACCTGCGATCGTTTTTGATAACTGATGTCATGCCGCCGGTTAGCGTAAGGACCAGTTCCGTGCCGGCGAGGCATTGTAGGGCCACACCGAAGTAAGGCACTCGAATACACGAACTCCGTTTGGCGCCGCCAGCCGCCAACCGCTTGTCCGGGATCGTCTGCACACCGGCATACGTAGATACAACGATGTGGCTCGCCGCCAGGTACTGCTTAAGCGACAGCCGGTCGCCAAAGCGGCTGCCACGCGCCACGGCGCAAATCCAATCTTCGCGATAGAGCCTTTCCGACTGAAAGTGAGACGGGAGAAGTCCATCATCTATGTGTAGAACAAGATCGACTTGTCCCTGCTCCACTAATTCCGCGATGCCACTCTGCCATGGAAGGAATTCAAACTGCACTTGGTAGCGTCCGTTCGCATACTGCCGGCACAAGCGTGGGAGCACAACTGTGCAGACATTGTCAGGACCGGAAATGCGAAAGTGGCTCTTTTCCCGCGTCGGATCGAACAGACTCGGCGTGACCAGATTCTCCATCTTGGGCAGCAAGCCCTCAAGCTCCTGGAGAATCTTGCGGCCTCGCAAGGTGAGTTCGAAGCCTTGCGGCGATCGGACCAGAAGGTCATCTTGAAACATCTTCCGGGCACGCTGCAACGCGCGACTAACCGCAGGCTGGCTCAGCAGCAGCCGAGATGCGGCCGCAGTAATGCTTTTCTCCTCCGCAATCGCGGCAAATGTAATCAGGAGGTTCAAATCGACTTGTCGTAGTTTCTCTAAACGCATGACAGCTATGACCATTATGCATGAAGCGCATGTGGTTGGAGAATCATCTTTGACAGTGTAAGCAAGAAGAATGCACAAGGAGAATTCAATGAAACGGGAAAATGGTTTGCAAGATAAGCGAGTGGTTGTGCTGGGCGGTTCGTCGGGAATTGGTTTGGAGGTCGCCAAGCAGGCGGCATCGCAGGGAGCGAGCGTTGTTATCGCTTCCAGTAGTGCTGAACGAGTTCAGAAGGCACTTGAATCCGTTGGTGGAGAAGCGCAGGGGCAGGCAGTTGATGTCTCGGACGAACGAGCCGTTGCAACCTTCTTTTCCAAGCTTGGCACTTTCGATCATTTGGTATTCACCGCGGGCGATAGCCTGCATTTGCACCACCTTGTGGCTACGCATCTTCAACAGGCCAGACGCGCCTTTGAGCTGCGTTATTGGGCGGCACTCGCCGCGGTCAAATACGGAAGCCCCCATATTCGCAAGGAGGGCTCTATCGTGCTCACCACAGGAATCGCTGGCCAGCGCCCGCAAAAGGGATGGGTAATCGCGGCAAGCGTTTGCGGAACCATCGAAGCACTAACGCGGGCCCTAGCGGTCGAGTTGGCACCAATACGGGTAAACGCGGTATCTCCCGGAGTCGTTCGGACGAACCTCTGGCAGAGCATGACTGCGGCAGAACGCGAAAACCTGTATGAAAGCGTGGGCAAGAGTCTGCCAGTAGGCCGAGTCGGCGAAGCTTATGAAATCGCGCAAGCCTATTTGTTTTTGATGCAGGAAGGATTCAGCACCGGGCAGACGGTGGTGGTAGATGGCGGTACGGTCCTGGTTTAGGGCTGCAGTAGTTCCCAACCTACTTCCACCTCGGAGACATTCAAGACAGATTGGAAGAGTTGAGCGATTCACTTGCGTCTTAACCGGCAAGGGCCGAAGTTGCCCAGGACGCTCGGATAGCGGGAGAAAGAAAGTGCTCTTCGATACCGATAATCTTCACGAAACTCCTAGTCTGGGCACCGGGCAAAACTGGCTTGGATTAGAGCAAAACGTGGTGCGGGCGGAGGGACTTGAACCCTCTATCCGATTGTCTCCGCCGCAGCACGGCAATCGCCAAGAAGCTTGCCAATAGGAAACTCAACCTAATGCGAAGACGCAGCGGTGAGCTCTTTTCGGACCATGAGAGCGACGCGGGTTCCCAGGAGCTCTATCGACCGTAACATTTTGTCGGGCGGGAGTGCCGAGACACCCATTTGGAAGGTGATTCGAGAAAGGCCTCCAGGAACTTCGTTCACTTGAATTATCTTCTTCGCGACCGTTTCAGCATCCCGATCAGCGCGCCTGTGGGCCCGCGCATTGCATCAAATTGTGCCCGAGTCACCGGGGGCCAGCCGCGTTCTTTGCCGATTTCTGGTCGGCTAGGACAATCTCATCCAGTAGATTGTCCATGCGCTCGCCTGGGCTGAGAGTCAGACCCGTGGCCGGGTCAGAGATGACTGCTCCGAAGCTGTCGATACCGATCTGCATCTTTGTAGCTCCTGATATTCATGACTCGTAATAAATAGGCCCTCCTCCGCTCCAGCGCGTGCTCCTTCACAAATGCGGCCACGGAAGGGAAGCTGCACCCCCCCACCTTGAACGATCAAGAACAAAGTCATGGCTAGCACGAGGAGGTGATATTCATAGCCCTCCCCTTTTTTGGCCCACGGTCTCGCGACTTACCGGACGTGCTGGTGGCACGGAGTCCCACTGCCCAAGCATCGCCGCAAGAAAGCGATGCCAGAGCGCTTCATCCGAAAAGTCCCCCAGATCACCGGCTAATCTGG
>JAOAPI010000162.1 GCA_025462865.1 Candidatus Sulfotelmatobacter sp. | reverse complement strand
TAGTACTCTGTTCACCGTGGCTTACTGGATGATCACAGCCGGCCTGGTCGGCGGCGCGGCTTCCTCCATTTTTGGGCTGATCGATTACCTCGCAATTCCCGCCGGGACGCGGGCCAAGCGTATTGGGTTTGGCACGGCGCGGGGAATTTTTTGGTAATGATCTTATTCGCATTGAGCTGGTGGCTGAGACGAGCAGCTCCGGACAGTCCTTCCCGCACTGCACTGGCACTTTCCTTTATCGCCGTCTTGGTCGCTCTTTTGACGGGATGGCTCGGGGCGGAGCTAGTGGATCGTCTCGGCGTCGGAGTTGATAGTGGCGCCCACCTCAATGCACCGAACTCACTGTCGAGACCGAGAGCCGATCAGGGTCAGGGTAAAGCCGCCCTTAGGCGCGTAGCTTAAAGGCCGCTGAGCGTTCAAGCCGTATCAATGTTTTCAGTGTCGGCGGCGCCGATGGATTCGGCATCGCACAGCATAAAGTTTCTAGTGAGCGTGAATGAGCGTGAATATTCGGGAGGCGACAAGAAGTTACGAAGACTGGATGCGACGATGCACTACCGTGGTCGAGTCGGATTTGCGGTCGAAGCACGAGAAAATGAAAGAGGATACCTTTCTCTTTCTGCGGGCCACTTTTTATCGTTGGGCTCAGGTGTGGCCAGAAATCTGTGCCGATTTAAGTCAAGCTCCTAGAGTCATGGCGTGCGGGGATTTGCATGTCGGCAGCTTCGGTACCTGGCGTGACTCCGAAGGTCGCCTCTGCTGGGGTGTTGACGATTTCGATGAATCATATCCTTTGCCCTATACGAATGACCTCGTGCGGCTGGCGACGAGTTTAAAGATCGTCAACGATTCCGACGAACTAACCGTTGGTTTAAAAGCTGGTTGCGACGCGATTTTGGAAGGCTATGAACACACACTGAAGGAGGGAGGCTGTCCCATCGTTCTCGCCGAGCGTGAACAGAACCTGGAAAGATTGGGCATCGGGGCAATCAAGCCTGCGCCGGATTTCTGGCGGAAACTCAACGAGCTGCCGGTGGTACGCCGCACTCTTCCTAGAGATGCGAAACAGACGCTTGAGAAAACCCTTCCCGACTCGAATATGGAGTATAAAATTGTGCGCAGGGCGGCTGGGCTCGGGAGCCGAGGCCAACAAAGATTTGTGGCTATCGCGCAATGGAACGGGGGGTGCATCGCGCGAGAGGCGAAAGCCATGCTCCCATCGTCTTGCGTTTGGCTGAATGGGCGCGTTGGGTATGGCCAGAGCTGTTACCGCCCAACTATCGCTGCCGCGGCGCGATCACGCGACCCCTTCCAGATAATTAAAGGAGCTTGGCTGATTCGGCGACTCTCTCCCGATTCAAATCCTATCGAAATTAAGGATTTGCCGAAAAAGCGCGATGAACAGGCGCTTCTTCATGCTATGGGTAGGGAAGCTGCTAACGTGCATCTGGGGAGCAAAAATGTGGTTAACCGAATTTTGCAGGATTTACACCGCAGAAAAGCTGATTGGCTTCGTTCAGCCGCAAAAGAAATGGCCAAAATCACTGAGCGCGATTGGAAGAAATACGCGAGGGCCTGAGGTTTCGGCGCGGCAACTATGTTCGTGTCCGATTTCTAGTCAGTGATGGACATCTCGAGGTCGTTCCAAAAGAAGAACCCCACTTCTCGAAAAAGCGCGCGAGAAATGGGGCATCCAACTTCTTTCTTGGTAAGGCGGCCTTCTATGCTGCGTGAAGGGTTGAGTGAGAAGCCTGAGCATCGGACCCGTGTTGCTTGATCATCTTGTTGTAATTTCCCATGATCAGGAAGGGAGCGGCCCACTGACCGACAAAGAGCGCCCAGTGATTTTGTTTGGCAATCTTCAGGACTAGCGATGCAGCCATCGATCCCAAGGCGAGTCCAAGATAAACGCTGGATGGGATTTGCGAGGTTTGGCGCTCGATGGCACCGGTGAATTTGTCTTCAGTTGACTGTCCGCGGCTGACCGTGGTTTCCGTTTCCATAAAGTGCTGACTCCTTTTTAAGTGATTTTCGAAGTTGGATGCCTCAGCATAAGGGTGCGGCTAGCAGTTTTTTGGGGTCGTGTTCAAGTTGTCAGATCAGCGTCGTTGCGGGCAGAGGGCGCAGCGGATTTCGAGATGTTTGCAGCGGCGGCGGGTGGCTTGTGCGGAGCGCGTTGCGGCGAGGAGGAGGCACCAGGCTTTTGCCGTATTTTTCGAACATGGCGCGGAACTGGTGTCGGGTCATGTAGAAGCGACTACATCCGCACGCTAGAGATCTTCGCTCGGGCTTCCGCTCACAGCTTGCGGTGTTCGAGTCGGTTTGAATTTGACGGGATCCGATTCTGGGTGGTGTCCTAATAGTACGTTGCTAGCCCAGAGAGACTTTGAGCTCGTTCTACTGCTGAAGAAAAAGAGCGACAGCGCAAAGGTTTGGGAGAACTGGGACAAATGAAAATGAAATTCAGCAACGCACTGTATCAAAATCACTGAGTGCGCTATCGCCTATGAGTAGGTATCCCGTGGTACACTGAGCGCGTCTCATACACATCCCTCCGCCGTGCCCCGTTCATGGGCGTCGGTCTCTTGTGCAATCTGATGATTGGCACTAGAGGCCCTGTGACTACAGCATTCGACCACGAAGAATCCTTGACCCACGAAGAAATCCTACTTCGGTTCAACAAGATATTAGGCAGGAACATGACTCCCGAAGAGAAGCACAGATTCTTCTTGCCGGCTGAGCCTCCGCATGATTCCGACGAAGAATCACAAAATCCTCACAATGCACTTATCTAGTCGGACCAGCCATCTAAGCCCAGCTTTTTTTGCCATCGCAGTCTGAGGGCTCGAAATCTTCCTACGGTATTCGAGATTCGCTTGAAGTAGCATTCCGTATGCACGGCATTGCCGTTTTCATCTGCCGACAAATCTGCGCTTAGAGCAACAGGGTTGTTGCAAACTGCGCAGGGTATTTCTTGGAAGGGACGACTACCCATAATGCCTCCTTTGGGACAGTCACAAGTAGGGTAGCTAAAAGCCGAATTTGATACTGAGCAACATGGATCATTTGGGGGACGGCCAACCCAGCAACGCACTATTAGGACACTACCCGATTCTGGGCAGCGTTTCCGGGCGCAAATCACTAACCAAGGCTCGGGGACGTACTGGTGATACTGTCAAACTTCTGGATTACGGCGTAGCACTCGCAAGCCGCTGCTTCTAACCCCTTCCTATCAGTAATCTTCACGGTCCCACGGGCATATTGAATGAAACCAGCTCTTTGCAATACAGCGGCGGCAAGGCTGACGCTGGGCCTTCCTGTTCCCAACATTTGCGCGAAAAACTCGTGGGTCATTGGCAGCAAGTCAGAACCGATTCGGTCCTGGCACATAAGCAGCCAGCGGGCCAGGCGTTGGTCAATTTCATGGAGTCGATTGCAAGCGGCCAACTGCGCTACCTGCATTCCCTGAGCCTGCGCATACTGATTCAGTCTGAGGCGCAGATTTGGGGTAGCGCTCAAAGTAACCTCAAGTACTTCGGCCTTGATTCTGAATCCGTTCCCATTCGCCTGCACGCATGCACGATAAGGGGTCAAATTCAAGCCGGCTGCCAAGGGGACACCGACAAAACCTTCACGACCGACAATTCCCACCTCGACGCTCCTGCCGTCTTGCGTCTCGATCACCAGTGAAGTGAGTCCAAGATTCAGAAAGTAACCGTATTCAAGCCCGTCAGGTGACTCATGCAAGCTCTGGCGTAGTCGCAAATCAACAAATTCCAGGTGAGGCCGGAGCGCTTCGTATTCGTCATCCGGGATGGACAAAAGAATACGATTGTAGACCGCGTTCCCCCGAATGTCGGTCCGCCCAACCGACAATGGCGCTAGCGCCACAACTTGCAGTTTCAGATTGCTCGGTCTCGGACGTGGTCGCTGTGGCATTAGTTGTTCGCTCATTTGCTTCGAATCAGTTCTGGTGGCTAGTCGTGAACGGGACGAAGCTCTCATTGGTTGCTGTCGTGTGTCTTGCCGTTGCCCTAAACTAATGGATCAGGGGGCCGGCCTTTACAAGGGATGAAACACTCCTGGCATGCGGGGCACTCGACGCGCTCAGAATCAACGCGCGCGGTGCTGAGTGCGGAACCAGGAACCGGCACCATCCGTCGTCGCGCCATCGGGCCCTTGGAGCAGCAAATCCCGCCAGAGGTTTTCCCATGTTTGATCCCGAAGAATCGCTCACCCACGAAGAAATCCTGCTCCGATTCAAGAAAGTCCTAGGCCGTGACATGACTCGCGAAGAAAAGCGTCTGTTCTTCCTGCCGCCACAATTTGCGGTCCCGCCTACAAACTCCAGCGAAAATTCAGATTGATGCGGCAACACGCTATTTAAGACAGCACCAGCAGAGAGACAAGCTGGAAAAAAACAAAAAGACTTGCGCTATCGTTCATAAATATGACCGTCATGCGAAAGCTCTTGGAGAGCGTGACTGATTAGAGGGTCACTCTTGCCTTGGATTAAAATAAGGACAGCTTGGGCGTTTCATCGCAACAAGACATCAAAGAGCAATATAGAATGTACAAAATTGAACACTTATTCGGATAGTTACTAAGTGCAATGCATCTCCGCTACCCAGTAATGCTCACACTTGCCGATGTCCCAACAGGTTATAAAGTTTTCCGGAAGCGGACTTGGTCTAGGGCGTTGGTCGTGCGTGATTTACTGGCAACAGAGGTTTGAAGGCTGTAATGCAGGCGGGTTTCTGTATTCATCCAATGCGCTGCAAAGCTGCTCCACAAGGATTGTTAGCTTCGCTGCGTCCATTTCCGTACTTGCTTGTTCTGCAAGGGAATGCCACTTGTGCTCGGTGACCGTAGGGGCCATAGCGGGGCCTCCATTTCTGATCCCCACTCTAGCGTCAAGGACATAAACAGTCTGAGCAATAGGAATCACTTTGATGGAAAAATGTCGACCGTACTATGCCGCAAGAGGATGGACGTTTGCTGGTCAGCTTTGCTCTGCGAACAGATCTGGTTTGAAGCGCATACGTTTCTCCAGCGTATCCTGACCGTCAGCGGCCTCATCGCAGACCTCCACACCTATGTGAGACCCGAGCAGTGAGCACAGACCTAAAGGGAGGATTGGATGATCAGCACCAAAATGGGAAATGCATTCCTAACTTCCCCCATACTGGAGGAAAACTTATCAGGGCAGATACAATGCGGTCTGTGGAGAATTGCTCGCAGGTTGGGGAGGCGCTGCGCTCACTTCACCGGCACGGCCCCGGGACTCTGCGAAGTGGGGCTTCGCTTCCTGCCTAGGCCTCCAAATCCCGGTTCCCAGGCCCAACCTCGTGTGTCTGTCGTCCAGACGCATGCCCAGCATGTGATCTAAATTGATCTGTATCCGGTTCGCACGTGTGACATCATGGAAATATGCGTATGAAGAAAATGAAGAAACAATCCGCCTCAGCGACCCTCGCCGAAGTCGCCGGGGAGATGGCAAAGCCAAGAGTAGCCAGCTCTGCACGGGAATATAGCCAGATTTTCGGGAGGACATCTCGCGTCTCAGGCAGAAGAGTCGTGAAGAACAATGTTGAGAAGCGAACTGTGGACTTCCAACCCACCGTTGTAATGGATAAAGCCTAACTTCCTAAATCTGTTCATGAAGAAACTTACGCGTGATCGGGTCGTGCCCACCATCTCCGCGAGGGTCTCCTGGCTGATCTTTGGGATCACGGTCTCAGGCACGCCTTCCTTGCCGAAGTGAGCAAGCAACAGCAGAATCCGCGCCAGTCTCTTTTCGCTAGAGTTAAAGAGTTGGTCGACTAAGTCTGCCTCGTATCGGATGTTCCGACCCAACAAATACGCTGTAAACAGGTCAGAGAAGGCATGTTCGCGGTGAAGGGCAAGCATCATTGCCTTTTTCTTAATTCGCATCAGTTCGCAATCTGTCATGGCGGCTGCTGATCCCATCCGCACACGCTGCCCTGCGAGGCTACCTTCGCCGAAGAAATCGCCCGGATTCAATATACCTATCGTAGCTTCCTTGCCGTTCTCCGAGACAACGGTGAGTTTGATCTTTCCCTTCTGAATATAAAACACCGCATCACACGCCTCACCTTGAGAGTAAATCGTTTGGTTCTTTTTGATGGGTATAAGTGTGCGGCCCTCACCAATGACGGCAAGGAAAGTCTGCGGTTCGAAATCGCGTTTCTTCTTGCGCGCAGTCACGATTTTCATCGTCGCTCCCTCCAACTTTGCGAGAGTCCGGAAGATCAAGGGGTTTCGTAGTTGTTCACAAAAATCATACGGAAAAGGGCGGAAACAAATACTGCAATGCAGCCCGACGCTTCGCCGATAACACTTATGGTCTCAGGTTTCGGAAGCACGAGTCAATCGTGCCGGTGTGCAAATTTCTCGTGGCCGTTACCTCGTCAACTTTAGATTTCGGAAGAAGAGCCAGCTTGCGAAAAATTAATCGGGCCGGCTTCGGACTAACAAAAACTGGCCGAAAGGGGACGCGCCGGCACAAGTTTCAACCGAGATAGTGGCGGAGCGCTAAGTGTCTGACGGTTACACCAGTTTCGCCATAGAGTATTTCACGTAGCGGTACTTTGGTAATTTCTCGGGCAGATTCAAGAGGTTCTGGACAAGATGACGTTATTAGACAAAGCGGCCTCGGCATCCAGGCAGAAAACCCCGGCGGACTCTTTGAAATGGTCAACGGAGTGCCACTTAGGCCTTCGACGGCATGCCGGTGATGGGACATCAAACCGGTCTGCTTTCTAGCGTCCCAGACTTTCTAGTCCATCCTTAATCTAAACGCAGTTCCCGCATTGTAGGACTTTGATGAACGATACGACTAGGACTAGGCTTGCCGAAACAAGGATCAGAGCGAATTGAACCGTCCGAAGATGCTCGACGAAATCCTTCGACAAGTGCGCGGGTATCGAAGAGGAGGTGGACGGTTTAAACACTACCGATGCCCCCCTACCATGGCTTTGTTTCACCCGCTCGTGAAAAAGTCTCTCATGCCCGGATGGGCGTAGCGATCATTCTTGATCTCCGCCAACTCCACACATGTAGCATTGAACACATGACCCGGAATTTCCATTTCGACTTCCCGGTCGACCGATAACGTACATCCACTCCCGTCAATATGCAATTCGCCAGCCAGGTTATTGAGTGCAGAGCCTTCCCGCTGGCGGCAAAATCTCCAGTCACCAACTAACGCTTCTCCCGCCCATTCCTCGGCGGACTAGTGGCGGTACAGTTGGCGACTCTAGCGACCCAACTTTGAGACAGTATAAGACGACAAAAAAGGCGGAGTGGATAGACCCACTCCGCCCGAATCGTCCTCAACTGGGTTAACCGATGGACTTTTTTCCCTTGGTCTTAGGTTTGGCGTTCTTACTGCGTTTTGCCGCAAGCTCAGCAACCGCAGCCTTCTCCAGCTTTTCGACATCCACGCGATACCGCTTGGCGGCATCCGTGAGTAGCTCGTCGGATGCGCCGCAACGCATGTAGGCAGAGTCGAGCAAGCTGATTTCGAGCAGTATCCGGCAGAGCGCGGCTTCGTCATACGTGCTGACGCGCTTTGCCAGAAGCTCCTGCGGAGTTTTCGTGCTTTTGCCTTCTTCGACCTTGTGTCGTTTCGCCAGAGTGGGCACTTGGTTGTAGGGCAGTTGGCCGATGACGTGGTGCACTACGGTCAAGAGATCGGCCTTCTTCAATGGTGGGGGTGGCAAGCTGGATCGGCACAAACCTTGCCGACCTGTCCGCGCCTTGCCGCCGTCCATCGCGATGGCCTCGGCCATCTTGTCACACGGTTTCTGGTTCACGGGGAGCTGGGTGCTTGCGCCGTTTGCCTTCTGCTTTTTGATCTCCAACTCCACGTATTGATTCCGTCCCAAGGGAGGACCTTCACCGGAATTCCACGCCGCTGAAATCTGCATGAGCTGCGGCTTGGTTTCCAAAGTCTTTCTTACGCAAGTCTCAATCTTGCCCCGGAAACAATCGGGCGTAGTACATTATCTTGTGACTCCGGGCATGAGAAATAGGATCGAATAGAAATGCTTCATGTGTGGACGCTATCGACTATCGCGACGAAAGCAGCTGGTTGAGGAATACTTCGACAGTGTGGGGCATGAAGAATGGACGCCTCGTTACAACGTTGCGCCTACCCAGCTCATCCCGATCATTCGCCAGAATCCCAAGGAACCCCGCCGCGAATGGTCGCCTAGTCCGTTGGGGTTAAAGAGCGGTCCCTGAGTGGAAACTAACGAGCACGGAAAGCGAGAAGTGTGCGATAAACTCGCAACACTTTGCCTTTGTGGTCGTAATAAATGAAGCCCGATTCCTTGAACCTCTTCATGAAGAAGCAAATCCGCGACCGCGTAGTCCCCACCATTTCTGCCAGCATCTCATGACTTATCTTCGAAGTCGTACCCTCGGATGCTCCTTGCTCTTCCACGTGTGCCTGCATCAACAGAATACGAGCCAGTCTTTTCTCGCTATCGTTGCAACGTTGATCCACCGAATCCTCTTGGTACTCAATGTTTCTCGCTAACACATAAGCCCAAAACATACTTGCCAACTTCATTTGCCGTGTCAGTGCGAGCAGCATACTATTTTTTTCAATTCGCAGAAGGGTGCAGTCTGTCATCGATCTGGCGGACATCGTTCGGAAAGATTGACCCCCCATGGAATCCTCACCTACGAAATCCTCGTCGCTCAATAAATCGAGGGTAGCTTCCTTCCCGTGGGATCGAGCACTGACTCTTACCATTCCTGTTTGGATGACAAACAACGCATCAGCTACATCACCCTGAGCGTAAATTGTTTGCTCCTTCTTGAAGGACACCATCTTCCTGCCCGCGCCGATGGTTGAGAGAAAGGTTCCCGGATTGAAAGCTCGTCTTTGCTTGGCCATAGGGTGCTCTACCTTTTCATTCAAGCACACTAACGACAACAAAGATGGTCTCTATTGCTCGCAATTGTGGCGGACAGGTTGCAACATCCGGTCTAGGCGAACGCAAACGCTTCGTTCAGTACTGCTGGACTGAACAAAACTGAGGCCCACTACGCTATCGCTGGTTTGAGCGTGGTTTTGCTGAAGCTCTCCATGGTTTGGGTCAACTGCGCGTCCACTTCGTCCGCAATCGTCATAACATCCGGCAAGAGCAAGCGGAAATCCAGCACGCCCAAATTCTTATGCAGTGTTCCGAAGATCGTCACTTGAAGGATTCGTGATTCATGGATCAGCATGGCGGCGGAATAGCCTTGCTTCCGACGCAGCTTACCATGCGCGATTGCGGCCAGGGACACGGCCGCATCGCTGTCCTGAGTAGGCAACTCAGTCCTGCCCAGACGCACCGTTACGTCGTCAACCAGCTTAGGAAGATGTCCGGTGCGTTGGTCATCGCTGAGATGGAGGTGGTTGAGTTCAGGAGTGCGTTTCGTTCGCGCCAACCAATCTGCGATCAGAGTGACCTTGGAGCGTTTCAGTATTGCAGCCACGCTTTCCGTGCTCGTAGGTTGGGGGTCATCGTTCGTTAGCAGGACTGTCTGCGCAATTGGCACCTTGACTGGAGCAGCCATCTAAACACCGCTTTCTTGTCACGACTAATGCCACGATAGGCCCGGCGGCGCTTCCAATGCTGAGCAATTGTGAACAAGTGTACGTTTATTTGTAAGGGGCGCAACTCTGCGTATGTCAATCCGTCGATGAAGACGATCCCCGCTGTGAACCCAAGCGACTAGAACCCCGTGAAAGCGAAAAAGAACATGGAGTGGTATAGCCGATCATAAATCGCGTCAGCGAGCGTAGATCGACCTGACCGGGAACACCACTGTAGCTACGCCACCACCGCCGTCATCTCGACATTCGTGAAGCTCTCCATTGTCTGTGTCAACTGCGAATCCACCTCATCAGCGATGGTCATGACATCCGGTAGCAGCAAACTGAAGTCCAGAGCACTCAAATTCTTCTGCAACATCCCGAACAAAGTTACCTGAAGTATTCGTGAGTCGTGCACCAGCATCGCCGGGGTATAGCCTTGCGACCTTCGCATTTTGCCATGGGCCTCGGCGGCGGAAGAAGGGATGGATTGGCTTTCTTCGCCGGGGATGTTGGGCGCTCTCAGACGAACAATCAGATCTCCGATCAGCTTGGGAAGATATCCCGTTCGCTCTTGGTCGGTAAGAGAAACGCGAGCAAGCTCTTTGCTCCTTTTGATCCTCACCAACCAGTCTTCGACGATGAGGCTGGTGCAGTGCTGCAATATCCCGGCCACTCGTTCCTTTGGCGTGGGGACAACAGGTTTACGACTGAGCAGCTTATCGTTGACGAGATCCGCGAGTTTCCGAGTCTCGAAAGGTTTCACTATGATTTCGTCCGCTTCGAGAAGGATAGCGTCCATAGCACTCTTCACGTCGGGGTAGCCGCTGACCAGCAGCGTAAGCGCATTCGGTTGGAGGTGGCGCATCGCGGTAATCACCGCGAACCCATCGCTGGGGTTTGGCATGTGGAGATCAGTGATTAAAACATCAAAGCTCTCTGTCGTGATCAGTTTCAAAGCCTCTGTTACGTTGGAGGCAGCGACCACGTCGAACCCTTTGTGTTCAAGGGTCAGGGTCATCATTTCGCGAACGCTATCGTCGTCATCCACAAGCAGAATCTTGTGGGAAATAGGGAGTTCGATTGGAGTCATACAGCACCGCCTCTCGTCACGAACTAATAACAGTATAGCTGATATCCTAGTGCCAGGACATTGGTCAAAAGTGAACATCTATCTAACCTGTTAGTGGGTATGTTGGCTGGTAGATGGACACCTGCGGATGAGGGCATGGGTTAGTGGCGGGAGCGCTAACGTGCGACCATCACGACCACTCCACTTTTACTGTCCAGATAGCTGAACGTTTAGACACACTCAATTTGTTCAGTCTGTTTTTGCGACCAAGCTCTTTTGTGAAGACTTGCTGATGGAGTCCTGAGAATAGGGCGTGTAGGTAGTCCCGTAAGTGGAGAGTTTAAACATAATTATCTATGTCTCCTCCTCACCTTATCGCTTGAGTCAACTCTGGTTTCGATTTTCTTGCTGACTTCCTGGTGCTGAAGCTTGGTTCGTCTGGGCCTGCAATAGCCCTGTAACCAAGAGGATCATTGCTAACGTGGATTGCATGATCATTCTCCTTACGTTCAGTTATCTTCGAAACAAAGCCTAAACTTTACACTCAGGTCGCGTTGCGCTACGGCTCCGCCAACCCAACAGAACTTACCCATTCCGCAAGGGACATCGGAGCCCGCGTTAGCGACGTGGCCGTGGGTTCGGGGCACCGGGCGAGGGCACTGATGTACATTTCGCAAGGCTTCGAGAGCGCGCATGGCACCGGCCAGCGCCTGCTTCTCTTGATTGTGATCGCCCCCGGGAATACCCCAACTCGCGGTTACGAAGACCGAGCGTGTACTCCGCTGCCGCAATTCGGTCTGGCAATTTGGCCAACTCCCCCTCAAAAAGAGCGGCAAGATATACGTCTCGCCAAGCACTTCCCGGTGGTTGCTCTGAATCGGCTCGCATGTTCTTTGCCCTTAACGAAAACGTTATAATGGATGCGGGCAGTGATCGATCAATCCTAGTTTTGCTGTACGCGAGGACTTTTTTATTCGAGCCCGTGAAAAGCTGGTAGCGTATGGAACTCGGTTTAAATGGAACTCGGTTTAAGATGTTTTTAACGGCGTGACAGTTTCCCCAATGGCACTTGGGATCGCGGCTCCAATCCCGGAAAACTGAGTTAGATATTCCTGACGGCGCACCATCTCATCGAGACTTTCCGGGAGATTGCGGATGCGTGCGGCGGCCCGGTGATAGGCCTTCACCTTATGTGGATTTTCTTTTTGCGTAGACAGGAGCTGTGCAGAGCTCGCCAGCCGGTCACCGATTTCTGCGTTGCTGAAAACCGTCGGCGTGTCGTTCGGTCCGCGCTCAACGAGCTCTTCCATGGCCGCCCTTGTTCTTCTGAGGCGAAGCGGCGACAGTGTCACGCCCCCCCCATCTCCCGGATATTTTCGATCGCTTCGTGTTGCTCCCGCGCGGAACGCGCAGCGCAACAGTCGGAAACTACCGTGACCTTGAATCCCGCATTTTCGCGTGCGCCGTGCATAGAATGCAGCTGTTCGTGGCAATCCCCGCGAGGATGATGAACGACGCGCCCAGGTGTCGGAGCAACAGATCGAGCGGCGTCTTAAAAAATTCGGCGTGCGTTGGCTTGAGAACACAATAATCCTGCTCGTCGGGTCGAACCGCCTCCACGAAGGGTTTTCCTGCGCAACCGGTGCGCACCAGTGGGCCAGCAATTTGCCGGCGTCTGACATCCACTGGCCGAAATTGTCGTTCACATAAACAACGGGAATATTAGAGTCACGCGCGCGCTTCTTGAGGCGTGCCAACCGCGGGGCCATCTGCAGCGAATTTTGAAGCAGCGGCACAGCATGCCTGCGATCTGGTCCTGGCGGGTGCTCGGATCGGCAAGGTGCCAGGAGCTCGCCCCGCCCCGGCATCCAAGCAGAAAACTAGGCGGAATCTTTGAAACGGTCAACGGACTCCCATCGAGGCCTTCGACACCACGCCGGTGATGGACATAAAACCGTGCTCTCTAGCGTCCCAGACTTTCTAGTCCATCCTTATTAATATGTCTTTATTAATGCGTCCTTGCATCAAGGAATCGCAGCCCATTCCCTTCTCACTTGGAGTGTCCCCCCTAGCTCTTCCCTGCCGCTAATATGTGATCTCTCTTGGACATTGCGCTATCCCGACATCAAGTGCTAGGCTTATCGGCGAACAAAAGGCGAATAGCCGGGAGCGTGCCGCATGAACTTCTCAGAGTCCCTAGCCCCACGATCAGACTCACCTCTGGATACTGTTCAGGAAATTCTTGGGACGCTCGTTGCACACTACCGCAGAGATGAAGTCCTCACAGCTGTGCGACAGATTCCGGCCCGGGAGGCCGAGTTTCGACCTGTCCCCGGTTGGGTGACAAGTGCCTTGTCCGAGGCGTACCGCGCGAAGGGGATTCAATAACTGTACTCGCACCAAGCGCTCACGGCCGAACTGGTTCACGAGGGGAAAAACGTCGTTGTGGTTACCCCGACGGCATCGGGCAAGACCCTCTGCTACAACCTGCCGGTATTGAATGCGGTGCTTGAGAATGCGGATACTCGCGCTCTTTACCTGTTTCCGACCAAGGCGCTGGCCCAGGACCAACTGGCCGAATTGCACGACCTTTCCAAGCGACTGGATGATTGCTTCGGTGTGTTCACCTACGACGGCGATACGCGCAGCGACGCCCGCAAGGCGATCCGGGAGCGCGGGCATGTGGTCTTGACCAATCCAGACATGCTGCACACCGGAATCCTGCCGCACCACACCAAGTGGACGCGGTTGTTTGAGAACCTGCGGTACATCGTGATCGATGAATTGCACACCTATCGCGGAGTATTCGGTAGCCATCTGGCAAATGTGCTACGGCGTTTGCGACGGGTCTCTCAGTTCTATGGTTCCAATCCGCAGTTCATTTGTTGTTCCGCCACGATCGCAAATCCCGGCGAACTGGCCTCACAACTCATCGAACAGGAAGTGGAAGTGGTCGAAGAGAATGGCGCGCCCGCCGGGGAGAAGCTTTTCGTTTTCTACAACCCGCCGATGGTCAACCGGAATCTCGGCATTCGGCGAAGCTACATCAATGAGAGCACACGCGTAGCCGAGGAACTGCTTGCCCGCAAGCTGCAGACGATCATCTTCGCCAACAGCCGATTGCATACCGAGATTCTGCTCACCTACTTGCAGCAGGCGAATCCGCCAAAGGCAGGGCACGCAGAACCAATCCGCGGCTATCGTGGAGGGTATCTTCCGGGGGAACGCCGCGAGATCGAACGCGGGCTGCGCGACGGCAGGATACTCGGAGTGGTCACCACCACTGCTCTCGAACTAGGCATCGATATTGGTTCGCTCGACGCTTGCGTCATGGCGGGTTATCCAGGATCGATCGCGTCAACCTGGCAGCGCGCAGGACGGGCAGGGCGTCGCAGCGGGAGTTCCTGCGCGATCTTCGTTGCCTCGTCGGCGCCGCTCGACCAATTCATCGTGCAGCATCCCGACTACTTCTTCGGCAGTTCCCCGGAGCACGCCCACATTCAGCCGGACAACCTCGAAATTCTTGTGAACCATCTGAAATGTGCCGCGTTCGAGCTGCCTCTCTCGCCCGAGGAACGATTCGGCAACGTCGATCTGCCTGAACTCTTCGAACAGCTTGGTGAGGCGGGGTTCCTGCACAAGAGCGGCGGCAACTGGCACTGGGTGCAGGAGGCGTATCCGGCAGACACCATCAGTCTACGATCGGTGACCTCCGATAATTTCGTGATCATCAACCTGACGGGCGAAGAGAACGGCGGACCCCAGGTGATCGGAGAGGTCGACTTCTCTTCCGCGCTCACAACCGTTCATCCGAAAGCGATCTACATTCACCAGGGTCAGCAGTTTCACGTCGAACGGCTGGATTTCGACAAGCGCAAGGCTTACGTGAAACGGGTGAACGTGGACTACTACACCGATGCCATCCGGTACACCCAGGTGCGAGTCCTTGAAATCGCGGAAGAGCAAGCCATTTCTGGTCCTGCAGCGCGAGCCCACGGTGACGTGCTGGTACGCTCGCAGGTCGTCGGTTTCAAGAAAATCAAGTTCTTCACGAACGAGAACATCGGCTCCGGGAATCTCGAATTGCCGGAGAACGAGATGCACACGACCGCACTCTGGCTGACGCTCGGGCACAGTCTGCTGACGGGATTGCCCTTCACGCTTTCCGAGCGCCAGAGCGGCATTTTTGGGTTGCTGTATGCCCTGGGATCCATGGCCACGCTCCTGCTCATGTGCGACCGGCGAGATCTTGGCACCGCGGTGGGGGAGCGTCCGCCGAGCGCAGCTTCCGAGATCAACTGGGAAGAGTTTGCCGCACCAGGCACATCCGACGGAACGGCGTTCTTTGAACCCAACCTTTATCTCTACGACGCGTACCCAGGCGGGATCGGATTCAGTGAGCCGCTCTATCGGATTTCGAACGTGTTGCTGGAACGCACGCGCGAACTCGTCAGCGCTTGCCCGTGCGATAACGGATGCCCTTCCTGTGTCGGGCCGGCCGCGGACCAAAGCGAAAGAACAAAGAACGTCGCGCTCGCGATCCTTGGACGATTGTGCGCATGAACTCGCGCAAGGGATTCGAGGACATGGATTCGAGAACACGGATTCGAGAACACGGATTCGAGGCAAAGGTGAGCCCAGTGATACAGGACCGATTTCGAAGGCTGAAGGCGCTTCGCCCTCCGTCTCTTCCCCCTCCGTCTCTTCCCCCTCCATCTCTTCCCACCCCATCTCTTCCCTCTCCGTTTCTTCCCACTCCATCGGGACTCCAATGGCAGCCAGAAATTCCTCACATTCACGCCGATCCATCGCCGGTGGCGCTCGCATTCCCGGATCAACCAGACCGGCTTGCGCAGATTCTCGGGGCCTCGGCCAAGAAAAATCAATACGGCGACCATCTCTCCTTGCATTGCTGGTTCGGCGAACCGGCGCGATTTGCGCCGGATATTCGGGCCTTACAGCTGCTCGTACCCGACGCACCGGAGGAGGTTGCGGATCCCGAGCAGTGGATATTTCTCGACACGGAAACCACGGGACTGGCGGGCGGGAGCGGCACCTACGCTTTTCTCGTCGGCCTCGCGTGGTGGGAGGGTGGCGGACTCGAAGTCGAACAATTGTTCATGCGTGACTTCAGCGAGGAGTGCTCGTTGCTGTCCGCGCTGGCGGAGCGGCTCGCCGAGCGCCGGGTGCTGGTCACATTCAATGGCAAGTCGTTCGACTGGCCGTTGCTTGAAACCCGCTATCGCATGAGCCGGAAGATTTCTCCCCCCACGCCACAGGCCCATCTCGATTTTCTTCATCCAGCGCGAAATCTATGGCGGCTGCGGCTTGGGTCGGTGCGATTATCACAACTTGAACGGCACGTGCTGGAATGGGATCGCGGTGGCGATCTCATGTCGGACGTGATCCCGCGAATTTATCTGGACTTCATCCGTGGCGCACCACCCGAGCGGCTTATTCCGGTTTTCCATCATAACCAGATGGACCTCCGCGGCCTCGCCGGGCTCTCCAGCCGGATTCTTTCCCTGCTAAGCGACGCTGAAACCCAGGGACAGGACGGACTCGAACTGTTTGGAGTGTCCCGAATCTGCGAACGGCGCGGAGATGGCATTCGTGCCCGGAAGCTCTACGAACAGTCGATTGCGTCCGTCCTGCCCCTCGAGACCGACCGCGCGGCCAGGCGCTCCCTTGCCCGGCTCGCAAAACGCGATGGCGATTTCGCTGTGGCTTGCGAGCTTTGGAGAAACGCGTCAGGAAATTCGCGTCAGGGCTATGAGGCTTACGAGCAGCTGGCGATTTATCACGAACACAAGGCCCGCGACCCACACCAGGCTCGGGAAGTTGTTCGCCAGGCACTCGATGAACTCCGCCGGGCAAACCACACTGGCGCAATCACCCCAGGTGCGTATCGCGAGATCAGGGCACGATTCGAGCATCGCATGGTTCGCCTGGAACGAAAAAGCAGGGGGCCCCTGTTGGATGCTTTGGCCGCGGAACTCCTGGGAGAGTGAACCGAATGGAAGAGGGCAGAAAACGTGTGTTGGGAATCATCGCCGGTATCCTCGTCGCCCGTCATCTAAAAACAACGGAAGATCTGCACGATAGCCGGCCGAGTCCGCGCACGGAGTCGCTGGTTGGCTCCGCCGTGCAGTGGGCCGAGCGAATCATGAGAAGGATCGACGGCGCATTTGCGAATTCCGCCGATGATAGTGACAAACGATGGCCGCGACCTTAGAGGAGATTCTGATTTCGGTTTGTCTCCAAGTCCTGGTCGATGGGGCCAGGAACGTCACGGTCGGTGAAGACCGGTGAGTTCAAGATTCTGACCCGCAGCAGTACGCCGGATTCCCCTCCATCATCCTGCGAAGAATTGACCGATATCGCCCTCAAGCTGGGGCAGCGCGTGGACCTTGGCCGGCAACAACGCTATCGACTGGTGGGCGTCGGGCTGATCAGCTTTCCCGAACCGGAAGGGACCACAGCACAACCAGTGCTTTTCGAATGAAGGGTTCTCAGTCGGCTGCGGCGGTTCCAGTTGGCTGGTGCTTCATCATCTCCTCCATGCCTTTCTTCATTTCTTTGGCTGTCGGTTCCGCTTTATGCGTACCGACCATCCACGCGTAGCCATCTGGATCAACCACGGTGCCGCAGCGATCGCCCCAGAACATGTCCATTACGGGACCTTGCGGCGTTGCGCCAAGCTTGGCCGCTTTTTCGACGACCTTATCCACGTTCTCCACATAAATGTAGAGGGTAGCGGGAGAGGCTCCGACGCTCTTGGCGCTGCGTCTCCCCATTTGCTCGCTCTCCGGCCCCAGCATCAGCGTCGTGCCACGCAACGTGAGTTCAGCGTGAACGGGTTTGCCATCAGGCCCATTCATGATCGCCCGTTTAGAAAAGCCAAATGCCTTTTGGTAGAAACTCACCGCCGCCGGAATGTTGGAGACGGTTAGCGCGGCGGAAACGGCTCCGTATTGCTTTTTGTTGAGCGGATCAATCTTTTTCTTTGCCATAGCGCTCCTTTCGTACGGCTGACATTCTAGCGAAAAGACGGAAGTACCGCACCACCCGGACGAACAATAAGCGTGGTCACGCTTTGGCTGGCGGAACGAGCTTTAGAACAAGCGTGCGGATCGCCACAGGCTCGTGTTCACCGGCTTCCGCTGAGAGAACATACGAGCGTTCAAATCCGTTGGGTCCATACACTCGCCAGTCCCAGCTGTCAGCCACTCGCGATCCGGCAATCGACACGCGCCATTCGCCTTGTTTGACCCCCTGAAAGCGTGCTCCAGGTGTGCAGTGATATCGCGGTACAGCTGAGCGTCGCCGAGATCCTGCAGTTCGATTGTGACTCCCATCCCATCGCAATTCTATCGAAGACAAACTGCCCAGCCGCCGACGTTTGCGTTGTTCCTGCTCGCTTGACGGCCGCTCCACGCTGAAACCCTTCGCAAATTACGCCAAGAAGCTACAGGAGACCTGCTATGAGACTCCGTCACAACGAATTCTGCCCAATCTATAGATCCCTTTCCTGCTGTGGGCGGGAGACCTTTCCCAAGCCCCAGCTCATAAGACTCGGAGTGTAAATCCTGGTTACATCAGTCACGCAGATTTCCCTCGAAATGAAATGCTTCCCGTGTGGTCAGCGTAGAATCAGCCTACCGACCAACACAACTCAGAAATAGCAGCGCGGTCAGAGGCGGTTCCTATTTGATGCACCAAACAGCGGTTGCGAAGGACCTTGCGAGCCGTAGCGCCGAATCTCAACTTAGCAATCATGCGCGCTCCGCACCACGGCCTCTGTCGGCTATTGTGCTCGCTTTGCTGTTTCTCCCAGGTTGCAACGCGCTCAATCCGTTGTGCGGAAGTTCCCGGCCGGCTCCGGTCATCGGCTCGCTGTCGGCCAACACGGTTACGTTCGCCCAAGTGCAGCAGGGTTTTGTCCTCACAGTGGGTGGTAAGAATTTTGTCTCGTCCTCTGTCGTAATTATCAACGGCACGAAGCTAAGCACAATTGTCCAGAACAGCCAGCAGTTACAGGTGACGATCCCGACTGACTTGATCTCCGGCCCTGAAACCGCAAACGTGACCGTCAATACGCCCAGTGGTAACTCGGGCTATCTGGGCTGCAGCAGCGGTGGAAGCAGTAGTGCGCTGACACTCGCCATCACTTAGCTCTCCGAACGGCGACGCTCCTTGTTGGCCAATGGCGATTGCACTTTGATTTTTCTGCCAATTCTCAATGAGCGTGATCGCCTGGCTGCGACAGTTTAGAGTGTCATCGCCACAATGTGTGTGATTTTTAAATTCGCACGAGTGTTTCCGAATCCAGTTAGGTTCAGCCGCTCAAGCCTACTTGATTTCGCCCAAGCGGCCGTTGCTCATGTCGTAGACAAATCCCCTCACCGAGACTTCTTTAGGAATCCAAGGATGGGTGTGCAGTTTCTGTAGCTGGTGACGCACGTTCTCCCTCGATATTCTGAAAGGCAAAGAAGAATGCGGGAGCGATGGCTGCATTCGTGATTGCTGCGTAATATCGCCATTTCACTGCCCAGTCTAGCAAAGCCTCAGAAGACTTAACTACCGGCTTGTTTCTCAATTCGTGGAACCTCGACTCCTCAGCCTTTCAGTTGCCATTTCGTGGAAGTGAGGCAGATTCCTATCTTCTTTCGAGATACCCTGCATCCCCTTAAATACTCTACGAGTCAAGGTTTAAAATGTTTTGGGTAGCGACTACGCGAAAAGTGCCGCGTAAGTTCACGCAGGGTGGGATTTGGAGCTGGTTTCGGCATGCAGTCTGTTAATGATAGGCCGCCTCGCTTCCGAGTGGAGTTCAGAAGTAAGCCTGGCGTTTTCCAACTGACTGCATTTTCGACTGCAACCACAGGTTTAAGGTTTCGACTATTGCACTTTATATTGCACCGCCACGCTTGTCGAAGCCGGCCATAGCGCACAGTGACCAGGTGGAATCAGAGTCAGCGTGATGTGAGCACCGACTGCGAAGTTCAGCGCGATGGGTCCACTATCATTCGCGGAGGCGGCGATCGGCAAAGTGTAGGTTGTGTTTCCGTCGCTGACGATGAGGGCCGCGTTGACGGAACATTTTGAGGGTGGAATGCCAGCCTGGGCCTGGATGCGAGTGACCTCAATGGCGTTATCCGGAGTGAGGGCGGCGACGGTGTAGCCTTTCAGGAAGAGCGGAACATAACTTGTCCAGAGTTGACTGCCAGGGGGGCCGGGAGTTCCCGGAGGACCCTGCGGCCCGGGTACGCCTTGAGGGCCTTGAAGTCCAAATGGACCCATGGGGCCGATTGGGCCCATTGCTCCGGCGGGGCCAGAGGGGCCTTGTGGACCCTGGGCTCCCGCCGCGCCAGTTGCGCCCTGCGAACCGGGTGCTCCTGACGGACCTTGGGGGCCTTGTGGACCAGCGGGGCCGGCGGCACCGGCCGGACCTTGTGGACCTGCTGGGCCGGTTGCGCCGACTGGGCCGGGATCTCCTTGCGGGCCGGCGGGACCAGTAGGTCCTGGGGGTCCTTGGGCACCAGTACTTCCGCCGCCGGTAGCGGCGATGACTTGAAGGGTCAAGAGCGCCGAAGTAGTCATCGAAGGTGGGAGCCCGCCTGTGTTGTACTGCCCGGTAACGGTGACCGCCAGCGAAGGAATAAACTGCACAGTGGTGTCTGCGGTCAAGATCAGAGTGCCTTGCTGGCCTGAGGTTAACGGATTGGGACTAAATGAGGCGGTGACGCCAGAGGGCAGGCCAACCACGGTGAATTGCACCGGAGTCGGAAAGCCGCCGCTGACCACCGATGAGACGATGATGGGGACTGAACTTCCGCCTTCAATCGTGGTGGAACCGGGACTAAGGGACGTGCTGACTCCATTATTGCTGCCTGCACCAAACTGTGAAGAGGCGACACAGTTGTTCTGCAGGTTGGACCAAAGTTTAGCGACGGTGAAAGAACTGCCCCCGACGGTGAGAGTTGCTTGAGCGAAGTTCCCACAAACAAACCCGATCTGTCCTTTCGTCTGATTGAACCACGCCAAGGGCCGGGCCACATTGCTCGCGACACCTACCAAGGGGTCGGTAACAATATTGGCGAGGACTGCTGAACTTGCGAGGCTGAGAGAGTTGGCATAGGTTTGAAACGATGTCTGTTGGCATGTGTTTGAGCCCTGGTAAACCAAAGCTCCATAGGGACATTGGTATTGTTGGAGGAAAAATCTGAATTGAATTCGCAAGTAGAGACGCCTTGCGCAGTAATGCTAACGCCTGCAGGAAAATACACCATGTAGATCGTATTTACGTTTCCGCCGGAGTCAAGGGTTGGTGCGGGCAAGTTGCCGGCGGTAACTTGATTGGTCAATTCCTAGCCAATCTGGGCATCGCTGAGTGTGGTACCTCCGGTGGATGGTGTGATCTGGTAGAAATTCACGAATGACCCTTGGAAAATAGTCTGATTCGAACCAGGCTGCCCATCCGTACCCGTTCGACCGGTAGTGGAATACTCGGAAAGAATATTCCAATACGGGGACTTGGTGATCGCGCCAAAAAAGTTGGGGAGGACGCTCTGCATGGTGCTGTCGGCCGGTCCCCAGGAAACGGTGACGATCTGAGCATTACTCACTACCGGCCCGCCGTAGTAGGTCAAGTTGTTCTGAGCTGCTACGGGAAGACTTGCAGCGACAAGCAGCACCATCGCGCGCCCAATCCAGAATGCTCTGCGCATTACTATTCTCCTGTGTTTCCTCGACTTCTTGATTTAGTCTTCTCAGCGCCCTCGACCTGAAGAAGGCCGACAATATAGAGGAGCTGCATAATCTCAGGCAAGAGGAATTGAATTTTCGCTCCCCTTAGCCCGTCGCTCTTATAAGCGGGAACTGACCTCGCAAACTGTCATGCAGGCCAAAAAAAAGAATCGGGATCCAGCCCGCGAGCGTTCACGAAGAAGCAAGGCGGACTGGTTGTTTATCCTGAGCGCCTGCCCTTCGGATCAAGTTTTGGGCTGATCCCCAGGATATGCTTCTCGGTTAGCTTGCGCCGGCTAGATAGCGGTTCACTCATCACATCGCGCCCCTTCAGCACGAGCACATCGAAGAGGTATAGAAAACGGGGCTTCAGCGCTTCCGTAGTTCTGAAGAGTATTGAAGGATGGTTTACCGGAGTCATGGAGCGCCACGACCTCGCCATCAATGACGGTTTCGTCAGGGAGAGACGCAAGAGCTTTTGCCAATGCCCGGATAACGCAGACTGAAATCATTGTCATTTCGCGAACGCAACTGAACTTTTCCGTTGCTCTTGACGGCGATGGCACGATTGCCGTCAAGTTTGATTTCATATAGCCATTCGGAACCTTCGGGGAGTTTCTTTTTTGCGGACTCGCGAAAGCTTTGTTCTACTCGACCCTCACGTGGCCGCCGACCTCTGGCTGTGGAAGGAAGTGAGTAACTATTCAAAATCCGACGATTGGATATTTGCCTGGCCCACACTGGTCCATGCCGGAATGGTTTCCAGCCTCAATCTCACGCGCTAAGGCTGCCACCCACGGCATGCTGATATTTCGCTGCGACGACTTCTTTGTCGCTCTCGACACAGCAGCCGCCACGGACTATTTTTTTGGACGAAGTACCCTTCGCGCCAATTTGACCACGCTTGCCGTCGTTCTTGAGCAGTTGGCGTAACATCACGATTTCACTCATTGGCCCGTTTGGAATTGTCTGTAGGCACTGCTGGCACAACCGGAACGCCGACGTAAGGCATATTTTTTGTTCCCAGCAGATCCACCGCGGCTTGATACAGCTTTGCGCGCAATTGATAGCGCTCGTTTGCCTTAGCGACGTAGCGCACTGCAATTTCAACTCCGCCAATTACAGGTTTCACATTGATCGCAGGAGCCGCCGACAAGGTGCCCCCATTTCGCGAATGTGCCGCGGTCTTCCATTCTTCCTCCGCTTGCCGCGCGCTCTCGGAGGTGGCTTCCAGCACTTTCTTCTGAATGGCATCCACAATGGGGTACGGATCAAGCCCGATCGGCAGAACCACTTGTAACTCATCCCACAACCATTGGCCCGACGTAGAAAAATTAAAATAGTGGCCTTCGATTGCGAAGCTGTTTGTAAAGGTTACGCGACGTCCAGTAGGGTGTCCGGAGTCGGTCCAGTTTCCCGTCTCCAGCAGCACCGTATGAAACATTCCGAGTTCCACGACTTCCCCGGTAACGCCGTTGATTTCCGCCCAATCACCCAAGCGAATTCCGTTTTTTCCCATAAGCACGAACCAACCCAGGAATCCCACGATGAAATCTTTCAGTGCGACGGTTAGGCCTGCGCCTGCCAATCCCAAAAAAGTTCCGAGCTGGGTGGGTGGCCCAAAAACTACCAGGAGAATGAAAAGCACGGCGACGATCTGGACGGACACGCGCGTCACCGTGCGCAACGTTTCCACTTGACGCCGATCCATCGACATTTTTCCGAGGATGCGTTCCATCCATCCATCAAAAAACAGACCACTTGACACGATCATTAGGATGATTGCTATCCCGCGTAGCGCGCGATTCAGCACGGCACGCTGCTTTCCGGCGACGATGCCGATCCATCTTTCATATACGCCGGCAAGCTGAGTTTGGTCGTCGGCTCGCTTGTCAAAAGTCGCAAGCGCCTTCTGGTCTTGCGAGCGGCTCTTGGTCAGTTGCAACATTGCCCCTGATTTTTCTGCCCTGGATTCCGAGGAATCCTCAGCCGCGGGAGGGCTACTCGCAGTTCCGGTCTGCGCCGGAGCTTCCGGCAATCCTTTGCTCCGCGCGCTGATCTTGCTGGCCAAGTCGTCGTGCTTCGCCGAGAACATCGCCGCGGCGGATTCTGCATCACCCTTCGCGCGCCACAATTGCATCTGTTTCCAGTGCAGCCCCGACCATTGCTGAAAACGATGGATCAGCCCGCTTTGCTCATTGGGCGCCGTAACGGTTACGTGAGTGTTGTCTGAAATTTGCGAAGCTGCTTCGTGCTCTTGGGTCAAGGCTTGAATGCGCGCCTGCTGGTCGCCTCCGGCTCGGCCCAAATCTTCCTTGCCATCATCCACTTCGTCCTGATCCAGTTCCAGTTGCGCCTTCGCCAGATTCAGCTCGCCATCCAGTTCATCTTTCTTGCTCCCGCTTGCTTTTGCGTCCTCGACCGTGAGGTGTGAAACTTTTCCCTGATCGGCCGCCACGGCATTTTCCGATTTCTGCAGCCGGGTCTGAATCCGCTTGGCCTCTGCGCTCATTGCTGGCGGATGCTGCTCCGCCCCGCGCACCGCGGTTGCAAACGCCAAGTCCATCTCCTTGTCGGCAATGTGGAGAGCGTCTTCAGCGGTTTGACGTTCCTCGGCCGTGGTCGGCATTTGCGCAAGCCAGCGTGCCGTCCACAACGTGCTTTGGTCCACCACGGGACCGGCTTGCGTTCCGCCGTTGGCTGAACTCATGCTCGTCGGTGAATTATTGGGCTGCCCTCTCGTGCGGAACAGACCGCAGGCAGTCGCAATCAGCAAAACAGCCACGGCAATCGTTGCAATCTTTTGTTTAGGTTTCATCGCAGTAATGCAGAACAGTCCGGGAGATCGGCATCGCTGGCGGGGCGGATGACCTCTCTGGCGACCATTCTAATATGATTCTTCCGGAACGCCAGTTAACTCCAGTAATGTCGGCACAGTCGAGGTGGTGGAAATTGGAGGTGCCAGGTTAGCATTCGCGCCAGTTAACGATTGGGTCGCGTTCGCTATATCGGTCGCGCTTGCTCCGGACTCGGTCAGGCTGTTTAGTGTCGCCTGCGCTTCGCGTCGCCGGAACCCCTGGTACCGAAGAAGTTTCCTGAGGAGTCGATGACTCAACCTCGGAGGAACGATGTGGAAGGAAACCTCCGGAGGCACTTTCAGTGTGCTACACGCATTTTCCAATTCCACAGACGGTGAAGACCCAGCAATTTACAACTGGTCGCATCAGATCCCGGATACTGGACCTTGTGTCTTAGCCAAATTATGCCAGCACATTTGCGGGATTCTTTAACGTCCCCGCTACGTCCGGTTGTGAGAAATTGGAACGTCGATTTGGAGCATGCCGTCGATTGCGGACAGATGACGGGCCACTCTGACGTAACGCTATTAGGTAAGGGTTGCCGACCATTCGTGCTCAGTGGCAGCCAATGCCGAGGCTAGGAGTGTACTCGGGAAACACCATCGATAGTCACCGTCTGGGTAGCGTTAGGTCTGCGGTCAGTGTCAAGACAGTTCCAATCGGTATCTAAGTTACCTGAGGGCTTTAATTTTCCTGCGGTTACTGTATCGGCTTGTTCTTTCCACTCTTTTTGGCAGCGACCTTCATTGGCGCTGGCGGTTTTGGCCTCCAGAATTCCGGATCGCCCGCCGCAAACTCTTTTGATACGTGGGACTTTTCGGGGCTAATAGCGTAAAGGTTGCTCTCTGTGTGCGCGTACGCTGCGCGGGCGATCTTTTGCATGTTCTCAGCGGCTTCGTGCAGCAGATCCTGCAGCTTCAGCAAATCATCGTTCTGCGCGAGAGTTCTCATCGGCACAAACGCAAAAAATGTTGGCGAGGGCATCCCGACATTCACCTGATACACGACCCACGGCAAATCGGATTCCGTTTTTTCGTACGCTGCGGCAAGGTTCTTAAAGGCTTCGGCGAACTCACCCTCGTGGCCGGGATGCAGGCGAACCTCGAGCACTCGCAAGAAACGTGCCTTCGACAGATCAATGTGCTTCGCTCGGTAGCTTAGGTCATCTCGCCTTTCGGCGATTATCGTGCGCTGGCTCGCCAGCGCGCCATTGATCTGCGCTTGAAATTTTCCAAGCTCCGCGTGAACAGCGTAAATGGATCCCCACTCAGCAAAGGCTTCGCCGATATGTGCAAATGAATCGAACGGGTCGAACGACAGCACTTCCGAATCTCCGGTGACCGAATCCAGCACAATCCACGAATTCGGCACCTCCAGATTCGCACAAGCACGTGCTGCGGCCGCGAGCGCTCTGCCGCTTTCAGCCGCTTTATCGAGGGGGAATCGCTGATAAACGAGCATTACCAATTTTGGAGGAGCCGTCTCCGGCCGTATGAGACCCTTGGTCTGGCCGGTTGCACCACCAGCGCAGATCAGCACGAATGCAGCAACCATCGCAATATAGTGCGCAATTGTCATTACGCTAAGGCCTCCGAAACAACTATCGAAATGGGCGGTTAATTTTAGCTCAGCCGTTAACGATCGACTAGCCGTGCTGACCAGTACCCCGTTGCTGATGGATGACGGGCTATGCGGAAGTTATTCCAATAAATCCGACCGCAACATTACTTCCGGCTTCCCGACCACCCGCAAACAACAGCAGTTTCCTTTGGAGGGCGCCAGGCCCTAGAATTTCATGATGCGTATCGCAATCCTATCCGACATCCATGGGAATCGAACGGCGTTTGAAGCAGTTCTGGCGGATCTGCAACAAACCTCTCCCGACTTGATTCTCAAGCACCCGGCGACGCTGCTGTCCGCGCCTGGTATCCGAATAGCATTGATAAACGCACCAATTGCCGTACATTCGCCTTGGTCCGATGGTCGGCTAGCTACCAGCGTTTCCAAGTCGTCCGCGTCAACAAGTCAACGACGTTAGTGAGAGAGGAACTGCAACCGCAGTCGCTGAAAATAAAAGAAAATGCACCCCCAACAAATCATTATCGTGTCTAGTGTGTGTTTGGCGTTCATGTTCTCAGTTGCTTCGGGCCGGGTCACTGGGAGTGGTCGCCGCTGGACTCTTCTATTGGCGGCTTTTGCTTTGTTTGCTGTGGCAGGCTACGAATCCTACATGTCCCTCGTATGGGAGAAAAGCGTAAGCGCAGCGATCAGACTCGACATCTTCGTGATAGATCTCCCGATAATGTTGATATCGATAATTGCAGGCGTCCTTGCCTGGTCTAAGAAACCGATCACCTATAGAGCCAAGGACGGATGAAGGCTGCAAGGATATGACCGAGGACTGGAATACGCCTACGGCTGTTATGCATGAGCCTGGCAGTTATGTTGTTCGTTCTTCCAGCTTTGAGATTCGGTCAGCAGCCAATCGATGGCGCCAACACGGTATTCGCCGACCATACTCCAGTATGTGCCGTGCATCGGCGGCACTTTTGCATCGCCGCCGCCGCCGTGGCCCTGCCCCGGATGCAAGCCTCGTGATTCCAAGAGATCCCCCAGCACTGCTGCGCCTTTACTTGTACGCCTATTAGCCGTACACTTTAAAAAGGAGGGAGTTATGCCACAGGTCCAACACAAGCAGCGACGCTCTCGAAAAGTGGAGCGCCTGGAGGCCAGGGTCACTCCCGCCCAAAAGCGTCTTATTGAGCGGGCGGCCTCTCTGCGTGGAACCTCGGTCACGGAATTCGTAGTCGCCAGTGCGCAGGAAGCAGCCACTACCACAATCAAGGACTTCGACGTCTTGCATCTTCGAGACCAAGCCCGCGAAGTTTTCATAAATGCTGTTTTGCATCCCCCTGCCCCCAACAAAGCTGCTCGTGCTGCCGCGGAGCGGTACAGAAGGCACAAGGGGGTCTAGTTGGCTCCAAAACAAGAACCATCCAGATTCGCAATCGAGCCGCTCGACGATAAACACGACCGAGCGGCTTTTTCGTGTGGGGTTGAGGCACTCGACGCGTACCTACACAAGCAGGCGGGGCAGGACGCCAGGAAGCGCGCCGCAGTTCCATTTGTTGCTACAGCAGACGGAAAAACCATCGCAGGCTATTACACACTCGCGCAATACGCGATACAGCTTGATACCGTGCCCGACGCGATTGCCAAGAAGCTACCAAAGTATCCAACGGTTTCTGCAACTCTTCTGGGTCGACTCGCCGTCAGCACGGAATTTCGTGGTCAGCGGGTCGGGGAGACGTTACTCATGGACGCTCTCCACCGCAGCCTTACTTTGGGTAAACAAGCCGCCTCCGCAGGTGTTATTGCGGACGCCAAAGACGATTCAGCAGTTTCCTTCTATCGGAAATATGGGTTTCTCGACTTGCCAAAGGTAGAGCGACGACTCTTTCTCCCGATGGGAACTGTCGAGCAACTGTTTCGATAACAGTTCCCTTCGGCAAGCGATTCAGCCGGCATGGAACGATTCTGGAGCGGTTACGGTATTGGCAGCCGGGTTTACGGAGGTTTGAACTCAAAGTGAAGCGCCTCGCCAAGGCGGAGGTCTGCGATACACAACAACTTCGTGTAACACTTCCTTCCAATGACTTAGAGTGCCGTCCAGTGCTTCCCGAGTCGTTGAAACACTGATTGATTGTTAGCTGTCACGGCAGCGTTCGGGCAAAACCGTCCGAGGGCTCACTTACTGCTGATCAGCCCTCAATTAGGCAAGCCCCCATAAAATCTGTTTGTTCTCGACAGGCTGTGTGCCAATCGTGTGCGGATTAGAGGATCAGATGACAGGTGGGAGTGCTCCCTTCCCCATTCCGCCAAACGCTACGCGGACTTTACCCCGCTTCAGCGCTAGCCAGGGCGCGCGCGCCACCAATATTTTCGAGTTGGTTCAGAATCGAATAGCACGCGGTCGCTCATCTCTGCGCTCGCCCCAGACCTGCTGCCACGCCTCGAATTCACTGGGCCTGATCTGGTAGCGTGCGAAGTTTCCTCGTGAGGGCCGCAGACTTACATCGAACAAAGAGGCCATCCACGCCTCCGCGCGAGGCATTCTCCGTTCCATATAAATCAGGCTGCCCGCGACCGATGGATGCGCTTGATGGATAGTGCTTTTGGGGAAGCTGCGTTGCCGGCAGAAGCCGAGCAAATCCTTCGGAAGTTCCTCGACGGAATGTCGAGCTTTATGATCAATCGGGTAGAGCCATGACTCCATTAGCGCAAATCCACGCGCGCCGGGCTGCCCCGGCGAGCGTGTCATAATGCGGCTTCACGACCTCTCCAAGTCCCGACGCAAGATACCACCCGTCTTATACAACGGATTCAAACGGTCACAATCGTTTGGATGACAGTGGAAGCAGCCGTATCGCTGTCTGCTGCATGGAAGGCGCGCAGCACTGCATCTACCGCCGAGAGAAGCTCGATTGCGCTGTCTCCACCAAAGGCAAGGGGCTCAGAAAAACAGGTGGCACGAATCGCAGCTGCATTCTTGTTTATGCTTGCGACCTATGTTGCTGTGGTTTCCGCACTGACACTCCTAGGACACCATGAAGCGAAAACTACCTACTGGGGGATAGCGGTCTTGATCGGTGCTGCTGCAATCATGCCGTGGCTGGCCAAGGAAAAGCAGAGGCTGTCTGCCATTACGGGCAGCGATTGGGCCAGTCCACTGTGCCTCACTCTTCTCACAAGCCCGTTTCTGGATGGCGTCCGGTTGGCCAACCATCCGGACAGAATCGTCGCACTTGGGCTGTAAATAGGTGCATCGTTACGCATCCTGGGGGAAGAAGAGTCGGACTTCAGGGTTCCGACAAGTCTTTCGATGCGGGAGCGTAGCGACGCAGAAGTGTAATGGAAACTACCAGCACCAGAACCAGCAGACCCAATAAACCAAGCTCGATCATAGAAGAGTGAAAAATGCCCCTCGAACCTTCGGTCGCCCATGCACCTTCTTTGGTGAGAGTGGCTGCTTCCAGGGTAATCACCAGAATGCGGCGAATTGAGGCAATCAGTCCGACGACCAGAAAGGGTTCTGTAACCAGAACATGCGAGCGAATGGATATACGTACCGTGTGCAGAATCTCCACCAGCATCAGCACAATGAGGAGTTGGTTTAATACCCTCAGAGTCTGGGCTGCAACCGTCCAATGACTGAGACCGATCCACAGTATTTGGCCCGCGGTTGCGATGGTCACAAAGGCCGTGACAGCCAGCAACAGTGCGAGAACGGAGTAGATGACTATCTCGGTTTTGCCCAGACAGTAGTCAAACTGGCGGCGTAATCTGTCTTCGACCATATCAGACTCAAGTTTCAAATCGAAATATGAATTGGTATCTGTGTGGAAGGGACGCGTGGACATAAGTGTCCGCGCTCCCAACCTTTCTTTTCCCTTCTTGGCCGTCTCGATAGCTTGTTTCAGAGCATTTCAGCACTTTCTGCCCTGAAAGCAAGTTAGCGAGCGGTGCTCGCGGTGCTCTTGCACGCGGGGGCGTCCTTCGCGCGCCGCCGTGCGCTCATGCTCAGTGCGCTCGTGCAGCACGTGCCGCTCGGGCAGCCGCTCTCCCGCTCTGCATTGCGGGACCTCGTCGGGATGAACGTACTCACGCCGGTTGATCCAGGTCCGACGCCAGGGGCCGTGGGGCGTTATTGATGATCACTAGGTGCGAGTCCCAATCAAGGCGGCAATAGCTCCAGCCCCACGGGCGGAAGAATTCTCCGAAGGGGATATTCGTCGGTGTCGGCAACGATCGCTGACGCGGAGCGAGACGCGTCGAGAAAAAACGATAACCCAGCTTAAAGTGTCTGGGAGCAGACTATATGTCTGCCGCGCAGCCGTCACTACATCTGCGCTAACTGCGCGGCGATCATCTAACGACCTTGCGACCTTTTCTGGCAAAACGAGGTCACATGGATTTGCTTAGTTGCCTTAGAGGCTCAACCTCTGCCGAACCTGGGCCATCGACCCGAATTTTCACGACAATCGAATCATGCTGCTGCGGGTCGTTCCCTCGCTGCTACTTCTTCAAGCAGGCGCAAAGTCTTCAACGCATTATTTAGTGCGCGTTGTTCGGCGCCTGGCGGGAGAGTCAGCATCTCTTCGGCTCTATCCAGAATCGCATGGCGAGCGTCAGTGATGCGGCCCTGAAATCTGGCATGGTCGGTTTCTACAATTGCTCGTTCGTAGAGTTGCTCCCAGGTCGCACCAGAAGGTGTAGCACTAGGAAGTGCCTTACTTAGCAACGGACCATTACAAAGAGCTTTGTTGAACTGAATCATAGAATTCCTTTTCTGGCGAAGGCTAGTTATGTCGGCGCCTTCAAGGCTGACTTTTAACGGCTCACACTTTGGGCAAGAGGGCAATGGTAGAGTCCAAGCCTTCCCGCCTTCCGAGAGAAATGTGACGTTCACATGTAACAGTTTGCTGCCGCATTGACGGCAGTGGATGAAGGGCGGCAGCGTAGATAGAGAATCAAATAATTCCTCTACTGATTGGGTTGGACTAACCGTAGATGAAACGGAGGGTTTATTCCCCATAAAAGAATCCTCACAGATAGGATTGGCTTGGCTTTCGCAGGCCCCGTAACCTAGGAAAGGTGCGCGGCGGAGAGGTGCTTTGAAAGCTGTCTGGAGAATACCCTAGGTGGATAACGAACAATAATCTGTCTACTATGGGACTACTGCAAATCTTTTATGCGGATCGTGTGCTCAATGCCGCGGACGGGGCTGCTTTCCCTCTAGTTTCGCAACTTGATCCTCAATCAAGTTCAGAAGCGCGTTGATGTTCATCACAAGTTGACGCAGACTTTCGAGATCGCTCTCCCTAGCTATTTGCTCCCTCAAATCGCGCAAAGCTCCTGACCCTAGTTCGTGTGGCATGGTTCTCCCTCGACAGAGGATTGGACGCGGGCGATGCGACAGGGTACTGTGGCAAGAATTACTGAGCTAGATCACTTTTGGGCCGCCGAAACGCTACTTTGGTAACCAGAGTGCCGGGAGGCGACATTAAGCAACGAAATCCAACAGCGATTCGACGAGCTATTCTTAGGGCACTCGGGAATGATGACCGCTGCCGTTCTAGCCTCGGTCGCCATGTCGGAGAGACCTGACGGAGAGGTTAGCTGTAACAATTGCCGGCGCGCGTCGCCAATTATTACTTTAGTCCCAAAATCGCATGAACCATTCTGGCGAAAGGTGAATGCGACCCTACTCGTCCCTTCGGAATCCCAGATCACTCTTACGACGAATTATTTCGCTTCTCCCGCATTATTAGCATTTCCACTGAGAACTAACCCGCCTCAGCCTTTGATCCCAGTAAGTAATGGGATGTTCACATACGACAAAGTTATAGCCTAACCAGAACGCCCATATGCTAGGCAAACAGTTGAACTGAGAGGAGAAACAATTATGTCAACAACAACAATAGTCCATACCGACGAAGAGATTCAGGAGAATGTGATGGCAGAATTAAAGTGGGATGCCAAACTTCAGCCGAACGAGATCGGCGTCACCGTAAGGGACGGCATCGTCACTTTGACAGGATGGGTGGATTCATATTTGAAGAAGTGGAGTGCTGAGGATGCTGCTCTAAAGGTCGGCGGCGTCAGGCTGTGGCGAATGATGTCCAAGTGAAGCTGGCCTCAGAACGCATCGACTCCGATATCGCAATGGCCGCTCTTCGAGCCATGGAGTGGGACGCATTCGTGCCCTCGGACAAGGTTCAAGTAGCGGTCTCCAATGCCTGGGTCACTCTTAAGGCGAGGTCGAATGGCAGTATCAGAAGCAGGATGCCGAACGAGTTGTGCGCAGGCTGCTAGGGGTCAAGGGAGTGAGTAACTTAATCACCGTCAAGCCCAATGCCAATCCATCGGAACTCAAAAAGAAAATTGAGAGTGCGTTGGTGCGCAACGCCGAACTCGACGCCAAGCGAATTACGGTCGAGGTGCAGGCTCGAAAGCCATTTTGAAAGGGACGGTTCGCGCCTGGGCAGAAAAAGAGGAAGCCGAGCGAGTTGCGTGGTCGGCCCCCGGAATCACCGCCGTGGAAAACCGGATTACAGTGGAGATATAAACAAACTGCGGTCGGGGTGTGACGTACTCGATCGTGGTTTTTGGTTTCGCGCGTGTGATAGTTTTCTACTGCTAACGGTGTATGAATCCGTCTGACCCACAGCAAGGATGGTTCTACTTCTCTAATCGCAGCCCAGGTTCATTCTCCTGAGGAATTGTTTTGTATTCCAGCGAGTTGTTAGCATCGACAATCTGGGCATGCGGAACCAGCGACGAGAAACGCGTCGCTTGGCGGCAGGTGCGTGGATAACATTGACATTGATTGTGTTCTCATCACTGGCGTTCGCAAGCGCGAGCTATGATGAAAATGGCGAGGCGACTCGCCTTCTCGCAGACGCCAAAGAGAAGCAGCTGTGCTGAGCGAGGACGTAGATGAGATGGAAGCGCTGACACGATCTGAAGTGAGCTGGCAAAGTCACGCCGCGATGCTGGAGACCATCAAAGAGCATGTCAATGACCTGGGTCGCACAATGGAAAAGCCAATGAAAAGCGCGATGCGGCCTCTGAGTGCGGACATGATTTCGTCGTCGTCCGCTACGGTGACACTCGAGCAAACCTCGATAAGCTGGAGCATAAATTGTAATTGCCAGCAGATGAAAGTTGTTGTAACGACCCGTTGCCCGAAGGTGTGTTGGAAGCTGAGTACGTTGACCGTCGACGACAGAAAGAGTGCGTAGTGGAGCATGAATCGTGACGCCGCTTAACCAACTCTTTCCGTACCAGTGCCTGCTGGTGCGACTTTCAACCGCCTCGGCTAGAGGAACCGACGGAAAATGAGATGCCGTCTGTTGCTTCTTGCTTTTCAGTCGCGTGCCTCTTTCCTATCCTAAACGCGGCAGCGACGTAAATGCACATCTCTGCGTAGCATGTCGATCCTGTGATTATCAATGCGTATCTGATTCGATCTTGCAGGTACAGAGTCTTGGTACTTGACACAATTCAATAACTTGGCTTACTCATTGAAGTTAAGAGGCTGCAGTCCACAGGCGGCCAAGTCGGTGGTCAAAATGCAGCGTGCCCCTGCTAAAATTTTCGACGCCGCCACTTTTTTGATCTCCATCAACTCACAGAAAACACCTGTCTCTTTTCCCGGTAGGCAAATCATTTTCTCGGAGGGCGAACGCAGTGACTCGATTTTCTACATCGAGAGAGGCACTGTGAAGCTTACGGTAACTTCCAGGCAAGGCAAGGAAGCGATCATAGGTGTTTTCTCCCGGGGAGACCTCTTCGGCGAAAGCTGTATCGCTTCAGATCAGCCAGTCCGCTTTCACAATGCTGTGGCTCTTACTGAAGTCCACGTGGTCAAAATTGATCGCACTGCAGTCGTAAGCGCATTGCTTGCTGGTGGGGGCACTTGTTATAACTTCATTACTTACCTTCTCGGCCGCAACACACGAATTCAGGCAGACCTGGTTAACAATCTCATGGGCTCCGGTGAGGAACGATTAGCTCGGGTCCTCTTCTCGCTGGCCCAGCCGGGCAGTTTTGATTCTCCCGCCAAGGTTAGTCAGCAGACCCTGGCAGAGATGATTGGCACTACCCGGCAACGCGTCAATGTGCTGATGAAACGCTTCAGGAACTTAGGACTGATTGAATACACCCCTGGTTTGAAAGTGCACGATTCTCTACGCAGTATGTTTGGGAATGACTAATGGACTGTCCAGTTTGTGATTGCTTCGCGTGACTCCGAGTGATTAAATGAGTCGGCAATTAGGAATAGCGGACCGACAGAGTGAGGACGCGACCTTCCAATTCACACTTCCTGCCTGTGCGTGAGAGCCATGAAAGAAGCCGCACCCGTTGTCTTTGTCGTCGACGATGACCTCATCGTTTGTACGTCAATAATGGGATGAAACATTGGGTGTTCCAGCCAACATCATCTCAGTTTGGCCAATGAATATGACGTGCTGCGCCCCCCGGCAGCATCCTTGATCAGGACTTTCTTTCGGATCAGGTCCTCGATGTCGCGCAGGGCCGTGTCCTGAGAGCATTTCGCGAGGTTGGCCCATTTAGATGTAGTCAGCTTGCCCTCAAATCCGTTCAGCAAGCGATTGACGATCTCGCGCTGCCGCTCGGTGAATTCCACCGCGGCAAAGCTCTCCCAGAAACGAGCCTTGCTGAGTACCGTCGCGAGGATCGTCTCCGCCCGGTCGAAGGCGCGGCCGAGGCACTCAAGGAACCATTCCAGCCAGCGCGTGATGTCGAGCTCGCCCTTCTGCGTCGCCTCCAGAATTTCGTAATAGGCCTTGCGCTCCTGCCGAATTTGCGCCGACATGCTGTAGAAGCGCTGCGGGCTGCGCTCCGAACGGGCGAGGACCATGTCCGCAATCGCCCGTGCAATGCGCCCGTTGCCGTCGTCGAACGGATGAATAGTGACGAACCACAAATGCGCGACGCCGGCCTTGAGCACGAGGTCGGTCGAGTTGTCCTTCTCGAACCACTCTGCGAATTTCTTCATTTCGTCGCGGACGCGATCGGCCGCAGGAGCTTCGTAGTGGACCCGTTCCTTGCCGAGCGGACCAGATACCACCTGCATCGGCCCCTTCGCATCGTCGCGCCAGGCCCCTACCCTGATCTTCGACATCCCGCTCCGTCCCGTGGGGAACAAGGCAGCGTGCCAGTCGAAAAGCCGCCGCGCCGTGAGCGGCCGGGCATAGCCCTGCGTCGCATCGAGCATCATCTCCACCACGCCTTCGACATTCCGGTCGGCCGATGTCAGCCCGCCGATGTCGAGTCCAAGCCGTCGTGCGATCGAGGAGCGCACCTGATCGCGGTCGAGCGTCTCACCCTCTATTTCGCTCGATTTCAGGACCTCTTCGGTCAATGAGTTGAGAACGGCTTCCGCCCGCAACTGGAACCCAAGACCCTCCATGCGGCCAATGAGACGACCCTGCCGGTGCCGCACATCGACGAGACGCGCCGAAACGCGCGCGTGATCCCAGCGGAAGCCCGGCCATCCGACCTGCTCGTGGATGTAGGTTCCACGTTTTATTCTCCGCACCATATGCGGTGAATCTAGCACCTATTCGCCGCAAGGGTCAAGCATAAACTCCGCACAAGATGCGGCGATTAAGACCCTGATTCGCCGCTTGGTTTGGTTCGCAAACAATGCTAGCTCATGTCATGCCTGTGCTGTACCGATCTTTCGGCGCATGCTCGCCAGCCACGAACGCAGCCGGTGGCTGCGCGAGGTCACAGTGAACCTGCCGGACAGATCGCGGCCCGCGAGATTGAGATCGTGAGGATCGATACGCAAGCTCTCTGCGCTGGGGTACGACACAACTGTTGTAACATCGTGATTTCACTCACTGACAGGTCAATGAGCGCTATCGCCTGTTTACAACAATCATGGCTCCGATAAGGACCTGTCGGTGTCTAAAGGCAATGATGATTCAACGATTAGCGATCGTGGTTGCAGTTTTGGGAGGAGTGGCATTCGGTTCACTCTCTCTATACGCACATCTTCTGAACGAGCGGGCGGAAACTATGGTCCGAACCGGGTTCACAGCCGAAGTTGCAGTAGAATGCTGGCGTGACGGAACCGAAGCGCAGCCTGTATCGCGGTGTGCCGATGATCGATTATTCATCTCCAGAACCGATTTCGGGAGGCCTCGGCGCACCGCCGCTAACTTCGACTCCGTTACCTAACTTCGGCTGATTCATGTTTTCTCGTGACATGCGTTGCTCTCGACAACTGTCACATTTCCTTTGTCTCAGTTTTGGGATGCACTCCACCCGCCTGACCCGGCATTCCTGCACGAACCCCGGCAAAAAAGAAAATCAGGGTTGCGCTCAACATTCAACCCTGATCTCTAGAAATGCCGGGTGTGTTAGTAGCGGAACACCACTCCGGTCGCAATTCGCATGTTGTTCTTGTCGGTGACTCCATTGGAGTGCAATGTAAGCCAATCGAACTGCGCTCCACGAACCACGAAATGCTGGCCCGCGTTGATGTCTAACCCTCCACCGAACATCATGGCAAACCCATTGGACGAACCCGAGATGCCGCTGAAGCTGGCGCTGGCGCGGTTGCCCCCAGCTAGGAAGTGCGCGAACGGGGTGAACGTCCGGCTCTGGCGCAACGAAACCACAGGGCCGAAGGTGTACGTGAGGTTGTGGATGCTGACGCCGCCCTGCGAACCGTAGCCGCCGCTGAAATCTGCCGCGATGCCGAACCAACGGTTAACATTTCCAGTGACCGTGGTGTCCCAACCGGGCGCATTCAAACCGCCATCGTAACGGCTGTATTGAAAGCCCCCGAAGAATTCCGCCTTCGGCGCGACACCTGTCTCCTGCGCGAACGCCGCTAACGAAAACGTGCCAACTAAAATAGCAAACGCGAGTACTTTGCGCATTTGTGAACTTCTCCTCCAGAAATGAATTGCACTCCTCCGAATCGACGGCGAGCAGTCGGCTCGCATACGTTCGCCTGTTCTAGATCAGTGCTGTGCATAGTGGATTTCATCCAGAGGTGACGAACAAGTACCTGAAGACACAGAAGGATGCTTCGACTTTGGTAACGGCCCGAAGCCTTAGTGCCTAAAAACTGAAGGACTGAGCGTTGCTTAAGAGCGCGGTGTGAATTAACATGGGGCTCCTGCTACTCTGTTGGATGCCTGCGCAGTACCGGCCCGCCGTTTTCGCCGCCTTCGCCATGGCCTGCGTGATCCCGACGAAGCACTACCTCGTCCGCCAGGAGTCGCCCTTTTATCTCCTGGAACTCGCTCGTGTCGGTGACATACGTATCCCGGCAGGGCAGCACGCTCGAAATCTCCGATTGCAATCTCACAATGCGCTCTTCCATGGGCGGATAGAAAGCGTACGACTTCGCGATCTGATGAAGAGGACGACCAAAGGAGCCCTCATGCTTTCCCGCCGGAATCTGCTTGTTATGCAGTCCTTCCAATGCATCGATAAACGCTCGCGGATCGTAGCCCGCCGCATACTGATATTCGATTCCCAGCAGGTCCGCTTCAAGTTCTGCATCGCGGGCGAATTTTCTCAACGCCAGCGGCCCGATCTGTCTGGCTCCGATCGCGCCGGGTCCAGCCAAATAGATGGCCGGAAACGAAATCACATTCCAGGCTGTTCTCCGCGTAGCATAGCGAGTCGCGTGCCGCGCGGCAACGTGCGCGACTTCATGCGCGATCAGGCCCGCTAGTTCAGCTTCGCTGTCCAGCCCGCTCAGCAATCCCTTATCGACATAAAGAAAACCGCCCGGTAATGCAAAAGTGTTGAGTTCGGTCGAATCGACCACCTTGATGGTGAATGCGACCTGGGCGTCGGAGTTGCGGATAATTCTCTGGGCCACGCCGCTCACGTATTTGACGATGTTGGGGTCCGTGACAAACTTCGTTTGCCGGTCAATGGTCTCGGCCATCGCCTGCCCGAGCGCTCTCTCCCTCTCCAGAGAGTAGAGGTTCACACCTTTTCCAGTGTTCCGCTGACCGATCCGGTTCACGTCGTACTTTTCAGAATTCGGTGGTTTCGCTTCGGGTACCGGTTCGAGTTGCACGATGGAATGCTCGGAATCTGCAGTGCCCGCCGCGGGATTAGCTGGGCAAGATGAGCTTCCATCGGACGCGCTCAGATACAGCCCAGTGAACAGAAAGGCCGTCCAGAGTGCAAACCGCGCATAGCGCTGCCGACCAGTTGATCTGAAAACTTTTGCACTTTTGGGAAAAGCTGGAGACACCGCGAGAAATTCAACTGAAACAGAGTCGACCGCGTTTTGACCTGGCCCACAACCACCCTTGCCTATAGCTCGTTGGAAACATGGGCCATGTACGGTCGGAAGCGCCATGGGTTCACCCCGCCGCAAGGCTCGATGTTTCGACCAACATACCGACGCCTCGCGGCTGCTGCCACGTGAAGAAGCAAACATAGGCCCAAAGGACGACGGTGTGGCGCGGGCAGCCTCCCGATCGCGTCTTGGCAAGGACTCCGATGTCCGAGCCAGTCCAGAACTCATTCACTTCTTCCGGACTACGTTAGTGGCTCGCTATCAATTGCTCAAATGGTGAAAAATCGCCATATCACTCATCTGCTGCTCGTACTGACACAGAAGGCGTCCAGCATAAAGTGTCTTCATGAACAGGCGGCGCGAACCAGAGAGAGTCGGACTGACCCCAAAGATGCGAAAGGTGTTTATCTTCACGGGGCTGCTAATCGTTGCCTTGGGTGCGACAACCTTGTTTGCTGGGAAGATGACTTACAAGAACTGGTTCGGTGAGAACGTTTCCGCGCCCTATGCAGTGCCTTGCAAGCAACGCTGAAGTGTCGACAGCAACAAATTGACGCCTAGAAACGGTCGAACAATGCCAACGGACAAGCATTATTTTATCGAGAAAAATAGAACTGGCCGCCACAGAATCGTTGCGGCGAAAGCCACCAGGGCCAGCGCGACGGCATCCACGGAAAAAGAAGCGATTGCTCTCGCGAAGGAATTTAATTCGAATGATCCACCCGGACGTATCGCGCGTCCGGAATACGAAAGCCGGAGGACGAGACCAGTGGCGTTCCGCGCGGGAAAAATGAGAATGGCGAACTGTCGTTTGGTGCCAAGCCTTTGGCTGTGATGCCTCACCACGGAATTACTCGCACCCCAAAAATAAACGCTGTAAGAGTCGGGTCTCGCCGCCTGGTGGGACTTCGGATTATTTAGCCTGAAACTGTATTCCAAATGACTGAGTGCGCTATCAGGCAGACAGCCCACTCTCATAGGCTCACACTTTTTACCGAGGCTCCACCATGACCACCCCTGTGTCGTATCTGCCGTTTTGCCACATCTGCAACAAGCCGGTCAATTTGGACTTTGCCAAGACTGATGAAGCGGGTAAGACCGTTCACGAAGGATGCTACCTGCTCACACTCAAGACACAGCCCACGATTTCACCTAAATCTAACAACGCACTAAAGGAACACCACCGAACATTTCGTAAATGAGAAATCATGATGGTGTTTAGTCGCCGGCAAGTTGCTGATTGGCACGCTTGCGAAGTTCCTCCAGTGACATCGTGTACATATCATCAGAAGGTGCAGCAGGAGTTGGCATTGCAGTTTTTAGCTGCGTAGACAAACCACTCCTCTTCGTTTGTTGGTTGTTGAGTGCCATAAAACCTTTCTAAACTCTGCTATGATCCAAAGCCTTGAGGGGGAACCAAATGGGAAATGTGTCGAACATTGTGAAACAGTTGACGAAAGAGCGTGACCGGATAGATCGACAGTTGTCAGGTTTGAATGCGGCAATCTCCGCGTTCGCCGGTGGGTACGGAGGGAAAGCAAGTCCAACCCCCAAACGCCGCAAGCTGTCAGCGAAGGCAAGAGCGGCAATTAGTGCTGCTCAACGCAAGAGATGGGCAAAGGTTCGAGCGAAGAAAGCGGCCTAGCAACTATGTAGGGTGCGCTACCGGACAGCCAACCTGATGGTTCCCGGACTATCATTTTCGCCGTATGGCGCGAAAAACACGCACGAAGGCGCACTACACAGACATTTTCGACTGCCCTAGCAATCTTTCCAAGTACGAGAAAGACAGCCTCGCGTCGGAGGCCAAACTCAAGGCTGAGCGGGAGAAGCCTTATTTTCAGCCTCGCAATCCTAAGACTGTCGCTCACGCGCCAAGGACCAAACATACTTCATTTACACCTCAAACTGCACCACTACCGAATTTTAGCGGCGACGGCAAGCACGATGTGAGGGGCAACCTCAAGACCTAAGCTACTCAAAAGCTCTGCCCGTAGTGTGGTACTCCACTGCTGATTGGTTCGACTTGGTCGTGCGAAATAAGAGTGGCACTCAGCTTTCGGCTCGGGTCGTCGCGCAGTTGGCTGGCCTCCAGGGAATCCCCACTCACGCAATTGAGTTTGCCGAACAGGACGATAGGGTAAAAACGTTTTGGGGAATCATCTTTCCATCCGTTGAAAACAGGGGAGTGCTGCAGCAGCCGCGGAGCAATCTGAAATCGTGCACCACAGGCGAGGCCTCGCATCTCTGGAAGACTGATTCCGATTCGATTGCCTCCAATTCTCCCAACTGCGCTTGGAAAGGTCCCCGGCTGTCATTTCCTTAGACAGCGGCACACTGTGCCTAATGACAAACAGCGACCCGCGCCTGACTTATATTCTCACTGCAACTCAGACTGAGATCGGGATGAAGCACTGAGGGCGTAGGCCGCGGCAGACTGACCTGATAAACCGTTGCCTATGAATAAGTCAGCAGACCCTATGAACTGGCGAGTAGCCGCTTTGATCTCGCTGGTGACTGCATTCGCCGTTAACAACAGTTGAGGCATCTCGGAGTTAATCCTGGCGCAAATAGCGAATATGATGGGGCCAATGTCCGGCATCTCTGACTTGGATAGCGCGTTGAAATTCTTTGTCTGAAGCATCACAGTGGGAAGAGAGATGAACTATGCAAAATCTTTCGTCTTGACGCACCCTGTTAGGCGCGAGAGTATTGCTGTCCCAGGCGGGCCGCTAAAGTAGCGATTCCCTCGGCCAACTTTGTTCTTTTCTCGCGAGGATTTTCCCATGCGCATCCACGTTGTTTTTGTCGCTTCCTCATTCCTTTTCGTGTCACTTCTCGCGTCGGGATCCGACACACCAAATGTGACCATGCTTGGCCAGCTCAGTGGAACCAACGTGGGTGCCTCCAGCGTGTTCGGAGCCAGCGCCATCATCGGACATGACACCATTGCGATCGGGGAGCCGACTGAGGGCAACCTGGGCGCGATCTATATTTATGAAAAGCCTGCGAACGGGTGGGGTTCGATGAATCAGACTGCGATTCTCTCGGCTTCGAACCAGTGTGAGCTGGGCCAGGCGATTGCCATGAGTGCGGACGCAAGCACGGTGGTTTCATTCGCCGGTGGCTGCAGCGGTGGCGGGTTTCTTGGCTATGGCTGGCTGGAAGTATTTGTTCGGCCTGCTTCCGGATGGCAAAATATGACTCAACCAACCGCGATCCTGACCCTAAAGAGCCCTGCGTCGGTGAATGACTTCGGAGAATATCTTTCAATCAGTGCGGACGGTCAAATCATTGCTGCCACCGGACAAATCGCCCACAAAAGTTTTGTCAGCCTTTTCGTCAGGCCCGCAGGTGGGTGGGTCAATGCGAACCCGAACTATGGCTTCGCCACACCGTCCGGCCTGAATCCCGTTGCGTTGAGCGGCAATAATATCGCTGTGGTCAGCAACGGCGCTGTTCTGGTTTTCCAAAGAGGAAGCGCAGGGATCAAGCAGGTCGCAACGCTCACGGCGTCGGACGGTAACCCACTATCGTCTCGCGTGGTCATCGCCGGAGGAACGATAGTGGCCGGTGCGCCCTACGACCCCAATGATACCCAGGCGCCCGGCGCTGCTTATCTCTTTGTGGAACCCCTGGGCGGCTGGATGAACTCAACCGAGACTGCAAAGATGACTGCGGATGGTCTTGCTGCCGGGGCCTGGTTCGGCTACTCACTGAGTCTGAGCGCCAAGAATCTGCTGGTCGGCGGATACTACACTTCGGCAGGTTACCTCTACACCGAACCCGCGACCGGCTGGCTAACCACGTCTCATCCCACCGCTACATTGACTGTATCCGATCCTGATCAAGTTAACTTCGGACGCACAGTGGCAATCTCTGGCTCTACCATGGTGGTCGGCGATCCATCCGAGAGCGCCAACGGAAACTTCAATGGCGGCGCGGCTTGGGTCTTCCAGGTTCAGTAAAAAAGGTTCAGTAAACAGGTTCTGTAAATAGGTTCTGTACACAGGTTCTGTAAAGAAATTGACCGGGGCACACTCGCTAGAGTTAAGAGCCCGATCCTAACGAACATCGAGAACATCGAGACTAACCCAATCCTACGCGGCCGACGGCGAGGACGCCGCCACATCGGTGGGCAGTGTGAACTGAAATGTCGCACCCCGTTCCGAATTTGCAGAAGCCACAAATAGCCTCCGTGAGACGCTCTGCGCGTAGTGTGGTACTCCGCTGAAACCGGACTCCTCTTGTGCAAGAAGGGGCAAGGCTTCGACCGCCTGTGCGCTTGAACCCATCGGTTGCTAAGGACGATTTCCATCCTCCTCCAAATGTCAGTGTCAAGGGCATCCTGCTTGTGTCCGCGCTGTGCGCCGTGTTCGATTTCGGGTGGGGATACGTTCGCTGACGATTCCAGTGAGGCCCCGAAATCAAAAAAGAACTCGGAACACTGTTCCGAATCCGTACGCACCACCCGCACGGGTGGTCCCGTATAATACGTTGCTCGATTCGTCGAGAAGCAAGGTACAGAGGGGTTGCTGTCCATTCGGACCATAGAAACTGACGAATCGGTGAGTCCAACTTCCTCCCAGCATCGCGGGCGGAGTCAAGCGGAAAACGGTGCCGCAGCCAGCGCCCGCCGGTAGGCAGGGACCGCTTCCACCCGCCGTGGTAGTTCCGTAAAGCACTCCAGTCGAACTGATGGTCAAGCCTGCCTGCAAACTGGAGCCGTCGGTATTGTCGAAGCTGTGGATTACTGACTCCGTCCAAGTGCCTCCCTTCGCTGTCGGCGGGGTCAGTTCAAACACGACTCCGCAACCATTCGGAGCACACCCGCTGCCGCCACTTACCGTGGTTCCGTAAATGTTCCCTTTCCGGTCGAGAACGATTCCAGCCCCGGGATAGCATCCCTCACTAACAGTGAAGCTATGAAGAATCATTTCTGACCAATTGCCGCCAGACTGAGGCGATAACTCGAAGACCGTCCCGCAGTTCGAATTGCCTCCGTAGATGGTCGAGCCGTACAGGTTGCCAGCCGAATCGGCAACCACTCCTGCTTTCGGTTCGTTGCCATCATTTCCACCAGCGAACGCGTAGAGTGTGGTCGGATTCCAGGCACCATTCGGTTGTGGCGACAATTCCACAACGCTTCCGCAGCAAGTTCCCGCTCCAATGACAAACATATTAGTTCTGCCAGAGACTGTCTCGAAAAGCGGAGTTTCGCCCCCCGCGGAGTAGATCGAGTTTAGCGTCCAAGTCCCGCCAGATAGGGTCAGCTGGAAAATGCCGGCCTCGCCGCTGGTTCCCGGTTGTGCAGCGCCATATATGTTTCCCTGCCGGTCAAAGACGAGATTGGAGTAGGGCGAGCTGGGATCCTGGAATTGGAAGTCGTAAATCGGAGTTTCAGTCCACAGTCCGGTCGATGAAGGGGCGAGTTTGTACACGAGACCGCACGTTCCACCCTCATTGCACGCTTGGAAATTGCCGCCAGCCGTCGTAGTCCCGTAAAGGGCGCCAGCGTGGAGAGTCAGGCCGGCGATCGGAAAGCCGCCGTCAGCCAATCCAGTAAAGCTGTACAGGACAGTGATTCTTTTGCCGGCCGCATTCGCCGTTCCAGCCCACAAACATACGGAGAAGAGAACGAAGTGCAGCAGCGCCGCGGTGAAAGATCTTTGCGATCTCATTTGCGTAACCTCCGAAGTCCAA
>JAOAPI010000105.1 GCA_025462865.1 Candidatus Sulfotelmatobacter sp. | reverse complement strand
ATCTGCAGAAACTTGCTCGCGGAGAGATCAGGCGCACGCTCGTTCCAGTCGATCCGCCGCTGAGATTCCACGAAGGTTTGGAATTCGAAGATTCGGTCGAAGACCTGGAGTCGTTGGAATTTGTTATTAACCGGCTATTGGAACAAATCTCTGAGCGCCTGATGTCCCGCTCTCTTGCGACGGATGAGTTGCGGCTCACGCTGGGCCTCGAAATCCACGAAGACCGTGATGTTCAAAAACAAGTTATCAAAGAGCGCCCGGATACGTTTGAGCGCACGTTGAAGCTTCCTGTTGCAATGCAGGATGCGAAAGTACTGCTCAAGCTCTTGCACCTCGATTTGGCGCAACGCGGTCCGGGAGCACCCGTAAAGAGCGTGAGGATTGAAGCGCATGCCGCCAAACGCCGTTTCGCGCAAGCTGGGCTGTTTGCTGCTCTCGCACCCGAGCCCGAGAAACTCGAAGTAACTCTTGCGCGCATTCGTGGCGTGGTGGGGGAAGCCGATGCGCAAGGTCGTGGACGGGTCGGATCGCCCGAAGTGCTCGAGTCAAACAAGCCCGATGATTTTCGGGTGATTCCTTTTAATGGTCAGGATTCGAAAGGCGTTCCCCTTGAAAATGAGCAAAGCGGCGCAATCACGATGAGCATGTTCCGTCCGCCGTTGACGGCACAAGTGAGGTCCCAGATCGGTAGGCCCGTGCATATCGTCTTTGCTGAGGTCTCATCCTCCATCATCTGTGCGGCGGGGCCTTGGGCGGCCTCTGGCAATTGGTGGAAGCGAGAAGAAGAGTGGCGTCGTGAGGAGTGGGACGTTGCCGTCCAGCTTTCTACCGGAATTGGCCTGTACCGGATATTCCGGGACTTGCAGCAGAATCTCTGGTTCGTCGAGGGCCTCTACGACTGATGAAATATGTGGAACTCCATGGTCGTAGCGCCTTCAGCTTTCTCGAGGGCGCATCTCTACCAGAGGCTTTGGCATACGCCTGTTTCGAAAAGCAACTGCCAGCGATGGCTTTGCTTGATCGCAATGGAGTGTACGGCTCTCCCCGTTTTCACTTCATGGCGAAGACCAACGACATCCAATCGCATATTGGCTCGGAGCTGTCCGTTGGCGACACTCCGAACTCGTCCTGCTACTACCCTATCCTCGTCAAGGACCGCAGAGGTTATCAAAACCTTTGCCGGCTTATCACCAAGACCAAACTCCGTTCCAGCAAGAACCAGCCCACAGCAGCGACACTCGAAGAACTAGAACAGCACGCGCCGGGCCTGTTGTGCCTGACCGGAGACGAAGACGGACCCCTTGCTGCAGCCCTGCGCTCCGGCGGCAAACGCCAGGCTCGAAAATTGCTCGATCAGCTCATCTCAGTCTTCGGAAAAGACAACCTTTATATAGAGCTGCAACGACACTTCCGACCGGAGCAGGAGAGCAGAAATCATACCGCCATTGAGCTGGCCCGGGAACTCAACCTGCCGCTGCTTGCAACCAATGGCGTTCTCTATGCCGCTCCGGACGATCGCTATGTCCTCGATGCGCTCACCTGCGTCAAGCACAAATGTACGCTCGACGAGGCAGGTCGCCGACTGCAACTCAATGCCAATCGTCATATTCGCTCTGCTGAGGAAATGCACAAGATTTTTCAGGATCTCCCCGAAGCAATTGCGAACACTGCCGAACTTTCTTCACGCCTGGAATTTGCACTCGAAAGTCTTGGGTATGAGTTCCCGCACTATCCGGTTCCTCCAGGAGAAACCGAGATCAGCTATCTCCGTACTCGGGTGGATATAGGAGCACGAGAGCGCTATCAGCCGGTGACCGACCGCGTGCGTCGTCAACTGGAGCGAGAGCTGCGGCTGATTGAAAAGCTCAAGCTCGCTGGTTACTTCCTTATCGTTTGGGATATCGTCAGATTCTGCCGCGAAAACCACATTCTGGTGCAGGGAAGAGGTTCAGCGGCCAACAGTGCAGTTTGTTATTCGCTCAGCATTACCGCAGTCGATCCAATTGCCATGGACCTGCTGTTCGAGCGTTTCCTCTCGGAAGAAAGAGGAGAGTGGCCGGACATCGATCTTGATCTTCCAAGCGGCGATGAACGAGAGCGAGTGATCCAGTATGTTTACGAGCGCTACGGTCAGCGTGGCGCTGCTATGACCGCCAATGTCATCACCTATCGTTCGAAGCTGGCTGCACGTGAGATGGGAAAAGTTCTCGGATTTCAGCCGGACTCCTTGGCACGATTGTCTGCCGTTGCAGGCTCTTGGGAATGGCGCGGGCCGGACGACAACTTTGATCAGTATTTTAGTAAAGCGGGATTTGATCTGAGCAATTCCCGCATCAACCGCTTCCTGGGTCTTTGTAAGCGCGTAATCGATCTGCCGCGGCACTTGGGACAACATTCCGGAGGCATGGTCATCTGTCAGGGAACTCTCGATTCAGTTGTTCCGCTGGAACCGGCGTCGATGCCCAACAGAGTTGTCGTGCAATGGGACAAAGACGACTGTGAACAATTGGGGATTGTAAAAGTAGACCTGCTCGGGCTCGGAATGATGGCGGCGCTCCGAGAATCCATGGATCTGATCCGAACGCACCACGGCGAGGAAGTTGACTTGGCGCACCTGCCAGCCGATCAACCGGACGTATATGAAGCGATTCGCCACGCAGACACTGTCGGGACGTTCCAGATCGAATCCAGGGCGCAAATGGCCTCATTGCCACGGAACAACCCGCACAGGTTTTACGACCTCGTTGTCCAGGTTGCGCTCATTCGCCCCGGGCCCATCGTTGGGCAGATGACGAATCCATATCTGAATCGACGAATGGGGAAGGAACCAGTGACTTATCCTCATCCGTCCCTAGTGCCAGTGCTCGAGAGAACACTGGGCGTGCCACTGTTTCAGGAACAGTTGTTGAGAATGGCCATGCTCTGCGCGAACTTCACGGGCGGCGAAGCAGAAGAGCTGCGTCGGGCGCTCGGGAGCAAGAGGTCGGAGCGACGAATGAAGGAGATTGAAATCAAGCTGCGTGCCGGCATGACTCACAACGGCATTCTCCCAGACGCACAGGACAAGATCGTTCAGTTCGTCTCATCGTTTGCGCTGTATGGATTCCCTGAATCGCATTCGGCCAGCTTTGCCCTACTGGCGTATGCCAGCGCATTCCTGAAAGTCCGTTATCTTGCAGCCTTTACCTGCGCACTGCTGAACAACCAACCAATGGGATTCTATTCACCTGCCACGTTAGTCAAAGATGCCCAGATTCATGGCTTGAAAGTCCGCCCCATCGACATCAACAGTTCGGAATGGAACTGCACACTGGAGGGGGAACAGGAGGAGACACTGTTGCGGTTGGGTCTGCGGTATGTGAGAGGGTTGCGGCGAAGCACCGGTGAGGCTTTGGTCGGAAGCCGGAGAGAGCGATCCTTCGCGTCCATTTCGGAATTGACCCTGCGCGTGCCAGAGCTGACGAAATCCGATCTACGTATGCTGGCCATGGTGGGCGCCCTAAATAATGTCGGCAGTACTTCTGAACCCACGTTGCACCGGCGCGACGCTTTATGGCAGATAGAGAAGTTCGGGTCTCGAGTACCGCCGATGTTCGAAGGCATTACCGAACAGGACAGGGCATCTCCGCTGAAGCAGATGGACATCGAGGAGCGGCTCGTAGCCGATTTCCATGGCACCGGGATGACAGTTGGTCCGCACCCCATGGCGTACCGCCGGGCACAATTGCAAAAGCAGGGAATTGTCTCGGCACGCGAACTGAAGAACCTCCCGCACAACAAGGCAGCGGTAGCCGCCGGAGCCGTCATCACTCGCCAACGGCCGGGCACCGCAAACGGCCTGATCTTTCTCACATTGGAAGATGAGACCGGCCATGCCAACATCATCGTGATGCCGGATGTCTATAGCGCCGATCCCATGGTCGTTCTGCATGAGCGGTTTGTTCGCGTGCAAGGGCGAGTACAAAGCCAGGACGGCGTTGTTCATCTCAGGGCGCAGAAAATCATTCCGCTTACCGTCAGCGCAGCTGGAGTTTCGTCACACGACTTTCATTGATTTAGGGATTCTTAAGATTTCTTTTCGCTATTGATTTCCGTCAGACGATAATTAGCGTTTTGCCACGATAATAAGAATATGGCCGTCACAGTAGAAATGCAGAATACCGGCGATCCTCGCTTGCGCACGGAGATCGTAACCATGCTCGAGCACGTTCTCGGTGAGGGGCCTGGCGAATGGCGAGTCTCCATTATTGGGTCCCGCGAGAATGACAACTGGGAAATGAGAATTCACGGACCCAGGGAGTTCGAGCGCTCATACACCCTAATAGGAGCCAATGGCGACCATGAACCCGATGCCGTAAGTCGCTTGGTGCTGAGGCTGCTGCCGGTTACCGCATGAAGAGACTCACTCAAAAAGCATGGGAGCATTATTCTCCACAGGCAACAACCGCGAGCACTCCGGATCATCATTCTTAGGTGAATTCACTCTGCTGCTTACCGGATAACAGCGCATTCTTTCGTCCGTCCAGGGTTTCAGGAGCCCTGACAATTCGCCCATGTTGGCGAACTCCGGATCGAGCCACACATCGTAGTTGTGGCGATCGAGAATGACAGGCATGCGATTATGAACTTTAGAGGCTGTGTCGTTCGCTGTCGTCGTGAGAATGGAGCACGTTTCTATTGCTCTCCCATCATTGCCTGTCCAGCGATCCCAGATCCCGGCAAAGGCGAACATCTCGCCGTCGTTCATTTCAAAGCAATACGGCTGCTTGCCATTTGACGTTCTCTCCCATTCATAAAATCCGTCCGCGGGGATGAGACAACGTCGAGATATGAAAGCATCCCGAAATGCTGGTTTTTCCCTAATCGTTTCCGAGCGTGCATTGATCAGCTTAGAAGAGAGGGATGGGTCTTTGGTCCAATGTGGAATCAATCCCCATTGAGCTAGCGAAAGTTCACGAACGGATGTTTTCGGCTTCCGACGAATTACGAGGACAGGCTGAGTAGGAGCGATGTTGTAGCGAGGTGGCCATTCCAGCCCATCAGACATTGCTGCGAAATATTCTTCAATCAACTGACTTCTTCGTGACTGTCGAAAACGTCCGCACATTGGGGCAACGTAATGGGCGAGGCTCAGCCCGGCATGCTAGTGCAAAGATACACAATTAACGTCCAAGCATCGGACGCGAGGAACCTTCCAGATTACAATAATTGAGGGGCAAAGGATGCTGGAACCTTCTATCGCCGCCGATGGCGACGACCCAGAAAAATGCTATTGGCACAGCTCCGGCCCTATTTTCACCGCTACGAAACGTTCTGGCGGATTCACGTATTCCCATTACGCCGTCCGGGGCAGCTGCAATTTCGTGATGGAATGTGACACATTGCCATTCGTTCAAACTCCGGATCGCGATAAAATACGTTATCGGGTTTAAATGGTGCGGTCGTCATGGAACCCGTGAAACAGACTCGACCCACGATCATCGATCAACGGCGATTCAATTTTGGGTGGATGATTCTCCCTGGTCTTACGCTCTGCCTCCAATGAGAGACAAACTACACACTCCGAAGCTCCAGATCCGAATACGGCGGTTCTCGGGTGTAACAGAAGGCACAGATGCCGTGAATTACGGGGACCGGAAACAATGGCTTGCACCGGGGTCATTAATGCCGTAATCTTTTGCTTCCTTCCCCCGCGTGCAGTTTCCAATTGCCATCGCAAGCGCCTTGATGGCAGGAGTCACGACGGCGGCATAGAGCCGACTGAATGGAGGTTGCCAGACTAAAATTCAACCCATCATGGACGAGCAATCGGCGACTCCATCTCATCGAAACAGGTTGTTGCAGCTCTTTGAGTTCCTCAAAGCCTACGTTGAACAACGCTATCGGCCAGTTCGCAATATCGATCAGCAGCTGAAGACCCTCTGGCTTTCCGATTTGCCCCACCACCCAGCTGTACAACTTCGCAAAGAAGGTGCTAAGCCAAACGAAGAAGGAGAAAATGCCGATATTGTTCTTCAGATCACGCGCCCCAATGTAACTGCATGTCCATCACCGCCTGGGGACATCGCGGAATGGCTAAAACAAGGATGGGAAAACGTCGATACCACTTCAGAGGTCTACGCATCGCGCAACACTCGCGACCAAGAAGGACGTACCCGGCTTGAGCCGTTTGAAGAGATAGTCGAACGCGTTTCAAGTTTCAAAGTGTGGCAGCGACAGCGCGAAGAGTGGCAGGCGAACGAACGACCGGCACGCCGTGCTATGGCGATCTTTCAATCCGTTTACGAATGGTACGGGATACACGAGCGAGAGGCAGAGCGAATTGAAATCCTGGTAGGCGATGGCCTGCTGAATTGCCCTGATGACACGGACGCCGCAGGTGACTTCAATCATCCAGTCCTTCTCCAAAGGTTGGAGTTGGAGTTTCACCCGGAGAAGCGAAGCCCGCAGTTTATCTTCCGTAAGTGCGAGAAACCGCCTGAGCTTTACCTGGAATTCCTGCGTGCCGTGCCAGCCGGGAACTACAAGCAAATTGCTAGATGTGCTGATGAGCTGAAGAAGATTGAGGTTTCCCCCCTCGGGGGCGACGACGCAGAAGAATTTCTTCAAAGATTGATTCAGGGAGTGTTTCCCGCAACCGGCTGGGTGATTACACCCGAGAACAATCACAAACCCGAGCCTTCTGAATCTGGCACAAGTGCATCTGGCACAGACCCGAACGAACATCGAGCGCCCCTTATCGTCACACAAAACGGCGAGCGCTACGAATTGAGCGACCCAGCCGCGTCGAAGATTACCGGGCCAATCACCGGTTCAAATTTGGAAGCCTCGCTGCGCCGTTTGCGCGCTCACGGATGGGAACCGAAGTTTGCGACAAAACGACATCCAACGATCCGGCGTGAACCGGTCATTTTCATGCGCCAGCGTCAATCTGGACTGAGTAGTGTGTTCGACCTCATCCTCGAGGACATTCCTAACCGCATTGATTTTCCTGCCGCAATACTTCAAATTCTTGGCCTTGCTCCGGCGGTATCAAATGCCGAGACGGGTGATCCTTCATCGTTGCCGCTCGGCAATGAAGACGAGGACATCCTTCTCAGTAAACCTGCGAACAAGGAGCAACTAGAAATTGCACGGCAGCTGTCCAGGCGAGACTGCGTGCTGGTTCAAGGTCCTCCCGGTACCGGAAAGACTCACACCATCGCCAATCTTCTTGGTCATCTACTTGCACAAGGAAAGAGCGTTCTGGTCACGGCACACACACCAAAAGCACTTCGCGTCCTCCGACAAAAGGTAGTTGAACCCCTCCAGCCTCTGTGTATCAGCGTCCTGCAAAATGATAAACAAAGCCAGGAGGAATTACGTGAATCGGTCAAATTGATTCATGTGGGGCTGTCGAAAGAGATTCGTTG
>JAOAPI010000095.1 GCA_025462865.1 Candidatus Sulfotelmatobacter sp. | reverse complement strand
AAATTGCAGTTCCAAGCGCTATGCCGATCGACAGTCTCTTTAATTGGCTGATGTGTTTCGTAGTCACTCTGGACTCTCCTTCGTTGTAGATTCGATTGGACTCGCGGCGCTATGGATAATACTTATCGATGTCGAAGGCATAGCAGATATAGTCCAGGAGTTGGAAGTTCTTCTCCTTGCGCCGGTACAGGATGAGATCAACGTGCCATGGTTTCGAGAAGACCTTCGGATCCTCGATCTCGACCTTATAGTCGATGTGATCGGCGTCAATGAGCTTGTAACGTTCAACCACGTGCAGGTCCTGGCTATGGTAGTCACCAGCGTGGTCAAACCATGTTTCATCGATGAAGTCCACGGAATCGACGACCAGGGTATCCCCCTCCCACTTGGCGCGCGAATCTCCGAGCCACCAGTTAATGTGTCCCGGCGGGTGCGCCGTGCCATTGGTGTAGAAGAAGCGATGTGCCTGCGCAAACTCGTAGAGGACCGTGATCTTGTCACCCTTTGGGAGTTGGAAGATCTGGAAAGGAAGGTTGTGCGCATAGGTGATGCGCGGAACGCCGGGCAGATCGCACTTCGCCGTTTCGGGGTCGGCTGTACGACGCTTCTCGAAGTTCTCCTGGCGCTGCTTCAATGACTCGGGCCAGTACGGAATCTCTTGTTCTGCCACAACGCTCTGTGCGCCAGCGGCGAATTTGTCTGCTGCGTGCTCCCGCAGATTGACGTCCGCGCCACCGATGGTCTGCCAGATTCCATTGAGGTTTGGTTTGCCATCAGCTAAGCGCGGAACAACCGCCGGCTTGGCTGATTGTCCCCAAGTGTAGCCCACCAGCACAGCACCGGCGATGAAGATAAAGCGGGTAGTCTTCCTGAAAATCATTAATCTCCCTTTCTAATTTGAGAGTTAAGGCACTATTGGGAATCGCCTGGGTCACCGGGTGCGCCGGTGCCGACCGATCCGGTGAAGAGGCTGCGGCCATCGGCAAGCTTGACCGAGGTGCCGTTGATGATTTTCTTGCCATTCTTGGCGAGGTAGCCGTTGACAGTCAGTTCTGTTCCAAGCGGAAAGTCGGTCTCGTGAAGACCGCGCCGCAGAAGCGCATTGGGGCCTCCGAATTCGACGGCCCAATTCGTCGACGTGCCATCCTCGCTTTTTACCTCAACATAAATCCATCCATGGGGGTTGACCCAGGACAGCTTGGTGAGCTTGCCGTGCAGTGTGACGGGCTTGCTTGCGTCGTATTCTGCGGCAAACGAGTGGTGCGCAAACGCCGGCTTGGCGACTACAACGATGCCACACGCGAGGAAGGTACCTAGTAAGAGCTTCTTCATTTACATACTCCTTTGGTGGTTAATTGTGAAAACTTCTAAAACAACACTTTGATTCCAGCCTGCAGTTCGCGAGTCGAATTAGCTTCCGTCGTAACCTGCGAGGCATCGCCGAAGGTATAAGGAGCGTTGGCCAGCCAACCCCTGATCGCTTTCGCTTCGATGCAGGTGATCTAACTCCATTTTATTAACAGGGTCTTTAGAGCCCGATCTCGTTGTGCTGGGTATATTGCAGGTGCTTATGAAACACAAAAAGCCCGCTGCTAAAAGAGCGCGGGCGAGTCACTTATGCGAAAGAATGTCGCAATCAGGATGACGAACAACAAGTTGCTCGGCCGCGATCTGTGACGCGCAGATACGGACAACAAGTAGCAACCTGAATGATGTTCTTCATGTTTACCTTTGTATCTTCATAGGTGGTTCTTGTCAATTAATATTGAACATATTGGTACAATCACGACTGTTTTTTAATATTTTTATATTCAATACACAACAACTGAATGTCGATCATCAGTTCTTGCGCAGCAGTTACGTTTGCTCTGACACCATCCTTTGGCGAAGCTTTACACGTAACCGATGGCTCGACCAGCGAGGCCAATCATGAACCAGAGGAGTAGAGATAGGACAGCACCCGCCTTAAGCCATGGAGAAGTTCTTCCCCGGTCTGAAACTTGGCGCGCCGTCTTAACTTGAAGGATGAAGTGAAAGAACAGCGCAATAACGAAGAGGATGACCTTCAGTCGAAACGCAGGGTTGTGGTAGTAGCGGACAGGCCCGGCTAGAAATAGCAGAAGGCCCGACACTAGCATCACGATCACTCCGCCTGCCGTAAGAGGTAGTAACTCCCGTGCCACCTGCGACGCGGGTTGTTTCTTGAATCTCCAGTCCAGAAAGCGTAGGTTGACCAGCAAGACAGCTCCGCCGAAGACCGCAAGAGCTAGAAGATGGCCTACCTCCACGATCGCAAAATCATAGGTGGCGTCACGCATCATGATACTGATGTGGGTCTCGGCGAGCCAACGGCAAATAGAGAGCAAAAACATACTAATATAAGCCTTTCGCGCCAACTAAAGGCGCATGCGGTGAAGGGTTCACATATTCACATAAGCGATCAAGCGACCGGCAACGATGATACAAGCCCAAAGAAACAGCGAGGAGATCGCCGCGGCGCGTGCTCGAAGCGGAGTGACATTGGCAAGGTCCCACGTGTCTACCTTGCGATAGACCGTGAGATGAAAGATCAACGGATTGATCCCAACCAGAACTAGGAGGATTAGTTTAATACGAAAGGCCCAGTTGTAATAGTTGGTGGCCGCCTCCGCGATCGAAAGGAGCACCCCCGTGACAAACATCACGGCGAAACCCGCCCAAGTCCAGGGCAACACCTGACGAGCAATACCTGATACAGGTTCGCGCTTCATGATCAATCCAAGGAGTCGAAGATCGAGGACCGCGATCGTGCCAACAACAGCGGTGATGCCAAGGGTGTGGATGCCCTCGATAATCGGAAACCAGTAGGGTGATTCACGGATAAAAGTCGAGAAGTGCGTTGCAGAGACCCATTCGCAAATATGAAGTAGGCTTGGCATTTTGAATATCCAGTCGCTCTCTCTGAGTATTGGATGCGGCTGCCTGAATCAACAGCCGTAACAAAGATGAAGTTTTTGTTTCTTGTGCATTTAGCCTAGCGCCGAAAAAACCTATGACCTACAAGTGGTACCAATGGTCGGCCCCATAGACTAGTCCGAGAGTAATGAGGGCGACGACTACTTCGCCTACCGCTCCAACAATGAAGGGTCGAATTCCCTGCTTGCCCAGCTCTTTAATATTCGTGCGCAGTCCGACACCGGCAAATGTAAGAAGAAAAGCCCAGCGAGATAGATTTCCGAGAGCAAGTATTTGTGGCTTGGCAAAGAAACCTACCGTGGAAAGCAGCGATATTAGTAGAAATCCAAGGATGAATTTGGGAAACTTGCGCCATAGAAACGACGCTTTATTTGTCACTTCAGCTGCCTGACCTTTTGAAGCCCAGTAGATGGCATATGCAAGGACGACGAAGCCTATCGTGGCATTGCGGCAGGTCTTGGCAAGCACCGCGACCTTTCCTGCGGCATCTGAGTAAAGTGCTCCGGCGGCGGTAGCTTCAGCCGTATTGTCCACCGCTAGCCCAGTCCAAAGACCATAGGCGCGGTCGCTAAGATGCAGAGCGTGTCCGATGAGCGGGAAGAGGAAGAGCGAGATGGCTCCGAGAGCGAGGATTGCGGCGATGGCATAGGAGGAGTCTTCCTCGTCCGCATCAATAGCTCCCTGCGCCGCAATAATAGCGGAGACTCCGCAGATGGAGGAACCAACGGCAAGCAGACTGACAAGCTTTGGCTTGAGTTTGAAGGCGCGACCAAGGTAAGTCATGAAGGTCAGGGCAAGGGCGAGTTCAATGACGATGAGGCCGAGCGATAAGCCGCCAAGACGACGAACATCCCCGAGAAGAAAGCGCGCGCCCAGCAGGACGATACCGGTCTTGAGCCAGAACTCGTAGGTCGCAACACCTGAGCGAAAGATGGTGGGAATTCCGATCGTGTTCGATATCGCAAGGCCAAGAAGAATAGCCCATAACACGTATTCGATATTGGGCAGGACGAGGTGGTGCGCCTTCCCGTAGGAGGCGATGAAATGCTCAATGAACTTACCAGCATAACCGACGACAGCAAGGAGCAGGATTCCCGGAACCAAGCCGAAGAGACGCTTCGGGAAGAAGACAGCTTTGGGCTGGGTAGTTGGAGCGACATTTGAAACAGCGGACGGTGCCATGAGGATCCTCTTTCTTATGGGACTCTTTTGCTTACCAGGAAACGGTTGCTAATATGCCGAGGCGAACTGACAGAGCGGCAGCCAACGCCACGATGACTGCCCAGGTGTCGAGAGAGAGAAGACTGGAAGGTGCTCGAAATGACATGTACAGTAACTCCTTTACGCGATGGATTGGTGAAGCGATTTTGCCGCGCATTCTGCTTGTTTAGAACAAAAATTTGACTGCTATCTGGTTCTCTCGTGGCGCTCCAGCCATAGTGATTACCCCGAACGACTTGGCTGTGTTCACATCGAGACCAGGAGATCCAAAGTGCGGGGCATTGGTTGCGTTGAACGATTCCAGCCGCAGTTGCGCGGTAAGTCGTTCATTGATCACAAGCGTCTTGTGTATCGCTGCGTCGAGGTTGAACGTCCCTTGGGAGAGCAGAAGATTACGGCTGGCGTTGCCATAAGTCCCGGTGGCGTTCGTTCCAAATACACTGGTGTTAAACCATGCGGATGGTGTCGGATGACTTAGATGCCAATCGCCCTGAACATTGGGACGGTCTGCTGTTCCCCCAGTATTCGAGGGGTTGCTCGATACAGTCAGGTTCAGGGGAGTGCCGGAACTCGAAGCAAGAATCGGACTCACACTCCAGCCCCCGAGCGCTGCATTAGCCCAGCGGTTCCAACTGCTGCCAAACTGCCTTCCTCGCCCGAACGGAAGCGGGTAGATTACACTGCCGACGAAGTGATTGCGCATGTCAGTGTTTGTAGCCGCCCGTTCCGCCGCGATGTTTGTCTGGTCCTGGACGCCCGCCGTGTCGCCAATACCGAGAGTCTTTGAATATGCATAAGACGCGATGAAGGTAAGGCCCTTTGCATAACGTTTTTCAACCTTGACTTGCAGCCCGTCGTACTGGCTCCAGCCTTCCTTCTTGATGCGAATCACGTCCGCAAGGGTGATCGCCGGGCTGCCAGTCACCGGTATCGTCGTAGTGGTGAACCTCCGGTTTGCGTTGAGGCCGCCGGCAGGAAGCAGCGACGTCGCGGTCGGCGGGGCTGGATTGCCATCGATCTGCCACCAGCTATGGTCGAATTTATTGGCATAATATCCAATCTCAGTGACAACACCATAAGGCAGCTCCCGCTGCACGTTCAGATTCCACTGCTGATCTGTAGGTACCACTGCGCGACGATCGTAGGATGCCAGTTGGACATTTTTCCCGTTGGTAAATGAAAGAGTTCCCGATGGAAAGCCATTGGCCAAATAGTAGAGCGGTGTGGTCGCATTCGGAGAGATGGTCACGCGGGGCAGACTGGCCGGAGGGTTGATCTCCAGCGACTGCATCCCTCCGAGGGTGATCAGATTGGAGTAAAAGATACCGTAGCCACCGCGGACAACCGTCTTGTTATCAGGAAGGCTATACGCAAAACCGACGCGCGGAGCGAGACCCGTATAACTCACGTTCTGAAGAGCGCGCGCACTGATGTAACTGCCTCCCGAGCCAGCCCGGACGAGAGCTGGACTACTGGCATTGGTGTCCAGGTCGAAGTTAGCAATTGCGTTGTACTTGTCGATAGGAGGAGGGCTGAGCTCGTAGCGCAAACCAAGATTCAGAGCCAGATTGCGGGTTACCTTCCAATCATCCTGAATAAACAAATGAGTGTACGGTGTGCGAAAGTTCAGGAGCGCGGTGCTCGATAGTTGTTCTTTAGAAGATATACCGAGAAGGAAGTCCGCGAATGCCTGATCGACGGTTCCTGACGATCCGGATTTCGAGGTGTATTCCCCATTGAAGGAGAAGATGCCACTCGACCTCTGCGAACTGTTGAAGTTGGTCTGCAACCAGAATTGCTGCCAACCGAACTTCAGAGTATGCCGTCCACGATTCCAGGTAATGTCGGCGGCAATCTCACGATCTTCACTAACATCGATATTAGGAACGTTGCTCACGCCAAGCGTTGCATAGTTCGAAACTGCAATCTGCGAAAATCCTGGATAGATGGTCTCAACACCCGGGATCCCTATCGAGGTCAGACTCTGTTTTGGCAAGAAATTATGCCAGTAGAGAAAATTCCAGCCGGCCCGCACCGAGGCCAGCATGGTCTGCGACCATGCCGTGTTGTATCCAACTACAAAGCTACGGCTGTCAGTGGTCTGCGAACCCGATCCAGAGTAGTACTGACTATTCAATGGAGGCAGCGGCGCGACCACATTGCTACGTGACTGTTGCGAGCTGAAGCGCTCATACAGGCTCTGCTTACTACTCAGGATCTGATCAAAGCGTACATCCCATCGATAGTTGTTGCTAGGTTGGGGGCTGTTATAAAGATAGTTGTTAGCGCTTCCCGCCGTACTGAAGTTAGGCTGAGGAAAGTAGCTCAGCAAATTCAGCGTAACCGCATCGAATCTGCCGCTGGGAATCTGATTGCTCTGGAAAGCCGCGCGCGTCTTGGTGGTGGCATTATACGTGTTGGGGTCGTAGATGACCGTCGAGAACTGACCGCTTCGCTGCGCCGCCGTGGGCACCAGGCTGTAGACAGGTACCTGCTGTCTCAGACGGAAGAACTCAATATCGCCGAAGGCAAAGACGCGGTCTTTCCGAATCGGGCCACCGATTGTCCCGCCAAAATCATTCTGCTTGTACGGAAGCGCCTGCTGCGCAAAATAATTACGTGCATCTACTGCATCGTTGCGCAGAAATTCGAAGACGTTGCCGTGAATCGTATTCGTACCTGACTTCAACTGGACACTTACGACACCGGATGAGGAGCGGCCGTACTCCGCCGAATATCCATTCGTTACCACTTTGAACTCTTCGATGGCATCGACCGAAGGCTTGATGATTTCTTTCTGGCCGCTGTGGCCCGTCGAAATCTGCTGGTTATTGTTGTCGAGTCCGTCGAGGAGGAAGGCAACCTGGCTCCCCGCCTGGCCACCTATGCTAATTCCACCGCTGGAACCGAGAGCGGGGGTAGTTCCAGAGGAAAGGGTAGCCAACTGCAGATAGTCGCGTCCACTTGTCCCCCCATTGAGCGGTAGATCGACAATCTGCTGGTTCGTAATGACTGTCCCGACGGTAGAGTCGGAGCTCTGCAGCAAGCCCTCGGGATTGGCTTGTACGTCCACAGACTCGAAGATTTGACCTGGTTCAAGCGCAGCGTCGACCCGACGTACTGAACCAATATCCAGGATGACGCCAGATTCTATGAACTGCTTGAAACCCTTGCTCTCAATCACAAGGCTGTACTCTCCGATTCGCAGAGGAGGCGTTCGGTACTGCCCGCGGCTGTTCGTGATCGTCTTGGTCGTAGCGGAGGTAGCGAGATGAGTGAGCGTCACACTCGCGCCTGCAATGACCCCCTGGGAAGAGTCCATCACCGTTCCTACAACAATGGCATCCGTTGCAACTTGAGCTGACATATGAGTCGCCCATGCCACCGTAGCTAAAACAATCAGTAATTTCCTGAACATGATCCTTCTCCTAGTCCAAAGCCTGTAACACCTCGCCGGAAAGCTGGAGCGCGAGTTATTTCAAAAGATCTTCAATCTTCGCGATCCCGGCTTCGGCGCAGGCCTCATCTTTGTCTCCACCGGGCGCGCCACTTACACCAATCGCGCCGATAACGTCGTTGCTCGCTTTGATAGGAACCCCGCCCGCCGCGCCAACAGTACCTTCAATCACTGGTGGCGGCGTTGCAGCCGAGGCCCAGGCCTTCGCCGTTTCAGCCGAAGGACGCTTGAAGGTCAGCGCCGTATATGCCTTGCGCCGACTGTGTTCAAGCGTGT
>JAOAPI010000092.1 GCA_025462865.1 Candidatus Sulfotelmatobacter sp. | reverse complement strand
CAATGGTGGTGATCGACGACAACGGCACGCCTGATTGGGTTCCTGCCTCCGATTGGGTCGCCACGCCAAAAGCCCTTGTGACGGCGGCACCAAATGAACCAGGTGAGCTCGTCACCTATACGTTAGACAGCGAGAGTCTGCGAGCGGCACAAAAAGCGGCAGAGGCCTTCTATGTATTTTTTAAGGCAGATCAGGACCTGCGGTCCATTGCTGAGCTTGTTGAGTCTCTCAGGAGACCGGAGATACCTGCGGTTACTCGCTCTGTAATCTCGCACATCATAGAGGCTGTTCTTCTCTTTGAGAAGAGCGCCTGCCTGGAGCGTCTTGCTGAAATAACGCCACAATCAGAGATTGATCGCGTGATTGAGGATCTGCTGCGCAATGGCGACGATCCCGAGGGTCGCCAATGAACTCCGCGATGGCGAAGCGAGTTGCTCTCTACGCCCGTGTCTCGACTTCGAACGGGCACCAAGATCCAGAAATGCAACTGCGAGAACTCCGCGATTATGCGGAGCGCCGCGACTGGCAAGTTGTGCGGGAGTACGTCGATCATGGGGTGTCCGGATCGAAAGCGTCCCGACCCTCGCTCAACGAGCTCCTGACTGATGCCCACAGCCGCAAGTTCGATGCGGTGCTGGTCTGGAAAATTGACCGTTGGGGACGCTCGTTAAAGCACCTCGTTACCTCTCTCGCCGATTTGGAGGCTTACGGAGTTGCGTTCGTAAGCTTCTCGGACAATTTGGACCTGAGTACGCCGTCGGGCCGGCTGATGATGCAATTGCTAGGAGCCATGGCGGAGTTTGAGCGAGCCCTCATTCAGGAGCGGGTCAAAGCCGGTCTGCGCAATGCCAGAGCGAAGGGAAAAAAACTGGGCCGTCCGCGGACACCGGTGAATGATTCCGAAGTTAAGGCCCTTCGTGATTCGGGGGTGTCCTGGCGTGCAATTTCAAAGAAGCTGGGGATTGGAACCGGTACGGCACATCGAGCCTCACAGCGGCGTTCCAAAAACGTCTGCGCGGGCTCTCCTGAAAACCATCAGGCGGTGCTTCGTGTCTAAAGGCCTCCCGCAGCTTATTCTCGCTTCCCCCGCTGGGAAGGATTTTATTGTAGAAGTGCAAGAGTTCTACAGGTCTTGCTGATGATCTCGCGTTGGGTAGGATTGAGTCCCATAAATTCAAATCCGTAACGATGGTCGGAGCCGCTGCGCACGATCGCGTCCACGCTAAGCGGACTGCTCACAACTGGCACCGGAAACTTGAGGGTGACAGCCGTGCCTGCGGGCCATCCGGTTACGAACAACCCAGCTATCCCGACCTCGCTGATGTTTAGAGAACGTCCTCGCAGGATCGGCTGGTCTATGGCTCGGAACGCGGCGACTTCCGTATCGATCTCATATCGTGGGAATCGGCGTGCGTTCACCGCGCCCTTGGTATCTTCGGGGTAATTCATCCGAGCCATCTTTGCTGACTTCCGACACAGTGCATCAGTTTTTGCTGAAACGTTACGGAAACCGAACAAACGGCCATGACAATAATGAATCTGGAGCCCCGATCCACTTGATTAGGCAACCGGGAGATACACGACAGCAACAAATGAAGGCTTTTTGCCGTTTGTGGCTTGCCCCCAAGACTGATTTGAAGCTAAGAGCGAACAACTGCTATGCCGCCGCGATCACGCCCGAAACCGAGCAATCTTAAATGTTGTGACCGCCAGCGACGCCAAGTTCTTGTACCTCTGCAACGAAAGCTAATAGTGTGGCAAAAGCGATTGATTTTTTGAGGCCACCTATCTAATGGCAGCTGTCATCTGATGCATCGCAATTCAAATCGCTCTTGGCGGAGGGAATATGCCCGAAGGATTAAGAGAACTGTACGTTGACGAACTGAAGGACCTATATAGCGCAGAAGACCAACTAGTGAAAGCTCTACCCAAGATGGCGAAGGCCGCTTCGTCCGAGGAACTTCGTAAGGGGTTCGAGGAGCATCTTGAACAGACCAAAGGTCATGTGCAACGGCTGGAGAAAATCTTCGAGAACTTAGGGGAAAGTCCTAAAGGGAAAAAGTGCAAAGGCATGGAAGGCCTGGTGGAGGAAGGTGCGGAAGTGATTGCCGAGGACTTTGAAGATAGTCTGATGGACGCCGCCCTCATCGGTGCAGCACAGCGGGTCGAGCATTATGAAATCGCGGCTTATGGAACGGCTTGCGCCTTCGCCCGAGAACTCGGTGAGGAGGAGCATTTCTCGTTGCTTACGGAAACCCTGGAAGAAGAAAAGGAAACCGACGAGAAACTCACCCAACTCGCAAAAGAAATTAATTCACAAGCCAATGAAGGGAAGGGAGAAAAGGAAGAGAAGGCGGCCGGTAAGAAGCCCAAACGGGTGGCGTAATCGGGGCCCCTTAGGGAGCGGCCTCAGCGCGGCTGAACTGGAGCGTTAGTCTCTGGCGTTGTGCCAGGCCGTACCTTTTATACGTGAGCCCGTGCAGCGGAAACATCAGTTAGGCCTGGTTGTCCCTGTACGGTTAGTCCGCCAAACGAATCGAATTTGTTCGATCGACACGGTACACCGGGGTAACCCCCAGGAGGGATTAAGAATGAAACATTTCTCAAAAATGGCTTTTACGCTTGTACTCGGATTCATGATGACTTTGGTTTCGTCGATGTTGAGCGCCCAGGACTCTTCCAATTCAGCACCCGCACCCGATAACACAAAGGTGAACGATCGGGATCGGGACAAAACACAGCCGACGGCGGATCAACAAAAAGAAAATCGGCCTGACCGAGAAATCACTCGTGACATTCGCCGGTCCATCGTGCAGGACAAATCTCTGTCCAGCTATGCCCATAACGTGAAGATCATTTCGCAGAACGGCAGGGTAACGCTCAAGGGGCCGGTGCGCTCGGAAGAGGAAAAGAGTGCGATCGAAGCGAAAGCAGCCGAAATTGCCGGTAAGGACAAAGTGACGAGTCAACTGGAAGTTAAACCGAAGCAATAAGAAAAGGAGACATTAAAATGGCCGGGAAGAATACAGCAGTATTTGGTATTTATTCTGATCGATCGAGTGTGGATCGAGCTGTGGAAGCGCTCAAGACGGCGGGATTTTCGAACAGTGATGTCTCAGCCCTGTTTCCGGA
>JAOAPI010000031.1 GCA_025462865.1 Candidatus Sulfotelmatobacter sp. | reverse complement strand
AAGTCCAAGTCTGGCGACCTGGTGGTAATGAACCGCCAAGGCTCTATCGCAATTGTCGACGAGAAAAACCGCGAGCGCGAGCGCTACTCCGTAATCTACGGTGCCAAGCTCAAGGTCAACGACGGTGAAGCCGTGCAGCAAGGCAAGGTTATGGTCGAGTGGGATCCTTATACGTTCGCCATCCTTACCGAAATCGGCGGCACCGCACAGTTCAAGGACTTGCAGGAAGGCGTCACGCTGCACGAAGAAGTGGATGAAGTCACGGGCCTGTCGCGTCACGTGGTCGGCGATTCGCCTGACGAGAAGCGCCAACCGGCGGTCGTGGTGAAAGGCAAGAGCAGCAAGCGTTACCTCATGCCCTCACGCGCTCACCTTATGGTGCAGGACGGCGACACGGTTCACCCCGGCGACGTGCTGGCCAAGATCCCGCGCGAGACTACCAAGACCAAGGACATCACCGGTGGTCTGCCGCGTGTGGTCGAACTGTTCGAAGCGCGCAAACCGCACGAAACCGCTGTCATCAGCGAAATCGATGGCACGGTGAAGTTCGGCGAAGTCTCGAAGGGTCAACGCAAACTGTATGTGCAGGCCGACAACGGCACGGAGAAAGAATACTCAGTGCCGCGCGGCGTTCACATCAACGTGCAGGAAGGCGAGCGCGTCAAGGCGGGCGAACCGCTGATGGACGGCCCGCTGAACCCGCACGACATTCTGGCCGTGCTCGGCGAAAAAGAGCTGCAGTCTTACCTGGTGAACGAAATCCAGGAAGTCTACCGCTTGCAGGGCGTCAACATCTCGGACAAGCACATTGAAGTGATTGTCCGGCAGATGATGCGCTGGGTGAAGGTCGAGGACGTGGGCGACACCACGTTCCTGCTGGAGCAGCAACTGGATAAATTCCGCTTCCGCGAAGAGAACGAGCGCGTGATCAAGGAAGGCGGCAAGCCGGCTACCGGACGCCCGCTGCTCCTTGGCATCACGAAAGCATCGCTCTCAACTGACTCGTTCATCTCGGCGGCGTCCTTCCAGGAGACCACGCGAGTGCTCACCGAAGCTTCCATTCAGGGAGCGGTCGATCACCTGCGCGGGCTCAAGGAGAACGTCATCGTCGGTCGCCTCATCCCTGCCGGAACCGGCATGGAATACTACCGCAACGTGCGCCTCTCGCCAGAGATGGAAGAGGCCGCCGCCAAGGTACAGGCGGAAGTTTCGGCGGCATACGAAGAGGCCGAGCGCGCTCTCGAAATGATGCGTCACGAGGGCGAAACCGAGGAACTAGCTGCGGAATAAGCCAGACTACAGTAAACTCCGGGGGCGAACTAAGTTCGGAAGAACCAGTTCGCCCCCGGACCCATTTTTGGCTACTAAATAGGTATGCACGCAAATCCCCAGCGAGTGCTCAAAGAGGAACCTGTCGCAGTTCCTTCGTTGCAACTGGAGCCCTCGCGCCCTAAGCTAAGGCCAGCAATGCTTCGTTTTTTGCGCCTTCTGCGGTTGGCTCTGTGGCGTGCCTTTCAGCACGACGCTTTCTCCATCGCCAAAGCTTCGGCATATTCCTCGATTCTGACTTTCTTTCCTGCTCTTCTGGTAGTGGGTTCGGTACTTGCCACTTGGCGTAAGGGCGCGCCCTTCATGCGCGAAATCACTTACGCCTTGTCCCGCATCCTTCCAGCCGGGACTACGACCGCCATGAATTTTCTTCGCGGTGATTCGCGACGTCCCGTGGGTCTGCTGGTCACAGCCTCGCTGCTGACGTTGTGGACGGCTTCCGGTGTGATGATTTCCTGGATGGAAGGCTTCCGCCGGTGTTACGAGTTGCCGAAGATCTGGGGACTGATTAAAGAACGCATGATCTCGTTTCTACTGGTAATTTTCGCCCTTCTGCCCATGACGTTCGCCACCCTGCTGGTGGCCTTCGGCAGCAAGATCGAGACCGATATTCTTTTCTACACCGCCCGCGAATTCAGCCCCTACATTCTGCTGATGTGGACGGTGATCCGATGGATCATCGCAACTCTGACCAGCATTGCGGTGATCGCGCTCATCTACCATAACGCGGTCCCCCGCACGCAGCCCTGGCACAGCGTTCTGCCGGGTGCAACCCTGGCCACTGGTTTGTGGTTCTCGTCCACTTTGTTGTTTGGGTTCTATCTGCGGCACTATGCGGACTACAGCATTATTTACGGATCTCTGGGCGCCGGAATCGCACTGCTGGTCTGGATGTATATGGTCTCGCTGGTGATCCTGGTCGGAGCGGAATTCAATGCCATGCTTTTCCCGCGCGCCATGCTAGGGAAAGAACTGGTTGCTATCAGCGCGCCAAGGGAATAAGCGCTCCAGAGTTCGGGCTACAGTAAAGATTTGAATTTGCCGATCTTCTTTCCTGGATCGATAGTTTCGACGGGACTTTCGCGCCAAGCCGTTACAATTAATATCTCCAAACAAAATAAAAGAACTTAGGATCAGAATTCATTGAAACCACGAAGGGCAGAAGTCGCTACAGTTGTCTCCGCTTCGGATGCATCATTTGCACCCTCTCTGCTCGACGGATCTCAGTCGACCCGTCGCGCCAAGATTATCTGCACTATCGGGCCTGCCTGCCATTCCGAGGCGGCAATGCGCGACTTGCTTCGCCTGGGTATGGACGTCGGCCGCCTGAATTTTTCCCATGGCTCGCACGAAGACCACGCCTGCAACATCGAACGTCTGCGCCGCGCTGCCGAAAAAGAAAACCGCAGCATTTGCATCTTGCAGGATCTGCAGGGCCCCAAGATCCGCACTGGACGCCTGGAGAAGCACGAACCTGTCCTGCTCGAAAGCGGCTCGACGGTGGTCATCACTCCGCGCGACGTCGCGGGTACGCCCACGCGCATCTCTACGACATTCGCCGATCTCGCTCGCGAGGTCGTCCCTGGAGCGCGCATCCTGTTGCGCGACGGCCTGATCGAATTGCGCGTGCGCACACTGCGCGGCGCGGATGTGGTGTGCGATGTTCTAAATGGCGGAATGCTGGGCGAGCACCAAGGCATTAATCTCCCGGGAACCGCACTGTCCATTCCTGCCATGACTGAAAAAGATCGAAAAGATCTTGAGTTCGGTATCAAGCAAGGAGTAGACGCGGTCGCTCTTTCTTTTGTGCGTTCCGCCGCGGACGTTAACATGGTTCGGGAAATTGTGGCTGGCCACGGCAGTGATATTCCTCTTATTGCCAAACTGGAGAAGCCGCAGGCCATCGACCACCTCGAAGAAATTCTTGAAGCCTCCGACGGCGTGATGGTCGCGCGCGGCGATCTTGGGGTAGAGATGGCTCCGGAAAAAGTTCCAGTCATTCAGAAGCATGTCATCCGGCGTGCGGCCCTGTGGCGCAAGCCGGTAATCACTGCTACACAAATGCTCGAGTCCATGATCGAAAACCCTCGCCCTACGCGGGCCGAGGCCAGTGACGTAGCCAATGCTATTTTCGATGGCACCGATTCCGTTATGCTCTCCGCCGAAACCGCCAGCGGCCACTACCCGCGCGAGGCGGTTGCGATGATGTCGCGTATTGTGGTCGAAGCCGAAAGCAACATGGGCGAATTCATGCAGCCTCGCCGCCGCCGCGATAGCCACGGTCTTTCCGTTGCTGAAACCATCTGCGAATCGATTGCCCATGCGGCCGAAGATCTGCCGATGGGAGCGATTGCCGTTTTCACCGAAAGCGGCAACACCGCCCGCATGATTTCAAAATTTCGTCCGCAAGCTCCAATTTTCGCCTTCACCCATATCCCCGCAGTGGTGCAGCGAGCAAATCTGTTCTGGGGAGTTCATCCTATCCGCTGCGGTCATGCGCCCTCAACTGACGAGATGGTCCAGGTTGCCGAGAAGGAGCTCCTGACCCGTCGGATCCTGAAGCCGGGAGCAGTGTTGGGAGTGGTGGCGGGCACACAGCAGGCCTCTGGCTCCACTAACTTTATGCGTCTGCACACAGTCACGGCGGATGACGCCGGCAAAACCAAACGGCCAACAACCAAAACCTCAACAAGCAAACGCACTGCCAAGCGCCGGAAGCTATAATCGCGGAGTATGTCGCAGGAATATCTATCCCTCGCGATCTGGGAGCCACTACCCGGCATGGAGGCGGCGGCGCTTGCGACCATGCGCGAATTGAATGTCCTTGTCGCGAACAAGGGATACGGGCGCGATCATGTGTACCGTGGAGGCGATTCCCACTATCTGCTGCTTCGCTACTGGAACTCTGAACAGGCCCGTAGCACCGCCCAGGAAGATCCCGAGATACTTCGCTGCTGGGCGCGGCTCGGCAATGAAATTAAGATTCTGAAGGTCTACGAGAAGCTGGAAGACGTCGGCGCACAGACCACATAGGGGCAGCCGCTCTTCGGCTGCGCTGGCCACGTACATAAAGAGCGAGCAAACAGCTTGTGATGTCCACTCAATCTAATCCGCAAGCCTTCACCGATGTGTCTGCTGACCCCTTTGTGCGCGGATTCTTACACCGCCCCGCCAAAGCCAACGGCGACGGCCTTGTTCTCACACACGGAGCTGGATCGAACAGCCAGGCTCCGCTCCTGATTGCGCTGGCAAATGCGTTCGCTGAAGCCGGCTACATTGTCCTGCGTTGCGATTTGCCCTACCGTCAGGATCGATCTTACGGTCCCCCTGGGCCAGGCGAAGCGAAACGGGATCGCGCCGGATTGAAGAATGCAGTCGCAGCCATTCAACCGATGGCGACCGGCCGCATCTTCTTAGGCGGCCACTCCTATGGCGGACGACAAGCGAGCATGCTCTGCGCGGAAGAATCAGGCGTTGCGGCCGGTCTGCTCTTGATGTCGTATCCCCTGCACCCGCCTCGCAAACCTGATCAGCTTCGCACCCAACACTTCTTCAATCTGCAAACGCCGGCATTGTTCGTTCACGGCACGGGCGATCCTTTCGGCTCAGTTGAGGAAATGGAGAAGGCCCTGAAACTAATTCCTGCGAAGACGAAACTACTGGTGATCGAAGGCGCTGGTCACGATCTAGGATTCAAGGGAAAATCAGGACGGCAAGAATTACCAGCAAGTGTGTTGCAGCAGTTCCAAGTATTCTTCACGGTTTGAAATGCGTGGCGATCCGTGCAATTCGTGACCAACTCTTCTAGTTAACCCAGCCCGACTTCGATCCGCCGTTACCCTTACGCGAATCGTCATCCGGCGGAATGTAATTGCCATGCTCATCGAAGTGGACATCACGGTCATGCTGGCGCATGTAAACCTCAAACTTTTTCGCTGCCCGCCGACGCTTCCAGCGGTAATAATCATTTCGCACGCTGAAATATGTCTCTGAAGCGGAAAACATCATGCCCTTCCTCGGCAGGAACCTGAGATAGAGATAACCGAACAGCAATCCGCCAAGATGCGCAAAATTTGCTACCCCGCCGCTTTCCTGAATCGCGCCCACAAGCGTTAGAAAAACGATGCCCCACACGAAATATTTGGCCTTGATGCGGAACGGCAGGGGGAACATCATAATTTCGCTCTCCCCGTACAACACGCCGAACGCTACGAGCAGACCATAAATACCGCCTGATGCCCCAATCGTGGTCGTCGCCGGAGAAAGCCCCAGAATATGCGTGTAGCTCATCGCGACCGTGGTCAGAGCAGCCGCAACCGTGCAGAAAAAATAAAACTCCAGGAAACGCTTCGAACCCCAGTCGCTCTCCAATTGAGAGCCGAACATCCACAGGGATAGCGCGTTAAAGAGCAGGTGGAGCAACTGAAAGTGGAGGAAGGAATATGTGATCAGTTGCCAGATCATCCCGCGCATCACGAGTTTCGGGATCAGGCCAAGGTAAACGCTAACCCAATCGTGAGCCAGAGGTGCGGTGACCTCGGCGAGGGCCATCAAAAGGTAAATCCCGGCATAGACGAGAATCAGGCGCTTTACCCAACGTGTGAACGGGGGCAGGCTCAACGAGATCGTATTACCACGATTCATCGGCACGGCGAGGCCTCGGCTTCTACAAGAGACAAGGATGTCTTGAGAAACATGGTATCAGGTCACGGGCAATGCCAACTCTAACGCTCCGGGGTCGGAACGGCGGGCAAACTGCGGTGTCCGCTGGTATCGACAGCTCTCACCGCAAAGATGACATTGTCCTTTGAAAGCTTCACGGTGGAGCGCAGAACGGTGCCCACCTTTTGGACGTGTTCCCATTCCGGGCTGGTGGTCGCCCGCCACAGGACTTCATATGCAGTTCCCTCAGCGCCGGGAGACGCCTCCCAGGTCAGGGTGGAGTCATTCTCCAGATCCTTTGTCAGCAGGTGCACATTCGCAGGAGGCGCTGGCGCCGCTGCCAGAGACGCGAGCGTTGCCGCATTCAGCCGCGCCACGTGCGCCACGTAATCGAAGTCCACAAATTTCGGCAGGTCTCCATATTCGATGCCGTTCTCGGTGCGGACATTCTGATGTTGATGGTGAAAGTCCTCACGAAATTCTGTGAAGCGCACCGCCGCAAATCCTTGCTGATTGAAAGAATAGTGGTCGCCGCCACGCAGATAACGATCCAGCCGAAACACCAGCGTGGGCTTCACGCCTGCGTCGTAAGCGCGTCCCACATCAGCGATATAGCGCGCCAACTGCCGCGAGGCAGAGTCGTTCTCGCCGCCCAAGCCACGAATGCGCCAGATCTCCTGCTCCGTGGCCGCCGCAGGCAGTCCCTCAGAAAATACGCGGACTACCGAATGATCCTGCTCGGCGCTTTTGTCTCCGCCCACAATGTCATTGTTCAGTACGGCTTCAACGTTCCAACCTTGTTCTTTCGCCATTTTGGCAAAGTGACTGCTGCCGTTCAGTCCCTGCTCTTCGCCCGCCACCGTGAGAAATATTATCGTGGCCCTGAACTTCAGCTTGCTCAGCACACGGGCGCATTCCAGGCTGACTGCGGTTCCGCTGCCGTCGTCGTTTGCGCCCGGAGCGTCACCCTTCACGTCGAGCGTGTCGCTGTTACGCGAATCGTAGTGGCCGGTCAACAGCACGATGCGGTTCGCGTTCTCGACGTCTGTGCCCTTCAAGACCGCGTAAACATTGGTGATTACGGTGGGCTGAGGAATTCGGTCGGCGGCCGGCTCGGTGAAGCTGTCAGTTTTTACCTCCAGGCATCCGCCGCAATCTTTCGAATAGCGCTCGAACTCTGATTTGATCCACTCCCGCGCCGCGCCGATCCCTCGTTCCGCCGCAACCGAATTAGGATCCTGCGCCGAAAGAGTGAGCCGCGTCCCAAAGCTCACAAGCTTTTCAATATTCGCCCGAATGCGCCCCGCCGAAACCTGTTGAAGGGCGGCGGCTATGCGGCTATCGGCCGCCATAGGTTCGGCCGCGGTTGATCCCATCTTCTCTTGCCCTGAAGCCCCGGTAGCGGCTACAAGCGCTAGTAGCATGGCTATTCGCAACGCTTTTCTCGTAAGATGAGAATTCATAAAGGCTCCTGTAAAGGGCGACGGCACGGTTACAACCAAACAGAAAAAACACGTCTTCTACAGCCCGAACCCCTTGACCTGTGGGGGGAGAATCTAAATATTATCAAGAGTATCTAATGGGAGCGGAGGAATCATGGTTCTTTGTCCCGAGTGCGAAACCAATCTGGACGTGGAAGAAGAAGAAGTCGACGAGGGCGAGATCGTCTCTTGTCCCGAGTGTGGCACTGACTTCGAAGTGGTGACTACCAGTCCACTGGAGTTGAAGGCCGTCGAGGCCGGTTACGTGGAAGAGGAAGAAGAAGTGGAGACTGAAGACGGTGACGACTCTTAGACCGCGCCTCCCGGCGCGGATCGCAAGCCTGTCCTGCCTCTTGTCTATTTGCTTTTTCCCCATTCACGATTTAGCTCTGCCCGCCGTTGTCGGCGCTTCAGCGCCGCAAAAGCTGAAACCTACGGATCAGTATGCCCTTATTTTTGGAACCGTCTGGGGCCCTGACAATCATCCCGTCTATGGTGTAAAGGTCAGAATCCGCCGCAGTCGCGACAAGAAGCCTAAGTGGGAAGTCACTTCCGATCACGCAGGAGAATTCGCGCAGCGAGTTCCTGCCGGCAAATCCGATTATGAAGTTTGGGCCGATCTCAAGGGAGTGAAAACAAAAAATGGCGAGCGATTGCATCTGGCGCAGAAGGTCGCCGTCCACGTAGAGTATGACGAGCGGGTAGATATCGGTTTACATCTGAACCGCTAAGAAAATTACAGAACATTACAAAAAGAGGAATCAACATCCGCATGACTTCCAGACGTGCTCTCAAGACCGCCTCTCTGATGGCCGCCGCGATGCTTCTCATGATGTCCCTGTCTGCACACGCTGCTTCCGACAAGAAAGAAAAACAGCAAGGCCGGCTCCTGTTCGGCAAGGTGCTTGACCAGCAAGATAATCCCGTGGTTGACGCTGTCGTGTATCTCACCAATTCCCGCACCCATGCGGTTAAGACCTACATCGTTGGCCAGGATGGCACCTATCGTTTTCCCGGGCTCTCTACTGTTGACTACGAGGTCTACGCGCAATATGACACGCGTAAGAGCGACACCAAGTCCGTCAGTCAATTCGACGATCGTCCCCAGGTGTATGTCGACCTGAAAATCAGCACCCATTGAACGTGGAACCTGCAAGTCACAGAACAAAAGAGCGCCGGGACGGGCAACTTTTTGTGGATTCGTGGGTTCAATTGATACAAGGAATTTGTTGCGGGGAGGAAATCTTTGAACGGATTGCGCTTGTTTCAAATTAAGAAAACTTTAGCCGCTGGGACAGTCGCGGCCTGTCTGCTGGCCGTCTCAGCCTTCGCCCAAGGTGGCAGGATGAGTCCTTATCAGGACGAACAAGATGGCGTCAGCGCGGGCGGCAACTGGACGGAGTTTCGCTCGGAAGACAAGATGACGGGCGCGAAGAAAGTTCGCTTCGAACTTCTTTCCAATAATTATCTTCGTGAGGATCCCGATTCCAAACCGCGAGTTGAGCTGGTATGCAGCAATGGAAAGTTTGAGCGCGCCGATTTTTCTCCTGGTACCAGGCTGGGGCGTCCGGACTACCCAGGTTTTTGGGGACAGCCGAAGATGGAAGTCATGGTGCGTATTGACGGCAGCCACGAGCACAAGGGATGGAACTGGGTCCGGGGACATTTTCTCGCCATGGATAAGGGCACGGTTCGCGGCATGATCGGAGCTCAGATATTCAATGTAGAAGTGAGAACGAGGACTGGCCCGCAGATTGCCGAGTTCTCCCCCTCCGGTTTGGATCTGGGCGAAGTGAGGAAGTCCTGCGATCTGACTCCGCATAAACCATAAGGAATCGTCTCCGAGCGCACGGGTTGAGCCGTTCTGGCTCAGCCCTTTTTGCTGGGGGTCATTCCCCCATTCCGGTGACTTTCGCCGCTGCCCCCTCAGTTACTTGCGCTGCTTGCAGCCGTCCTGTTTCACTCAGGTATTACACGCAAGTGAGAGGTAGCGATGGATAGCAACGTGATCACGGGAGTGGCTTTCCTCCTATTTGTTGTGGGCATTGGCGTCTACATAGTCATTCTCTACAACGAACTGGTGCGACTGCGCAATGACAACGACCGCGCCTGGTCCAACATCGACGTGCTGCTCAAGCAACGTCATGACGAAATCCCCAATCTTGTCGAGACGGTTAAGGGATACATGCAACACGAGCAGCAGACCCTGACGGCGGTTACGCAAGCCCGCGCCGCCTCAATGAACGCGGCCAGCATCGGGCAAAAGGCGCAAGCCGATGCCATGATGACCGGAGCCCTTCGTGGCCTTTTCGCCGTAGCCGAAAATTATCCGCAACTCAAGGCCAACGAAAGCTTCCTGAAACTGCAGACGCGCATCAGCGAACTTGAAGACCGCATCGCCGACCGCCGCGAATTCTTCAACGACGACGTCAACACCTACAACACACGCATCGGCCAGATACCCGAAGTGTTTGTGGCCAGCTACATGACCCTGAAGCCGCGCGCCATGTTCAAAGTTTCCGAGGAAGACCGCAAACTGGTGGAGGTAAAGTTCCAGAGCGCGGGCGCAGCGGGAGGATAGGCGTTGGCGGGAGAGTTTTACTAGATTGTTCTTTGCCAAATCGTTCTTTGGAGCCTGCCGGGAGAATTCCTCAGCTCACCGGCAAGTGGCTCAATTGCATGGCTTTAAGGTTGCCGGAGCACCCGATTCATCCTTGGCGCATCTGAACAGCCGACACAAGAGAAAACGCTGATGACCGATATCCCTCCCGATAGCCGGGATGGGGCATGAGCGAGCCACTAAGATCCGTATCAATCCACGCGTTCAATCCGACAGAAGCGCAAACAAACACCGCGGAGAGATCTGGGTTAAAAGCCGAAGTGGACAAAGGGGCAACCTTCTTTTTTGCTCTTACGACTAAGAGACGGAATGGGGCTGAGGCGAAGAAGGCCGCCGCGGGAGGACATTAAGCCGTAATCCGACGATTGGTTCAAAAATGTCTCTGCCAAACCACCAAGTCACCCGGGCTGGCAACTCTGCCGCCATTCCCAGGGCCGTCCTCGCTGGGTGAAGTGAAATGGGTCGTGTTTCACCTCATCGATTCCAGTTCGACAATTTCGCCCAAAAAAAATCTCAGAAGAGCGCAAGTCCTTTGAATCGTTTTATGCAACTAACTCTCATTACTCGATTTCGCAATGACGAGGTGAAACATGCTTAACAGCTTACTAAAGTCGATTTTAAAAACCGCAGTGTATTTTATCGAACAGTCTGACCGCGTTGCCGGCGATGTGCGGGACCGCGTCTCCGACAGTTTCGAGAGCGCTTCCGACAGAGTTTCCGATCTACGCGACCGGGCACAGGATCTTTACGAGGGTGAGAACCACACTCTCCGCAATTTGCTCACTTTTGCCGCGGGTGTCGGCGTCGGGATCGGAGCTGGAATGTTGTTGGCCCCTGCCAGCGGCGAAGAAATTCGCGAAACGATTGGGGACAAGGTACAGGATATTGGCGATCGAGTCCGGGACCGTTTCTCGTCCGAAGCCCGAAATGCCACCGGCACGGAAGGCCGCTAGGTCTTCAAGAAAAGATCGACCAGATCGATAGTCGGCCCGCCAGGTCGGCAAAGATAGCTCGGCAACCGGCAGCGCCGGGGTTATTCTTCCCGGCGTACGCACGGTTGTGCCACGTGCAAAGCTTCGTCTAGAGAATAAATCCGAGGGATAGTTTCGCTAAGGAGTCTTTGAATGAAGCTAAATTCACAAATCACAATTCGCACGGCGCTGTTCGCCAGTCTCGTTTTGGGGACATGTTCACTAGCGGGCGCACAGGAGCCGGCCTCACCGTCAAACGCCCCTCAGGCTGACAACACAAAGATCAACCAGAGGGACCGGAATACTAACGAACCTACTGCCGACCAGCAGAAGTCAAATCGGTCGGATCGCGACATTACGCAGCAGGTCCGCAAGGCAATCATCGAGGACAAGTCACTTTCAACCTACGCCCACAACGTGAAGGTCATCACGCAGAACGGAATGGTAACGCTAAAGGGACCGGTGCGTTCTGACGAAGAGAAGAAGACCATCGAGGCCAAGGCCGCAGAAGTGGCAGGTGCAGACAAAGTTACCGACGAAATGGACGTCAAGGCGAAGCAATAAGACGCAACTACTTTCTTAAGGAGAAACTCATTATGGCGGGAAAAAATACAGCAGTATTCGGGATCTATCGGGATTATGCAGCGGTTGAAGGCGGCGTGGATGCACTAAAAGCAGCAGGATTCCGGAACACGGATATTTCGGTGCTGTTCCCCGAGAACGTGGGGACGAAGGATTTCGCGATGCAAAAAGGCACCAAGGCCCCCGAAGGCGCCGCGACAGGTGCGGGTACCGGAGCTGTCATCGGGGGCGGACTGGGCTGGCTGGCGGGTATTGGAGCGTTGGCCATCCCCGGAATCGGTCCGTTCATTGCCGCGGGTCCAATCGTTGCGGCATTGGCCGGAGCGGGAGTAGGCGGAACGGTCGGCGGCATTACCGGAGCTTTGATCGGGATGGGCATTCCCGAGTATGAGGCGAAACGCTATGAAGGTCGCGTGAAAGAGGGCGGCATCCTTCTTTCGGTCCACTCAGACAATTCGGACTGGACCAAGCGTGCCAAGGAGATTCTGGAGCGTACGGGTGCTCAGGATATTTCTTCCACCGGTGAAGCGAGTGCTGATTTTTCCAAGACCGACAAACCGATGCAGCGCGCAAGCTAGTTTTAGTAATAGAAAGAAATCCGGGGGAGCCTTCGAGTTGCCTATCGCCAGGCGGCTCGGAGGCTTTCCTTTTTTATTTCTGCGTGGGATTGCCGCAGAACAGCCAGTTTCTTTACGCCAGCAGCCTGGCGGCGTCTTTAGCGTAATAGGTCAGGATAATGCTGGCGCCGGCGCGGCGAATACTCAGCAGAGATTCCATCATGACGCGGTCGCGCTCGATCCAGCCATTGCGGGCGGCGGCTTCAATCATCGCGAATTCACCGGAAACCTGGTAGGCGGCAAGCGGCAAGTCAAAGCGGTCGCGCGCTGCGGCGATTACGTCGAGGTAGGGCATGGCGGGCTTGACCATAATCATGTCCGCGCCTTCTGCGATGTCCAACTCGATTTCACGCATGGCCTCACGTAGATTTGCGCCATCCATTTGATAAGAATGGCGGTCACCGAACTGCGGGGTGGAGTCGGCGGCTTCGCGGAACGGCCCGTAAAATCCGGAAGCAAACTTGGCCGCGTAGGAAAGGATAGGAGTGTTAATGAAGCTGGCATCGTCCAAAGCGTAGCGAATGGCGGCAACACGCCCATCCATCATGTCGGAAGGGGCGATGATATCAATCCCAGCGCGAGTGAGTGATACCGACGCGCGAGCAAGAAGTTCGAGGCTGGCATCGTTGTCGATTTCGTAGTTGTCGCTCCGGGCGGAAGCGCCGGTCAGATTTTTTCCCTTTATCTCGCGAGGAGTTGCGGCGGCCTTTGATTCAGCTTCCGCAACCGCGGCGCCTAGCGACTTTGGCGTCGACGTGCTTTTCACAATGCCGCAATGTCCGTGCGACATGTATTCGCAGAGGCACACATCGCCTATCAGAACTAGATCAGGAGCTTCCCGCTTCAGCGCGAGGGCCGCTTTTTGCACGATCCCATCGTCGGCCCAGGCTCCGGTAGCGATCTCATCCTTCTTGTCTGGAACGCCAAACAGAATCACCGCAGGAACCCCCAGCGATTGCACTTCCTGCGCTTCCTTTACCGCCTCGTCCACCGAAAGATTGAACACGCCTGGCATGGAGCCCACGGCCTTGCGCACACCTTCCCCCGGGCAAACGAACATAGGGTAGACAAAGGCGTCAGGCGTTAAACGAGTCTCGCGGACCATGTCGCGAAGCCGTGCCGTGCGACGGAGGCGACGAAGACGGGTAACAGGAAAGGCCATGAAGCACCAGAAATCCCGAGTGCGGCGGTCCACACTCGAGATAATTCTAGCAGGAGTGGCTCGGCCTGACGGTCGACAACGCCAGGGTTACCTCCCTAGGTCTATTGAGTCTGCGACCTTGGCAAGTAGTGTGACGAAAGTAATGTCTTGTAGTCCGAAAGCAATCTGGGAATCCCTGCTCTTATCCATAAAATGGGAACCGGATGAGTGTATTCAGACGCCATCGCTGGTTCGTGCTCGCAGCCGGGATCACCCTGGGGTTCGCCGTGGTGTCTTTAACGATTCCGCGCGGTCCAGTACTGACCACGATTTCTGATGTTGGATATCTTTTGCTGACGCTCGCGGTCGGCGTGGGTATGCTCAGCAACGCCTGGTCGATGCGCGGCGTCAGCCGACGCTTCTGGGCGCTGATGGCCTCGGGATGCATTTTCTGGGCTGCCGATCTAGGGGCGTGGACGTATTACGAAGTCGTACGCAAGACGAGCGTACCCATCGTATCGTTCATGGATGTGTTTTTGTTTCTTCATTTGATTCCAATGATCGCGGCCGTCGGGCTGCGTCCCCATCGGTCCGAAGGTGAGCAGAAATTTCGATTGGGTACGCTGGACTTTCTCCTTCTGTTGATTTGGTGGGTGTTCCTCTACGCTTTCATTGTTTTCCCTTCGCAATACGTCTCGCTGAACACAATGATGTACAGGCGGAACTTTTCCTCACTTTACCTGGTAGAGACGGCTGTGCTGGTGTTGGTTCTGGGAATTGCTGGGCGAGCGGCTACCGGTGGGTGGAGGATGGTGTATCTGAATCTGATGGGGGCCAGCGCGTTATACGCTCTGGACTCCCAGGGTTTGAGCCTCGCTCTCCTCAACGGAAAGTACTACACAGGGAGCCTGTACGATGTTCCCCTGCTCGGAACTGTAGCCTGGATGGCAGCTACCGCACTGAGTGCGCGCGAGTGGAACTCAGAGGCGGCGCCGGCTCCGCCCGAGGATAAATGGGGCGCAATGGCGTTGCGCTTGGCCATGCTCGCAATTCTTTCCCTGCCAGTATTAGGGCTGTGGACCTACTGGTGGGACGACTCGCCAGTCGTGACCCGCACGTTTCGCCTCTTCACCGTCCTGACCGCGATGTTGGTGCTGGGCTTGTTTGTTTTCGTGCGTCAATATCTTCAGGATCGCGCATTGATTCATTTGCTGGAGGATTCTCGTCGCAGCTTCGAGAACGAGCAACGATTGCAAAGTCACCTGGTGCAGAGAGAGAAACTGGCTTCTCTGGGCCAATTGGTTGCGGGCGCGGCACATGAGATTAATCATCCCCTCACCGCAATCATGGCTTATTCGGAAAAGCTCTGGTCGAGTCAGCGGCTGACCAGTGAGCAGGACGCGCTGGTGCGCAAAATTGTGAGCCATTCGCAGCGGACCCGCGATCTGATTTCCAATCTTCTAAGCTTCGCGCAGCAGGGCTCCGGTGAAAAGACGATGGTGGATGTGTGCATGCTTTTACAGCGCAGCGTGCAAATGCGGGAAGTGCAGTGGCACGACCAGAAAATCCATGTGGAAACTCTCATCGATCGCAACATTCCCAAGGTTTGGGGCGACGGCCACCGGTTGTTCCAGGCGTTTGTGCAGATCGTGGAAAATGCTTTCGATGCGCTCGAAGAGGCCGGCGGTGGAGTGCTAAAGGTCAGCGCGTGCCTTCTGGGAGAAGAAGTAGTAGTCCAGTTCTCTGATAGTGGTCCGGGAATCAAGGAACCGCAACGAGTGTTCGATCCTTTTTATACAACGAAACCGATCGGCAAAGGCACAGGCCTGGGATTGAGTGCCGTCTATGGTGTGGTGCAGGATCATCGAGGACAGATTACCTGCCAGAACAAGCCAGAGGGCGGAGCAGTGTTCGTATTGCACCTCCCCGTCGCGGCGACGACAAGTGAAGCCCACGTGCTGGCGGCGGCCCAGTCATAATTCAGATTTCTAAATCTAGCCCTTTTCTGCAGCCCGCTCCTCATCGTTGCCTTCCTGTAACATAAAATTCCATGCCTCACGGGCTCATCCACAATTCGGCGAATGTGCTCGAGTTCGATGCTCTTCGCGAACTTCTGCGGGGATACACATCGTCGCCACTCGGCCAGGCAAAGATCGCGGGGCTGGCGCCCTCCACCGATTCCTCGTGGATTTCCGAACAACAAGAATTAGCAGGGGAAATGCGCGAATTCCGGCGCGTGGGTGGGCGTTTTGATTTTTCCGGCCTGTTGGACGTCACACGACTGCTTGCGAAGGCGCGGATTGGCGGGGCCACACTCGAAATTATGGAGATCCGCGATGTCGTCCTGGTGGTGGATCGCGCCGCGCAATGGCACGAGATCGCCCAGCATCCCCCGGCGAGTATGAGAGCGGAGTGGCGAAGGACCCAGGCTCTCTCGACAGGTGTCCCCGATTTCACCGAATTCCTTCGCCATTTTAGAAATAAGATTGAGCCCGACGGAACGCTGGAAGACCGCGCTTCGCCCGAACTGGCGCGAGTCCGGCGCGAAATCGAAAAGCAGCGGCGCGGTATTCAGGAATCGCTGCGTGGATACTTGCGCCACCTTGCCGAAGGCGGCGCGGTGCAAGATGAATTGATCACCATCCGCGGCGAACGTTTTGTCATTCCCATAAAAATTGAACAGAAGCGGCGAGTACAAGGGGTGGTGCACGGGGCCAGTTCCAGCGGGCAAACCGTGTTCGTTGAGCCGCTGGAGACGATTGAGCAGAACAACGAATTGGTGCGTCTGCTGGATGAGGAACTGGCGGAAATTCATCGCATTCTGCTGGAGATGACCCGGAGGATCGGCGAGCACGCGGAGGCAATTCAGGCATCGGCTGATGTGCTCGGCGAGTTGGAACTGCAATTTGCCAAGGCACGCTTCGCCGAAGACTACAATTGTGTCGCTGTAAAGCTGAACGATCTACGTAGGGACAGCGGCCCCGGCTCTCCGGCGAGCGTGGCGAGTTTGTTGTTGCACAACGCCCGCCATCCGCTGCTGGAGCGAAATCTAAAATCCAAAGGTGTTGCCGTAGTCCCGGTCAGCATAGAGCTCGAAGGCGACCGCCGACAGTTGGTGATTACGGGGCCGAATACCGGCGGTAAGACGGTGACACTCAAGACCCTCGGTTTGCTGGCGTTGATGGCGCAGTCGGGAATTCCCGTTCCCGCGGATCGCGCGGAAATGCCGGTGTTCGATGCAGTGCTGGCGGATATCGGCGACTATCAATCGATCGAGCAGAACCTCTCCACGTTCTCGGCGCACGTTACCAACATCGACTTCATTTCCCGCACCGCGACCGCCGAGTCTCTGGTCCTGCTGGATGAATTGGGTTCGGCTACTGACCCGGAGGAAGGCGCGGCGCTAGCGGTTGCGATTGCCCGACACTTTGGTCTCATTGGCTCAATGACTGTCATCTCGACGCACCATACTTCGCTGAAAGTTTATGGCGCGAATACGCCGGGCGTCATTAACGCTTCCGTGGGCTTCAACGAAACGACCCTGCAACCTACGTACGAATTGAAGATGGGCGTACCCGGAGCTTCGGCGGGAATCAACATCGCGCAGCGGCTTGGACTAAATCCGGCCATTATCCACGGCGCGCGGGAGCGGCTAGGCACGCAGGCTCGCGATGTCGGCGAGTTTCTGGACAAACTTCACGCGAGTTTACGCGAGGCGGAAACCGAGCGCCTGCGCCTTGTGGCGCGTGAGCAGGAACTGGAGCGCGAGAAAACGTACCTGGCTGCTGAGGGCAAGAGGGAGCAGCAGGCAAAGATCCGGGAGATGGAGAAAAAGCTTGAGAGCATGTTGCGTGATTTCGAATATCACGCGCGCGAAGCGGTGAATGCCATTCAGGATAAGGCGGCATCGCAGAAGGTATCGAAAGATGCCGAGCGCCGCATCGCGAAATTGCGGCGCGAGTTTCGCGAGCAATTCGATTCCACCGTAGTCGCACATGTCAGCGGAGCTGATCAGGGTGATCCTCATGCGCAGCCGCAAGTCGTGAAGCAGGTCTCCGAAGGGGACAGCGTCAAGCTGAAATCAACCGGGCGAGCGGCAACGGTCTTGCATAAGTTGGACGATTCGCACTTCGAAGTGGCAATGGGCGCGATGAAGATGAAGATCGCGCGCGACGATATTGCCGAAGTATTTACAAGAGCGGGAGCGAACGACTCACCAGTGAAGGCGGCACGGGCGCGGGGAGTTTCCGTGTCACTTGAAAACGAAGGCCAGAATGCGGCTTCGGAAATCAACGTCATTGGCTACAACGTCGACGATGCAACGCGAGCGGTGGAAAAATTTGTCGACCATGCGTTTCTCGCCGGACTGCCGCGGGTGCGCGTCGTACATGGCAGTGGCATGGGCATTCTCCGCAAAGCACTGCGGCAGGCATTACAGCACCATCCACATGTGGAGTCCGTCGCTGAGCCTCCGCAGAATGAGGGCGGGGGCGGGGCTACGGTAGTGGAGTTGCGGGTGTGAATCACGCGTAGTGTCTTAATCTTGATGCGAAAGCCGGGCGCAACCAAGGGCTAGGTTCGTTAATAATGCCTGCTTTTCCTAGAGCGTCAACGGGATACTCGCTTATTCCACAGCTTCTCCACAGCAATCCCCATCCGGTATATTCCCATCAGCGGTTGGCTACTTCAGAATTCCATGGGAGAAGTGTCTGCCGCGCCCATCCATCCATGCCCGCTGAAGACTTCAAAGAGACGGTGAAGCAGCAGGCGGACATCGTCCGCATCATCGGCGACTATATCAAGCTGAAGAAGGCTGGGGCGCAGAACTATTCGGGGCTATGTCCTTTTCACGGGGAGAAAACTCCGTCGTTTTCTGTGCACGCCACGCGGCAGTTTTATCACTGTTTTGGTTGCGGCCTGTCGGGGGATGTGTTCAGCTTCGTGCAAAAAATCGAGAACATCACTTTTCCCGAAGCCGTGCGGCTGGTAGCGCAGAAGCTGGGTATTCCGCTCCCCAAAGTTACGTACTCAAGCCCAGGAGAGGCCAGAGAAGCCAAGCTGCGCGGACAATTGTTCGAGGTTCAGGATCGGGCTGCCACATTCTTTCAGGAATGTTTGAAACGTCCCGAGGGAGCGCGTGCGCGGGAATATCTGGCCGGTCGCGGCTTGGATGCGGAAACGATTGCCTGCTTTCGCATCGGCTACGCGCCCGATTCCGGATTTCTGCTGCGCGATCGTTTGGCGGGCGATTTCAGCGAAGAGGTGTTGCGGGAGAGCGGGCTGTTTTCTTGGAAGCAGGAAGATCGGCTTCTGGCGTCCGGTGTTCGACGTTCGGAAAACGACGAGAGAAATGGCGCCGCGGGCGAACAGCAGGTTCCTCACGGGCTAGCGCCCGTTCGGAATGACAAGCGTGAGGGGAGGGGCGCGTCACCGGAAGCCGAGAGCCGCAAGCCGGGCACCGCCGCGATGTACGCCAAATTCCGCAATCGCGTGATGTTCCCCATCTCAAACGATGCGGCAAAAATCATCGCATTCACGGGACGAACCTTGGCCACCGACGAGAAAGCTGGCCCCAAATATTTGAATTCGCCGGAGACGGCGATCTACTCCAAAGGCCGGGTCTTGTTTAATCTCGATCATGCCAAAGAAGCGATCCGCAAACTGGATTATGCGATCCTCGTCGAAGGGCAAATGGATTGCATCTCCGTCTACGCCGCCGGATTTCACAACGTGATCGCCAGCTCTGGCACGGCCTTCACTGAAATCCAAGCAAAGTTGCTGGGACGATTCAGCAAAAACGCTGTCGTCAACTTCGATCCTGACACAGCCGGAGCCAAGGCGACTGAGCGCACGCTGTCGTTGCTGGTGGAAGAAGAATTTCAGATCAAAGTACTTACGCTCGACCAGGGGTTCGATCCCGATCTCTACATCCGTCGCAAAGGCAAAGAGGCGTACGGCGAAGCACTGCGTTCCTCGCAAAAATATTTTGATTACTTAATCGACCGGGCGCGCAATCACTTTCCGATCCGCAACCCCGAAGGAAAAGTGAAAGCAGTCAACTATCTGCTGCCGCATATTCAGCGCATTCCGAGTCGGATCGTGCGCGATGAGTTGAGTCAGGAAATCGCGCAGAAGCTGGGCATCGATTCCGCAGTGCTGCGGCAGGAGCTTCGCCACGTCGCATCGGAGCGTTCCGCATCGGCAGTAAAAGCTTCCGGTGAGGCGCAGGCCACCGACGCCGAACGCATTCTAGTCAGGGCGCTCGCTTCCGCGCGGCAGATGCAACCGGGCGCGGAGCATCTATCCGCGCGCGATGGCGCCGAGGAAGAGTTCGATCCAGCGCGGCAGGCAAAGTATGCGTTCCAAAGCGAACATCTGCACCGAGGGCTGGCTACCGAGTCGCTGGTTGAGGCCCTGCTCAATGCTGATGCCGAACTTGCCGATGTAATGCAGGTGCCCTGCTCTGAAAGCGAGCGCCGAATGCTAGCCTCCATCTTGTTGAAGGAGGACGAAGAACTTAGCGCCGAGCGGCTGGATGGCGCCGTGCGGGCCTTGCGTCGCATTCATCTGCGCCGCCGGCTGGAAGAAACCCAGCGTGAGCTGAAGAAGCCCGGCGTCACCGACGATAGAGTTCACATGAAGGAATTATTGCTGGAAGTGGAACGGCTAAGCCGTTCATTGCGCGATCCCAGCCTCGCCCAGGATGGCCTGAAAAGCGCTCAAGAAAATAAGAAAACTGCATGAAACAAAACAGCTATAAAAACCATCTAAGTATTTAGCAGAATTAGAGATAGCGGCGGACGGGGATTTTCTGGGGCAAGTCATAGACGGTGCAGCACTTATGTGCTAAACTCTATAAGTTTGTGGTAGATTGTACAACTCCGCGCCACCCCAGATTCCCACCTTTTCAATCTGTACCGCAACGCTCCGCGCGAGCGAATTGATGAATTTGAGGAACACTCTTTGGCTCTTGAAGACAAGTACGACGACATAAAAAAGCTGGTCGACGCCGGGAAAGAGAAGGGATACCTGACTTACGACCAGGTAAACGAATTAATCCCTCACGATGTGGTTAGTCCCGAAGACCTCGACGACCTGCTGACTACCATTGGCACGCAAGGCATCGACGTGTTGGAAGGACCGAAACTGCCTTCCGCGGCGCTTGACAAAAAATTCGACGAAGCCGAAGAGGGTGAGGACGTTGAACTCGATCTCACTCCTGGTGCGCTGGAAAAAACTAACGACCCCGTCCGCATGTATTTGCGCGAGATGGGCACCGTCCCGCTGCTCACGCGTGAAGGCGAAGTTGAAATTGCCAAGCGCATCGAGCGCGGACAGTTGCGCGTGCTGAAAGCGTTGTCGCGGTCTCCCATTGTGATTCATGATTTGCTCGCCATGGGGGAAGACCTGAAGAAGGGCGTGCGCTCCATCAAAGAAGTCGTCACCTTCGACGAAGAAGAAATTACCGACGAGATTCTGCAGAACCGGCTGAACGAATTTACCGGCAAGATCGACAGCATGGCCAAGCTGTACAAGAAGGCCGGTGTGTTGCAGGAAAAGTTCGGCACAATGTCGCAGAAGAAGCGGCCTAAGGACCACCGCCGTGCTCGCCGCAACCTGGCGCGAGCCATCGTTCGGGTTTCGCGGGCGGTGCGCAAGCTGGGCTTCACCAACAACGAACGCAAGCGGCTGATCGAGCGCGTCAATAAAACCGTCGATAGCATGCGTTCGCTCGACCGTCAAGCTGGAAACTTAGAGCGCAAGGCCGAAGCCACCCGCAGTGAAGATCAAAAAAAAGAATATCGCCGGCAGGCGCGCGCCGTAAGAGGCGAGATTGAAAAGCTCGAAGCCGAAGCAGGACTGTTGTTTCTGGAGATCAAGCGCACCCAGCGCGAAATTATCCAGGGCGACATGGATGCGGAGCAGGCCAAGCGCGAACTGATTGAGGCCAACCTTCGTCTCGTAGTTTCGATCGCAAAAAAATATACCAACCGTGGCCTGCAGTTCCTCGATTTGATTCAGGAAGGCAACATCGGCCTGATGAAGGCTGTCGACAAATTCGAATATCGCCGCGGCTATAAGTTTTCAACTTATGCCACGTGGTGGATTCGGCAGGCGATTACTCGTGCAATTGCTGATCAGGCGCGTACGATTCGTATCCCGGTCCACATGATCGAGACGATCAACAAGCTGATCCGCACCTCGCGGCAACTGGTGCAGGAACTGGGTCGTGAACCTACGTCGGAAGAAATCGCCAAGCGCATGGATATTCCTGTCGCGAAAGTGCGCAAGGTGCTGAAGATTGCGCAGGAGCCGATCTCGCTCGAGACGCCGATCGGCGAAGAAGAAGATTCGCATCTCGGCGACTTCATCGAAGATCAGGAAGCGATCGCCCCGGCCGAGGCCGCGAGCGTCATGCTGCTCAAAGAAAAGATGCAGGATGTCCTCAAGAACCTCACCGAGCGCGAGCGCAAAGTTCTCGTCCTCCGTTTCGGACTCGAAGACGGCCACCAGCGGACGCTCGAGGAAGTCGGTCAGGAATTCGGCGTCACGCGCGAACGCATCCGCCAAATCGAGGCGAAGGCGCTGCGCAAACTCCGACATCCGAGTCGCGGTAAAGCGCTCAAGGACTACTGGTCGAACGAGTAACGAACCGCACGCAACGTGCGGTTTTTTATTCACCCGGGGGTTAGGTGCCGGCGCGGCCTGCGACTTTGCGGATGCCGCGTGCGCTCATGCCGAGGTCGGCTTCGATCAGCGTGCCCGTCGTGACCGCGGAATCGCGCGACGCGAGGAAGAGATACGGACCCACGTAGTCGTCGGGAACGGGGAAGAAATCCAGCGGGTAGGCGCTGCGCATCATATCGGGATCCACGTTTGCCATCAGCGGGGTGTCGCCGAGCGCGAGCGATTCCGGACCGCGCAGATCCGTCGCCATGCCGGCGGGGCAGACGCCGTTGACGCGCACGAACGGCGCGAGTTCGTAGGCGAGTTCGCGCACGAGGCCGATGCCCGCCGTTTTCGAGCTCGTGTAGAGCGGCCCGCCGCCGCCCGCGCGGAGTGCCGCGATCGATAAGGTGAAGATCATCGCGCCCTGCCGCTCGACGAGGGCCGGCGCCGCGGCTTTCGCACCGAGCAGCGCACCTTTGACGTTGATGCCGAAGACTTCGTCGAACGCAGCGTCGACGCGCTCGACGGGAAGATCGAGCAGCGAAACGTTGCCGTCCCAGATCGCGGCGTTGGCGATGTACACGTCGAGTCCGCCGAAGTGCGCGACGGCCTTTGCGACCGCCGCAGTGTGGGCCGCGAGGTCGCGCACGTCGCCGTCGGTCGTAACGACCGCGCTTCCGTAGATCTCCGCGAGTACGCGATTCTTTTCGGCCGAACGATCGAGCACGCTCACGTGCGCGCCTTCCGCAACGAAGCGCGCCACGAGCGCACGGCCGAGGCCCGAACCCCCGCCGGTGAGATACACGGTTTGCCCTGCGAATCGTCCATTCATCAGAAAAAGACGCTCAGGTTGTGCCCGGGGACGGTCGTTGCATCGAGCACGATCGTGCGCGCCACGATCTGCCAGCGATGCCCGTCGTGCGGCCGCAGTTCGTCTTCGCGCGACGCGACGAAGATCTGCACGTCGGCATCGTGGCGCGTGCGGTAGAGCAGCAGATTGCTCGCGGCGCGCACGCCGCCCGCGATGCCGTCGCTCACGCGGATGTTCGTCACGAGACGGCGCGTTCGCGACGGCGGCTGTTCGGCCCATGCTTGATTCGTCGCAAGGCGGCGCACGCGTTGATGCAGATGATCGTAGGTCTCCTCGAACATCGGCAGATCTTCGGGTCCGCCGATCGTGAGATGCCGGTCGCGGCGTTCGCGATTCGTCTGCGCGGGCATCCAATACCGAATGTCCGCGGCGCAGCGTTCGAGCCATTCGTCGAACCGCAGCTGATCGAGCAGCGCCGCTTCCTCGTACAAGAAATGCTGCACGCTGAAGTAGCGCGTCATCT
>JAOAPI010000181.1 GCA_025462865.1 Candidatus Sulfotelmatobacter sp. | reverse complement strand
CTTGCGCGAAATAACCGCTCTAACGATGTCTGGCCGAATCACGCTGCGGCGCCGCTGATGAGGAATGCAGCTAGTGTGTCGGTCCATCTATGTTTGCCCGACGCTTCACTTGCTGCTAGTCTTCTGCTTCGAAACCGTAGGACTTGAATTTCAGAGTGCGACAATTTTCTTTAACGGTGCGTTCTAAACCTTCGTCGAAGCCCTTTGCAGTTTGTGCGTGGAGATCGACCGAAATCTGTACTTGATCCCCGACACGGGTAGTGAATTGCTGAACAATTTCATCGACGATATCGGCAAACTGTTTCTTAGCCAAGAGCGGATCAAGTGTTATTGTCGCGAAAAAGCGACGATTTTGGGTCTTTGCTGAATTGCCCGAAGTGATGGGACTTGGGGTGGGCACGGTAGGAATGCGGCCGTCCGCATTGGACGCCGAAGGATCTGGAGCTGGGCGAGATACTTCTTCTGTCGCTCTTAACGCTGCCTCATACTCGGCAGCAACACCAGGCTCGATGATCCATGTCTCTTCGAGATGGATAAGCGGCCGCTTCCCAAAACTGAAAGATAGATACTTGCCATCACGCTTGCCCAGAGCCAAACCAAAATAATCTCGTGTTTCAGAGCCTTCCGCCAGAGTCGCCTGAAATACGTTGCTGTCCTTCAAGCGAGACATGTAGAGGTATTGGCAGGTCTTCTGCCAAATTTCCTTCGCCTCAATGTCTTTCACGCCATCTTTCCAGAACCAAGTGCGAAGCAGTGTGTCGAGATGCACTGGTGCCCAGGTCTCGATGACCAACTCATGCTCCCGCAACACCCTCTCAATTTCTTTCGTGAAAGAGTCGGTGCCAGTGTTCAAAGCGAAGCTCTCCCAGCGCATTGCGGAGATTCCTTTGCCCTCAGCTTCTTCCGTTGGAGCAAGAAGCCAGCGATAGGTTTCACGGATCGTCCGGTTGACTGCCTCCGCTGCACTTTCCCTATTCTTCTGAGCCTGCCTGCTCTGCAACTGGTCAAGATTCAAGTGGCCGAGATCAATGTCGTTAACGATGGACTCCCATGCTTTGAAAGAGCAAACCAGATCATCCAATCTTGCAGTTGATTCTGTATCCGCAGCCAGAAAGAGAAGACGGTTGCGCTTCATGCGGGGCTGGTCACCACGGCTATTCAATATCTCAAGTGCGGCCTTCGTAGCGAGAGGACCTGCACCTCGGCTATATGGGGCAGTTGGCGGCAGAATGACCAGGTGCATTTTCCAGTCGTCCGGCACGTCAGCACTAGGCGTGAAGATATGAATGCCGGCGAAGGTCGTCCCATGAATTAGTCCGCGAAGGCGGCTCTGGACTTCTGGAAGGAAATGTTCCTTGGCGGTGAATCGCCGCTTGCGATCCTCCATCTCTCGGCGTAGATTTGGCCTTACATCAAACCAGAAACGACTGTCTCCCGTATTCAGGTAGTGCAGTCGGTCGGACAGGCGGCGGAGCGCGTCTTTATAAATGCTGATTTGCTGACCAGGCTGTAGGACGCCTAGCAACACACGCTGGGCGTCGATACCTCGCACGGCCTGACTCGCCGTTGTCGGGGCACTCCCCAGGAAGATCGTTCTCGCCAGCCGTCGGCAAGCCTGAAGGCCGCCGAACCGGGCATCGTGCGACTCAATCTCCACAGTTTCGGAACGGTCCCCATCAATATCGCCCTCCACCACCGGGTCCCAGCCTTGCGGCAGGTAATAGATCATCTTGTTGCGGGTCTGCGCGTCGCTCAACGGCAGATTACCCGGCATGATGAATGGATCTTTGTTGTCGTCAGTCCAAAGCCGATGAATGACACTTGCCATCAGCGATAGGACTCCGCGCGTCCGTTGAAAGTTGTCGAGTGTAGACCAGTCCTCGTAGAGCCGGTCGAAGACCTCCGGGTGAATCGGATATGCCCGAACCATCCGATCGTAGTACCGGCTCTCCAAAGTTTCCTTCGGTAAATCTTGACTGTTCTCTGAATAGCTGTCGGCAAATGCGCGGCATACTTCACTCGCTTGAGCCATGTCAGTGATCGTCGTGAACAACCGGCGACGAACAATCTCGAAAGCTTCCTCTGTGCCGACTGGCTTCCAGAGCGCGTGTACGCGGCCAACTGTCTTTTCAAGACTCGCGAGAGACAAAGCACCTTCAATTGATTCCATCGCACGACGACCCCGTGCGCTACCCGCCTCAGAGAGTTTCGAGGCAGGGAGGGAGATAAGCAGCATTGCCTTAGGCACGGCTTTGAACGCCTGTGTCAGGTTTTGAGTGAATGTCAGGTTTGAATCGAAGGTACCACCAGGGTAGCTGCGGCCATCTTCAAATTGACGAAGATAGGCGACCAATTCGTCGACGAGCACGACAACTGGCTGGTAAGGCGTTAGCAAGCGTTCGATGAGCGAAGAATCGGGTGCAGTTCCGTTGGCGTCACTTTCGGCGATTTGAGCGAAGGCATCAGCTCCGCCGAGTTGCCAAGCCATTTCTCCCCACAGCGTACGGACATTTTGCTCGCCGTACTTCTTTGGCTGGCTAGGGGAGAACCGTGTGCCGTCGAGTACGACAGTCTTAGACTTCGGAAGCTCCGTTACTCCTGCGGCATCAAGAATCGAGGAGACCCCAGATAAGTTGCTGGCTGGAACCTTGCTGTTTGCGAGGTGGTATACCGCGAGCATGGTGTGAGTCTTGCCGCCGCCGAAGGCAGTTTGAAGTTGCACGACCGGATCGCCACCTTGACCCGAGAGGCGCCGGATAACGGAATCAAGGAGCAGACGCATTCCTTCGGTAATGAATGTGCGGTCGAAGAAGGCGACAGGATCAAGGTAGCCTTCAGGCGCGGTGCCCTCATGCACTTTGGCGAGGTCAGCGGCGAACTCGGACTGCTGGAATGTGCCCTTCAGCACGTCTTGATGGGGTACGGCTATCTCTCGCCAAGGCTTCATAATCTTTCCTTCTTAGAACAGGTCTGCTTGAGTTTCGACAGGACCGATTTCCTGGACGGCCAACTCGATTGCTGTCCAGGCACCGATCAACTCGTTGTACGGGCGAGCATCTTCCGCCAGCCCTTTGCGCTCACACATTGTGTAAAGACGGTAGCTTAGTGTGCGGATGGGGCCACTAAGCGCGGGGATTCGAGCAAGTAGCAATCCGGCAGCTTGTTCGCCATTTCGGTTAAGCCGGTGGATGAGATGGTGAAGTGCTAGCCAGACTGGAGTTTTATTGCCGCGTTCCGGAATCCAGTCATCCTTCAAGTCGGCCCATCGGATCAACCGTACTTCGCCTGCGCCAGATTCAAGAACGCCGTCACGGTGCATGGAACTAACATCAGTTCCCTTCGCACGAGCAGCGACATCAGCGGTTCCATATACTCCTGGTTTCCAGTAATTAGTCTCGAACCATTGCAAACAGAACTGCGTTTCAGGGTCGAATTCGTCATCGGCCAAGAAACGGTTGATGAGCTGGAGAGCGGTCCGTACACTCATTGGCCTCCCATCTGATTCGAGCACTGCATTGTATTTTGAATAAATGCCCATTCCCGGACCAATGATGGCTTGTGAGAGATCAACTGGGGCAACGGGTGAGTTTACGCCCCCGCGGGTCATGTCGACGAGGGCGTCGGGAAGTACGGCACCAAGTTCCCGCAAAAACTCGCGACGAGAGATGC
>JAOAPI010000175.1 GCA_025462865.1 Candidatus Sulfotelmatobacter sp. | reverse complement strand
TCACGGGTTGGGTGTGGTATTCCATGTGCAGATTCATTCAGAGAATGTTCCCAGGCCCTCTAACGCGGCGTAGCCCGCAGTCCAAGGATCCACTTCAACAGCTCAGCGACGAAGAAGTCATGCATGCTGTCCAGCGGGGCGACGGGGACGCATTTGCCGTACTGTTCGATCGTTTTCATCGCCTTGTTCTGGTTACTGCGCTCAAGATCGTACGTGACGTGTCCGAGGCCGAAGAAGTAACCCAGAATGTATTTTTTGAAATTTATCGGATTGCCGAGAAATTCGATTCCGCCAAAGGCAGTCTTAAAGTGTGGCTTTTGCAGTATGCCTATCATCGGAGCATGAACCGGCGGAACTACCTTGTGCTGCGACAGTTTTATAACCGACCCGAACTTGATGACGTGCTGGACTGGGAGGAAGGCACCCAGGGGCCGCCACAGCTTTTCAGCCAGGAAATTGCGCGAGTGGTCAAAGAAGCGCTAGGCACCCTTAACGAGGTTCAGAAAAGAACCATTGAAATGGTATTTTTCGAAGGCCTGACGCTGAGAGATATATCCGAGAAAACGAAGGAGTCGCTCTGCAATGTTCGCAATCATTATTACCGAGGGCTTGAACGATTGCGGAGTTGCCTCACGGAAGAGCCTGTGGCCGTTCGGCGCGGTGAAGCAGTGTCTGTTGGTGAGGTGAAGCATGCTAAAGCATGAACATTACCAAGAGATATGCGCGGTGGCCAGCATCGGACAGGCGTCCGGCCCGGAGTTGGCGGAATTGCAGCTGCACATGCTTTCCTGTCCTGAGTGCCGGCAGCGATACTCGGATTTCATGGAGATCCAGGCGAATCATTATGCCGTGACAACGGAGGACCCGGAACTCAGCGCAACCGAAGCGACTGCATGCATAGACTCGGCGCTTCTGCGTGAGCGATTCTTCAGAAGAGCGGAATCGCAGGGAATTGTCTTCTCTCATGCCGGTACAGAAACGCCGCTGCCGGAACCGCGGATTCGCTTATTCACGCCAAGGATCTGGCTGGCACTTGTGGCCCGAGCCGCAGCCGCAATGTTCTTGGCCGGCGCTGTCGGCCTGAGTGGATATTATCTCGGCGGCCGACGGCTTCGAACTGCGTCGGTGACGCAGCATTCCTCTGACAGACCAAACACAGCTCAGGTAGACGCTAACGGTCAGCAACTGCGGTCGAGGCTGGAGAGTCTAGAAGCTGAGAATCTCAGTCTGACGACTGAGCTCGAATCATTGAAGTCGTCTTATGCGCGTGCTTCTTCAGCCGTTGGGCGCCTCCAAGACAATAATGCGGAGACCGAGAAGCAGCGGTCTGCATTATCGGCCGATCTCAAGGCACGCGATGAAACGATCGACAAATTACAAAAGCGCGTAGAAGAAAGTCAGGCGGCTGTGGCCAGTGTGCGCGCCGAGTTAGAAACAACGCAAGGCCGACGAACTGAAGACCAGGCGAGCCTGATTGAATCGCAAGTCCGAATACGCTATCTGTCTGAGCAGTTGGCTGAGAAATCGGACGCACTGGAGCGGGAAAAAGAACTCTTGGTCGCCGGCAGGGACGTTCGCGAATTGATGGCTTCACGCAACCTGCACATCGTTGATGTGTTCGATACAGACCCCAAAGGCAAGACCCGCCCCGCTTTCGGACGGATCTTCCTTACTGAGGGCAAGTCGCTGATCTTCTATGCGTACGACCTCAATGATCCACGCATTCAGAGCGCAGGATATCAATATCGAGTTTGGGGCAAACGAGAAGGACCAAGCCAGCGCGCCAGAAGCCTTGGAATTTTCTATTCCGACGATAAATCGCAGAAGCGCTGGGTACTCCAGTATGACGATCCCAAGGTGCTGCAAGAAATCGATTCGGTTTTTGTAACGCTGGAACCGCCAAACGGCAACCAGACCCAACCGAAGGGCGACAAATTGATGTATGCATACCTCCGCGGCCAGGCCAATCATCCTTAAACCTTTATCCCTGTCGGCAAACCAACAATTCTCGCCCCACTGAAACATTCGTGCAAAGCGACAGGCATGCTCCGATATGGAGGAACCCAAGATGCCAGTTCCCGGTTTCCACCGCTTCCCGTTATTTAGATATCTCTCGATATTAACTGCAGGACTTCTGTTCTCGTGGGCCCAAATGTTGCCGTGCGCATTCGCCCAGACTGAACTGGCAACAATTCTTGGTCGAGTAACAGACCAATCAGGAGCAGTCGTCGCCGGAGCACAGGTGGAAATCAGGAATGTCGATACAAATCTCGCAGTGATGTCCGGCACCAATGGCGATGGTTTGTACACCGTCCCATCGCTCCATCCCGGTCATTACGTGATTTCCGTCCGCAAGGCGGGTTTCAAAACAGTCTCAGTGACTCAGCTTGATCTGAACGTCCAGGATAACGTAGTCCGGAATTTTGTGTTGGACGTCGGGTCATCCTCGGAGTCGATTACCGTCACGGCCGAAGGCGAGAGAATCAATACGACTGACGCCACTGTCAGCACGGTGGTGGACAGGAACTTCGCCGAAAACCTGCCCATGAACGGCAGAAGCTTTCAAAGCCTGATTCAGCTCACTCCAGGGGTCGTTCTAGTTCCTAGTACTGCGGCCGATAACGGACAATTTAGCGTCAACGGACAACGTGCGGCGTCCAATTACTGGAGCGTAGACGGGGTCAGCGCCAATATTGGAATTGGCGTACCCACAGGCACGAGCGCCGGAAACGGACTCGGAGGAACGCTGGGCGCCTTCAGCGCCATGGGGGGAACAAATGGTCTTGTTTCAGTTGATGCGATGCAGGAATTTCGCATTCAGACTTCAACGTACGCGCCTGAATTTGGCCGTACTCCAGGCGGCCAAATCTCAATTGTTACCCGCTCGGGCACCAATAGCTTCCACGGCTCTGCTTTCGATTACCTAAGAAATGATGTTCTCGATGCGAACAATTGGTTTAACACGTTTGTTACTCCCGCTCTGCCCAAGCCGGAAGAACGGCAAAATGATTTTGGAGGAGTTTTCAACGGCCCAATCTGGAAAGACAAAACATTCTTCTTTTTTTCCTACGAGAGTTTACGCCTTCGCTTACCGACGACAACACTTACGACTGTTCCGGACCTTACGGCGCGACAAAGCGCGACCGCTTCTGTGCAGGCCTTCCTCAACGCTTATCCCAGGCCGAATGGTCCTGACAATGCCAGCACGGGAATTGCTGAATTTAATCAATCCTATTCCAATCCCGCATCCCTTGATGCATACAGCTTTCGTGTTGACCATAAATTGACCGCAAAAGTGGGAGTGTTTGGAAGATATAACTACTCGCCTTCCGAAGTCGTACAGCGGGGGGATGGCGGAGATGCTCTCAGCGTTCTCGGCACGACCCATAGCACGATACAGACAGCTACCGTGGGTGCAATGCTGGCCCTTTCTCCTAAAATGGGAAATGATTTCCGGCTGAACTACAGTCGAACAGACGCATCCAGCCGAAGCGACATGGATTCTTTTGGCGGCGCCACTCCTCTCGGATCCATTCCATTCCCTGGTTCCTTCACAACGCAAAATGCATTCTTTGCATACAGAATTCTTTCCTTGCAACAAGGCACCTTTCTTGTGGGGGAAAGCGCGCATAACAGGCAGCGACAAATCAATTTGGTGGATACCCAGTATGTACAGGCGGGTGCACATGGACTCAAATTCGGGGTCGATTTCCGACGACTGGCTCCAGGCTTCTCGCCTCCCGAATACAGTCAGGGTGCACTGTTTAGCAGTGTATCGGCGGCTGCGAACGGGCAGCTTCTACTCGCGGATACTACTACCACGCTCAGCTCGACATTCCTGCTCCACAACCTCGGTATGTACGCGCAAGACACATGGCGTGTCCTTCCCCGACTGACTCTCACGTACGGAATTCGCTGGGATGTGGATTTTGCTCCGTCATCAAGCAGTGGGCCGAGGTTTGCTGCAGTCCAAGACTTTGATGTGAACAACCTGCCTGCTATGTCTTTGGCACCGGCAGGAACTCCTCCTTATTCCACGACCTACGGCAATGTAGCACCGCGTATCGGAGTTGCATATCAACTCTTCCAAAGTCCGAAGTGGACCACAGTACTTCGTGGCGGATTTGGAGTTTTTTACGATCTTGTCACCTCGGAGATGGGGAACCTGCTGGGGCAGGCCCAATATCCCAATGGCGGCTTTGCGGTTTTCGGGGGTACCTTCCCGCTGTCGGCGGCGGACGCGACGCCACCCCCAATAACCGCGCCCGGAGGAGGACAAGGGACTCTAGCTGTCTTCGATCCTCATCTTCGACTTCCCTATACGTTGCAGTGGAACTTTGCCTTGGAACAGGGCCTGGGAGCGCAGCAGACAATCACAGCATCCTACGTTGGAGCTGCAGGGAGACGGTTGCTACAGACGGTGGAATCTCTCGGGCCCAGTCCTAATTTCGGATTCGCGGCTGTAGTGACCAATGCGTCTACATCGGATTACGATGCGCTCCAGCTTCAATTTCAACGCAGACTATCTCATGGCCTGCAGGTTTTGACGTCGTACGCGTGGTCGCACTCGATCGACACGGCCTCGGCTGGCTCAGCCCTGAATCCTTCCAATTTATTGGCGCCCGGCCTCAGCGCAACTGCCAACCGCGGATCCTCCGATTTTGACATTCGCAATGCATTTTCGGCAGGACTGACTTACGAGATTCCATCTGCGAAGCTCAATGCTTTTACCTCAGCCGTTTCACGCGGCTGGTCTGTCCAGAATACCCTCCAAGCTCGTTCCGCCCCTCCGGTTGACGTCTCCGATGTTTCGTTCTTTGCGTTAAATAGCGGTGTCTTATTGAACGTTCGACCGGATGTTGTAGCCGGTATTCCCTTGTATACTTTTGCGCCCCAGATCCCGGGAGGAAAAGCATTCAACCCACAAGCTTTCACAAATCCTCCCAGCGACCCGAATACCGGAAACCCGGTTCGACAGGGCACGCTGGGCAGAAACGTACTGAGGGGTTTCGGCGCATTCCAATGGGACTTTGCCGTGCACCGCGATTTCGCTATTCGCGAATTGCTTAAATTGCAATTCCGCGCGGAAATGTTCAACGTTCTGAACCATCCAAATTTCGGGCAGCCTAATGGACAATTCGGTGTCGGGGGTTTCGGGCTTTCAAGCCAAACACTCGCTCAAAGCCTGAATGGCTCAAACCTAGGAAGCGGAGCCTTCAACCCTCTCTATCAAATCGGTGGGCCCCGCTCAATCCAGTTTGGTTTGAAACTTCTGTTTTAACGGTCGGCGCTCGCCACAAATTAGTGTTTCTTACGTGTGCCTGGCGTCAGAGCCTGATAACGCTCGTGAGGAAACCATCTTCCATGTCTTTAGCTTGTGAACTGTACCTGGCAAGAAGCATGGCTTCATTGGTGGTGCTACTTCTCTTGGTAGGTCGTATGCAATGCGCTGAACCTAAGGGATTGATCGCGCAATACCATTTTGACGAAGGCTCAGGCCTAACGGTAAAGGACTCCTCCGGAAACCGACAGGACGGCATTGTGGTTGGCCGCGCCGACTGGGTCTCAGGAGTGAACGGGACCGCCATCCGATTCGACGGGCTCTCAAGAGTCAACATCCCCTCTTCAGCGCTGTTAAGCCTCACACAAGGAGTGACAATCACAGTTTGGATTAAAGGCCATGGTAGCAGTTTTCGATTGGTTAAAGAGCCATCATCTCATGCGTCTCTGAGAAGTCCTTACTTCCAAGTCTGCGGCGATAAGATTCATTTTGCCGCGAATTCTGACGATCCTAAAGGATGGTGGGAATCCAATGAAGCTAATCTGTTCTCGGGAAGTGTCGACGTGAATTTAAGCAATTGGAAAGACGAGCAAAGGACGCGTCCTCCTTTCAGCGGCGATGAACCAAAATTACAAGTCGTTGGGGACACGATTTACTATGAATACTTTGGCCAAGATTCTGCCGGCGCGTGGCAAATCTGGACTGCCAGATCGGATGTCGATGGCCATCATTACGAGGCAGTGCAACGCACACACGAGAGCGAGACGTTTGCGGTAGAACAGGGAGGGATGCAGGTCGTCGGAAATGAAATCTACTATGCCTGGCCACAGAAAGATGACCACGGCTGGCAGACTTGGACCGCAACATCGCGAGTTGATGGATCCGATTTTCGTGCGGTGCAGAGAATTACTGATGGCGGAGCATTTGTCTACCAGCAGGTAGTCGGCGACAAGATTTATTTTCTTTTGAATACTTCCTGGGGAAAGCATCGCGATCCCGGACAGAAATCTTATCTTAACAATCTGGCAATCGCGGTATCAAAAAGGAGAGGCGGTCCCTTGCGAATTCTCCGAACGATTGAGGGAGTAAGCGGAGGCACCGGAGGCGCTGCCTTTCACGTCACCAGCGGAAGGATTCATTTCGCATATATTCAAGTCGACAAAAAAGATCGAGTGAACCTGTTTACGGGGAGTATGAAAAGTGACGGCTCTGGCTTTCGTGCGATTCAAAGAGACTTCCCCGGGATTCGAGACCTTCCCGGAGTTCCCCAACTCGGCGTTGCCGTGATCGGCGACAAGGTCTATTACGCTCTGGTGCGGGTCAAGTCCGATAAAAGCGCGGCCGAAGCTTCTAACCAACTTTTTCGCAAGGCAACGGTTGGCCGAGAAGGTTTCACGTTCTGGACTGCAGAAGCAGACGTCGACGGTTCAGGATGGAGAGCCACGCAGCGAACCAATTCTCCCCCCGACATCGCTCCTCAATACAAGAGCATCGATGTCGTCGGCGGGAAAATCTATTATTCACTAATGGAGCAGGACCAATACCGTGAGCCATATGAGCCTTTCCATCCATATTTAGGCAGTTCCGGCGCAAATATCACGAACAAGGGAGATGCTTACGGGCTGGGTCTGACAGAGTGGAATGAGGCTCGGGCATTCGTCAATGCAGGGGAAGACTACCTCTTTCGCGGCGAAACTCCCGAAAATAGTGCCGGTGCCGCAGTCGATTCGAGGATTGACGACCATTGGCATTTTTGTGCTATGACCTACGACCGACGGCATGTCAGGCTTTATATCGATGGAAAATTGAGATCGTCAACCGTGTATCACGCGGAGATGGGCAACAATCCTTTTCCGGTCACGGTCGGCGATGGCTTTGTCGGTACCATTGACGAACTATCAATCTACAAGCGCGTCCTCAGTGCGCGGGAGATTTTGGTCCAGGGCCGACCTCTCTTGCTTAGAGCAGTGGTTGCGCATTAAAGTGCACCCTCCCTCGCAAGAACACACGAGAGAGGATGCAGTTATGGACGCACCATCTGGTGGTGCTAGTCTCCATTGATTGGACCGGGAGTGCTCAGATCCGGCTCGTGACCGGCTCCGACGCTCTCAATGACCTCGGCCGCATTCCCCAGCGGGGTTATTTCCGGCTTCGTGTATTTCATGTGAGGCTCTCCTTTCATTAGGTTGTCTTTCATTTTTCAGCTACGCGTAGTGAAGTCTTGTGGGCCGATTTGGCCATGACCCGAGGCGTGCATATCTGTTTTGCTACAGTCGAAGCGTAATTTCGCGGTATGAACGACGCGTGCAGCAGCCCTCGTTTAGTTATTTCCTTAAGCCAGGTTTCGAGAGTGAGAGCTTTGAGCAACGGCCCCACATATGGCGAGACTTTGCCCTGTTGTAAATCGGACAGAGCCGAGCGAAGTCTAGGTCCATCCAGATATCCGAATTGGACGCTCAAAGGCGCTTTGAATAGTGCTATGACTTCAGCGGAGTGCTTGTTTAGGGTGGCCACAACGCAGCGACCAGTTCCTGACTTTGTTCTCCTCGATAGCACTTCTTCAGGAACGATATCCCCCATGGCACGGCGCATGATGGAACGGCGCTGACCCGCTCGCACGAACTGATCTCTTGGAATCGAGAACAAAAACTCCACCAGTCTGCGATCAAGATATGGATAACGCATTTCAGAGTGCGGAATGACGGCATGGGTCAATTCACCTCTCAATCGCAAAAGGGATTGATATTTTTCGCGGGTGCTAGGAAGCCAGAACATCGGACCAACTGTCCCCGGGAGCATGCGATCTCCCACGGCGTACCGCCGGGCGAAGTGGCGATTAACCCATGCTGGATTCTTGTCCGCCGCGGTCAGCTTGGCTCTCATTGCTCTTGGCATGAGCAGCGCAAAAGCCCCGAAGAGCAAAGGAAGAGCTGGCTCTCGAGTCATTAAGCTCCACTCCACGAGGCGCTTTATCAGAGCTATCGGTCGAAGCGATATCAGAGCATCGCCCACTGCGATTCTTGGATCAAGTCCCTGCCCGAGCATGTAGTCGCCACCATTTCCCGAGAGAATAACTCTGTACTGCCCTTGTCGAATCACGACAGCCTTGGCTGCAGTCAACTCAAGCCTCGGCGCAAGTCCTGGCGCGGATACAGATGTGGGCCGATCGACTTCGATGGTGTCACCCAAACCTTGCAACTTGACGTGATGGCCGGCTCTTCCTCTTTGCTCTTCTACTTTTCTGAAAAACAGAATGTCTTCTTCATCCGGTTCTTCGGGATCAAAAAACGTGAAAGTGTCCATTGCGGAAATCCCAACCTCCTCGGCGGCGCAGATGTGATCCGCCATGCAGACAATGGAAGACGAATCGAGCCCGCCGCTCAGGTCAGCAAGAATGGGACTATTACTACGCAAGCGGCAGCGCACCGCTTGCCGAAAAAGCCCACGGAAGTGTTCCTCGTACTCGGCGTCGTTTTTGTAGCGTGTTTTTGCGCTCGCATCGAAGCACCAGAAAGTCTGCATCGTAACTTGTTTTCGCGTAACCCGAACGAAGCTGCCTGGCGGTACGGAATGGATCTCTTGGTAAGGCGTGAGATGAGCATCAGGCATGACTGAAAGATATCCCGCTAGATATTCGTCGCAAAGAGTGAACCGGTCGCCATACAGCATCAATGGCATCAGAGTGCTGCACCACATGAGTCTCGTTGGTGCCGGGTAGTAGAAGAGCCGCCGCACTCCGATGTAATCTCTCGCTAGGATCAATTCTTTGTCAGTTGGATTCCAGATCGAGAGCGCCCAATCGCCGACCAGCATCTTGAAGCATTCCGTACCAAATTGCTTGTAAGCGACCGCTACTATCCTGAGATCTGTGCTGCCGTTGTCGACCGAGTTCCCCAAGCGAGCAATGAGTTCTTCTCTATTGTCCAGACGACCGTCCCATGAGACGACGATCCCCTGATCAAGTACGGCCGGTTGCTTCTCCGCAATTGACTCTGGAGTTGTATGGAAAGCTCGATACAGCATTCCAACGTTCCCTTGGAGATACAGTACTTCTTTTTCTCCGGCATGCTCTTCAAGAAACTTGCTTAGCTTGGAGAGATCTTCAGCCTTGAGAGGTGCTTCATCTAAGTTCCAGATTCCGGCTTGTAGGCTCATCGTCGTCCTCTTAACAGCGCTCCCATATCAAGTAAACACTCTGGACATTTCTGCGCTCATTGATCGGTCGTCGATTGACCTCAGTCCAAGCGTGTGCTCTGAACGGATACTTCTGCGCTCCGATAACCATTTCCGCTGGAACTCCAGCACTTCGCAATAGGCATGTGGTTACAGCGGATCGCTGCAAACACAGGACTCGCTTCGGATACCAGACGCACGCATAGTTCACGGCTCTGGAGACTCGATCCACCACCGTGTTGTCGGGGGCGCGATCCACTGTCGGCCAGGCTCTTACCAGTTCGTGTACGGCGGCAAAATCGCTACTGAATGCCAGAACATCAAATCCGGCGAGTGCGACCAGAGCCTTCGCAATCAGGGATGAAGCGGCGGAGCCAGGGGTGCTCAGAGCAATGCGCGAGCAACTGATCAGAGCAGTACGCAGCTTGGAAGCCGCCATTTGTTTAGGCTCAGTCGACTCTAATAGACCTTTTGTCCATAGCTCAGCAAGAAAGTCCCTTGTGTCATTAAGCGTTCGATCTGCCGCCTCCTCGAACTGAGTAGCGAGTTGAGCAGCAATATCGTTTAGTGAGTTCCCGAGCTTTAGCAAATGCCAGATTTCCGCTCCGACAGGGTTCAAGCTCAAGCAGCGGCCCTGCCGGATATCGAGAAGCACGGCCCCATCGGCGGTCTGAACTTCTCTCACCCAAACTGATGGTTGCGGGCTCGGTACGACTGAGGAAGCGATCATCTGGTACTCCAGAGTATGAGCACCTGTCTTCGCCCGCGGGCGGAAAGCCTAGAGATACTTCGTAAGTTGCGATACGAAATACTTCGGCCTATACAAGCGCCACTTCGTACGCTGACGATCATCTGCCATCCGTGATTCAAACGAGCAACTAATTGTCATCCGTTCTGCTTTTGGAAGCCTTTCATGCTGCCTCGCGCTTTGTTAATAGACAGGAATATACATAAGAGAAAGCTAATTTGGAGTCAGCGCAGCGATTCCCTAGAACAGTTTTCCAAAAACACAAAATAAGAAAAATAAGAGCCGCATATGGCTGTGATGTCCACATGATGGATGTGCGACAAAAGGCTTGTGGCCATACCAGCCGTCGAATAAGTTTCACCAAGAAAGAATCGTGCAATTCCAATTAGCGACGCGCGATTAGGCTGTTCGATGAAATTGCTTGCGAAACTTTTCAGATTCGCTCTCGCTGTTCTCCTTCTGGTGATCATCTCCTTGGCTTTTGCTTGGAACATTAATTTTCGGCCGACGCACGCTCACGTTGCGCTTATGACCCAAAGTCCATATACGCTACTTTCTGAAGCGAATCGTCTGTCATGGTTGGGCAATTGGCATGAGGCCCGGACACTCTACCAAGAGGCAGAAGGTCGCTTCCACGTTAGCGGGGATATCGAGCACGAAGTCTACGCGCGCATCGGCCGGATACGCGCGCAGGCAGTAAATGTGCCGCTTGATCGAAGTTTGTTGTTACTCAACGATGAGTTGGATAGCCCCGTCGTGAAGGTCAATCCCCAGTTGCGCCTCTGGTGCTTGGCGCTTAGAGGATCCTTGGAGATAAACAGCGACTCCAAATCCGCCAAGCGCGCTTGGACGGAAGCTCTCCAGATCGCAAACGAGTTGGGCGAAAGCCAGTGGGCTGCTCGCGCAACGGGCGAGCTCGGCATCGTCGCGTTCCTTGATGGCAACACGGCGTCAGCTGTGAGCTTGGTAGGAAAGGCGATTCTCTCAGCCTATCGCAGCGGTGACATTGGCTCGCAGATCCGACTGCTGTCGATGCTGGGAAATGGATTCAACGAAGAACGACGGTTTTCAGAAGCGCTCACGATGTTCCAGCGAGCGATTGCCACGGCCGAAAGCACTCCGGATGCAGGATTCCCTTTTATGGCATATGGCGGCGAAGCCGCGGCGCTGAGCGGCCTTCATAAGACCGCCGAGACGACTAAGTTGCTAGAAAAAGCATTGACTGTGGCTCGCTCTCAAGAGAATCGGGCGAATGAGGCAGACCTGCTGGTCCAGATTGGCGAAGTCGCTATGGCGGATCACAAAGTCGCTGAAGCGAGGTCTCAGTTCACCGAGGCCGGCGGGATTGCCGGCCGGCTAAGAATGTATCGCACGCTCTCATATGCGATGTTCGACCTCGCCGATGTGGAACGGCAGCTCGGCGACAAAGGAAGCGCGAGTGATGCGCTGAAAGCCGGACTCAACGCGAGCCGTCGCCTCGGAGATCGCTACTATCTCCCCCGCGACCTTACGGCGTTGGCCGAAATAGCAGAGGCCAAAAATAGATTTCGGCTGGCGGATAGGTTATTCGAGCAGGCTGAGGACGTACTCGACGGAATCCTGATCAATCAGCACAGTTTTGAGGAGAGCACGGCGCGTGCAGGCTCAATGAGCAGCACATACCTTGAACATTTCAGGTTGGCCCTCCAGATGGGAGATGTCGGGCGGGCGTTCCAGGTTTTGGAGCGAGTCCGCGGTCGCACAGTTTCAAGCCATCTCTATGCACGGGACAAAGTCGATGACGAGTCGCCTAGACTTACCGCGTTAGAAGCCAAGATCGCTGCTACGCAACTCGCATTGTTGCGAACGGATGACGCCGAACAAAGGTCGGGGCTTCT
>JAOAPI010000164.1 GCA_025462865.1 Candidatus Sulfotelmatobacter sp. | reverse complement strand
AAGAATGGCGGGGACGACGGGACTCGAACCCGCGGCCTCCTGCGTGACAGGGCACAGATCAGTACCGCGAAGTCGGCATAGCGGAACTTATCCGTGCGGCGGACACAATCGTGCCGGATTGCTCCCGTATAACGGGCTACTCGGAAGCAATCCCCTTTGCTGAATTAGTCTCCACATGCCGCTAAAACTCAATAAGACATCCGTCGGGCATGAGCTTGTTGTTTCTTGTGGAAGCTTGTTGGAAATTGTTGAAAGTTATAGAAGTCCGTTGCTCTGCGCAGCGGCTTTTGAGACCATTTTGAGCACTTTTGGAAACCTGTTGAAAATTGTTGATTTCAACTGATTGATTTAGAACCTGTTGCGAATCGTCGATTTTCGTTTTGCATTTGCGTGGTTCCCTGTTGCTTTGGACAGCTACAAAATTAACTACAGTGGCATAGGCCTCATTTATTTATTCTGATCTTACCTCAGACCTTGGTGAGCTGAAAGGTAACTTCCGGATTGCCGACCATTCGTGACCTAGCACATGAATCGGGCGTCCGAGGACCACGCAGTACCTAGCGGACATACGCGACGCCTTGGATCTACGGTCACAGTCTCGGTAACAGAAAAGACGCCATTCTTTCCGACCGTCAAATCGCCCCCGAACCTCTATTTAGTCAGTGAACCGCCGAGCTTGGATTTCTCCACACTTTCAGCCTTGGCAGAACGTCCTAATGAAACTTCGGTCCCGCTACGTGTTTATACACATGCTAGTATCTCTCCCGATGTTCTCCAGACGACTTCTGTCCCGAAGAATGTTCAGCTCGGTGCTGCTTTTGACAGTCAGCGTGATGCTTGCTGGTGACGCGGCTACGGCACCGCGTAAATTTTCAAAGCTCCCATCCAAGTTCGTCTGGGCCTGGGAGCGCCCCGAGGACCTTCGCTTCCTTCCCCCTGCAATAGGAGTAGCATTCCTGGCGGACACGATCAACGTGCAGGGGGTCGCTGTTTCAGAGCGGTGGAGGGGCCAGCCCTTGAAAGTCAACCCCGGTACCGCGTTAGTGGCCGTCATCCGCATTGAGACGCAGGCCGCCGATAACTCTTCTGCTATTCGAGACCGAGTGGCCGCTTCGGTGGTGCGAGCCGCGCAATTGCCAAATGTGGTGGGCGTGCAGATCGATTATGACGCCCGCCGCAGCGAACGTGATTTCTATGCTTCAGCGCTGCGGCAGATTCACGAGCAGCTTCCTGCCGAGAAATTCCTCTCTATAACAGCACTAGCCTCCTGGTGCCAAGGAGACCGATGGCTTTCCGGACTGCCCATCAACGAAGCCGTGCCGATGATGTTTCGCCTGGGCGCAGAGCGTGATGAATTTGTCAGGTTCGCAAAGTCCGGTCGCAGCTTTCGTGAGCCTCTATGTCGGGATTCAGTGGGTGTCTCAACCGATGAAGACGCAGCTATCCCGGCTGGAACCTCTCGATATTACTGGTTCAGTCCCCGGCCGTGGACCGGAGAAGATTTGAAGAAAACGGATTTGGAGTAGAACGTGAAATTCTCGAACAGATGGAAAGCATACTTGGGCGTCGCGTTTCTCGTACTTACGCCACTAGCCTTCACCTGCGGTCTCTACTTCCGAACTGTCTACTTCGTGCGGCCGCATACGGACCTGAGATCCGGCTTAGCCGAGGGTGAACTTGGGGTAATCCGCTCTTCGTTTGATAAAGAGCTTCTGTTAGTTGCCTACCGGACACTCGCAAGCGTTCCACTTACTGACGGCGAAAAGAAAGCTTTACTTCAGGGGCCTTTGGAGCCGCCGTACGAATTCGAGCAGGGGCAATCATCATGGCTGGAACAGCGAAGGCTGGCAGGTGCGCCCCAGTCGGGTTTCTTTGTGACAGCTGAAAAGATGACGAAGAATTACCGCTTCTTCATCAACTGCAATAACGACGCATTCGACACCGCGTCCTTGACGCTGCAAACACTTTCTGAGAAGTATGGCGACGGCTCACCTGCGGTCAAAGATTGGTTGTCGGCTCAGGACATCGTCTTTGCGGACTGCAGCAAGGAGGCAGGCATTCCCGATGAGCTTGGCGAGAATGCGTCGCCCGAGTTGCGGGCGTACCGTCGATACCAGATTGCCGCGGCCAACTTTTATCTAGGGAATTACGACCAAGCGGCAGCTCAGTTCGGCTCTATCGGCCGTGACCAAGCTTCACCCTGGCGCGAATACGGGCTGCTGCTGGAGGCGCGCTCCTATATCCGAAAAGGCACGCTTTCGCTCTGGATCGCCTCTGGCGGCGAGGACGCGGGGCTTGATCTGGATGCCTTGCGAAAGGCGGAGCATACGCTGCAAGCCGTCATCGCAGATCCTTCACTCGCAGAGACTCGAGACAGCGCCAAGCGCCTGTTGGCATTCGTGGAATTGCGAGTTCATGCTCAACAAAGGGCCACTGAATTGGGCGAGTTATTGGCAAAGCCTTCCGACGGAAGAGATTTTCGGCAAAATATCGTTGACTATTTTCGTTTGAACAAAGACTACCGCGGTCCCGATGACGAGATGGTCGACTGGATCGAAGCTATAAAAGACAACGACAAGGAATCCATCGCCCGATGGAAGAGT
>JAOAPI010000163.1 GCA_025462865.1 Candidatus Sulfotelmatobacter sp. | reverse complement strand
CCGCTCAGGTATTCAAGGAGCGCCGTAAGACTTTCCTTCAGTGCGGGCAGGTCGGCTGGTGCAGCCAGAACTTCGGAATAAATCCGTCGAAGTAGTGGCTGCAATTCCGGGGAAACTGGGCTCCCAGTCTTTTGGATGATCTACAGCCGCCCAAGCTTCGTCAAAACCCGCCACTCGACTGAACCTCAGCGCAGAATTGTAGCTTGAGCGATGGTAGTTGGCGCAAAATCCCCAATTTCACCAACAACTCGGTCTATGGGGATGGCTCTGGGTCGCGCTGGGTAGGGCTCAAAAAAGGTATTCCTTCTCTGAGGGCTAGAATGCGTGATCGGCGACGTTGAGCCGCAACGACTTACCTGGCTGTCTGAGCCAACCCTTTTTTGAGGCGCGGTTGCCACAGTGTTCCGCGACTTCTACTGGCTGTTAACGTGCAATCTTGGATGAAAAGAGTTCGGTTGTTGACTGAAGATCCTGGTCCAGCTGCCTAAAGTTTCCACACACGAGCTGGAGTGTAGCCTAAGTATTCCGCTCACGCGACGGCTGGTAAAGATACTTCTGAAAACCCACGAATACCTTGCTGATCTCCTCCGGTTTGCCCAGGTCGGCGATTGCGTCCGAAATAGAATTCGAGTATTTCAGGCGCAGCAACGGCGTGAGTTTTTCCGGATCGAGTTCGTCCACGCCAATTCCCACGTAGTGGCCCAGCACAAATTCCAGGAAACCCTGCTGTTTGCTGGAAAAATGACCGTCGATAGCTATCTTTGCCCGGGCGGCGCGCTCTTCCCGTGTAAGGGGCGGCAACGCGTAAGCGACATACGCGAGCACGTCAAACAGATCGCTTTTTTCGGCATTGATGATTCGTTGCATTTCGGTTAGTTGTTCGTGTCCGAAGCCTTTTTCCGTGAGTTCTTGCAGAAGCTTCTTGCGGGTACCCGGCACTCTCCACAACGCGCGCTGCTCGGCTTCGTCTTTGAAAAATTCCGGCAGTTCCCCAAACAGCGACTCCATAAACTGCTGCGCCGACATTGGCGTCCCATCTGGATGCCAGAAAGCGGTCGCAACCATGTGCTGAATGGACCGTTCTTTCCCATCGGCCAACTTTACCGTCGCCTTCTTCTTGCAGACACAGAACTGCTCACCGCAAACTTCGCATGGCTCTTCGGGACATTCGCACGGACGCTGACCGCACCTTGCACACGTCCTCGGCGCTCCCCTCTCGCACTCGCAGGGATAGGGACCGCACTTCGTGCACGGCTCCGGTTGCAGCGGTTCTCCGTCCCATTCCGGATCGCTGAAGTGTAGGTACGCCCTCACGAAGTCATAAATGGTGAAATAGTCTTTGCCTTCGTAGGTCCGAGTGCCACGACCAATGATCTGCTTGAACTCGATCATGGTGTTGATTGGGCGCATAAGCACGATATTGCGAACGTTACGCGCATCCACGCCGGTTGAGAGCTTTTGCGAAGTGGTCAAAATCGTCGGAATCGTCCGCTCATTGTCCTGAAAATCGCGCAGGTGCTGGTTGCCGAGCTCACCGTCATTCGCCGTCACGCGCTGGCAATAGTTTGAGTCAGGGCTGGTCTTGATCTGATTGATGAGATCGCGAACGGCCAGCGCATGGTCCTGGGTCGCGCAAAAAACCAGAGTCTTTTCGCTCTGGTCGATTTGGCCCATGAAAAGCTTCACTCGATGTGCTTCGCGGGCCTGGATCTCGATAATTCGGTTGAAGTCTTTTTCCGTGTATCGCCTTCCGGCTTCAATGTTGCCGTCGACCACGAGATCATCTGGCGTGTAAACGTAATCGTCGAGCGTGGTGGCAATCTGCTTCACCCGGAAGGGGGTCAGAAAGCCATCGTTGATGCCCTCGCGTAGCGAGTAGATGAAAAGCGGTTCGCCAAAGTAAGCGTAGGTGTCGGCGTTCTCTTTGCGACGCGGCGTTGCCGTTAGACCGAGTTGGACGGCGGGCTTGAAGTAGTCCATAATCCCGCGCCAATTGCTTTCATCGTTTGCCCCGCCGCGATGGCACTCGTCGATCACAATAAAGTCGAAAAAGTCAGGAGGATACTCTCCGAAATAAGGCGAGGGCTGGCCGTCCTTAGGCTGTCCGCTCATGAATGTCTGGAAGATGGTGAAGAACACGTTGGCATTCTTCGGAACTTTGCCCTTTTTGCGGATGTCCTCGGGCTCGATGCGTTTCATTGCGTCTTCCGAGAATGCGGAAAACGACGTGAAGTCGTTGAAAGCCTGGTCCGCAAGATTGTTGCGGTCCGCTAGGAACAGAATGCGTGGGCGGCGCGTCGGCTCTCCGCTACTATTCCGGTCCTGCGGGTTCCAGCGCGCGTTGAAAAGTTTCCAGGCAATCTGAAACGCAATGGACGTTTTGCCCGTGCCGGTCGCTAGCGTCAGCAGTAGACGGTTGCGGCCATTCGCAATCGCGTCGAGCACTCGATTAACTGAAATCTCCTGATAAAAGCGAATGTCCCAAGTGCCGCTCTTATCTGGATACGGCACAGCGGCGAAGCGGTCATGCCATGCGTTGGCTTTCGCGAACGTCAGGTTCCAAAGTTCATCGGGTGTGGGATAGACCGGCAGCTTGCCTTCTTTGCCACTATCCAGGTCGACGCCATAAACCTCCTGACCATTGGTGCAATAGGTGTAGCGGACGGCCATCTTCTCGGCATAATTCTTGGCTTGCGCCAAACCTTCCGTAAGTGGTTTGTCCCATGCCTTGGCTTCGATGACGGCAAGCTTGGTGTTGCGATATTCCAGGACGTAGTCCGCCCGGAGCGGCTCCCCGTGACGGCCCGCGCCTTCGACGCGACCGGGGGCAATGAAATGATCGCGTCTAATGCGACTGGCATCAGCCACGCCCCGACGACCAGATCAGGAGTGAGTGTGAGCATGATTTGGATGCTCCACGGAAAGGAACGCGCGCATGTACCAGAAGCTATTGGTTTCAAATCTTCCGGACGGAGCGGACGAAACAGAGTTGCAGGAATTGTTTGAATCGTTCGGGAGAGTGGATTTTGTGAAAATTACGCGTCGCTACGCGATAGTCCAGTTCGAAGACAGTCGGGCTGCTGAGATCGCCTTTGCGTACGGGGTGACGCTGCGGGCGCACCGACTCAATATAAAGGAAGCGCAATGGTGACATTGGTGGAGTCAGTGCGACGGTTCTCGGTATTTAGCGGAGAAGATATTGAATTTAATTTCAGCAAAGTCGGAGTGCGGAAATCGTGGAATCACAGCCGAGTATCCGCGCAAGCTTTTTTTCACCAGAGGATATGGCCAAAACAAAAATTTCGTAATCAACAAAAGCCGCTAGAAAATCGCGATTGCGACCGGCAGATGCCTTCGATACTGTTTTTCAAAGTAGCCCTGATGGGGTCGCGACACCGCAGACTGAATTCAGCTTTTGAACTGACCACTATTTTCGCCTATGGCAGCAGGAGCACACATGAGAATCAAAACTTGGACGGTAAAGGTGACAAACATTTCGGAAAAAATTTCCCCCAAGAACCTACGGTCGTTGTTTGGGTGGATTGGGACGGTCTATCGAGTGGAAATCAGCTCGAACGGTGCTGAGACCTCTGCCCTTCTGGTTGTGGCTGCGTATGAAGCTGAAGAAGCGATCTCGTTCTGGAAGGGCCGGACATGGAAAGGCCTTCGAATCCGGATGCACAAGGCCGATACCGGTTGGTTCGACGACGGCGAAGACTAGGCGTGCATCGGCTGTTTAAAAGCGAGACCTGTAGGTGAGAAGAATAGTTCGCTGAGTGAAATTGATGACGAGCACATTTTTACAATCCGATTGGCTTACGACAACGGAGGCAGCTGCCTACCTGAAAGTAAAGCCTCGTTCTCTCTCACGGTGGGTCCGTCAAGGAAAAGTGAAGGCATACGCGATATCCGGCACCAAGCGCCACCTCTGGAGATTCCGAAAATACGATTTGGATTCAGCACTATTGGGATTGTCCATGGTAAGCTGCGATCCGCCAGCCGTGCTCATGAAAGGAGGGTCATTTTGAAACGAGCACGGAAACCAAATGCTGTTCGCAATGAAGCCCGAGGCACTTGGGTGTTCTTCCCCGTAATCGATGGAAGGAGGACTACCCGCAAGTTGGGATCCCTCAAGGAACTTACTCAGGAGCAAGCAAATCGAAGGGCTGAAGAAAAAGTCCGCAGCATGAAACTAAAAGCCGAGCGGGAATCACCGACAGTGCTTTCAGTTGTGGAGCAATATCGAATCGAGAGAATGCCCAAACTTCGGCCAAGTACGCAGCGAGTTGCTAAGCTGTGGATCAAGAAATATGTTCTTGGCCATTGGGGTAATAAAACTATGACTGACCTGCAGCCCCGTCCTGTGGAGCTGTGGCTTGAGTCGCTGCCGCTCGCTCCGAAAACTCGTGGACATCTTAGGGAGCTGTTGTACCGCTTGGTGGACTATGCGATGTGGTGCGGTTCCATTCCTGTTGGAACCAACCCCATTTCGTTGGTCACCGTACGGGGTTCATCGAAGCGCAAGAAACAACCGCGTAGTCTCACGGTGGAGGAGTTCCACACATTATTGAGGCACTTGAGAGAGCCGTTTAAGACCATGGCTCTCCTCCAATTGTGTCTCGGTTTGCGAGTATCTGAATTACTTGCGTTGCGATGGAAAGATGTTAATTTGCTCGGCTCGAAGCTCAACGTTGAACATGGAATCGTAAATCAGCATCTCGATGCCGTGAAAACGGAGGGCTCTCGCAAAGTCATGAACCTCGATCCGGAATTGCTCTCTGTATTGTCTTCTTGGAAACAAACATCCGAGTTCCGAAACTCAGAGG
>JAOAPI010000137.1 GCA_025462865.1 Candidatus Sulfotelmatobacter sp. | reverse complement strand
ATAGGCGCCAAGTCCGCAGCCCACTCGGCTAGTCTTCTTTCCCGGAGGAGCACGAAAATTTATGATCGTTTCGACATGGCTGTGCGAAAAATCATTCACGTGGACATGGATGCCTTTTACGCTTCGGTGGAGCAGCGGGATGATCCGCAGCTGCGCGGCAAACCCGTGATTGTCGCTTGGCAGGGCAACAGGTCCGTCGTGTGTGCCGCTTCCTATGAAGCCAGGGCTTTCGGCGTGCACTCGGCGATGCCGGCAGTACGCGCGGAACGCTTGTGCCCTGGCGCGATCTTTGTCCCCCCGGATTTCGTGCGCTATCGGGCAGTCTCGCACAGCGTGCGGGAGATCTTCAAACGCCACACGGACTTGATCGAACCATTGTCGCTGGATGAGGCGTACCTCGACGTTACAGAAAACAAGACTGGCTTGCCGACCGCCACGCTTGTAGCGCGCACCATTCGCGAGCAGATCCGCCAGGAACTGAACCTAACGGCCTCGGCGGGCGTGGCGACTAACAAGTTCTTGGCAAAACTCGCCTCTGACTGGCGCAAACCCGATGGGCTATTCGTTATCCAGCCGGACGACATAGATGCGTTTCTGCTTCCGCTGCCTGTTGGACGTCTGCCCGGTGTAGGTAAAGTGACGGGTGAGAAACTCGCGAAACGTGGAATTCAGACGGTGGGAGATCTACGAGGGCTAGAGTTACCAGCACTCGAAGCCGACTTCGGCAGCTACGGTAGCCGGTTGCACGACCTCTGCCGCGGAGTGGACCACAGCGCAGTTGTCCCGGACAGGCCAACCAAATCGATATCCGTGGAGGATACTTTTGAGTACGACGTACCGTTGGCAGAAACAGAGGTGATGATCCGCCGCCTTGCGGAAAAGCTGTGGTCCGCCTCGCGCAAGGAATCACGGATAGCACGCACCGTGGTGCTCAAACTGAAAACTAGCGAGTTCAAAATTCTCACACGCAGCCACACATCCAGCTCTCCTCCGTCTTCTTGCGAGGAATTAACCGGCATAGCTCTGGCGCTGCGCGAGCGAGTAGATCTCAGCCCGAAACAACGTTTTCGGCTGGTCGGTGTTGGCTTGAGTAATTTTGGCGAACCCGGAGATACCGCGGCGCAGCCGGATCTTTTTGAGTGAATTCACATTTTGTGGTCACTCAGGAGCTTCATTTTGACGATTCATAAGGATCTGCACCGACTCGCAGCGTACGGCACACCTAACCGCATTGCCGATTGTTGAGCCATTCGAGAATGATGTCCACAGTCCCGGAGGTATCGCCATCTCCACGCACGCGTAGAGCCGCATTCTCGCGGAGCGCTCCTCTCACTTGTACTTCCGTCGAGTGAGAATCGGCCGCCTTAATTTCATCCGCCGTCATGCCGCGCTCGGTAAGTCTTTGAATTCTCGCTTGCTCATCTGTCTCGACATAGATCAGATGAACGGGAAGAGGGGCAACAAGGTTTTGCAACGCGTGAAGAACCTCCATGTGTCGGACTCCATCTACGACTGCGCCCGACTTGAAATTTACCTTCGAGAGTACGGCTCCCGCGAAACCAGTAGCGTCCTGCTTGACCAAAGATTCCCCTACTTCCTGGAGTGTGGCTCGCGATTCTTGCACCCATTGGTTGCGAGCAGCCTTCCTTACGTAATCGCCGAACGAAACACGTGGCCAACCCAGACGACCAGAAACTGCGCGGGCGATTGTGGACTTTCCTGCGCCAATTCTACTCGACAATGCGATGACACATGGATTCATAAGCAAATCAAAGCGCTTAGTCGATCATGACCCAGCCTCTGCGATCGCGCTTATTAACAGCAAACTCCGGCAATCTCTTCACATCTGCCAAGCTAATGAGCGTCGCGAAGGATTTTTCCTCGCGCGCTGACCAGAAATCCGAGTCTGCGGGACAAATCTGGGCCGCAAATTCTCGACGAATCTCCTTGAGACTCGTTCGATCTACCTCATAGAACCAAGCCGAATCGACGCGACAAATTCCGCTCACGGGTCCACCGGCCTTCTTCAGTAAAATTACATCACCGGTACTCACTTTGTCGTAAGGAGCACAGCGAACAGAAGAGAAGCGAGATTCTACCGTTTTCTTGCCTTCCAGGATAAATGTCAGGTAGGGTTCGACGAAGATTGCGAGGTGGAGTTGTGCTCGGTTACCGTCAATTTCGAGTACACCATTCAAACGATCCGCAAGGGCAGCATCATTCAAGGTGAGCTCTTGTAGTGTCCGTTTACACTCTGCTTGCCACGTGCCCAACCTAGCCCTCCCATCGAGAAAGAAATCCTCCAGTTCCTAAGCAATAGCAACCTGTTCCGCTCTGCACCAAGCTGCCACACCGCTGGGGTCAATTTTGCACCAAGGTCTTTCTCTATGTAAGTACCATCTCGAACACCTCTCGCAATCTAAAATGTGTGTAAACGGACGAAGAATCGTGGGTCAGAACAAGCTCGGTTGCTCCAGATTGGAAGAGGCAAGAAGCACAACCCAGCTTCTTGGATCGACTTTATCAATGAAAATGTCTGGAATTTTGATAGCGTCTTCGATTTGCATTAACGTAGCGAACGAGGAGGCCTTTCGTTTCTCCCAAAATGGTGATTTGTCCATACAGAGGGCAGCCGCGAAGCCCTCGATTTCGCGCCAAGTATTTGGATTTAAACGGTAGAACCACACGTTTGAAATGAGGCATATACCACAGACTGGACCGCCCGAGCGTTTCAGTAGCAGCACGTCACCTGGGGACACCTGTTCAAAGGGCGCTTGCTTTACCATGTTAAAGCGTGACTCGATTGTTTTCTTGCCCTCAAAGATGAAGCTGAGATAGGGCTCAATAAACACGGCGAGGTGCAGACCGTTAGGACTCTCACCAGCGAGAATCTGGCTTAATTGCCGCCCTGTTGGCCCTTCCGCTCGCAGAGTCGAAAGTTGATCTCTTATGGGCCGTATCCAAAACTCAGTCGATTGATCCATATTCGTTTTTATTTCGAATCTTCTACGATAGCCTCAATGATTTGTCTGAGCTGCTGCGATTGTGATTTGTCTAATTGGTGCTTCGTGGAAGTCTGCGCGACTGCCTCTGGCACCTTCGACCCTGCTTGAAGCAACTGGAGCGCACTTCCAAGCGGCCTCGTGTCAGAAACCGTTAATGCGAGGTTACGCGAGGTCCATACGTTTATTGTCGTGCGCGCTGGGGACCGTCTTGAGACGGAACGCAGCCGCCAACTCTGAGGATCTGTGCACAATTTGAATCCCGCATCAGATCGCGTTGGTAGCAGTCGCACCTGAACCCTTCCTATGAGAAAGTTCTGCCAGGTATCAGGCTCTCGCAATTGGCGTGTCGAGGTATGGACTTCCACCTTCTTTTCAAGCTCGAAAAGGTCTGCCGTCCGCCAGTGCCCGAGCACGAGGCCCTCAATCTTCAGTGCTGCCTTCTCAAATGGGGGACTCACATACGTGAGCGCACTCGGGATAATGTTCGTGATTTCGAATCCGCGCGCAGCGGCGTACGTAAGAATCGTTTGTCGGGTCTCTTCCGCGCCGGGTCGGGTAAGCCTTGGCAGAACACTTAGAAATAAACGCCCGCCGATTTTCAACAGGGTTCGGCTTGCATCGATGAAGGCCTCGTAGTGTTCTGGATACCATGGAGGATCCGCAACTACACACTCGAATCGACCAGATGGCAATGGACCAGGGCAAAGGAGATCTATTTCCGTAAACGTGTGATACGCGCGCTGTTTGAGGTAGTCCAAAACAGCAGCATTTTTATCGAACAGGTGCGCGGGAATACCCTGGTCAACCAAACAGCGGAAAACGGTGGGGGCACCGAGCACGGCAATATTCCCAATACATCTCGCGCGCAATTCCTGGACAATCAGGTGAATTGCCTCATCAGCAAACCTCCAATCAAAATCCAAAGGATGTGGTTCCGGGAGATCATTAGACAGAGCAGCACTAGGACCTGTTTGCGGCCCGTCCGGTTTAAGAGCAGATGGATGAGCCGCTTCTTGGAATGTTGTCCACTCACCGTTGGATGTTAGGCGCAGTTGTCCTTCGCTTTCGAGATCTTGAAGCACCTGCTGGACATCGGTGGGGTATGCACCTTCTGCTTCTTGGAGAAGATGTTCAAATCGGGCAGGACTTCGGCTCAGAACAAGCAGTAGCCTTCTGCGCAGGTTTTCGAGGTAGTTGAAGTCCTTCCCCGGATGATGGTTGTGAATGGACTGAGTCATTGGCTCAATCGATGTAGGGTGATATTAGCTGCTCGCTGCTCTGGGCTGAACCGTTTTTCCAGTTCGGCGTTCCACGCATACATAGCTGTCTCTTGGACCGCCATTGCCTTCACATGTTCTTCCCGCATGCGCCCTTTGGTCGGAGTGAATGCGCCAATCCGCAGTGGGATCGTGCGTAGAGGAAACAGCGGGTGAACCTGTTCCTGGAGTGAATCGACAAATCGACTCATCAGAATGTGCATTTCATTATCGCTAGTCCCAGTGAAGGTTGCGTAACCATAGACATCAAACCCAGCGGTAACTAACCTGTTCATTAGTCCGAATTGTTCATAGAAAAGGGCTGGCGCTGCTTTCGTGTTGAAGGAAAATGACTTCTCATCAAATCCCTTGAAGCAGCCAACACGACCATAGTTTGCGCTCCTTCGCAGACGCTCGATCTCCTCGCTTTTCAGAAAGCGCCAGAGGTAATCATTGCTCAGGTTGTCATCCGTCCATAGGTACACAGACGTGGTGAGGCCTCGACGGGCGATCGCATCCGACATCCAGAGGCTCCACTCAGGAACTAGGTCGGGTTGGCCACCTGAGAGATCAATTACAACGGGCCGTGTTCTCTCCGCCACATATAGATCGAGCAGATCGTCGGCGCTCATGAATTGAGCATGGGCTGGATTGGCAGAAAGCAAGTCGAAGTCAACGAAGCAATACCAGCAGCGCCAACTGCAAATAGCGTTCTGGAATACCTGCGCTTGTATTTCATCGAGCTGCGGCAGGCCAAGAGCTCGGGCCGCGGGGTCAATGGGCAGCGGATTTGAAGGCCAGGGATGGGGTTGGGGACGACGGAAGTGGTGGATGCGGCCGTATCCAGCACAGTTGGTTGGCGCGGAAAGGTCTTGCTCTTGCTGGGACCCTTTGAAATTCGTAATAAGGATTTGTTGCTGTTCCGTGCGTATTCCCCGGACACGAAGGTGCTCCGAGAATTTTGCGGTGTCGATAATTGGTAGCGCCTCGTTCATATTGGGAGTCACAGGTGTAGCCAGTACTTAAGCCAAACTCCAACTTTGTCCCAAGGTACTCGTGAAAGAAGAAGCACTCCACCGATCACGCTGCCGCTTGCGATAAGCAGTCGGAGCGTTAACTGATCGCGTCGAACATATTCACTTTGCAGAGAAACGCGGATTTTGCTTTCTGCTTCAGAATAATGAGCTTGCAACTGTCGAGCAATCTCATCCTTGTATAAGTCGTGGAAGGGATTACTGAATGCCTGCATCGCAGTACTAGCTGCTACCTTGAGCGTCTCCTGCTTGGTTCTGCGGTCTTGGAATTCGGCGTTTGGATCTTGCGCGACGGTGTGGAAAACTATCGTGAAGACAGCATCCCCTGGCGCTAGCGCCCAGGGTTGCGCGCTTAGGTTAATGAGTCGGATGAGGATTGGGCCATCGTAGCCTGGGTCAACATGTCCTGCATTGAGAGCGAGGATGTTTTCTTTTTGGAGTTTATTCCGTGAGTAGACCGTTCCACAGAGATCAAGAGGCAGTCGTATCTCTTCCTGGGTCATCACAAAAATCATCTGCCCAGGATGTAGCGTCACGGCGGCTTGACCTTCCTGATTGGCGACATAGCTTTCCATTCGAAGGTCGCCGGTTTGTCGATCTTTCCAGAGGATGGTGCCAACCCTTAGGTCGTAGCTTGCTGCTTCGACGTCAGCCTCGCCAGATGGACGCATCTTTGCATCACGGATCAGCTCTGCCTTGCGTATTCGCTCTTGAATCTGCGTGCCGTTGAGAATGGGCATCGGTTTGCCTGTTTACCTCGTGCCGGGACGTGCTCATTTGACTTCTATTTTAGGCTTTTCAGCCAAGAATAACGGCTCGTCATGGATAAATGCGTAACAAGCGAGATCGTCTGAGTTCAAATAGGCGATGGCCGTCTACTCATCTTGTTCCTCGTCCCATTCAGCTTCGGATTTCTTAATCGGAGGAACTTTTTCGCCTGTCTCTGTCAAATTCGGGAGCCTGTCTTCCACAAACATATTTACCAGTGCAGAGAAGTACTGGATTTCCTCTTCAGACAGATCTCGGCCCGTCTCTACACCGTACCAATATTGAATGCACTTGCGACAACAGGTTGCGGTTGCGTGCTGCGCGTAGTAAAGCGGATTTCCGCTCTTCGGCGTCTGAGTTCCATCGTGCCAGGGCTGAGCCGGCCCCACAGCGGTCCGGATGCGCTTCTCTGCCGCTACTCGGAGAGCCGTAGTGCCTTTGCGCCGCGCATAGTTCATCGCACGGAGATCAATTTCCAAGTGCCAGAAGTGATGCCGAATTAGTTCGTACTTCAACGACTTGAACGTGTATTCGAGATCCTTCAAATTGCGCTTCTGAACGCGCGAGAAATCGACAAGATCGACACCGCAGTCGCGGCATTTCCCGCCAGATACGTGTTCCTTGCCCTTCTTTTTGGCCTGCTTAAAACAGTGAAGATCGTCATCACAAGCTGTGCTCGTGCACGTTATCTTTAGGGGAGCCAGCTTCTTTTTCTTGCCAGCTACAGATTCAGGCGCCATAACTGCTCGGTTCTGACAAGGCTTGGAGTAGCAACTCCTTGTCAATTGGATTTACATCATCGAACTTTGCCCGCGAAAGAACAAAATCTCGAGCCGCCTGCCAGGGATCTCCATCTTCCTTTTGGAGATTTTGTGCAGTGCCCCACCAATTCTCACCCTGCAATGACAGGCGGTAGGCCATGTAGTTTGCGAGTAAATCCACGGGCACATTCTCGTCTTTCGCAACCTTCGTGACCGCATTCTTGAGCCACTCCAGTTTTCCTTTTGCGACATCAACACACTTCTGTGCCAGCTCCTCCGCCCGTCCTCCAAGTGCCACTTCGCCAGCGAAGTCAGTTGCCTCAGCTTCCTCATCGACAAAGTCAGATGGCGCATCCTTCATCAGTACTTCGGGTTCCACTATGGCCACATCTTCGTTTTGCGGTCGTTTTGCCAAATGCCGAATCTCATGCAGTAAGTCGACAATCCATCTGGCGTGCGACGCAGTCTTTTGTTTCAGGACAATCACGTTTCTGCCCTTGACGCGCCAACAAGCCCCATGAAACGCGCCAGAATCATTCAGTGGTAGAACGGGAATACCAAGATCATCCCAGCAGTATCGAAGAATGCTTTCAAAGGTTATCCTCCCTTTCGCGTCTGAAACTGAATTACGAATGGAGTCAGCATCCATTGGAATGTCCTTGCGCGATTGCACATGCGGGGTACACTGTAAGAGAACTAACGCCAGATAATGCGCATAGACTGTGTATGCCGCGAAGAACTGTTGATCGGTGCGCGCGGGAACTTTGAATTGAGCCTGCGCTAGTACGTCGCCTCGAAGCGATAGAGGCGCGCCGCTTAGAATTGAGTCCGTTGTCCAGCTAAAAACCCGACCGACTCTTGCCGCTGCTTCCAGAGCCCAAACTTGGGTGTCTGGCTCATCCATCGAAAAACCAGCACGCAGCGTGGAAGCAAGGTTCTTGGGGAGAATCCGATTCTGAATAAACTCCTTTGGCAGCCCCACCGCTTTGGTGCGCTTCAACACTTCTCCGAACGTAGTCGCAGTCACGGGCAAGAACACCCCATTGGACAGTTTGAGACCCAAGGCCTTCATGATTTCGCGAATTCTTTCAAGACTAGCGCCAGCGTAATCTGTAGCCTCGTAACGCTGAATCTGTTGTTCCTTAACGCCAAGCCGATCTGCTAAGTCTTTTTGCGTCAAACCGACCGCGATTCGAGCCTTCACCAACGCTTGAGGGATCTCATCGAGAGAATTCACTTCTAACGTACCTAATCCCCGCGCACGCAAATCCTCGTACTCCAGCACTTCGGACCGGAGCTCATCAAGCTGACTAGCAAGAGCATCTTTCTGGACCTTCAGCCACAGCCGATCTTCATCTGTCGTTGCGGTTCTGGAAGAGAAGTCCGCAAACGCGCGTTCAAACTCTTCTACACGAGCTTTCGTAATCCGGTATTGTCTTTCGTTCCTGATCATCACAAGCTCCCCAGATCTAGGGCGAGGATTCCTTTCGCTCGACCGGTATCCTTGTCGCGCTGAAAAAAGTTAAGAAAGGTCATCCCTGATCCGCCTTCCACCATGTCCGCCGGAAAGAGTTCTCCGAAATACTTAGCCTTTTGCGCCGCGCGTCTGCTGTCGAATATCAGCAGTACCGGATCTGCCGCTTGAAGCGTCAACAGGCTCATACCCGCTCGTTCCCAGCACCCATCAAAGTCCGAAGGAACGTCCTTGCTCGTTACAAAACTGCCATCCACGTACATCGTTTTGCAGCCGGCAACTCTGAGCACCTCCGCTGCGCGCCGCAGTCCGGACAGCAAGTGCCGGCGGTGCGGGTTCGAGCCGCAGCGTTCAAGCTCGGCCCAACTGACCGGGTGAATCCCAGGAGGGAGATTCCCGTCGCCATCTAGGTCCGGTATCATCAACACAACTATATTGTTGTGTTGTTAAAAGTGCAAGGAAATTTGTCGTGCAACCTTGCGCTTGTTTTATTGAGCGTAATGCGATTGTGCTTGTTATTTCAAGCAAACATGGCTACAGTGGCGAAATGCTGGAGTCACTAGGCGCCCTCTTAAAGAAGAGCCGTACCGATGGCGGATTCACGCTGCGTGCCGTGGAAACACAGACTTCGATCTCGAATGCCTATCTGTCACAGCTCGAAACGGGAAAAGCAGAGAACCCATCCCCCACAATGTTGCGTAAGCTCGCCGAGTTGTACAAGGTCCGCTACGAGGCACTGCTGACAGCTGCAGGATACGCCCCCGAAGCCGGTCCAGCAACGCGCGACTTGTTTCTTTCTCACAGCTCGAAAGACAAGTCGGTGGTGCGCGAACTGGCGGGCGCGATCGAATCAGAACTATATGGTGGGCGGCAGCTAACAGTCTGGGTGGACGAAGCGGAAATTCGAGCCGGCGAAAGCATCCCCGGCAAAGTAAACGAGGGTTTGGAAAAAAGCCGTTTCATTGCGGTAGTGATGACGCCGGCGTATTTCCAGAGCACCAGTGGCTGGACGGATGCGGAGTGGCACGCCGTTTTACATACGGACCCGGACAATCGCAGAGCGCGTCTGATTCCCCTCGTCGTCGCAGACTGTCCTTTCATTCCGTTCCTGCTACGACATCTCAAGGCCATTGACCTTCGAGGCGATCGGTTCGCCGAAGGGCTACGCCAGTTGCTAGCGATCTTACGAAACGAGCCCTTGCCGCGCCCGGTGATGCATCGCGGTCAGCTGATCACGGCCGATGGCCGAATCGAACGCGCTACCTTGATCGCCGAGCGGGCGGTTCCGGATGCTGATCCGGATGTTGTGACAGAAACCTTGTACTGCAATTTGCTTCCGATCGAGCGCCTGCCTCGGTACGTGTACACCGCAGAGATTGCCAGTGATCTGATCCGAGTCAATGCCCAAGGAGAAGAGCTTCCGCCTTCCAAGAGTCGGATTAAGCAGGTGATTCGGGCAGTGCAAGAAAGTGAGGGAATCGAGCCGGAACGACGCTTCATGCCGGCCTTTCGTATGTACGAAGATCGAATCATCACCTTCCATGACTTGGAAGATCCCGACGGAGCATTAGCTTCGGTGATTGATGAAAACACGGTCGAGGTTGTTGATATGGCAACGTTCGTTCGGGATGAGGACTTGCGGAAACTGGTGGTATCGCTCTTCAACATGGCGATTGGGAGGCATCTGGGTCGAGCGGGACTGGTGATTGACGAAGAGAAGCAGGGTCGGTTCTTTTTTCCCGATAGAGACGGGCAAGCGAGAACGATTACTTGGACTCCCCGGAAGAAGAAGGCGTTGCGCACCGTGGCCAAACCCGTGGTGAAAGATGATCGCGTGTTGTTTTGGAGAAACTTGGGAGCATATGTGCAGGTGATCTTTCTCGCTAACAAGTTCTACATCCAAGTGGTTCCGACGTGGGTGATTTCCAACGATGGGCACACTGCTGCCACAGGGCCAGACATTGGGCGGAAGGTCATACGCTGGACAGGCCCGGAACGCAACATGCAGGTTCTATTTCACATTCGCTTCTGGACAAGCATTCTCCGCGGAGGAAAAGGTGGACCGATCGCCATCCGCTCGGGGGATCAGTTCCTGGAGGTCGCTACTGCACCCGCTCATATCCAGCTTGCATTCGGTATTGGTAATGATCAAAGGGATCTGATGCGGCTGCTAGACGAAGAGGCTCCGGTGATTGCTGCTGACGAAGAGGAACGTGCCGAGATTGTTCTCGATGCTTCTCTAGATGAGGACGTGGAGATTGAGGAGCTGGACGACGGCGAAATCGATGAAGGAGTGCCCGTCGATGAGGAGACCGAATGAATCGCGCTGAGTACAGTCGCCGTCGCTCGGCGCCCCGTCCGATGGTGCGGGTGCCGAATTTCGAGTCTGGTCTGATTTCGGAGCCGCTCCTAGCATTTGGGGGACAGCAACGTCACGTTGACCCGAAAACGGGGCTGGCCCTATATGGCCCGTACAGCCTGGTTGGTCAATCCGGGCCGGCATTGAAAAACATAATTGTCGGTATCGTCGGTCCTTCAGGAATGATCGCAGACGCGGAGGCATGGCTGAATGCCTGTCGCGGCATGTTGACGAACGAAGGCGCACAGCCTTTCCTATATCCACACTTTCCCGGAATCAATTCCAGCGGACAATTCCAGTGCGAGGTTAACTTCGGCGAGCCCTGGCGGGAGAGCATTCGGGATGTGGAAATTAGGAGCGCCCTGTCAACTGACGACTACGCGCAGCGTGTCAAGAAGGTGGTGGGATTGTACGTCCGAGCCTTAGAGGTACTGGCGGCGCGCGACCAAAGACCGGACGTAGTGCTTTGCTGCATGCCACAAGACGTCATCGACCGGTGCACGGTGGAGGATCGTCGCGCACGCGCCAAACGCGTGCGCGAACAGCGCGCCAAGCGCAAGAAAAAGTCAAAGGTCGATGCTTTGCAGGGTTCTTTATTTTCCGTCCTCGACCCCGGCAGCTTGGAAGAAGAGGAGGCTGGGCATCAGAACTTGCGCCGAGGACTGAAAGCCGAGGCAATGCAATTCGGAATCCCCACCCAGCTGGTATGGCCGCGGACCTTACGATTGACAACAGCTGCCCCAGCTGGCCCAGGCCAGAGAACACAGGATGTGGCAACGCGTGCATGGAACTTTACGACGGCTCTGTACCACAAAGCCGGTGGCTCACCATGGCGCCTGGCGGAACTCGATCCTGGGGTCTGCTTCGTTGGCGTGTCTTTCTATCGTGAAGTGTTCGGAGAGACTCCGCGGATTCAGACGTCAATGGCGCAGGCATTTACGGCGGCTGGTGATGGATATGTCTTACGGGGTGGCACCTTCGAGTGGGACGAACAGCGACAAGGCAAGTCGCCTCACCTCGACAAGCAGCTGGCCGCCAGTCTATTGCGCGATGTGATCGAGCTGTATCAGAAGCAGAATCGGGGCAGCCTGCCAACTCGCATGGTTGTGCACAAGAGCTCGCGATTTTGGGAAGAGGAACTGGCAGGATTCGAAGAAGCCTGCGAGCTAGTCCCACGGAGAGACTTTGTGGCGCTTGGGTCGCGGGGCCTGCAGTTCTATCGAAAAGGCGACTACCCTCCATTGCGCGGGACTTATGTGAAATTCAGTGAAGCAGACTTATTACTGTATACGGTGGGGTACGTGCCGTTCTTACGAACATATCCAGGCGCGAGAGTGCCACAGCCATTGGAGATATTGGAGCACGTTGGGGACAGTCCTTGGGACGTTGTGCTGAAGGAAGTCTTGGCGCTCACGAAGATGAATTGGAACACGGCCGATTTTGCATGTTGGGACCCGATTACAACAGCGTTTTCCCGTCGGGTAGGGCAGATCCTTGCCGAGGTTCCGGCCGGCATGAAGATCCGTCCCGAGTACCGGTTTTATATGTGAGAGAACATAGTGTGGGACCCACCGAAAATTCGTGCGGTAGTGCTGGCCCTGGGTTGGCCCAAAGCGTCCTTTTGCGTCAGTCTACTTCTACTAGTCCGCGGTGTGGTGACATTTGATCAGTGCCTTCTCCTGATTCTCTGCGGTGGGTTGGTACATTTCTTGCCAGCTCGCAAGGGACTGGTGCAGGCGAGGAAGCGAACGATCTCACGCCGCACGTCAAAGGTCGCTAAGCGCCAGTGATCGGCATGGTTTTAGGGGAAGGTTGACTTGTTAGCGCTTCAACTCAAGATGGACATTGAGCTGCATATTGTGGCCACGGAAGCAAAGCGACAGAAGGTCTTTCAGGAAATTCGTCGCCACGTATTTTCGCTGAAATAGGCCCCCCTCTGACAAGTAATTGCACTTACTTGTCGTATGACAGCCTGCGTGAGATGGCGGAGCAAAAACACTGGTCTCATTTATCGGACACCGTCCTTGACGAATATGCGAAGGAGGCGGAATGATGGTTGGCCCAACCCCGGAGGTAGAACGTTCCGCGATGCTCTCGGAAGATGATGTCAAACGAACCGCTTCACATGTCAGAACCAAGAAAAGAGTCTCGGATCATGGCGAGGTGTTGACCGGGCAACGCGAAGTCAACGCCATGCTCGATCTAGTAAAGCAGGAAACGGAACGAATCGACTCCCGTTTTTTAGAGCCCGCTTGCGGCGACGGGAACTTCCTGATAGCGATTCTGGAACGCAAGTTAGTAGTTGTGGGGAACCGCTACGGTAAGTCGCAATTGGACTTTGAGCGCTATGCCGTCCTGGCTGTCTCATCTATCTACGGGATTGATATCCTGCCCGACAACGTCGGCGATTGTCGACGAAGACTCTTTGAGGTATTTGAGGCAAGCTACATGCGCTTCTTCAAGGCCTCTGGAAAGGACGAGTGCCGAGGGGCGGTACGATTCATCCTTGAGCGGAACATTGTCTGGGGCGATGCCTTGACCCTCAGAACGGCGGATGCGAAGAACAGCTACATAGTCTTTTCAGAATGGTCACCGGTCAACGGGAGCATGCTGAAACGGAGGGACTTCACGTTTCACGGTTTACTGGCGCACGAGGGCATGAAGGAACTACCACTCTTCTCCGACCTAGGCGAGAATGTGTTCATACCGACACCGGAAAGGGAGTATCCTCCTGTTCATTTCATGGAGATCGCCAGTGTCGGACACTAACTACAATCCCGATGTGCTCAGTTGCATAGCCAACCTGAGCAGTGACGAAGTCTTCACACCTCCGCAACTGGTGAATCGGATTCTTGACATGTTTCCTGTGGATCTCTGGAGCAACAGGAAGGCCACATTCCTCGATCCGGGCTGCAAGTCTGGCGTGTTCCTTCGAGAGATTGCCAAACGCCTCGACAAGGGACTGGAGAAACAAATCCCCAATCGCCAGAAACGGATGGACCACATCTTCAAGAAACAACTGTACGGACTCGCCATCACGGAATTGACCGCCCTAATATCCCGCCGGTCCCTGTACTGCTCCAAGACCGCCAACGGGAAGTATTCCGTCTGCGAGGCCTTCGACAACGCCGAAGGAAATATTTGGTTCAGGCGCGTGGAGCACACCTGGGCCAACGGGAGTTGTGTGCACTGCGGAGCCAGCAAGGAGACTTATGAACGAGGCGAAGAGTTGGAAAGCCATGCTTATGCTTTCATTCATACTGACAAGCCGGAGGGTATCTTTAACATGAAATTCGATGTCATTATCGGCAATCCACCATATCAGTTGGACGATGGCGGGCACGGCGCAAGCGCATCGCCGATCTATCAGAAGTTCGTTGAGAGCGCCATAAAGCTCAAACCACGATACATTGTGATGATTACGCCGTCACGCTGGTTTAGCGGCGGGAAGGGCCTCGACGGCTTTCGGGAACGGATGCTTAGCGAATCGCGTCTGCGGAACCTAGTGGACTACCCAAAGCTCTACGACGGATTCCCCGGTGTGAAGATCCGAGGAGGCGTCTCGTACTTCTTGTGGGATCGCGACTATAACGGTCTTTGCTCCGTGCAGACGATGTGGGACGGCGAACCCCTCGGCCCACCGATGCAGCGACGTTTGGACGCTTACGACGTTCTGGTCCGCCGAAACGAGGCTGTTTCAATTCTCGACAAGGTCCGCGCTTTCCGCGTCGGCGGCAAGGCCGAAGCAACACTCGATGCGCGTGTGTCCAGCCAGAAACCGTTCGGGCTGAGGACCTTCGTCCACGGCGCAGCGTCGAGCAAGGGTCTCAAGCATCCCGTCAAGCTCTATGGCTCAGGGCGCGTTTCATGGGTAGAACGGGCAGCGATCGAAAGAAACGCAGCGTGGATAGATGAATGGAAGGTGTTGATGACGGGCATCCAGGGCACGAGCGCCGCGGTCGAGACCATGTTCCTGAGCAGGCCCATCATCGCAGGGCCCGGTGAGGCATGCACGGAGTCGTATGTCGTCGCGGGGCGGTTTACGAATGAGAAAACCGCAAGGTCGTATGCGCAATATCTGCGAACCCGTTTCGTTCGGTTTCTGGTGTCGTTGCGCAAGGCGGCGCAGCACGCTTCTAAGGATGTCTACGCGTTCGTCCCAGACATCCCGCTCAACCGCACCTGGACCGACGAGAAGCTCTATGAGCGCTAC